>NZ_JAJPWK010000123.1:0-532 GCF_046549115.1 Streptomyces sp. x-19 | reverse complement strand
GGGGTGGGTTGGTGGCAGGTGGGGCAGGTGCCTGTCCAGGTGGCCAGGAGGTGTTGGAGGAGGTCCAGGGCCTGGTAGAGGGTCAGGCCCTGGCAGGGGCTTTTGGGCTCCTCCGTTGTTCGGTCAGGAAGAGGTGGGCAGCGGTGACGAGGGTGACGTGGCGGTGCCAGCCGATGAACGAGCGGCCTTCGAAGTGGTCCAGCCCCAGTGCGGTCTTCAACTCCCGGTAGTCGTGCTCGATGCGCCACCGCAGTTTCGCGATGCGGACGAGGTCGCGGGCGGGGATGTTGGCGGGCAGGTTCGAGATCCAGTACTTGACCGGCTCGTCCTCACCTTCGGGCCACTGGGCGATCAGCCAGCTCAGACCGATCGTGCCGTCCGCGGCGGGTTGAGGCCGCCGCCCTGCAAGACGGACCCGCAACAGCACGAAGTGGGAGCTCATCGCGGCTTTGGAGCCCTTGCGCCAAGTCAGGGTCCGTCCCTGGCCTCGCCCTGCGGCCAGCACGTGTTCACGCAAGGACACCGGCCGGGT
>NZ_JAJPWK010000122.1:0-537 GCF_046549115.1 Streptomyces sp. x-19 | reverse complement strand
CGGGTCTCAGCCCTTGAGGTCGTAACCGGAGAGGCGTTCCACGCCGCGCAGGAGGGCGGAGTGGTCCAGGCCGCCGTCGCCCTGGGCGCGCAGGGAGGCGACGAGGGAGGCGACGACGGAGCCGACGGGCAGGGCGGCGCCGACGGTGCGGGCGGCGTCGGTGACGATGCCCATGTCCTTGTGGTGCAGGTCGATGCGGAAGCCGGGCTTGAAGTCCCGGTTGACGAAGTTGGCCGTCTTGCGGGCCAGCACCGTGGAGCCGGCCAGACCGCCACCGAGCACGTCGAGCGCGGCCGGCAGGTCGACACCGGACTTCTCCAGGAACACCACGGCCTCGGCGCACGCCTGGATGTTCACCGCGACGATCAGCTGGTTGGCGGCCTTCACCGTCTGACCCGAACCGTGCGGACCACACAGCACGATGGTCTTGCCCAGCGCGTCGAACAGCGGCTTCGCCGCGTCGAAGTCGGCCTGCTGACCACCGACCATGATCGACAGAACCGCCTCGATCGCCCCGGCCTCACCACCGGAGACCGG
>NZ_JAJPWK010000121.1:0-539 GCF_046549115.1 Streptomyces sp. x-19 | reverse complement strand
CGGCACGCTGGGCAAGGTCGGCAACTGCCAGGTCGGCGTGAGTGTCCATGCCGCCTCCGACACCGCCTCATGCCCTCTGTCCTGGCGGCTGTTCCTGCCCGAAAGCTGGGACACGCCCGAGGCGGACGGCCGCAGGAAGCGCTGTCGCATCCCCGACGACGAGCACCACCGTCCCAAGTGGCAGCTCGCCCTGGGGATGCTCGATGAACTCGCCGGTTCCGGCCTCAGGCCCGCCGTGCTGGTCGCGGATACCGGATACGGTGCCAATGCCGACTTCCGCCGCGGCCTGGAAGACCGCGGCCTGGCCTACGTCCTGCAGGCCAAGGCCGAGATGACTGCCCATGGTGAGGGTGTTGAACCCCACCAGCCCGCCTACGGCGGACTCGGCCCCAGGCCCCTTCCGCGTTACCGTACCCGGCCGGTGTCCTTGCGTGAACACGTGCTGGCCGCAGGGCGAGGCCAGGGACGGACCCTGACTTGGCGCAAGGGCTCCAAAGCCGCGATGAGCTCCCACTTCGTGCTGTTGCGGGTCCGTCTTG
>NZ_JAJPWK010000120.1:0-540 GCF_046549115.1 Streptomyces sp. x-19 | reverse complement strand
CAGGTTGGACAGCCAGAACTGGACGGGTTCGGGTTCGGTGGCGGGCCATTCGGCCAGCAGCCAGTGCACGGGCAGCTCCGGTCCGGCGGTGTTTTTGCGGATCTCGCGTCCGGCGGGCCGGATCCGCAGGGCCACGAAGCGGGAGTACATGCGCTTGACGCCGCTGCGGCCGCTGCCTGGGCGGGAGCCTTCCCGCCACTGCGCTGGCCGGGCTGCCTGCTTGCCGGCCGCGATGACCAGCTTCTTCACCGTATGGGCCGGCTCGGGGTAGGCGGACTGAGGCCGTGGGCCGCGACCGCCGTAAGGCGGGGTGTGCGGCCGTGCCGTTTCCGGCTGGGCGGTGGTCGTGGTGGAGATGCCGACCGCGTAGCTGAGGCCGCGTTCTTCCAGGCCGAGGCGGAAGGCTGCCGCATCGCCGTAGCCGCCGTCGGCGACGACGAGCGGGACCTCGACGCCCCACGATCTGGTCTCGTCGATCATGTCCAGGGCCAGCTGCCACTTCTCGACGTGCCCGACGTCGGTGGGGATGCCGCACGTGGC
>NZ_JAJPWK010000119.1:0-560 GCF_046549115.1 Streptomyces sp. x-19 | reverse complement strand
CGGCCGGGACCGGTCTGGTCGCCGATGGCAGCCTCCTTCTTCTTGACCCGCACCGAGCTCGGCGCGAAGGCGATCTGATCCGGGCCCGTCTCGCCGGTCTGCTTCAGGCCGTGGGACTTCTGCCAGCGCTTGAGGGCCCTTGCCGTACCGGAGGTGAAGGTGTCGTCCACGCTCAGGTCGGCTCCGTAGCCGAGGTCACGGAGGTTCTGCTTCAGCTGCCGGACGTCCGGCCCCTTGTCCCCGGCCTTCAGCTTCCGATACATGGGCCGCTCGCCGTACAGCAGCCAGACCTTGCCGCCGTCGGCCTCGAAGAGCGCCTCGTTCTGCTTGATCACCGCACCGGTGTCCGGGAGCCAGGTGACCGTCCCCTGCGCTCCGCCGTTGAGCTTGCGCTCCTTGGCGTAACCGAGGGTTCCGTCGACCTGCGTGCGGCTGCTCAGGTCCTGCCGCTTGATCGCGTCGGTCTTCTGCGGCAGCCCGTCCGTGTGCCGCTCCTGGCCCTTGCCGTCGTCATCGCTGACCGAGACAACCGCTGCCCCGCCCACCAGCGCGCTCGCCAC
>NZ_JAJPWK010000118.1:0-567 GCF_046549115.1 Streptomyces sp. x-19 | reverse complement strand
CTGTCCGCGCTGCGCGCCCGGCACATCGGCTTCGTCTTCCAGTCCTTCCACCTCGTGGCGGGGGTCAGCGCACAGGACAACGTCGCCGAGGGCCTGCTCTACTCCGGCCTGCCCCGGGCCGAGCGCCGCCAGCGTGCCGCCACCGCCCTGGAACGTGTCGGGCTCGGGGACCGGATGCACCACCGCCCGCACGAACTGTCCGGCGGACAGCGACAGCGGGTGGCCATCGCCCGGGCGGTGGTGGGCGAGCCGGACCTGCTGCTGGCGGACGAGCCCACCGGCGCCCTGGACTCCGCCTCCGGTGAGGCCGTCCTGCGGTTGCTGCACGATCTCAACGACGACGGCGCCACCATCGCGGTGATCACCCATGACAGCGAGATCGCCGGTGCCCTGCCGCGCCAGGTACGCATCCGCGACGGCCAGGTCGTCGAGGACATACGCACGAGCTCGCCGGAACCGTTGGGAGGCGGGGAACAATGCCACGCGACCGACTGACCCCGGCCCGCCTCGGCCCCCGTGAGGTGGTGCACGTCGGCTCGGCGGGTCTGCGTTCACGGCCGATGCGGG
>NZ_JAJPWK010000117.1:0-575 GCF_046549115.1 Streptomyces sp. x-19 | reverse complement strand
ATGTCGAACGAGCAGTTCAACCAGGCGTTCACGATGCACGGCACGATCATGCTGCTGATGTTCGCGACGCCGTTGTTCGCCGGGTTCGCGAACTGGATCATGCCGCTGCAGATCGGTGCGCCGGACGTGGCGTTCCCGCGGCTGAACATGCTTGCCTACTGGCTCTACCTGTTCGGCTCGCTGATCGCGGTGGGCGGGTTCCTCACCCCGCAAGGGGCGGCGGACTTCGGGTGGTTCGGGTACGTGCCGCTCTCCGACGCCGTCCATTCGCCGGGTGTCGGTGCCGACATGTGGATCATGGGTCTGGCCTTCTCGGGCTTCGGCACGATCCTCGGTTCGGTCAACTTCATCACCACCATCATCTGCATGCGCGCCCCGGGCATGACGATGTTCCGGATGCCGATCTTCACCTGGAACGTGCTGCTGACCGGTGTGCTGGTCCTGCTCGCCTTCCCGGTGCTGGCCGCCGCGCTGTTCGCCCTGGAGGCGGACCGTAAATTCGGTGCCCATGTCTTCGACGCGGCCAATGGCGGCGCATTGCTCTGGCAACACCTCTTCTGGTTCTTCGGCCATCC
>NZ_JAJPWK010000116.1:0-596 GCF_046549115.1 Streptomyces sp. x-19 | reverse complement strand
GGGTCTGTCAACTTAACGGTGTAACTGGTGTGGTTGTTGGGTCAGATGCGGGTTGCTGAGAGGCGGCCGTCGAAGGCGATGTCGAACGCCTGGAGGGCCCGCTTCCAGCGCATCGTCCACCGCTTGCGGCCCTTCCCGCTCGGGTCGAGGGACATGACCGCGAGGTAGACGCACTTCAACGCGGCGGCCTCGGAGGGGAAGTGGCCACGGGCCCGAACGGCCCTGCGGATGCGGGCATTGACGGACTCGATCGCATTGGTGGTGCAGACGATCCGGCGGATCTCGACGTCGAACTGCAAGAACGGCACGAACTCCGCCCAGGCGTTCTCCCAGAGCCGCACGATCGCTGGATACTTCTCGCCCCAGACCTCGGTGAACTCCAGGAACCGGCTGGTGGCTGCGTCCTCGGTCGGGGCGGTATAGACCGGCTTGAGTGCCTTGGCGATCTTGTCCCAGTCCTGCCGGGCCGCGTAACGGAACGACGCGCGCAGGAGGTGAACGACGCACGTCTGCACGACCGTTCGGGGCCAGACCTCACCAACCGCGTCCGGGAGTCCCTTCAGCCCGTCGCAGACGAGCATCAGCACGTCCTCAAC
>NZ_JAJPWK010000115.1:0-620 GCF_046549115.1 Streptomyces sp. x-19 | reverse complement strand
CACGAGCTCGCCGGAACCGTTGGGAGGCGGGGAACAATGCCACGCGACCGACTGACCCCGGCCCGCCTCGGCCCCCGTGAGGTGGTGCACGTCGGCTCGGCGGGTCTGCGTTCACGGCCGATGCGGGTCGTGCTGTCCGCTCTGGGCATCGCCATCGGCATTGCCACGATGATCGCGGTGGTCGGCATCTCAGCCTCCAGCAAGGCCCAACTGCTCCAGCAACTCGACAAGTTGGGCACCAACATGTTGAAGGTAGCCCCCGGCCAGGACATCTTCAGCGGTGAGCAGAGCAAGCTGCCCAAAGAAGCCCCGGGCATGATCGGCCGTATCCCCGGCGTCGAACACGCCGGTGCGACCGGAGACCTGAAACCGACCGTCCGGCGCAGCGAGAAGATCTCCCAGAGCGACACCAGCGGTCTCTCCGTGAAGGCCGCCAGCGAAGATCTTCTGAAGGCCCTGCGCGGCACGATCGGTGCGGGAACCTGGCTCAACGACGCGACCGGACGCTACCCCTCGGTGGTGCTCGGCAGCGTCGCCGCCGAGCGCCTGGGCATCACCGCGCCCGGTCAGCAAGTCTTCGTCGGCAACCAGTACTTCACGGTCATCGGCATCCTCGACCC
>NZ_JAJPWK010000114.1:0-635 GCF_046549115.1 Streptomyces sp. x-19 | reverse complement strand
GCAAGATCCACCGCTCCACGGAGGCCGAACTCGTGGCCAATCCGCGCGCCGCCCGGCGCTACTGAGACCGGGCGAGGGTGTCCGAGCGGTGTTCTAGACTTGTCCGCGTGAGTGAATCCCCTGACAACCTGAGCGAACTGGAGCAACGTCCGGTACTCGTGGTCGACTACGGCGCGCAGTACGCGCAGCTGATCGCCCGCCGGGTACGCGAGGCGAACGTCTACTCCGAGATCGTCCCGCACACCTGGTCCACCGAGAAGATCCTGCAGCGCAACCCCGCCGCACTGATCCTCTCCGGCGGCCCGGCGTCCGTGTACGCGCCCGGTGCGCCGCAACGGGACGCCGAACTGTTCGAAGCCGGCGTGCCCGTGCTGGGGATCTGCTACGGCTTTCAGATCATGGCCAACGCCCTGGGCGGGACCGTTGAGCGCACGGGTGTGCGCGAGTACGGGGCCACCGCCGCCTCGACCTCCGGGGACGGCGTGGGCACCATCCTGGACGGCACCCCGGACGTGCAGACCGTGTGGATGAGTCACGGTGACTCGGTCACCGCCGCACCCGAGGGTTTCACGACCCTTCACCCCGGGCCGCTCCCCTGCGTGGGAGAAGGCGGTCTCCCGGCGGCTCGGGCCGGC
>NZ_JAJPWK010000113.1:0-638 GCF_046549115.1 Streptomyces sp. x-19 | reverse complement strand
CGTGTGTATGTGTTGGACGGGTTTTTGCGGCCGGTTCCGGTGGGTGTGGTGGGGGAGATTTATATCGCTGGTGTGGGGGTGGCTCGGGGGTATGTGGGTCGTCCTGGGTTGACGGGTGAGCGGTTTGTGGCGGATGTGTTTGGTGCGTCGGGTGGGCGGATGTATCGGACGGGGGATGTGGGGCGGTGGTCTGCGGAGGGGGTGGTGGAGTACTGCGGTCGGTCTGATTTTCAGGTGAAGGTGCGGGGGCACCGGATTGAGTTGGGGGAGATCGAGGCGGTGTTGGCGGCTGATCCGTCGGTGGCGCAGGCGGTGGTGGGGGTGCCGGTGGATGGGGCGGGGGTGCGGCATGTGGTGGGTTATGTGCGTGCTGTGCCTGGTGTGGTGGTGGATGTTGAGGGTGTGCGGGGTCGGGTGGCGCGGGTGTTGCCGGAGTTCATGGTTCCGGTGCGGGTGGTGGTGGTGGAGTCCTTTGCGTTGACGCCGAACGGGAAGGTGGATCGGCGGGTTTTGCCGGTGCCGTTGTTTGGTTCGGGTCGGGTGTATCGGGCGCCGTCTTCGTCGCGGGAGCGGGTGTTGCATGGGGTGTTTGCTGAGGTGTTGGGGCGGGAGCGGGTGGGGGTGGATGACGGTTTCTT
>NZ_JAJPWK010000112.1:0-643 GCF_046549115.1 Streptomyces sp. x-19 | reverse complement strand
CGGCGCGAAGGGCCCGCGCGTCTATGACTGGGCAGCCGCACAGCTGCCGGCCGTCCCGTTCTTCGGCGAAGACGAGCCCTCCCACCACCGGTGGATGTTGGCCCGACGCAGCATCGCCCGCCCTGACGAGATCGCCTACTACCTCGCCTACGCGCCCACTGGCACCACCGTCGACAAGCTGGTCCGGGTAGCCGGCAGCCGATGGTCCATCGAGTCGTGTTTCCAGAGCGCGAAGAACGAGTGCGGCCTTGACCAGTACGAAGTCCGCCGCTATCCCGCCTGGTACCGGCACATCACCCTGGCCATGCTCGCCCATGCCTTCCTCGCAACGATGGCCGCCCACGCCGGGGAGGAAAGGGGGGCCGCAGAAACGGATCATCCCTCATCCCCCTCACGCTGGCAGAAGTCCGCAGGCTGCTGGCAGCTTGCCGCCCCGGAGCAAGTCACAACCACCGGCATCACGCCAGTCATGCCTTGAAATGGTCCCGCTGGCGTCGCCACCACCAGGCCACTGCCAAGCGCTGCCACTACAGACGCCGCGCGACCGGTCACGAACAACCGCCACATGACGACACGTCAGCTCACTACACTCAAGAAGACGCCCCTGACCAGCGCAAATAGCGAACTGCAACTGGAGTACTAG
>NZ_JAJPWK010000111.1:0-658 GCF_046549115.1 Streptomyces sp. x-19 | reverse complement strand
GTCGGTGCTGTTGCGGGTGGGTTGCATCCGTTGGTGGATGCGAATGTGTCGTCGTTGTTTGAGCAGCGGTATGTGGCCAGGCGGGATGGGGGTGAGTTTTATCTGGCTGATCATGTGGTGTTTGGGCGTCGGGTGTGGCCTGCGGTGGCGTATGTGGAGTTGGCGCGGGTTGCGGGGGAGTTGGCGTCGGGTTTGCGTGTGGGTGTGGTGCGTGGGGTTTCGTTTGAGCGGGTTTTGGAGTTTGTGGGTGGGGTGCGTGAGGTGGGGATCGTTGTGGTTCCTGCTGTGGGGGGTGGGGTTGGTTTTGAGGTGGTGTCGGAGGGGTTGGTGTGTGCGCGGGGGGAGTTGGGTTTTGGTGAGGTAGTTGTTGGTGGTGGTGGTCGGGTTGATGTGGTGGGGGTGCGGGGGCGTTGTGGTCGGGTTGTTGATGTGGGTGGGTTGTATGAGGGGTTTGTTGGGCGTGGGTTGAGTTATGGGCCGGGTTTTCGGTCTGTGGTGGGTGTGGTGTGTGGTGATCGTGAGGCGTTGGGGTCTTTGCGGTTGCCGGGGGTGTGTGAGGCGGGGTTTGGGGAGTTTGGGCTGCATCCGTCGTTGATGGATGGTGCGTTGCAGTCGGTTGTGGCGTTGTTGGGTGAGTCTGCTGGTGCTGGTGCTGGTG
>NZ_JAJPWK010000110.1:0-687 GCF_046549115.1 Streptomyces sp. x-19 | reverse complement strand
CTCGTCCGCCACCGCTGACGGAGCCGTCTCCACGGCCACGTCCCCGGACGCTTCCGCGGCTATGTTCTCGCTGGTCACAGGTGCAATCCTCCATGATCGGAGTTACACCGTTCTATTTACAGTCCCGAGCAGGATTCGGCCTCCTCCGTACGACTCAAGAGCCGGGTCGTCCGGAGACGTTCTGCCCTTGATCAACTGGTGCCGGACGATCTTCGTCCAGGAGAACTTGAGCAGGTAGGCACCGCTGTCGCGGTCGCCGAACACCCACCGGTCCTTCCTGGCCTTGTTAAACCGGCCGAAGTATCTGCTGGAGACCCGGTGCTTCGGCTTGTTCGGGTGGCTGTGCTTGGCCCACTTGTAGGCGAGCGTCCACACGTAGTTGTCCAGCGCGGTGAAGATCTCGCTGGACACCACCGTCCGGTAGTAGGCCGACCAGCCCCTCACGATGGGGTTGATCTTCTTGAGCACGGCCGCAGCGCTGGCCCCTCGCAGGGCCAGCATCTCGGCGTGCAGCCGTTCCCGGATCCGTCGTTGCGCCGCTGTGTTCGGCTTGATCAGCAGTTACTGAGGTTGTAGTCGTGGTGTCGTCGGTGTGAGCCCTGTTCCGGTGAGGCATCCGTTGATGATGTCGCTGCGGTATTGGATCTGGCGAAGGCCATGTCGGAGCTCGTGCATGAGGTGGTCGGG
>NZ_JAJPWK010000109.1:0-731 GCF_046549115.1 Streptomyces sp. x-19 | reverse complement strand
CCTGCCAGATGGGCGCAGCGACCATCGCGAACCGGCCCCGGACCGCGTTCGTCGCTGCGATCACGGCCGCCACCGCGTCGGCGAACACCGATTCGGCGGGTGTGGGCAGCACCGCCGCAGGGTCGTCGCTGAGCGCGACCAGATGAGAGGTGAAGATCCCCGCGACCACGGCGGCGCGGCCGGCGAACCGGCGCAGCCAACCCCGCACCGTCGAACACGGCCTCCCTAGCCACTCGGCGATCGTCCGGTGTCCGGCCCCGGCCGCCTTCATCCGCAGCGCGGCCCCGATCACTTCGGCCACGTCCGCCCGCCGCGACAAGCCGATGACCGGCAGCAATACATGCGTGGCCCCGCAGCCCGAGCACCGTGAACGGCGCGGCCGCACGTCCACCCGAGCATCACCGGGCCCGCGCAGTCCACGCGGCCGGGCTCACCCCCACGCCGTCAGTGTCCCGCCGCACGCTGGACACTCCAACTCGCCTGCTACCAGCCGCCGTTCGACATCCCCGGCGTCCACCTCTACGGTGATCAAAGCGCCTCCGGGCGCACCTGAACGGCCCTCCCGGCTTCGCGACCAAACGACAACGGGAGGGCCGTTTGCCGATCAAGACATGGTCACCGTGCCCCTCAGCACCCCGAAGATCAACCCACCTGCAACGATCAGATCACCATGCTCATCCGGAATGACACAGTCCTGCCCTCAACATCACCATCCTGAGTGGCAATCCACA
>NZ_JAJPWK010000108.1:0-735 GCF_046549115.1 Streptomyces sp. x-19 | reverse complement strand
GACGGGACGGTGTGGGTGACGGGTGGGACGGGTGGTTTGGGTGGTGTGTTGGCTCGGCATTTGGTGCGGTCGTGTGGGGTGCGTCGTTTGTTGTTGTCCAGTCGTTCTGGTGTGGCGGGTGGTGGTGTGGCGGGGTTGGTTGCGGAGTTGGAGTCGTTGGGTGCGTGGGTGTCGGTGGTGGCGTGTGATGTTGCTGATGCTGATGCGGTGGCGGGTGTGGTGTCTGGTGTTTCGGGTGCTTATCCGTTGACGGCTGTGGTGCATGCGGCTGGTGTGTTGGATGACGGGGTGGTGGGTTCGTTGACGTCGGGGCGGTTGGCTTCGGTGTTGCGGCCGAAGGTGGATGGTGCGTGGAATTTGCATGTGGCGACGCGTGGGTTGGATTTGGGCGCGTTCGTGGTGTTTTCTTCGGTTGCTGGTGTGTTGGGTGGTGCGGGGCAGGCGAATTACGCGGCGGGGAATGCGTTTTTGGATGCGTTGGCGGTGTATCGGGTGGGGGTGGGTTTGCCTGGTGTGTCGTTGGCGTGGGGTGCGTGGGATCAGGGTGTGGGGATGACGGCGGGGTTGGGGGAGCGTGAGGTCCGTCGTGCTGCTGAGTTGGGGATGCCGTTGTTGGGGGTGGAGCAGGGGTTGGCGTTGTTCGACGCTGCCTTGGCGACGGGTGGTTCGGCTCTGGTGCCGGTGCGTCTGGATGTGACGGCGCTGCGCAATCAGCCCACCGTCCCGCCCGTCCTC
>NZ_JAJPWK010000107.1:0-792 GCF_046549115.1 Streptomyces sp. x-19 | reverse complement strand
GGGACTGTAAATAGAACGGTGTAACTCCGATCATGGAGGATTGCACCTGTGACCAGCGAGAACATAGCCGCGGAAGCGTCCGGGGACGTGGCCGTGGAGACGGCTCCGTCAGCGGTGGCGGACGAGAAGTTCATCGAGGAGCTCGTCTCCCGGGCCCAGGCCGACGGGCTGCAGCTGACCGGCGAGGGCGGGTTGCTGCGCAGCAGCTGACGAAGCGGCTGCTGGAGTCCGCGCTCGACGGTGAGATGACCGATCACCTCGGCTATGACAAGCACGACGCGGCCGGCAAGAACGGCGGTAACTCCCGCAATGGCAAGCGGTCAAAGACCGTCCTGACCGACGTCGGCCCGGTGGGAATCGACGTGCCCCGCGACCGCGAGGGCAGCTTCGAGCCGCAGATCGTCAAGAAGCGACAGCGGCGCCTGACCGGCGTCGATGAGATGGTCCTGTCCCTGTCCGCGAAGGGCCTCACCACGGGGAGATCTCGGCTCACCTCGCTGAGGTGTACGGCGCTGAGGTGTCCAAGACCACCATCTCCACGATCACCGACGCGGTGATGGAGGGCATGTCCGAGTGGCAGAACCGGCCACTGGACCCGGTCTATCCGGTCGTGTTCATCGACTGCATCAACGTCAAGATCCGGGATGGCCAGGTCGCCAATCGGCCCATCTACATGGCCTTGGCGGTCACCGCCGAGGGCCACCGCGACATCCTGGGGCTGTGGGCCGGCAGCGAGGGCGGCGAAGGCGCCAAGCACTGGCTGAGGGTGCTGACCGAGCTGAAGAACCGCGG
>NZ_JAJPWK010000106.1:0-831 GCF_046549115.1 Streptomyces sp. x-19 | reverse complement strand
CCGGTGCTGACCGTCACCGGGGCGGAGCGCGAGGTGCAGATCAAGCTCGACGTCGCCGATGCGGGGCTCGCCGAGCCAGGCGCCCCGGTGGAGATCACTCTCCCCGGCGGCGACAAGGTCAAGGGCAAAGTCGCTTCCCTCGACCGCAGCGTCGGTTCGGACGAGAAGGACCAGGGCGGCGGGCAGGATCCGCCTGCCAAGGTCACCGCGCGGGTGACCTTCGCCGATCCGACGCAGGTCAAGGGCATCGACCAGGCCCCGGTCACCGTGGATCTCAGGGGTGAGACGCACGAGAACGTGCTGACCGTCCCGGTCAACGCGCTGCTCGCCTTGCCCGCCGGCGGCTTCGGCGTCCAGGTGGTGGAAGACGGCAAGGCCCGTGAGATCCCCGTCAAGCTTGGCCTGTTCGGGCAGGGCAGGGTCGAGGTCAGCGGATCCGGCCTCAGGGAAGGCATGAAGGTCGGAGTGCCCAGCACATGACCGCCGTCGTCGAACTGAACCAGGTCACCAAGGAGTACCCAGGCGGGGTCGCCGCGCTGCGCGGGGTGGATCTGCGCATCGAGCGCGGGGAACTGCTCGCCATCGTCGGCCCGTCCGGGTCGGGTAAGTCCACCCTCCTGCACATCGTCGGCACGCTGGACCGTCCGACCGCCGGCACCGTCGCCATCGCGGGTCACGACGTCGCGGCCCTCACAGACCGCCGGCTGTCCGCGCTGCGCGCCCGGCACATCGGCTTCGTCTTCCAGTCCTTCCACCTCGTGGCGGGGGTCAGCGCACAGGACAACGTCGCCGAGGGCCTGCTCTACTCCGGCCTGCCCCGGGCCGAGCGCC
>NZ_JAJPWK010000105.1:0-840 GCF_046549115.1 Streptomyces sp. x-19 | reverse complement strand
TCGAGGAGGAACTGGCCAAGGGCCCGGTCGCGCACGGATGGCCGGATCAGAGATGGACGCTTGCGCGGATCAAAACGTTGATCGGCCGGCGATTCCACAAGTCCATGACGCTGTCGGGCATCGCCCAGATGCTGCGGCGCCATGGCTGGAGTCACCAGGTTCCCGCCCGTCGTGCCGTCGAACGCGATGAGGCGGCAGTGGCCGGCTGGGTGAAGGACGTATGGCCGCACGTGAAACCACCGCGGCGGCGCTCGGAGCCTGGATCGTCTTCGAAGACGAAGCCGGATTCTCGATGACGCCGCTCACCTCACGGACCTGGAGCAAACGCGGCAGCACACCGGTCATCCGAGTCCGCGGACGCTCCCAACGCCGCTTCTCCATCGCCGCCCTGTGCTGCTACAAACCCGGCCAACGCTCCCGCCTCGTCTACCGGCCCAAACGACACACGGATCACAAGGCCGGTGGCCGCAAGAGCTTCGCCTGGAGTGAGTACCGCGACCTCCTCCTCGCCGCCCACCAGCAACTCGGCGCACCCATCGTCCTGATCTGGGACAACCTCAACGTCCACAAAGACCGCCGCATGCGGGCCTTCATCGACGCGCACGACTGGATCACCGCCTACCACCTGCCGTCCTACGCACCCGACCTCAACCCCGTCGAGGGCATCTGGTCCATCCTCCGCCGGACCAGCCAGGCCAACACCGCCTTCACCGATCCCGACCACCTCATGCACGAGCTCCGACATGGCCTTCGCCAGATCCAATACCGCAGCGACATCATCAACGGATGCCTCACCGGAACAGGGCTCACACCGACGACACCACGACTACAACCTCAGTA
>NZ_JAJPWK010000104.1:0-937 GCF_046549115.1 Streptomyces sp. x-19 | reverse complement strand
TGCTCAGGTCCTGCCGCTTGATCGCGTCGGTCTTCTGCGGCAGCCCGTCCGTGTGCCGCTCCTGGCCCTTGCCGTCGTCATCGCTGACCGAGACAACCGCTGCCCCGCCCACCAGCGCGCTCGCCACGGCCAGCGAAGCGATCACGTACTTTCTGGGGGGCCTCCCACGCTCACTGCCCATTCTTCTCACCGCACACCTTCTGTGCCTTCTCGATCTTCTCCTTGCTCACGTTGTTGTCCAACCGCTGCGCAGTGAGCTTGCCGTCCTGCAACTTCGGGTCCGGAAAGTCGATGCCCTGCTCACGCATGCACTTCGCGAAATTGACAGCGTTATCGAGGTTCTTCTCCTGCTCCTCCTGTGTCAGTTCCTTGCCAGCACCGGGCAGGCCCTTGCAGGCATCCATCGCCTTCTTGAGCTTCTTGTCGTCGCCCTGGATACCCACGGCCTCGCCGTCCTTCGGCTCCTGCACATCCAGACCGTTGTCACGCAAGCACTGACGGTACTTGTAGGCGTCGTCCTCAGCTTCGCCCTTGCCGGAGACCCCCGCCCCCTGCGCATTTGTGTCCTTGCCGGAATCCGCACCACCCCCGGCACAGCCGGCAGCGAACAACGCCATACCCGTAACAAACGCAGCCACCATGCCGTACCTGACATTCCTCATGGAAAATCCTCTGCATCCGAGACTCGTGTCCGACAGCACGGAGGCTGACACACATCCACGTTTCGTTTCCATACACGAAGACGCTTACAGAAACGAAAGGCCACTTCCTGTATCCGTGGATGTCATGCGAGTACTGGTCGTGGAGGACGGGGTCTGTCAACTTAACGGTGTAACTGGTGTGGTTGTTGGGTCAGATGCGGGTTGCTGAGAGGCGGCCGTCGAAGGCGATGTCGAACGCCTGGAGGGCCCGCTTCCAGCGCATCGTCCACCGCTTG
>NZ_JAJPWK010000103.1:0-998 GCF_046549115.1 Streptomyces sp. x-19 | reverse complement strand
GCCTGACCCTCTACCAGGCCCTGGACCTCCTCCAACACCTCCTGGCCACCTGGACAGGCACCTGCCCCACCTGCCACCAACCCACCCCATGGCAGCCCTACGACACCACCTAACAAAGCACTACTAGTAGTGCTTCGTTAGGTTGGGTTGGTCGTGTGGCGGCCTATTCGGGGTCGGGCCGGTAGATCGCGATGGCAGGTGGGGCATGCGCCGGCCCAGCACAGCAGCAGGTCCTGTATGGCTTGGAGGACTTGGTAGAAGGTCAGGCCGGCGCTTGAGCTTTTGGGTCCAGGCGCCGGAGGGTGAGAAAGGCGTGGGCGGCGGTGACGAGGGTGACGTGGTGGTGCCAGCCGCGCCAGGTCCGGCCCTCGAAGTGATCCAGGCCCAGCCCGTGCTTCATCTCTCGGTAGTCGTGCTCGATCCGCCAACGGATCTTCGCCATCCGCACCAGGTGCCGCAGCGCGGTGTCGACGGGCAGGCTGGTCAACCAGTAGTCAGTGGGTTCGTCGTGGTGGGGCGGCCATTCGGCGATCAGGGTCTCGACTGCGAGGACGCCGTCCCAGCCGGCTCGTCCGCCTGTCTTGTCCAGCGCGGCCTTCTTCGCCGCGACGCCGGCCGGGCGGACCTCCATCGCCATGAATCGGCTGGTCATCGCGCCTGTGCTGCCCTGCCGCCAGGTGCAGTGTCGCAGCCGACGTCGACCGGCCTGCGTGACCAGGTCTTTGAGCGATCGCACCGGAGCACGGTACCGGGGCAGCCGCGGGGCTCCCGTCCGCCCGATGCGTTCCGGCACTGTCGGCACAGCCTCGCCGGGATGCGCGCTGATGTCCGGGCGGACGGCGACCACGTAGTCCAGCCCGCGCTCGGCCAGTGAAGTTTCCCCGTGATGCTGGACACGTGATGTCTATGCCGCGAGGGTGTGGTGATGCCGTTGCCTGGTCTCGGCCGGGGTGAGGTAGCCGAAATCCTTGTGCTTGCGCAGGCGGCGCCGGTTGTAG
>NZ_JAJPWK010000102.1:0-1000 GCF_046549115.1 Streptomyces sp. x-19 | reverse complement strand
GCGTCCAGAACCCGGATGCCCTTCTCCGCCGCGTTCTTCGCCAGGTCGATGGAGGTCTGCGGCGTGATCGAGGACATGTCGATCAGCAGCGCACCGCTCCTGGCGTTCTCCAAGATCCCCTCGGGACCGTAGGCGATCGCCTCCACCTGCGGCGACGCCGGCACCATCGTGATGATCACGTCCGCCTCGGCGACCGCCTCGGCGATGCTCGCCGCCGCGGTGCCCCCGGCGTCCGCCAGCCGCTGCAGCTTGTCGGCCTCCAGGGTGTAACCGGTCACCGCGTAGCCGGCCTTGATCAGGTTCTCGGCCATGGGCGAACCCATGATGCCCAGCCCGACCCACGCAATCTTCGGCAGGTTGCTCATCGAAAAGCCTCTTTCACACTCAAAACAAAGGGAACCGCAAACGGGACAACGCAGCGCGACCGGCTACCGAGCAGCACGCAAAGGCGCCGGCAACCACGCGAACGACGACGCACTCGGCGCGTCGCCCGGCTTGTACTCCAGGCCGACGAAACCGTCGTAACCGTTCTTCTTCAACCGCCCCAACAACGCCACGAAGTCCAGCGAGCCGGTGCCCGGCGCACCACGGCCCGGGTTGTCGGCGATCTGCACGTGCGCGGTCTTGGCGGTGTAACGGTCGATGACCTCCTCAAGGTCCTCACCGTTCATCGACAGGTGGTACAGGTCCATCAGGAACCGGGCGTTGTCCAGACCGCTCGCGGCATTCACCGCATCCACGACCTCGATCGCCTTCGGCGCCGAAACGATCGGACAGGCCGGCGACTCCGGCGCGTTCAACGCCTCGATCAACAACGTGCCGTCCACCTCGCCCACCGCCCGCGCCGCGAACACCAGGTTCTCCAGCGCCAACGCGTCCTGCTCGGCCGCACCGACCCCCTCGACCCGATTGCCGTACAGCGCGTTGAACGTCGTGCACCCCAGCGACGACGCGAACTCGATCGCCACCGGCACGTTCGCCCGGAACCTCTCCGACTCCG
>NZ_JAJPWK010000101.1:0-1080 GCF_046549115.1 Streptomyces sp. x-19 | reverse complement strand
GCCGCCGGATGGGTCACCGCCCTGGACAACCTCTCCCACATGACCCCGGACCTGTCCGACGCCATGTGCTGCATCGTCACCGGCGCCGAGAACGTCAAGCGCGCCCTGTTCACCGACGGCGACGTGTTCCGCGTCGGCTACCGCCGCCCCCTGCTCCTGACCGGCATCGACGTGGGCGTCATCCGGCCCGACCTCGCCGAACGCCTCCTGCCGCTGCGGCTGGAACGCCCCCGCGTCCGGCGGACCGAGGCGGAACTGTGGGCCGAGTACGAAGAGGTGCTGCCGGTCGTGCTCGGGTCTCTCCTGGACCTCACGGTCCAGGTCCGCGCGGCCGAGGCAGAGACCCCCACCGACCTGCGGATGGCCGACTTCGCCCACGTGTGCGCGCAGCTCGACGCGGCAACCGGCCTCGGGGCACTGAGCGCCTACCGGGCCAGCCTGGACGACCTCAACGACGACGTCATCGAAGGCGACCTCCTCGCGCAGACCGTCCTCAAGCACGCCGACAGCATCGAAGCAGGCGCGGAACAGCGGATGACCTCCACCGAGTGGCTGTACCTCCTCACCCGCCTCTACAGCGGCGACGAACTGCGCCCCCTGCCCAAGGGCTGGCCGACCACCGGCAAAGTCCTCTCCGACCGCCTCAAGCGCCTCCAGCCCACCCTCGCCGCCCGGAACGTCCTGATCGACTGGGGCCGCACAGCCGAAAGCCGCTACATCGAAGTCAGCCGCCGCTCGGTCCTGCCCCCACACCAGCAGAAGCCGATGCTCTGACCGGCGGCCACGCGCCCGGTCGGACAAGCAAGAGGAGCACCCGGCGCGGCGTGCTCCTCTTGCTGTTCGGCGGAACGCCGCACGAAGGACGCGCCGCGCAGCGGCTCCTTCTTCACGCTGTAAGGCGCACCGCACTACAACAAGCACCCCTCCCTTTGTCCTAAGAGGGAAGACGCTGCGTCATCTACGTCATGCGGACCGAAAAACGGCCCCGACCTGCGGCAACAGCCATGACGCAGACGGCGACCGCTGCGTCAGCCTGCGTCATCTGCGTCACCCGCTGACGCAGCCCATGACGCCGCTATG
>NZ_JAJPWK010000100.1:0-1091 GCF_046549115.1 Streptomyces sp. x-19 | reverse complement strand
TGAGCTGTACCGAGATTTGTGGAGCCCCTGATGCCAGGGTTACGGTCCTGGCGAAGGAGATCCACCAGCACCATGGCAGCACCCCGTAAATACCCCGACGAACTCCGTGAGCGCGCGATCCGCGAGGTCCGCACCTCGGGCCGCCCTATCGCCCACGTCGCGAAGGACCTCGGCATCCACAAGGAAGCCCTGCGCGGCTGGGTTCGCCAGGCCGAGGTCGACCGAGGCGAACGCGACGACCGGCTGACCACCGTCGAACGCGAAGAACTGAAGCAACTCCGCCGGGAGAACGCCGAGTTGAAGCGGGCCAACGACATCCTGAGGGCCGCCTCGGTGTTTTTTGCCCAGGAGATCGACCGTCCCCGGACGAGGCCGAGCAGGTGATCGACTACCTGCGCGAGAACGGTCTCGGGGTCGATCCCGTCTGCCGGGTGCTGGAGCTGCCGCCGTCGACGTACTTCGCCCGCAAGAAGCGGCCGAAGTCGGCCCGCCGGCTCCGCGACGAACAGCTCATGCCGCTGATCGAAGAGATCCACGCCGAGTCCGGCGGCACCTATGGCGCCCGCCGGATCACGCGTGCACTTCGGCGTAAGGGCGTCGAGGTGGCCCGCTGCACCGTCGAGCGGCTGATGGCCGAGCTCGGTCTGGAGGGCGTCATCCGTGGCCAGCGACGCCGCACCACGATCCCCGAGCCGTCGGCGCCCCGTCCGCCGGACCTGGTCGACCGGAACTTCACCGCGACGCGGCCCGACCAGCTGTGGGTGGCCGACATGACATATGTGCGGACGTGGTCGGGCTGGGCGTATGTGGCGTTCGTCCTGGACGTGTTCTCGCGGATGATTGTCGGCTGGCAAATCGCGAACCATATGCGGACCGAACTTCCCCTGGATGCACTGGAGATGGCCCTGTGGAGACGCCGGATCAAGAAGGAATCGGGCCTCATTCATCACAGCGACCGCGGGTCGCAATACGTGTCAATTCGCTATGCCGACCGGCTCGCCGACATCGGCGCCTCCGCGTCCGTCGGCTCCGTCGCGGATAGCTATGACAACGCGATGGCCGAGGCGCTGAACGGCACCTTCAAGGCCGAG
>NZ_JAJPWK010000099.1:0-1092 GCF_046549115.1 Streptomyces sp. x-19 | reverse complement strand
CTAGGGCGCGTATCGAGTCGTGATCAATCTGTGGGATTCGCCCTCGCGGTAAGGGTGGATCCGGTATCCCGGAGTGCATGACACGGGTGCAACTGGCGGATGAAGAGTGGGAGTTGATCGAGCCGTATCTGCCGATCGGCGAGTACGGTCCGTATCCCGCAAGGCTGCGGCAGCAGTTCGAGGGCGTGATCTGGCGGTTTCGCACGGGAGCGCAGTGGCGGGAGATGCCGGCCGAGTTCGGTGCCTGGTCCACCGTGCACAACCGTTTCCGGCAGTGGCGGGACGCTGGTGTTTTCGAGGCCCTGTTGGAGGGGTTGATCGCCGAGGCGGCCAAGCGGGACAAGGTGGACGTGTCGCTGGTCAGCGTGGATTCCACCACGGCGCGAGCCCACCACGACGCGGCCGGGATGCACCTCGATCCCGATGTCCTTGACGCCCTGGAGGAGGCCGCCACACAGGCGGAGAAGGCCCGTTCAAAGGGGGCGGCGAAGAGGAACAAGCCGAACAGGACGCCCAAGACGCCGAGCGCAGACGTGTCCGGCGGCGCCGCAGGCTCCGCCTGAAGGCCGCCCTGCTGGGCCGCTCGCGGGGAGGGCAGACCAGCAAGATTCACGTCGCGGGTGACCGCACGTGCCGCCCGCTCGTGCTCACGCTGACCGTCGGCCAGGCCGCCGACAGCCCGCAGTTCATCCCCGTACTGGGCAAGCTCCGCGTCCGGCTGACCGTCGGCCGTCCCCGCACCCGCCCGGACGCGGTCGCCGCAGACAAGGCATACTCCTCCCGCAGCAACCGCACCTACCTGCGCAAACGCAACATCAAGGCGGTCATCCCGGAGAAGAAGGACCAGGCCGCCCACCGGAAGAACAAGGGCCGCCGGGGCGGTCGGCCGGTCAGCCACGACGCCGCGCTCTACAAGGAGCGCAACACCATCGAGCGCCTCATCAACAAGCTCAAGGCGTGGCGCGGCATCGCCACCCGCTACGACAAGACCCCAGACAGCTACCTCGCCGGCCTTCATCTTCGCGCCTCCATGATCTGGATCAAGGACCTCGCTCAAACCAGCCATTGATCACAACTCAATACGCGCCCTAG
>NZ_JAJPWK010000098.1:0-1119 GCF_046549115.1 Streptomyces sp. x-19 | reverse complement strand
GCCCAAACACCACATGATCAGCCAGATAAAACTCACCCCCATCCCGCCTGGCCACATACCGCTGCTCAAACAACGACGACACATTCGCATCCACCAACGGATGCAACCCACCCGCAACAGCACCGACGGCCCGGCCGGAAACCCCCGCCGGCAGGTCCTCGACGGAACCGGCCTCGTCGGCCGACGCCACCCAGTACCGCTCGCGGGCGAACGGGTAGCCCGGCAGCGGGATGCGGCGCCCGGTCACGCCCGGGACGTCGGACCACTCGACCTCGGCGCCCCGCGTCCACAGCTCGACCAGGGCGTGCAGATCGCCGGCCGCGATGGCCGTGCGCACCGCCTCCGCGTGCGCGCGCACCGCACCCGACCGGCTCCGGCCACGCCGGACACCGGGGACGGACGCCTCCCCACGGGCGAACTCCGCGAGCAGCCTGACGAGTTCGGCGCCGTCGTCGGTGATGACGACGAGTCGCTCCTCCATGGCTTCGCGTCCGGAGTGGAGCGTGTACGCGACGTCGGCCAGCGCCACCCGCTCGCGCTCCAGGAACGTCCCGAGGCGGCCGGCGTACTCCCGCAACCGCTCCTCGTCCCGCGCCGACACCACGAACACCAACGGATCCCCGACCCGCTGCACCCCCGCCACCAACTCCACACCCGCACCCGCGCCGGTGCCCGTGCCGGTGAACTCCTCCACCACCACATGCGCATTCGAACCACCCGCACCGAACGAACTCACCCCGGCCCGACGCGGCACCACCACACCCTCAACCACCCGCACCGGCCACTCACCGGACTCCCGCTGCACCCGAAAACCCGACGCAGCAAAATCAATATGCGGATTCAACTCCCCCGCATGCAACGACGGCACCAACCGCCCGTACTTCAACTGCAACAACACCTTCGTCAAACCGGCAATACCCGCCGCCGACTCCAGATGCCCGATATTCGACTTCACCGACCCAATCGCACAGGCCCCAACACCCTCAACACCACCAACACCACCAAACGCCCGCCGCAGACCCGTGATCTCAATCGGATCCCCCAACGACGTCCCCGTCCCATGCGCCTCCACATACGACACCGAACCCGGCTCCACCCCCGCCCGACCCCACGCCGCAG
>NZ_JAJPWK010000097.1:0-1127 GCF_046549115.1 Streptomyces sp. x-19 | reverse complement strand
TCTCGTCCGCCACCGCTGACGGAGCCGTCTCCACGGCCACGTCCCCGGACGCTTCCGCGGCTATGTTCTCGCTGGTCACAGGTGCAATCCTCCATGATCGGAGTTACACCGTTCTATTTACAGTCCCGGAGGACGAGGAATTCCTGGCGGAGATGATCGCCGAAGGGCTACGGCGCGACGCCCTAGTAGTGCTTTGTTACGTGGTCTTGTCACGGTGGGTGTGTGGTAGTTCGCTGGTTGTATGAGGGCTGGGGAACTTGCTGTGTGTCGGGGCCGGTTGGAGGAGATTGCCGGGGAGGTGTTTGCGCCGTTGGTGCGGCGGGATCAGCGTGAGAAGGGCAGTTTGTATCTGCGGGGGTTGCTGCTGGATGGCCGTCGTAAGTCGATGCAGCCGATGGCTGAGCGTCTGAGGGTGGACCACCAGCAGCTCCAACAGTTCGTCACCTCCTCCACCTGGCCCTGCGATGCGGTGCGGGCCCGGCTGGCATGGCGGGCCGTGCGGGTGGTCCGTCCTCAGGCATGGGTGGTGGACGACACCGGCTTTCCCAAGGACGGCACCTCCTCGCCAGGAGTGGCCCGGCAGTACTCCGGCACGCTGGGCAAGGTCGGCAACTGCCAGATCGGAGTCAGCGTCCATGCCGCCTCCGACACCGCCTCATGCCCTCTTTCCTGGCGACTGTTCCTACCCGAAAGCTGGGACACGCCCGAGGCGGACAGCCGCAGGAAGCGCTGTCGCATCCCCGACGACGAGCACCACCGTCCCAAGTGGCAGCTCGCCCTGGGGATGCTCGATGAACTCGCCGGTGCCGGCCTCAGGCCCGCCGTGCTGGTCGCGGATACCGGATACGGCGCCAATGCCGACTTCCGCCGCGGCCTGGAAGACCGCGGCCTGGCCTACGTCCTGCAAGCCAAGGCCGAGATGACCGCCCATGGTGAGGGTGTTGAACCCCACCAGCCCGCCTACGGCGGACTCGGCCCCAGGCCCCTTCCGCGTTACCGCACCCGGCCGGTGTCCTTGCGTGAACACGTGCTGGCCGCAGGGCGAGGCCAGGGACGGACCCTGACTTGGCGCAAGGGCTCCAAAGCCGCGATGAGCTCCCACTTCGTGCTGTTGCGGGTCCGTCTTG
>NZ_JAJPWK010000096.1:0-1276 GCF_046549115.1 Streptomyces sp. x-19 | reverse complement strand
CGTGTTTCCGCAGAGTCCCGCCTATGTCTTCTACACCTCCGGTTCCACCGGTCGTCCCAAGGGAGTTGTGCTTCCGCATGAAGGCTTCCTGCGCGTCGTACGGGACCCGAATTTCTCTATCACGCCTGCTGATGTTGTCTCGCAGCTGAGCACGTTGTCGTTCGACGCGGGTGCGTTGGAGGTGTGGAACGCGCTGTTGAACGGTGCGGTGCTGGCGGTGTCCGTGGAGCGGATGCTGTCGGTGGACGAACTGGGCGTTTTTGTGCGTGCTCATGGTGTGAGTGTGCTGTGGCTGACCGCGGGTCTGTTCCACGAGGTCGTGGACGCGGACGTTCGTGTCTTCGACGGTGTCCGTGTTGTGATGTCGGGTGGTGACGCGCTGTCGCCGCGGCACTGCCGCATGGTCCTGGGCGAGGTCCCGGGTGTCCGGCTGGTCAACGCCTATGGTCCGACTGAGGTGTCGATCACTGCCTCGTCCCATGTGATCGACGGCCCGGTGCTGCTGGGTGGCCCGGTTCCTGACACTCGGCTGTGGGTGCTCGACAGTCACCTGAAGCCGGTGGTGGCCGGTGCCGAGGGTGAGTTGTATGTGTCGGGTGTTGGTCTGGCGCATGGGTATGGCGGTCGTGCGGGTTTGACGGCGGGGCGTTTTGTGGCGGCGCCGGATGGTTCCGGTGAGCGGATGTACCGCACGGGTGATGTGGTGCGGTGGGCGTCGGGCGGTGTGCTGGAGTTCGTTGGGCGTGCCGATGACCAGGTGAAGGTCCGTGGTTTCCGGGTGGAGTTGGGTGAGGTCGAGGAGGCGCTGGCTGCGCACCCGGCCGTCTCGCAGGCCGTCGCTGTCGTGTGTACGGACGCGCGGGGTATCAAGCGGCTTGTCGCCTACGCGGTCGGCAGCGAATTGGAGCCGCGGCGGCTGGCCGACTTCCTCGGCAACTCCCTGCCCGCGTACATGGTTCCCACGGCCTTCGTCGTCATGGACGTGTTGCCGTTGACGGCGAATGGGAAGGTGGACCGGCGGGCGCTGCCGGAGCCGGATCTGTCGCGGCTGAGCGATGTGGAGTATGTCGCGCCGCGCACCTCGGCGGAGGAGGCCGTTGTCGCGGCTTTCGTCGAGGTGCTGGGTGTGGAGCGGGTCGGTGTGCGTGATGACTTCTTCCGGATGGGTGGTGATTCCATCCGTGCGGTGCAGGCGGTGTCGCGTCTGCGTCGTGCGCGGCTGGAGATCACTGTCCGGGAGCTGTTCGACCACCCCACCGCCGAAACCCTCGCCGCC
>NZ_JAJPWK010000095.1:0-1287 GCF_046549115.1 Streptomyces sp. x-19 | reverse complement strand
GGTGGAGCTTCCCCGTGATCGTGGACACCTGGAGACTGGGACATTGAGGTTCCAGAGGAAGTAGTACCAGGTGGGAAGTAACTACACGAAGCGGTACACCGCGGAGTTCAAGCGGGATGCGATTGCGCTCGTCGACTCCACGGGTCGGACGGTCACCGAGGTCGCCCGGGAACTCGGGGTCAGCCCGGAGTCCCTGCGCAACTGGTACCGCCAGGCCAAGGCGGACCGCGGTGAAGGTCGGCCGGGCGACCTCAGCTCTGCTGAGCGCGAAGAACTGAGACGTCTGCGGAAGCAGAATGCTGAGCAGGCAAAGACGATCGAGGTACTGCGAAAAGCCGCGGTCTTCTTCGCGAAGGAGAGCGATCGATGAGCGAGATATGCGCGTTCATCGAGGCGGAGAAGACCACCCACGGTGTCGCTTTCCTGTGCCGGCTGCTGAACGTGGCCCGCTCCTCCTTCTACGCCTGGCTCGCGTCGGCAAAAGCCCGTGACGCACGGAAGGCGGCCGACGACGCCCTGGCCCACGAGATCACCGTCGTCCATGCCGCGTCCCGTCACACCTACGGTGTTCCACGGATCCACGCTGAACTGCGGCGCCTGGGACGGTGTGTAAACCGCAAACGTGTCGCCCGCCTGATGCGTGAACACGGCATCCAGGGCGCCCATCGCCGCCGACGCCGTTCGCTGACCCGGCCGGACAAAAAGGCCCGCCCGGCCCCCGATCTGATCGGCCGCGACTTCACCGCAAGCGTGCCGGGCAGCAAGCTGGTCGGGGACATCACCTTCCTCCCGACGGCCGAGGGCTGGCTCTACCTGGCCTGCTGGCTCGACCTGGCCACCCGGGAGGTCGTCGGCTATGCGATGGCAGACCACCATCGCGCATCCCTGGTGGTCGACGCACTGAAGATGGCCCACGGCCGCGGCGGCCTGCAGCATGGATGCATCACACATTCGGATCGCGGCAGCGAGTACACGTCAGCTGAATTCCGATGCGCAATAGACGAGTTGGGCCTACGACAAAGCTGCGGGCGCACCGGGTCATGCTTTGACAACGCGGCCGCGGAGAGCTTCTGGGCCCTGCTCAAGGAAGAGATCGGCACCCGCACCTGGCCCGACCGGGCCACCGCCCGCGCCGACGTCTTCATCTTCATCGAGACGTTCTACAACCGGCGCCGCCTGCGCAAGCACAAGGATTTCGGCTACCTCACCCCGGCCGAGACCAGGCAACGGCATCACCACACCCTCGCGGCATAGACATCACGTGTCCAGCATCACGGGGAAACTTCA
>NZ_JAJPWK010000094.1:0-1358 GCF_046549115.1 Streptomyces sp. x-19 | reverse complement strand
GCGCGACCGGTCACGAACAACCGCCACATGACGACACGTCAGCTCACTACACTCAAGAAGACGCCCCTGACCAGCGCAAATAGCGAACTGCAACTGGAGTACTAGTACTCCAGCAGCGGTTCGTGTCTTGAGCTGGTTCTTCTGCGGTAGTGGCAGTGGCGGGCGATGGCTTGGCGTTGTCTTCTCCAGGTCGACCATGTCAATGCGTGGGTGATGGGGTCACGGTTGGCTCGTGGGTGGGGCAGCAGAGCGTCCAGGAGTCGTCTGATCTCCGCCACGGTGAGGTCGATGAGGGCTGATCCGTTTCTGCAGCCCCCTTTTCGGCGTCGCTTGCCTGGGCCGCAAGAGCGGTGAGGAAAGCATGGGCGAGCATGGCCAGGGTGATGTGCCGATACCAGCCTGTGTAGCGGCGGACTTCGTACTGGTCGAGGCCGCACTCGTTCTTCGCGGCCTGGAAACATTCCTCGATCGCCCAGCGGGAGCCGGCGATCCGGGCCAGTTCGGCAAGGCCCATATCGACGGGTGCATAGGCAAGGTAGTAGGCGAGTTCGTCGGGGTCGGAGAGGCTGCGGCGGGCCATCACCCAGCGGTGATGGGTGGGCGGATCAGGGTCGAAGACCAGGTTGGCAGGCAGTTTGGCCGCGGCCCAGTCGTAGACGCGCGGTCCCTTCGCCCCGTCGCCGCACGACAGTCTCTGCCAGGCATCATTGGGGGCTTCCTTGATGAGATCGTCGATGCGCCAGCTCCCGGCCAGCGATTTGATCTGCTGCGACTTGGGCACCGCCACCACGTAACCCAGGCCGAGCTGTTCGAGCAGGCGCCGGAAGTGCCAGTCCTGCCCGTAAGCTTCGTCCGCAGTGACCCAGGCGGCGGGCAGGCCGGCTGCGATGCAGCGGCGGACGATGTCCCGGGCCAGCTCACCCTTGGTGGCAAAGCACCGCTCATCAGGGATCTTCGCCGCCTGGCAGCGTTGGCGATCAGATGTCCAGGACTTCGGTAGGTAGAGCTCTCGGTCGACCAGGGACCGGCCTCGGCTGGTGGCGTAGGCGGCGAAGACCCCGATCTGGCAGTTGTCGATCTTCCCCGAAGTGCCGGTGTACTGCCGCCCCACCCCGGCCGAGGTGGTGCCCTTCTTGACGAAGCCGGTGTCGTCGATGACCAGCACTCCATCCGGACCAAGACGGTCACCGACGTAAGCGCGGACGTCGTCGCGCAGGGCGTCTGCGTCCCAGACACTGCTGTTCAACAGCCGCTGAAAGCCATCCGGAGTGCGGTGACCGGCCCATTCCGCAAGCTGCCAACCGTTCTTACGCGCCGCCTTCCCCAGCAGGCCACGGACGTAATCCCGCATCCGCCAC
>NZ_JAJPWK010000093.1:0-1393 GCF_046549115.1 Streptomyces sp. x-19 | reverse complement strand
CAAAGATGAGTGCCCTCAAGACCCCTGAATAGCCGCTGAGCTGGGAAAACGCCCTCCGGAGCCGTGGGCAAACGGCCCCGGAGCTTCCTCATGCCCATCGCCGCAGGTCAACCCGCAGATCCGCCACCGCCGCATGCCCACCAACTGTCGAACTCGGGTTTCCAACCTGGCGTTCCAGTCCGGCAGTTGGGCTGACAACATGGTGAAGCCCCTGGTAGATGGGTTTTCGACCAAGAGAACCGTCTCCACCAGAGGCTTCACGTGCTTGTTTACCCGTCGGGCGTCGACGTATCCAGCTCTGCCTTGCGCTTCCTCACCCAGCAGTTGCGACGGCATCGCCACGAAATCGGCTCGCGTTGGCGGCGCCTGAGCGCTGGCCGCCAGGCCCTGCTCACGCTCGCCCACCTGAAAGTGGGCCACACGTATGCCCAGCTCGCGGCAGGGTTCGGCGTCGGAACCACGACGGCCTACCGCTACGTCACCGAGGCTGTCGAGCTCCTGGCCACCCTCGCCCCCAGCCTGGCCGACGCGGTGCGCACCGCGTCGGTGAAGGCATTTCTGATCCTGGACGGCACGCTCCTGCCGATCGACCGCATTGCCGCGGACCGCCCGTTCTACTCCGGCAAGCACAAGAAACACGGGATGAACGTGCAGGTCCTCGCTGACCCCTTCGGTCGGCTGCTGTGGGCCCCACCCGCGCTGCCTGGCGCTGTCCACGATGTCCGCGCAGCCCGTGAACACGGCATCGTCGATGTCAATCCCCTTGAACTGTGGAGATCTTCTAAGCGACCAGCTCCAAGGTGGAGTTGGGAAACTTGGGCCGCACGTCGTCGAGGAACCATCGCAGCACCAGGTCCAGGCCGTCGAGCATGGGCACCCAGCGCGGACGCGGCCCGGAGGTGTGGGCGCCCTTGCCGAAGCGGACGTGGAGCTTGCCGAACGGGCCGCGGGTGAAGTGCACGTCTGGCTTGTCCAGCAGCGACGTCTCCTTCGAGCGGAGTCCGGCGTGATACAGCGTCCGGAACATCGCATAGTCCCTGGCGGCGGGTCCGTACTTCCTGGCGGTGGCGATCCTCTGCTTCATGAAGTCGAAGAACTCCGTCACACGCTCAGGTGTCGGCGGCGGCACCAAGGCCGGGGAATCGTCGCCGACGTGTCGGGAAGCGTTGAACTCGTCGACCGGGCAGACCAGCCGGACGCCGAACGCGGCCTCGATCTTGGCCGCCTTGCGGGCTTGCAGGAACCGGTGGAACCCCTTGAAGACCTTGAGCTGTACCGAGATTTGTGGAGCCCCTGATGCCAGGGTTACGGTCCTGGCGAAGGAGATCCACCAGCACCATGGCAGCACCCCGTAAATACCCCGACGAACTCCGTGAGCGCGCGATCCGCGAGG
>NZ_JAJPWK010000092.1:0-1411 GCF_046549115.1 Streptomyces sp. x-19 | reverse complement strand
CGCAATCGCATCCCGCTTGAACTCCGCGGTGTACCGCTTCGTGTAGTTACTTCCCACCTGGTACTACTTCCTCTGGAACCTCAATGTCCCAGTCTCCAGGTGTCCACGATCACGGGGAAGCTCCACCAGAGCGGTTCGGAAGGCGTGCATCTGGCCGTATCCAGCGTCGGCCACGACAACCTGGCCGGCCAGCCCCCACCCCAGTGCCTCATCGATCGCGTCCAGTGCCAGCCGCCACTTCTCCCGGTGTCTCACCTCTTCGGGTATCCCGGCCTTCGTTCGGCGTTCATCATCGGGGTCCGCCCACTCCTCGGGCAGGAACAACCGCCACGTCAGCGGCACCGATGCCGCTTCGGTGACCGCATGCAGACTCACGCCCACCTGGCACAGCGACTTCTTGCCCAGGGCCCCACACCACTGTCGGGCTGCTCCGGCCGACTGATCTCCCGCCTTGGGGAAGGATGTGTCGTCGATCACCCACGCTTCGGGAACGACGGCTTCACACAACTTCGTCGCGATGGCCCGCAGCACCGGGGTGTGGTCCCACGGCGACTGGCTGACGAACTGCTGCAATGCCTGCATGTTGCCGTCCGGAAGTCGCTCGGCCATCGGCTGGATGGACTTGCGTCGCCCGTCCAGCATCAGCCCGCGCAGGTAGCAGTTCCCCCATCCGCGCTGGTCCTTGCGCTTGAGCGGCGAGAACACCTCAGCCACGAACTCGCCGATAGAGTCCCGCAGTTGCTCGACCTCCCCGAGATCCACGAGCGGCAGCATGCACCACCATGGACCGTGCGATCAAATCAACCTAACGAAGCACTACTAGATGAATGAGTCCGATGTTCTCAGTGGTCGAAGGCGATGAGGGATCGTTTGATCTTGGCGTCGGTGGTCCAGTTGTGCCAGACGCCTGCGGCGAGGGCGAGGAGTCGTTGGCCAGTGCGGGCGAACACTCCGGGCAGGGTTCTTGCTCCGTGTTGTTCCAGGCTGAGCTGGCCTTGAGGGTGTCGAAGACGGCCTCGATCCACTGGCGGACACGGGCGAGGCGGCCGTGGCGGACGGGCTCGCCCTTCCGGTCCGGCCGCACCAGGTGGACGCCGAGGCGTTCTTCGAGGAACGCCTCGAAGTCCTTCCCGGCGAAGCCCTTGTCCGCGAGGATCACCTGGCCGGAGCGGACGAGGCGGTGGTCGCGTTCCAGTAGCGCGGTCATCACCTCGCGTTCGCCGAGTTTCGGGTTGGCCAGGCACCAGGAGACGGGCATGCCTTCGGCGGTGGTCAGCAGGTAGAGCCGAAACCCCCAGAAGAAGCGGGAATGGCTGCGGCAGTAGCCGTAGCCTGCGTGTCCGGCCAACTCGGAACGTTTGACGGTCTCTCGGGAGGCGGCACACGGTAGCGGGGTGGAGTCGATCAGCCG
>NZ_JAJPWK010000091.1:0-1569 GCF_046549115.1 Streptomyces sp. x-19 | reverse complement strand
CCCCGAGTTCGACAGTTGGTGGGCATGCGGGACGGGTCGGCGGCGGATCTGTGCAGGTGAGTGGGCTGACGCCCGCCTGGGAGTGTCCAGGGGTGTGGGCAAACGGATGTGCGCTGGTATTGCTCTGATCTGGCCCCTTGCCTGATGATGCGGGCATTTACTTGCGGAAGATCCAGCGACGGAACAAGGACGGGTCGGTGGTGCGCTACCTCCAACTCGCCCACAACCGTCGCAAGGACGGCACCACCCAGGCCGAGGTGCTGGTCAACTTCGGCCGCGAAGATCGCCTGGACGTCGACGGGTTGCGCCGCCTGGTCGCCTCGATCAACCGCTACCTCGGCGACGAGGACGAGGCCGCCGCGCCGCTGGGAGCCGAAGAAGCCGGCCCGCTGACGGTGGAGTCCTCCCGGCCGATCGGGGCGAGCTGGTTGCTGGACGGGCTGTGGAAGCTGCTCGGCATCGACACAGCCCTGGCCTCGCGCATCGACGGCCGGCGGTTCCGCACTGATGTCGAGCGCACGATCTTCGCTCTGGTCGCCAACCGGGCCATCGCCCCTGCGTCCAAGCTCGCGGCCGCCGAGTGGGTCACCTGCGACCAGGTGGTCCCCGGCCTGGAGATGCTCGCCGAGCAGCACGCTTACCGGGCCATGGACCTGCTCATCGAGGCCGATGTCCAAGGCGCCGTGCAGGAAGCAGTGTTCTTCTCCGCCGCCCACCTGCTCAACCTCGAAGTCGACCTGGTCTTCTTCGACACCACTTCCACGTACTTCGAGCGTGACGAAGCCGACGAACCGACCGGCGAGCACAGCAGCTTGCGGCAGTACGGGCACTCCAAGGACCACCGGCGGGACCTGCCGCAGATCGTCATCGGATTGGCCGTCACCCGCGAGGGCATCCCGGTTCGCTGCTGGACCTGGCCTGGTGGAACCAACGACCAGACCGTGATCACCGAGGTCAAGGACGGGCTGCGCGACTGGCGGCTCGGGCGGGTGGTCACCGTCTGCGACACCGGGTTCTCCTCCGAGGCCAACCAGAGCTACCTGCGCCGGGCCGGCGGCCAATACATCACCGGCGTCAAGATGCGCGAGGGCTCCCACCGTGCCGATCAGGCCCTGGCCCGCCAGGGCCGCTACCAGGACGTTCGCGACAACCTGCGTGTGAAGGAAGTCCGCCTCGACGGCGATGAGGGCAGACGCTTCATCATCTGCCACAACCCCGCCGAGGCCGAACGCGATGCCGCCCGATGTCAAGACCAACTCGCCGCGATCCGCGAGGAGTTGACACGCATCAAGACGGCCCGCCAGGCCGACACGGCCAGGGCAAAGGCCAAGGCGGCCAAGACCGGCAAACGCCCCGCGGCCCCTTCGGACGCCCCGCACCGCAAGGCCGAGTGCGCGCTGCGCGATCATCCCGCCCTCGGCCGCTGGCTCAAGCAGCACCCCACCACCGGGCGGCTGTCCATCGACGCCGCCAAGGTCGCCGCCGAGGCCCGCCTGGACGGCAAGTACCTGCTGGCCACCAGCGACCCGGACCTGTCCGCCGAGGACGTCGCGCTCGGTTACAAGAACT
>NZ_JAJPWK010000089.1:0-1699 GCF_046549115.1 Streptomyces sp. x-19 | reverse complement strand
GCCATGGCGCCGTGGTTGTGTTGGCGCACTGCCTCGGAGGCGGCCTGCAGCTGCTCGGCGGGGCTCAGGGACTCGCTCATGCTGCCTCTCCCGTCCCTGCGGGCTGTACGTCCAGGGCGGCCAGCAACTCCACGGAGTCCATGTAGCCGGTGGGCAGTTCCTGCCACTCCCACTCGGCGCTCGTGTCCGCCTCGTAGCCGAGGGCCGCGAGCGCCGTGTCTCGCTGGGCGAGCGTCGGGATCGCCGCCGAAGCGCCGAACTTGTGCGTCGGCCAGTCCCAGGGGTAGGGGCTGTCGGTGACGACGTAGATCTCCCACGTGGAGTCCGTGTTCGTCAGGCGGGCGCTGTGCGTCATGCCGCACCGCCCGTCTGCGCCAGGCCGGCGGCGCGGTTGGTCAGGTCGCGGCGGGCCGCGAGCATCTTGCGGCGGGCCCGCCGGATCCGCTGCTGGTCCACCTCCGTCACCGGGCCGTCCAGGGCCCGGATCTGCGCGTCCAGCAGCTCCACCTCCGCCTCGATGAGCGGCGTCTCGACGGCGATCGCATCCAGCTCCGCGGCGGTGGGCTCACGGTCCGGGTCGGGGGCGAGTGCGATGATGGTGCTCATGGGTTGAGTCCTTTCGAAGTGAACGGCCCAAGGGCGGCTCCGGGGGGCAATCCCGGGGCCGCTTGCCGTTCGGGGTCAGATGGTGGCGATCAGGACGGCTGCGATCAGCAGCCACAGGTGGTGGAAGGACTGGTCGAGCGCGTAGGCGCCGGTCCCCAGGTGCGCGGCCGGGGCGCCCTTGGCGGTGGCCGGGTGTGCGGGGTGTGCTCTGGTGCCCAGCCCGTAGAACTCTGTTTTGCCGGTGATTCGGGCGAGCCAGGCGAGGGTGCTGCGGCGGTCGGCCCACCAGTGCGTCACCGCGTCCAGCCCCAGCCCCAGCACCAGGCCCAGGGCCGACAGGTGCAGGCCGAGCAGGGCGGCGACGGGAAGGAGTAAGGCGAGCTTGGTGGCGGTCAGGGTGGCGACGTGCCGGGCGCCGGCCAGCCGTCCGACCCAGCCGGGGCGGCCCTTGTCGGCGGACTGGCACGAGGTCTGCACCCAGTGGTCCCCCACGCTGTGAGCGACGTAGAGGGTGGCGAAGGCAGCAGCGAACGTCGAGGCGTCGGGCATCGGAGCGGGACTCCTGTCGGGTCTGGGCGTGGTCGCGACCTGGGCAACCAGCCGGTTAAGCCGCGACGACGGGCTCCGGCCGGTCATGTTCGCGGCGGGCCGCACAGGAGCGGCCGGTGCCCTGGCCGGGAGTCGAACCCGGCCTTGCGACCATCAGGGCGATCAGGTGAGAGCGTCTTCAGCGCTGGACGACGGGCCGGTGGAGGTCTCGGTGGGTGACCGTGACCTCGTGGCCCGCCAGGCGGAGCCAGCTGGTCAGGGCCAGGGCGACGGTCGGGGCGCGGTGTCGCCCGCCGGCGCAGCCGGTGGCGACGGTGACCGGCCCGGCGCTGGGGCCGGAGGCGAACGCGTTCACCGCGTTCGCCGTGGCCTCGACCAGGTCGGTGATGCCGGGGGTGTTGAGCACCGCGGTACGGACCGGCACGTCCAGGGCTGTCATGTACCGCAACTCCGGGCTGACGTGTGGGTCCCGGAAGTGCTCACGCAGGTCGAGCGTGAGATGCGCCGTCGGCGGTGCGTCGTGCAGGTAGCCGAACGAGATGAC
>NZ_JAJPWK010000088.1:0-1771 GCF_046549115.1 Streptomyces sp. x-19 | reverse complement strand
CCAACACCACCAAACGCCCGCCGCAGACCCGTGATCTCAATCGGATCCCCCAACGACGTCCCCGTCCCATGCGCCTCCACATACGACACCGAACCCGGCTCCACCCCCGCCCGACCCCACGCCGCAGCAATCACCCGCTCCTGCGCCCGCGGATTCGGCACCGTGTAGCCGTTGGTCTTGCCGCCGTGGTTGAGCGCCTCGCCGAGGACGACGCCGTAGATGTGGTCGCCGTCCTCGACCGCCCGGGCGAGCGGCTTGAGCAGCACCGCACCGACACCCTCACCGGGCACGTAACCGCTGCCCCCGGCCCCGAACGACCGGCACCGCCCGTCCGTCGACAGGTAGCCGCCCTGGCTGAGGAAGACGTACTTGTAGGGGTGCACGGAGACGTTGACGCCACCCGCGATCGCCAGGTCGCTCTCCCCGCGCCGCAGGCTCTCGCACGCCAGGTGCAGCGCGGTCAACGACGACGAACACATCGTGTCCACCGCCATGCTCGGCCCGTGCAGGTCCAGCAGGTGGGAGACCCGGTTGGCGATCGAGGCGTAGGAGGAGTTGGTCACCGCCCGACCGCCGCGCAACGCGTCCAGTGCGCCGTGGAACTGGTACTCGCCGTACATGACGCCGACGAACACGCCGACCTGGCGTTCGCGGAGGTCCTTGCGCCGGTAGCCGGCGTCCTCCAGGACGTGCCACGAGGTCTGGAGGAACAGCCGCTCCTGCGGGTCCATCAGCTCGGCCTCGCGCGGCATGATGGGGAAGAAGAGCGGGTCGAACTTGTCGACGTCCGACAGGAAGCCGCCCCACTTGCCGTACGTCCCACCGGCCCGCGAAGCATCCGCGTCGAAGAACCGCTCGTGATCCCACCGCTCCCGCGGCACCTCCGTGACGCAGTCCCGCCCCTCCGCCAAGTTCTCCCAGAACTCACCCAGGTCATCCGCCATCGGATACCGACCACTCAACCCGATCACCGCGATGGCCTCGCCGCGGTGATCGTCGCTCCCGTTCGCGGCGGGCTCCGCCGTCCCCGTCAGGTCACCGGGGGCCAGGAAGCGGCCGTTGCGGACGGGCGCGGCCGGTGACGCGGCGGCCCCGGCCGCACTGGCGTCGGGGGCGTCGGGGGCGTCGGGGGCGTCGGGGGCGTCGGTCGCATCGGGAGCGGGCTGCGGACCGGACGCTTCCGGTGCGGTTCGCGCGGTGAGCTCCTGGAGGCGCTCGGCGTGCTCCTCGACGAAGTACTCCACGAGCTCTTCGACCGTCTGGTACTCGAAGAACAGCGTCTTGGACAGCTGCTCGCCGATCCGTTCCTCCAGCTCGGCGTTGAGCCGGGTGATCATCAGGGAGTCGATGCCGTAGCGCTCCAGCGGCACGGTCGGGTCGATCTCCGCGGCGTCCATCTTGGTGGTGCCGGCCAGCACCCCGGTGAGGTAGCGCTCGGTGCGGCCCCGCAGGTCGTCCGGCCCGGCATCCGGTGCCGGCGTCCCGGACTCCGGCGCGGCCGTGGTCGCCGACCGTTCGACGTCACGGACCAGCGCCGGAGCTGAGGTCGGGGCCAGGGCCGGGGTCGGGGCGCCGTCCGCGTTCCCGTCCAGGGCCACGGCCCGCACCAGCAGGTCCTTCATGCGGACGAGGACGGTCCCCTCGGCGTCCAACAACGCCACCTGCGCCGTCACCGCACCCGCACGAACCCCATCCCCCTCAACCGTCACATGCGCCAAACACTCCCGCGGCAACTCACCAAAAATCTCCACCGCACCCACCGCAAACGGCA
>NZ_JAJPWK010000087.1:0-1956 GCF_046549115.1 Streptomyces sp. x-19 | reverse complement strand
GCAAACACCTCCCCGGCAAACTCCTCCAACCGGCCCCGACACACAGCAAGTTCCCCAGCCCTCATACAACCAGCGAACTACCACACACCCACCGTGACAAGACCACGTAACAAAGCACTACTAGCGGTCGGTGGTGAGCAGCAGGGTCCAGTGCGCGCCGGTCAGGTGCATCTGGCTTGCCGCCCGTACCGCGCTCAGTAGATGCCGGTGTTCCCGCGCTTTCAGCGGCCCTTGCGCAGGCGACAACAACTTCGGGCGCACCCGCCCGAACCAGGCAGCCCACCATCGCCCCAGGTCAGTGAGTCGACGATTGTCGACAGTCCGTGACCTGCGATTCTTCTGGTTGTCTCATGCCGTGTCGCTGAGGTGCGGGGCGGTGCTTCGGAGTCCGAAGGATCACGGCAGAGTGTGGGCATGGACGTACTCGATCTTGCCCGTGCCCTTGTTCTGGAGCGCCACCCCGACGCCCGCGCCGCGTTCCTCGGCGGCAGTGTCCTGACGAGCCGGCGCACCGCCCGGTCCGACCTGGACGTCGTCGTGCTGCTCGACGGCCCGCCCGCCCCGTACCGCGAGAGCCTGCGGTACGGGGACTGGCCGGTGGAGTTGTTCGTGCACACCGAGGACTCCTGGCACACCTTCGTGACCCCGGAGATCGTGCAGCGGAACTCGCCCCTGCTGTGGATGTGCGCCCAGGGGGCGCTGCTGCTCGACGCCGACGGAACCGGAGCACGGATCGCTAAGACGGCGAAACGCCTCGCGGCCGCAGGCCCGCCCCCGGTCACCGACACGGCGCTCGAAGACGCCCGGTACGCGCTGACGGACCTGCTCGACGACTTCGCCGCCTGTACGGATGCGGGCGAGCGGCTGTTCGTCGTGGCCGAACTCGTCCGGCGCAGCGGCGAGCTGGCACTGCTGAGCCACGGCACGTGGCTCGGCGGCGGCAAGTGGCTGGCCCGGCGCCTCGAACCCGTCGCACCGGACCTCGCCGCGCGCCTGGACCAGACGGCGCAAGCCGCGCTGCACGGCGCACCGGAAGGCCTCACCTCGCTGGTCACAGAGGTCCTCGACGCGGCGGGCGGCCCGGTCTGGGAGGGCTACCGCCGCAGCGGACCGCGTAAGACGGCCTGAACTCGTCACGCCCAAGAGCCTGTGTGTCGGGCGTCGCGGGCGGGGGCGGCGCGGTGAGTGGGCGGAGTCGGGCCCGGGGGCGGGGCAGCGACCGAGCGGCAGGCCGGCGACAGCCCAGGCAGCGAAGCGGGCTGCGGCCCGGGCGGCGGCCCGCGGGCCGGACCCACAGGACGACCGCGGGGCGCAAGGCGAGATGGGCGGAACGCGGGCGCGGCGAACGAGCAGCTGCAGGTCCACGACGCCCCCTGACGCCGCCGCCAGACCGACAGGCGGCGCCGCCACAGCACCCGGCCACGGCTGCCAGGGCACAGCGCGGCCGCCGGAGCGCCGGACCGGCGACAGCCCGGAGCCACAGGGCGGCAGGCGACGGCCAGGAGGCCGGCGGCAGGCCCAGCGGCCGCCCGGCTTCTCGGTCCAATTCCCCATCCGGGTAGCGCTGTCGCGGAGGTCACTCGGTGGGCTTCGGCCTGCGGGGCGTCCGGATAACCGGCAGTCCGCCGGTCGTGTCCGTGGGCCGTGGGGTGCGGCGCTGCGGGATCGGGGCCTCAACCTTGCTGCGGCGGTACCCGGCAGCCGCGATGAGGGCTACACACTGCCCGAGGCGTGGCGAGGTCGGAACGCACAGGCTCGCCGTTGCCTTGTTTGGAGGATCGGTGCTGCAACCATGACTAAACATGCCGAGGGTCACGTCCGGTACCTGACTTAGAGGTCCTAACAGAAGTGGTTGATCATGTGACTGTTGGCGTATCTGCTCGTTGGTCTGGTCGTGGGAAAGCGTCAGTCGCGGCCGTGGATCGTGTCGGATGAACTATGGGCGTTGGTGGAGCC
>NZ_JAJPWK010000086.1:0-2010 GCF_046549115.1 Streptomyces sp. x-19 | reverse complement strand
CTAGGGCCTGTGCGGAGTCATGATCAATGCTGGCTCCGCGGTGGAAGAAGTTGATCTGGCCTCACGCATCATGGAGCTCGTGAAAGGCTCGCCGGATGGACTATGCGTTCGATGCTCCTCCCGTTGACCGTGAGCTCCTGGACTTCGCTGTTCGCCTGGCCGGTCGCGCTGGGCAGGTGTCCGTGGAGGGATTCTTCGGTGGTGACTGGCACAGCCGTCGCAAGGAGGACGGCAGCGAGGTCACCGAGATCGACGTGGCGGTCGAGGAGTTGATCAGAGCCGAGCTGAGTAGCCGGATGCCGGACGACGGAATCTTCGGAGAGGAGAGAGGAGCGACCAGCGGGTCATCGGGACGGCGATGGATCATCGACCCCATCAACGGCACCACATACTTCACTCACCGGGTGCCGCTGTTCTCGAACGATCTCGCCTATGAGGACGAGCACGGGCCGGCCATCGGAGTCATCAACATGCCGCTGAGGCAGCAGATGGTGGTGGCGGGCCGCGGCCTGGGCTGCTGGGTGCTGCCGGGACCGGACCCGGACTTGCAGTTGGGCCGCCGCGCTCGGGTCACGGAACGGACCAGCCTGGACGGGGCAAGGACGCAGATGCACAACCCGGCCGGCTGGCCGGAGGAACTCCTTTCCACCCTCCACCGCCGGGTCTTTCTGACCCCTTCGACCGGCATAATCGCGGCCCTGGTGACAGGTCGGGCCGACGCGGGCGTCATCGCCGGTCCGCCGATGGGTTACGAGGACGTGGCTCCGATGCCGGTCATCGTCACGGAGGCAGGCGGCCGGGTGACCGATCTGGGAGGGACGTCTGTACTGCGGGGCGACATGTCGGTGCTGGTCACCAACGGTCGGCTGCACGACGAATTCGTGCAGCTGATGGAGGGCTTGCCGCGCAGTCGAGACTGGCAGGCCCTCGTCGATAGCGATTAGGCCCGTTCAGGGTTGTGATCAATTGGAGGGGCGGAGGCTACGGAGCCAGATGACCGCGCCGCGAAGGTGGAGTGCGGCGAGATAACTCTCGGGCGTCTTGTCATATCGGGTGGCGATTCCGCGCCACGCCTTCAACTTGTTGATCAGGCGTTCCACAGTGTTGCGATCCCGGTAGAGCTCGACGTCGTGGCACACAGGCCGCCCGCCACGGTGGCCCCTTCTCTTGCGGTGGGCGGCCTGGTCGGCCTTCTCGGGGATGACCGCCTTGATCCCGCGATTGCGCAGGTGGGCACGGCTGCGGCGGGAGGAGTACGCCTTGTCGGCGGCGACGGCATCGGGCCGGGTACGCGGCCGCCCCACCGGGCCGCGGACCTTGATGCCCCCAAGGACGGGGATGAACTGAGGGCTGTCGGCGGCCTGCCCAGGGGTGAGAACGAAGGACAGCGGACGGCAGCGCCGTTCGGCCGCCAGGTGCACCTTGCTGGTCAGCCCACCTCGCGAGCGCCCCAGGGCGGCGGCCTTCAGCCGTGCGCGGCGCCGTCGGCGAATCCGGCGCCGCTCGACACGGACGGGGTCGGCCGCGTCGACTCCTCCCGCACCTTCTTGATCCTTTTGTCCCTTCCGGCGGCCCCCTTTGACTGCTTGATAGTCTCCTCCAGGGCGGTCAGGATGCTCTCGCTCACCCGTGCACCCGCCGCGTCGTGATGCGCGCGGGCGGTGGTGGAGTCCACGCTGACCAGCGACAGGTCCACCTGTCCGCGCCGCGCGGCCTCGGAGATCAGCGCCTCCATCAGGGCCTGGAACACCCCAGCGTCCCGCCACTGGCGGAACCGGTCATAGACCGTTGACCAGGCTCCGAACTCCTCCGGCATCTCCCGCCACTGGCTCCCAGTACGGAACCGCCAGACCACACCCTCGAACTGGTCCCGCAGTCGATGTGGGAACGGCCCGGACCCACCTATCGGCAGTAGCGGCTCCACCAATGTCCAGTCGCCATCGCTCAGTTCACGTCTCGTCACACGAATGTTCTACCGGCGCGGTGATCACGACTCCGTACAGGGCCTAG
>NZ_JAJPWK010000085.1:0-2204 GCF_046549115.1 Streptomyces sp. x-19 | reverse complement strand
CATCGGCATCCCACCGGCGACCACTCCACCAGCCGCCCTCGCAACCCTCCAGGCCCGGGTCACCGCCCTGAGTAACGCAGCCAACAGCAAGATCAAGACGACGTGTTGATGATCTGCAAGTCCTTAGCAGCTGCCGAACACTTGGCACGATCCGCCGAGGCCACCCAACGCGCCGTCGACATCTTCCACACACTCAACTGCAAGCTCCTCGAAGGACGCGCACTGCACAACTTGGGCTTGGCCCAACTCGGCCTGGGCGAGGTCTCCAAGGCGACACGGACCTACCGTCGGGCAGTCGCGCTACTGCGTACCACCGAGGACCGCATGAGTGAGGGCCAAGCACTCATGAACCTCGGCGCCGCCCAGCTCGCATCAGGGGAGTACGCGTCGGCGGCAGAGTCGCTAATCCAAGCTATCGACATCTTCCACGCGCTGGGCGAAAGCACGCTCGAAAGCCAGGCCCGCTCGGCCCTTGCCACGGCACGCTCGGGCCTCGGACATGAATCGTCCGAAGAGCACTGAGCGCAGCATTTCGAGGCCCACCAGGCGGAATGTCAGGTCCCACAAAGCGTCAAACAAGCGTCACGGGACGCGTGTGGCCACTCCAGCAACCGGCATCAGAGCCCTGGAACTTGCCGAGCTGGGCTGCCGGGGACTCACGGATAGCCGACCGTCTGCTCCGCGACCGACGATGCTCGACGACGGCATCGACGGACTCCCTGCGCGGCCTGTCCGACGGCGTGCGCTGGTGTCCTCCGGTCCTCAAAGTCGACGATCTCTTCGCACGCAACGTGCACATCGGCGGCCGGGACCTGCTTCTCGTGCCGCCCTACTTCAACTCGGGCGCGCCTGTCGCACTCCCGAGACACCGAACTGCAACCCGTCTCATGTACTCGGCAGCTCGTCGCGTTTCCCCCGATCCCTCCGAGGGCGCTGGATCCGGTGCTGTGGACGATCAGCGGGCGAGTCAGGCCGTGGACCGGGACCGTTCGGAGATGCAGCACGCGCTCCTCGCCGCTGTCGCCGCGGAAACTTCTCGACACTTCCGAACGTGTACACGGGAGAGTTATGAGAAGTTGTCCTGCGGCGTGCGGCCGCGAATGGGGGCGAGCATGCTGTTTGAAGAGCTGACGGCACTGGCGACAGAAGGCGGACGGGCAGTGGTCCGGGCCGTGGGTACTGCGTTCTGGCCCGTAATGCAGCGTCGTGCCGCAGAGTTGGTCGGCCGCGGTGACGCCGACCGCGTGAGGGCGGAGCTCGTGCGGCTCGATCGCACCGTGCAAGCCCTGATGCCCCCGCCGTCAGGCGATGCCGGCGCGGAGCGGGCGCGGCAGGAAGGGCTGTGGGCCGGACGGTTCGAGGCCCTGCTCGCCCGCCTCGAAGGGACCGAACAGTTCGGTGCGGCAGCAGAATTGCGCGCGCTCCTTGAATCCGTTACTGCCTTCGGCGGCGACACGGCCATCGACACCGGCAACGCGACGGCCCGCGACGGCGGCAGCGCGATCACCGGAATCCGGAACGCCGGCGGTAGCCGTCCCGGCCCGTCGAAGGTCGCGCACACCGGAGACGCGGAGGCCGCCGGACCCAGCTCCAGCGCCGTCACCGGAATCGTCAACGAATAGGCCGGTCCCGGGACAGCCGGGCGCCTCGTGCAGAGCGTTGCACGCACCGCAGACGCCGACGGTCAGCATCGCACTTCGGAACTCATCACCGAGCCCCGTGAACTGGCAATCACCAATCTGAGAAACGTGCTGCCTCGCGCACCGCGTACCTCTGAAACGTGGCCTGTGTAGCGAGACCTTCTAGCCCACATAGGCGCGTTGGCCGACCACACCGAGGGCGGCACCGAAGCCGGTGCCGCCGGAATCCTTCTTGCTTCCGGCCTCTTCCTTGCGTACCAAGGGCTGTCCTTCTCGGCTATGGCATATATCCGTCGAGCCTTGGGAGTGTTCGAGAAAGTCATGGGCGAGGACCATCACTATAAGCCGTCCTCGCGCAACACCCTTACCTACGCCTATCTGTCGGTGCCTGAACTGGCACGGGCGGTGCCGCTGTTGGAGCGGGCGCTGCGGGACAGCTAGTAGTGCTTTGTTAGGTGGTGTCGTAGGGCTGCCAGGGGGTGGGTTGGTGGCAGGTGGGGCAGGTGCCTGTCCAGGTGGCCAGGAGGTGTTGGAGGAGGTCCAGGGCCTGGTAGAGGGTCAGGC
>NZ_JAJPWK010000084.1:0-2274 GCF_046549115.1 Streptomyces sp. x-19 | reverse complement strand
TTGCTGGCCGCCCTGGACGTACAGCCCGCAGGGACGGGAGAGGCAGCATGAGCGAGTCCCTGAGCCCCGCCGAGCAGCTGCAGGCCGCCTCCGAGGCAGTGCGCCAACACAACCACGGCGCCATGGCTGGCGGGTACGACAGCACGCCCGAAGCAAGCCGCGCCACGGTCGCCCTGGTGGAGATGTGCGCACGGTTGCAGCAGGCGATCGACCACATCGACGGCCGGGTCCTGCGCGACCTGGCCGCCGGAAGGCTCGCCCCGGACGACGGGACCGCGCCCGGGATTCACGCCTACGGCGCCCAGGCAGCGTTCGGAGATGCACGCGTCGCCCTGGACGAGCTGCGCGGCTATCTCCAGGAGGCCAGCGGCCACTTGTGGCACCTGGGCATGGTCTACGAGCCCGAGGAGACCGAGGCATGAGCGACGAAACCGCCGCCGCCGACGTCGGTTTCTCGCCCCGCGTCGAGGGTCGGTCGACGGGCGTCGACGCTGACACTGCGTGCGGCAAAGCGCGTTCGGCGCCCGTCGACATCGGCTACATCATCGCCATCCTCGCGGGCGCCCTGACGGTGGTCCTCACAGCGGCGGCGTTCTGGCTCTCCTACGAGCACCTGCACGACGTCGCCGCCCGTCACGGCATGGCCGACGCGACCGCGAGGTCCTGGGCCTGGCCCGCGACAGTCGACCTGTTCATCGTCATCGGCGAACTGCTCATCCTGCGCGCCTCCCTGGCCCAGCGGGTCGACGCGTGGGCCATCGTCCTGGCAGCCGCCGGGTCCGGCGGCTCCATCGCCCTGAACGTGGCCGGCGTCGGCGAGCACGCCCAGGGCCTCGACTACGTCGTCGCCGCCGTCCCACCCGTCGCCGCGCTCCTCGCGTTCGGCGCACTGATGCGGCAAGTCCACTCCTACCTCGCCGCCCGCATCACCACCCCCGTCAACACCACCACCGAACCCGTCGATGCCCCCTCGACGCCCGTCGACCGCACCACCACCGCGGTCACCGGGCCGGTCGTCGACCCGGCTCCATCCTTCGACAGGTCGGTGCCCGAACCGGCGCTGCCGGCAGAGTCCGTCGATGCCCCGTCGATGGGCGTCGGCGCCACCCCGGAGCCCCTCGACGGACCCGCTGACGGCGTCGAGACGGCGTCGACGGCCGTCGACCTGTGCATGCCGGTGATCTACCCCAACCGCGTCGACCAACTGATCCGCGCCCTGTACGGCACGGACTTCACCCAGCCGAGCAGCGCCCGGATGACCGGCGCCATGGCCACCGTCGGCCTCGGCTCCTCCGAGTCCACCGCACGTACCGCCCGCAGCCGGGTCCGCACCCGCGAGCCGTACCTCGCCGGCTTCCCTACCGCCATCGCCGGCTGATGCCCGGCCCGCGGTTCTGGGACCCCGACGGGGCCCGCTACGGCATCCCCACTTACCCCTACCGCCTCGCCCCTGACGGGCTGGCCACTCGCCGGCAGCTCCGCGCCCGCGGACTGCGGCCGGGCGGCCAGCCCGTCGTCGCACAGATCCTGTGGCAGTCCCGCCGCTGCGGGGTGCGGGCCGCCTGCCTCTACCGCCTCGACCTCGCCCAGCCGGTCCGGCCGATGACCCCGGCCCGATGGGCCGCCGTCGCCAAGGCCCTGGCCGCCCGCCGGTGGTGCCCCTGCTGCCGGCGGGACGCGGGCTACACCCTCCCCACCTCGCTCGGTACCTGTCTGACCTGCGCGGAGTCCCCCGCGCTCGCCGCCTGAACGGAGACCCATGTCCCGTACGACCGTCTCTCGGCTCGTCGTCACCGTCAGCGCCGTGCTGGGGGTGGCCAACGCCGTCTCCATCGGCACCAAGTTGGCCGCCTACGGCGTGCCGCTGTCGCTGATCGTCGCCTGTGCGCTGGCCTGTCTCGCCACGACCGTGTGGGTCGTCGAACTCCTCATCAAGGCGTTCGCCTCGACGACGTACCGGTGCCCGGACCCGGCCTGCGACTTCACCGTCCGCATCCGGCACGTCGACGCCGCGGAGAACCGCCGCTGGCAGGAGACCGCCGCCGAGCACCCCGCCCACCTCTACCGCCACTGAGGGGCCCGCATGTCCTCCAAGCGCACCGCTACCGCTGACGACTTCTCGGACGTCCCTGTTCCGGGCAGGCGAGTGGTGGCCTTCCACTACGTCATGACCGGCCAGACCCACACCGGGCAGCTGGGCACGGTCATGGGCGTCGTCGAGATGCCCCGCTCCACGGCGACCCGGGCGGCCGGCTTCCTCTACGCCATGGAGTT
>NZ_JAJPWK010000083.1:0-2497 GCF_046549115.1 Streptomyces sp. x-19 | reverse complement strand
GCGCTGGGTATCTCCTTCCGGGGCCAGGGCCCGGGTCACATCGTCCAGTTGGTGTGGGGACAGTCCGGTCAGTGCCGGGTCGGACAGCGTGTCCGGGTCCCAGTCCGGCGTCGGTGCCTGCGGGGCTGGAGCCGTAGGGATGGACGGGGCCGACTGGGGGTGCAGGGCGTAGTTCCAGTCGCCGTGAAAGGTGTGGCGGGTCAGCGGCAGGGCCGCCATCTCTGCGTCGTCGATGGTGACTCCGGTCAGGTAGGTGTTGGTGTCCAGCTGCGCGGTGACGCGTAGTCCGGTGCAGGTGGTGGTCGCGGCGATGGATTCGATGATGACTTCGTGGCTGGTCAGCGGGCGGCCGCGCCAGTTCATGGTGATGTGGGAGAAGAGCCGGTGCTCGATCTTGTTCCACTTTGATGTGCCAGGCCAATGCCGTTGCTTGAACTCGTCAAGCAGTTCCCAGTGACGTTGGAGAAGCGGGGTCGTTGGGCTCGGTATGCATCCTTGGGTGGGATTGTCCGATCATGTGCGACTGGGTGTGGTGACCCGATGGGTGACCCCGGAACTGGTCGCCAGGGTGCTGGAGAAGTGCGGAGTCCGGGACGAGAAGCCCGGTGCACTACCGGCCGGGTTCATGGTCTACTTCACGCTTGCCTTGGCGTTGTTCCAGCAGGATTCCTATGATGACGTTGCGGAGCAACTGGTGGGTGCTGTCCGTGAGTTGAGCGGGAGGATCCCGAACATGTCCTCGTTCACGCGGGCGCGCAAGCGTCTGGGGCCGCTGGTCCTGGAGGCTGTGTTCCGTGAGCTGGCCGGCCCGTTGGCCCCCATCAGCTTGGAGGGCGCCTTCTACCGCGGGATGCGGTTGGTCGCGGTAGACGGGTTCGTGCTGGATGCGCCGGATACGACGGCCAACCGGGTTGCGTTCGGCGGCCCGGTCAAGAACGGGCAGCCGGCGGGTTTCCCTCAGGTCCGGGTGGTGACGCTGACCGAGTGCGGCACACATGCGCAGGTCGATGCGGCGGTGGGCGGATTCAGCGGAGGTGAGCGGGAGCTGGCAATCGCTCTGGCTGGCTCGGCGAGCGGGATGTTGGTCATCATGGACCGGAACTTTCCCGGGGTAGCTTTGTGGAAGATGTACCTCGGGGCCGGGGCGCACTTGCTGATCCGGGCTCGTTCGCCGGTGGCACATCGGCCGGTCGAGCATCTTCCCGACGGTACCTACTTGGCCAGGATGAACCTGGCCGGGCAGAAGGGCGCACACCACGGTGGGGTGCTGGTCCGGGTGATCGAGTACCGCGTCGACGGCGGTGAGGTGGTCAGGTTACTTACCGATCTGCTCGACCCGGTTGCCTTTCCGGCGACGGAGTTGGCTCGGCTCTACCATGCGAGGTGGGAGGCGGAGTCGGCGTTTCGGCAGATCAAGACCTTCCAGCGCGGGCCGGCCGAGGTTCTGCGGTCGGGCGACCCGGATCTGGTGCGGCAGGAGGTCTGGGCGCACCTGGTCGTGCACCACTGCCTCATGCGGATCATCATGTCCCTGGCCGACGACAACGGCATCGATCCGGACCGGGTCTCGTTCGTCAAAGTCCTCAAGCACACGCGGCGCAGTGTGGTCCGTCAGTGTGCGGACACACCCGAGAAGATCAAGAAGTTCCTGGCCATGCTGGCGGCGAAGGTGCACCGGAAACTCGACAACGGCGCCAGGCGCCTGCGCGAGGCGGACCGGCACCTCAAACGGCCGGACTCGAAGTACTCTTCCAAGCTCTCCTACCGGATCAACACCCGGGACAGGCAGCCGACACGGCGCGTTGCCCCCAAGGACATCACCCTGCAGCCGACGATAGTTCACTGACTCAAGCAACGGCATTGTGTGCCAGGCGGCAGATGGCAGACGGTGACGGTCAGGCCCGTCTCGGCGGCGAGCCGGGCGAGTTCGAGCTTCCAAGCTCGAATGCGATAGCCGTTGGAGCCGCCGGCGTCGGCGGTGATCAGCAGCCGTGTCGCCTGCGGGTAGGCGGCCTGGCCCTGGCCGTGCCACCAGCGGCGGATCGATTCCACCGCGAATGCCGCGGTGTCGTGATCGGTGCCGACATTGACCCAGCCGGTGTTCTCAGCCAGGTCGTAGATGCCATACGGGATCGCCTTGCCCAGCAGTGGGTCGGCGAAGTCATGGATGTGCACCGGCACCGGGACACCCGCAGGCCGCCACGAGCGGCCGCTGTTCTTGAACTCTCCGACCAGTTCCTTCTTCTTGGTGTCCACGCTGATCACGGGCTGGCCGGCATCCCGGTGCCCGCGCGCCTGCTCGTTGAGATAGCGGAACTGGGCATCCCGGTCCGGATGCTGGCCGCCCTCCAGGGTCTTGGCGTTGGCCTACAGGCTGAAGCCCTCCTCTCGCAGCAGGTCAGCGACGGTATCGGCGCTGACCTTGTGGCCGCCCCGGGTCAGCTCCCGCGCGAGGGTACGGGTCGACTTCACCGTCCACCGCAGCGGCGACATCGGA
>NZ_JAJPWK010000082.1:0-2550 GCF_046549115.1 Streptomyces sp. x-19 | reverse complement strand
TTGCTGGCCGCCCTGGACGTACAGCCCGCAGGGACGGGAGAGGCAGCATGAGCGAGTCCCTGAGCCCCGCCGAGCAGCTGCAGGCCGCCTCCGAGGCAGTGCGCCAACACAACCACGGCGCCATGGCCGGCGGGTACGACAGCACGCCCGAGGCCAGCCGCGCCGCGGTCGCCCTGGTGGAGATGTGTGCGCGGTTGCAGCAGGCGATCGACCACATCGAGGGCCGCGTGCTGCGCGACCTGGCCGCCGGACGGCTCGCCCCGGACGACGGGACCGCACCCGGCATTCACGCCTACGGCGCCCAGGCCGCGCTCGTCGACGCGGACGTCGCCCTGACCGAACTGCGCGGCTATCTCCAGGAGGCCAGCGGCCACTTGTGGCACTTGGGCATGGTCTACGAGCCCGAGGAGACCGAGGCATGAGCGACGCAACCGCCGCCGCCGACGTCGGTTCCTCACCCCACGTCGACGGCCGGTCGACGGGCGTCAAAGAGCGTTCGACGCCCGTCGACATCGGCTACATCATCGCCATCCTCGCGGGCGCGTTGACGGTCGTCCTCACGGCGGCGGCGTTCTGGCTCTCCTACGAGCACCTGCACGACGTCGCCGCCCGTCACGGCATGGCCGACGCGACCGCGAGGTCCTGGGCCTGGCCCGCGACGGTCGACCTGTTCATCGTCATCGGCGAACTGCTCATCCTGCGCGCCTCCCTGGCCCAGCGGGTCGACGTGTGGGCCATCGTCCTGGCAGCCGCCGGGTCCGGCGGCTCCATCGCCCTGAACGTGGCCGGCGTCGGCGAGCACGCCCAGGGCCTCGACTACGTCGTCGCCGCCGTCCCACCCGTCGCCGCGCTCCTCGCGTTCGGCGCACTGATGCGGCAAGTCCACTCCTACCTCGCCGCCCGCATCACCACCCCCGTCAACACCACCGCCGAACCCGTCGACACCCCCTCGACGCCCGTCGACGACACCACCACCGCGGTCACCGGGCCGGTCGTCGACCCGGCTCCGACACTCGACAGGTCGGTGCCCGAACCGGCGCTGCCGGCAGAGTCCGTCGATGCCCCGTCGATGGGCGTCGGCCCCGCCCCGGAGCCCCTCGACGGCCCGGCCGGCGGCGTCGAGGCGGCGTCGACGGCCGTCGACCTGTGCATGCCGGTGATCTACCCCAACCGCGTCGACCAACTGATCCGCGCCCTGTACGGCACGGACTTCACCCAGCCGAGCAGCGCCCGGATGACCGGCGCCATGGCCACCGTCGGCCTCGGCTCCTCCGAGTCCACCGCACGCACCGCACGCAGCCGGGTCCGCACCCGCGAGCCCTACCTCGCCGCCTTCCCCACCGCCATCGCCAGCTAGGAGACCCACATGAGCATCATCGCCAGCACCCAGGCCGCATGGCCGGAGGGTGTTATCGCGCGCTACCTCACCGTCGCCAACGCCGTCATCGACCTCCGCTACGACAGCGGCCTGCTGCGGGCTACCTGCGGAGGTGAGCGGTGCCCGTGGCAGGACCACGAGGACCCCGAGACGTTCTACACCGACTCCGTCGCCGAGAAGGAGCGGAAGATCGACGAGGTGCTGCCGGACCTTCAGTCGCGCGCCCAGGCCCACGCCGAAAGGTGCCGCGCCATGCCCCGCCCCGACCGTCGCTGATGCCCGGCCCGCGGTTCTGGGACCCCGACGGGGCCCGCTACGGCATCCCCACCTACCCCTACCGCCTCGCCCCCGACGGGCTGGCCACCCGCCGACAGCTCCGCGCGGCGGGCCTGCGGCCCGGCGGCCAGCCCGTCGCCGCACAGATCCTGTGGCACTCCCGCCACCGCGGGGTGCGGGCCGCCTACCTCTACCGCCTCGACCTCGCCCGGCCGGTCCGGCCGATGACCCCGGCCCGATGGGCAGCCGTCGCCAAGGCCCTGGCCGCCCGCCGGTGGTGCCCCTGCTGCCGGCGGGACGCGGGCTACACCCTCCCCACCTCGCTCGGTACCTGTTTGACCTGCGCGGAGTCCCCCGCGCTCGCCGCCTGAACGGAGACCCATGTCCCGTACGACTGTCTCTCGGCTCGTCGTCACCGTCAGCGCTGTGCTGGGGGTGGCCAACGCCGTCTCCATCGGTACCAAGTTGGCCTCCTACGGCGTGCCGCTGTCGCTGATCGTCGCCTGTGCGCTGGCCTGTCTCGCCACGACCGTCTGGGTCGTCGGCACCGTGGTCGACCGCTTCGGCACGACCACGTACCGCTGCTCCGACCCGGACTGCTCCTTCACGGTCCGCGTCAAGTACGTCGACGCCGCGGAGAACCGCCGCTGGCAGGAGACCACCGCCGAGCACCCCGCCCACCTCTACCGCCACTGAGGAGCCCGCATGTCCTCCAAGCACACCGCTACCGCTGACGACTTCTGCGACGACGTCGTTCCGGACAGGCGCATGGTGGCCTTCCACTACGTCATGACCGGCCAGACCCACACCGGGCAGCTGGGCACGGTCATGGGCGTCGTCGAGATGCCCCGCTCCACGGCGACCCGGGCGGCCGGCTTCCTCTACGCCATGGAGTT
>NZ_JAJPWK010000081.1:0-2552 GCF_046549115.1 Streptomyces sp. x-19 | reverse complement strand
TGACGGCGGAAATGCGAAGCTCCCCGTAGGCGGTTCGATCGCCTCCCCGCAGGCGGACACGGGATCTCCCCGTTGATGGACGCGTGATCCTTCCGGTGTCTTTATGTACCGGCCTGTTCCTTTGGTCGGTGTGAAGACGAAAGAGGAGATCATGGAGATTTTGGAAGCGTATGACCTCACGGGGAGTTACCGTGGGGCGGCCGAGCTGGCCGGGGTCGACCATCACACCGTGAAGCGGTATGTCGAGCTCCGTGACAAGGGCGGCGACCCGTCCAAGCGGCAGCAGCGGCCGAAGATGATCGACGGGTATCTGCCGAAGATCGAGGAGCTGATCGAGCGGTCCGGCGGCCGGATCGGTGCCGACCGGGTGCACGAGAAGATCACGGCGATGGGCTTCACGGGCACCGACCGCACCACGCGGCGGGCGGTCGCGGTGGCGAAGGCGTCGTATCGGGCCGGCCACCGCCGGGTGTTCCGCCCATGGATCCCCGAGCCCGGGCTGTGGGTCCAGTGGGACTGGGGCGACGGCCCGAAAATGGCAGGCCGCAAAACGTGGCTGTGGTGCGCGTGGCTGGCCTGGTCGAGGTTCCGGGTGGTCATCCCGGTGCTCGACAAGACACTGCCGACGATTGCGAGTTGCCTGGATGCGACACTGCGGCAGATCGGTGGGGCCCCGACCTACGCGCTCACCGACAACGAGCGGACGGTCACGACGGACCATATCGCGCGGATACCGGTCCGCAACCCGCAGATCATCGAGATCGGCCACCACTACGGGCTCACGGTCCGCACTTGCGTCCCGGCGGATCCGCAGTCCAAGGGCGGGTCCGAGGCGACGGTGCGGATCGCGAAGCGGGACCTGGTGCCCACGGATATCAATCTCCGTCCCGCCTACCGGGACTTCACCGAACTCGAGGACGCCTGCCGTCAGTTCACCGCCGAGGTGAACAACAAGGTCCACCGGGCGATCAGACGCCGCCCCGTCGAGGCCCTGGCGGAGGAACGACATCGGTTGCATCCGCTGCCGGAGAACCCGTTCACCGCGGCTCTGGGAACGACCCGCAGGGTCGCGAACGACGCGACGATCTCGGTGGACTCGGCGCGGTATTCGGTCCCGCACCAGCTGGCCGGCGAGACGGTCTGGGCCCGCTTCCACGGCGACGAGCTCGTCGTCACCGCAGTGACCGCCGACGGCGCGGTCGAGGCCGCCCGACACCGCCGGTCCACCCCGGGCAACCCGTCGATCAAAGACGAGCACTACCCGCCCCGCGAGGACAAGGAAGGCGACCGCACCCCGAAGGCCACCAGCTCGGAGGAAGCCGCGTTCCTCACTCTCGGTCCCGGGGCGGCGTCCTGGCTGACCGAGGCCGCGGCCGCGGGAGCGAGGAGGATGCGGCCGAAGATGGCCGAGGCCGTCCAGCTCGCCAAGCTCCACGGCATCGCGGAGGTCGACCGGGCGCTCGGTACGGCGGCGATCGCCGGCCGGTTCGCCGAGAACGACCTCATCTCGATTCTTGACCACCACATCGGACGCACGGTCGCCGAGCCGACCCGGGCTTCGGAGGACCACAGCCTCCAGCCGGGCACGTCCGCCTGGTCCCGCTTCGGCGTCGCCCCTGAAGGAGACGAACACTGATGGCCACCCCTCTTCGCACCGTCTCGGGTTCCCACGGCGACCCGCTCGCCGAGGCCATCGAGCTCACCCGGCGGCTCAAGCTCCCGCACATCCGCCGGGCGTTGACCGACCTGATCCCCACCGCCAAGGCCCAACGCTGGGATCCCGCCGAGGTGGTCCGTGTCCTGCTGGCCGAGGAAGCCGCTGGCCGGGATGCCGCGAACCTGCGGACTCGCCGCAAGCGGGCCGGGTTCCCCGCCGGGAAGACCTTCGGCGACTGGGACGAAACCGCGTCCTCCATATCCCGGCAGGTCCAGGACTCGCTGAAGACCCTGGAATGGATCTCCCGCAAGGAGAACCTCTGCGTCTGCGGGCCCTCGGGCACTGGGAAGAGCCACTTCACCGAGGCCCTCGGGCAAGCCGCGGTCGAGGCCGGGATGACGGTCGCCTGGTTCGCGATCGAAGACCTCGGGGCCCTGGTCCGCCGGCACCGCGTCGACGACTCGCTCGCCCGGGCGATGACCCGGCTGATCCGCTCGGACCTCATTATCGTCGACGATATCGGCCTGCTGCCTGTCTCCGCGGACGCCGCCGAAGGCTTCTTCCGCCTGGTCGATGCCGCCTACGAACGACGCGCGATGGCCGTGAGTTCGAATCTTCATCCGTCTGGATTCGACGAGATCATGCCCAAGACACTCGCCACTGCGACTGTCGACCGGCTCCTCCACCACGCTCACGTCGTGGTCACCCAGGGTGACAGCTTCCGGCTCACCGAAGCCACCTCCGGCAAGGGGGTCAGGCCCATGAACTGACCCACGGCCCAAGAAGGATCACGCGGAGCCAGTGGGGAAATCCCGTGTCCGCGGGGAGTTCTCATGTCCGCCAGTGCGTGGGTCATCAAGTCCGCCACCGGGGCAGTCGCCCTGACCGTTGACAC
>NZ_JAJPWK010000080.1:0-2703 GCF_046549115.1 Streptomyces sp. x-19 | reverse complement strand
AGTTGATTGCCACTCAAGATGGCCATGGCGTTGTCACTCAGGATGAGCATGTGGGGCGATGAAATTGCCCTGCCGGACGGAGTCCGGCAGGGCGGTTGATGTTCACGGTGTCACTGGGATGTTCATCGTGCCGGGCTCGATGGTGGTCATTCCTCGGTGACTTCGGCGATGGCGGCGCGGGCGGAGGCTTCGTCGACGATGGACTTGCTGTCGGAGTAGGCGGACAGCAGGGCTTGGACGGCGAGGTTGTTGACCGCGCGGGGGTAGCCGCGGGAGGTGTCGTGGATGAGCTTGATCGCGTCGTCGGAGAAGAGGGTGTCGGAGCGTCCGGCGAGTGCGAGGTGGTGGGCGAGGTAGCTGGGGGTTTCCTCGGCCGTCATGGGTGGCATGTTGTAGCGGATCGCGATGCGCTGGTCGAGGGCGGCCAGCATGCCGAGCTTGATGTTGTGACGGAGGGTGGGCTGGCCGACGAGCAGGCAGGCCAGGGGACTTGCCGAGTCCATGTCGTGATTCGTGAGCATCCTGACGGCTTCGAGCTGTTCACGATCGAGCAGATGCGCCTCGTCGATCACAAGGACGGGGATCCTGCCTCGTTCCGCGTACTCGGTGGCGAGCGCGTCGGCGGCCTACGGGATCAGGGTGGATCGGTGGGGTTTGGGGACGCCGCCGAGGCGGGTGACGATGGCCTGGTGGATGCCGGCGACCCCGACGGCGGGGTTGGGCAGGTAGATGACGATGTGCCTTGGATGGTCGAGGGCGTCGAGGGCCGCGCGGACGGCGACGGTCTTGCCGGCGCCGACCTCGCCGGTGATCACTCCGAGGCAGCGTTCCCCGATGCACCACGTGATGCGGGCCGCGGCCTGGGCATGGGAGGAGTGCCGGTGCAGCATCGCGGGTGCCAGATTCTTGCCGAACGGGCGGGTCGAAAAGCCGTAGTAGCCCTGGATCTTGTCTATCAACGTGTGCCTTTCTCCAGGTAGTTGATGAGGTCGGTGAGGTCAGCCGCGGCGGCGGCTGCCCGCCGGTGGAAGACGACGGCCAAGCGGATCGTTGCCGCGAGCCGCGGCGGGCGAAGACGGCGGTCGCTTTGGCGTCCGGCCAGGTCCAGGGCCCGTTCCAGCAGCTCAAGAGCGTGGTCGTGGGCTGCTTCGAGTGTGTCGATGCGGTCCTGGACCGGGTTGTTGGCGGTCACCAGTCACCGTCCGTCGGCCGGCTGGTCGGGCAGCAGGGCTTCGTAGTTGATCTGCCGGCCGAGCTCGCGAGTGCGGGCGGTGTCGATCAGGCTGGGGTAGTCGATGCCGGTGGACGGCGCGGGCTGCGTCTTGGGGATCTCGGGTTTGGCCTTGGGATGGGAGTGACGGGAGACGCGGTGCGGGACGGCGAGGCCGAATGGCCGGTTGTTGAACCGGACTTCGATCTCGGTCAGGTCGAAGGGGTCGAAGACCAGCTCGACCTTCCGCCCCACGAGGGCCGGATCGACGTTATAGACGTTGGAATGCAGCGAAACTGTGGCCGTCTTGGCGACGGGGCGGTGCTCCGACCAGCGGAAAGCCTCCCGCAGTTGGGCCGCGGTGGGCTGCGGGAACGGGGCGCCGGCCAGTCAGCGTTCCATCGGCGCCTGCCCGGTCTCAGAGTGCACCGCCCAGTGATACACATGCTCGACCCACGCCGTGAACAGACGGTTGAGGTCACCGAGATCGGTGATCTTCTCGCTGTCGACCTCGACGAGGAACTGATCCCGCACGGTTCTGAACACCCGCTCGATCTTCCCTCTGCCCTCGGGGCGCCCCGCGGTGGAGTGGATCAGTTTGATGCCGAGCCTCGCGCAGGCCCTGAGCAGGGCTTTGTCCACGAATGCGGAGCCGTTGTCGACATAGACACCCTCGGGGACGCCCCTCGCGGCCAGGGCCGGACGCAAGGCGGCGGCCAAGCGGACGGAGTCCTCGGCGAATCCCCAGCGGTGCCCGACCAGCGCCCGGCTGTGATCATCCGCAAAGGCGAACAGATATGTCTTCCGACCTGCGATTTTCGGGCCATGCAAGGCGTCCCCGACCCACAGCTCGTTGGGACGGTCGGCCTCGAACCGTCCGAAGACGGGCGGTGCCAGGCCGTCCGGGCGGTCCAGCAGATCCAGGCGCCCCAGATGGCGGTGGACGGTGCGATAGGAAGGGCCCCAGCCCAGATGCTGGGTCAGGATCCGTACCACCTGAGCGGTCGTGCGTGAGGGGTTCTCCCGCTTCAACGCCGCCGCCAGATCCAGGACTTCCTCCGGCGTCCTGGGGGTGACCTGCCTGGTCGGCGGCAGCAGGGCGTCGAAGCCACCCTCGCGCCAGGATCTCAGCCACCGGTCCAGGGTGCCCCGGGCGATGGTGATCTGCCGACCGAACGGATCCGTATGGGGCTTCGCGGCCAGCTCCCGCACCATCGCCCCGCGTTGACGCGGGCTGAGGGCAGGATCGGCCGCCTCACGGATCAACTGGTAGCGGAACAACGCGACCTGGTGGGCCCGCTCGGCCCGCCGACGTTCCTCCTCATCGACCAACGCCATCAGCACGACCTCCAAGAGACAGCGGACATGTCAACGAGTCAGGCTGGACCCGCCATGCCACCGCCCGTCAGGGCCAGTTCGTGTTGATCGACTTCACCCAGTGGCCGCTGGCCAGCCCGGCGCCAGCAAGCCGCCCCGACTGACCGCCGAGGCCA
>NZ_JAJPWK010000079.1:0-2733 GCF_046549115.1 Streptomyces sp. x-19 | reverse complement strand
CAAACCGCTCACCCGTCAACCCAGGACGACCCACATACCCCCGAGCCACCCCCACACCAGCGATATAAATCTCCCCCACCACACCCACCGGAACCGGCCGCAAAAACCCGTCCAACACATACACACGGGTGTTGTCGGCGGGGCCTCCGAGGGAGGGTCGGGCAGCCGCGTCGGCATGGCAGAACATCGCGTCGACCGTGCACTCGGCCGGGCCGTAGAGGTTGTACAGGGACAGCCCGGGGACGTCCCGCAGCTCGGCCCACAGGTCCTCGCCGACCTCCTCGCCGCCGAGCGCGAGGACCCGCACGCGGTGCCGCTCCCCCGCGAACATGCCCGCGGCCAGCAGCTGCCGGGCGACGGAGGGCGTGGTGTCGAGAACGTCGACCGCGGCGTCGGCCACGTGGTCGACGAGGGCCAGAGCGTCCTTGCGCACGGTGTCGTCGACGATGCGCAGTTCATGCCCGGCGACCATCCACAGCAGCTGGCTCCAGGACGCGTCGAAGCCGAGCGAGTTGGTGAGTGCGGCGGTCAGCCGGCGCCCGCCCGCCCGGACCCGCTCGGGCTCGAAGTAGTTCGCCCGATGGCTGTGGAACATGTTGACCAGGTTGCGGTGCTCGACGGCGACGCCTTTGGGGCGGCCGGTGGAGCCCGAGGTGTAGATGACGTACGCGAGGTCGGCGGGGCGCAGTGCCCCGGTGCGGTCGGCGTCCGTGAGGTCGGAGGCGTTGTCGGGGAGCTCGGCCGTGTCCATGAGCAGTGCCGGTACGTCGTCCGGCAGGATGTGCGCGGTCGGGCCGGCGGCCAGGACGAGCACGGGCAGGGCCTCCGCACAGATCGCGGCGACCCGTTCGGCGGGGTTCTCGGCGTCGATCGGGAGGTATCCGGCTCCCGACTTGAGCACCGCGAGGATCGCGGTGACCGCGTCGGTGGTACGCGGCAGGGCGACGGCGACGAGCCGGCCCGGGCCCGCGCCGCGCGCACGCAACAGCCGGGCGAGCCGGTTGGCTTCGGCATTGAGCCTGCCGAAGGTCAGGGTGGTTGTGGCATCGGCAACGGCGATCTCTTCGGGCGTGGCACGGACCTGTTCCTCGAACAGGTCCGGCAGGGTCCGCGGTGCGTGCGCGACGGAGCGGCCGGTGGACGTGGCCAGCAGGTCGCCCAGCTCGTCGTCGCTCCACACGGGCAGCTGTGCGGCGGGCAGCTCGGGGCGAGCGGCCATGTTTTCCAGGAGTGCGCACAGCCGCGTGAGGATGCCGGTGGCGATCGGCTCGGTGTACACGTCCGCGCGGTAGTTGAGCTCGAAGCGCAGGCCCTCGCCCGGGTAGACGGCGAGGCTCAGCGGATAGTGGGTGCCTTCCGGGGTGTCCTCGACGGCGTCCCGCAGGATGCCGATGGTCAGGCCCGCCACCGAAGCGCCCTGCACGGCCTGGTCGACGGGAAAGTTCTCGAACGCGAGGGTGGTGTCGAAGAGTTCGGGGACACCAGCGGCCCGGTGAATGTCCGCGAGGCCCACATGGTGGTGGTGGGACAGGGCCGTCTGCTCGTCCTGGATGCGGGACAGCAGGCGGGCCACGGGCTCTGCCGGGTCGACGCGGACCCGGGCGGGCACGGTGTTGATCATCAGGCCGACCATGCGGTCGCTGCCCGCGAGCTGCGGGGGGCGTCCGGCGACCGTGTTGCCGTAGACGACGTCCCGGCGACCGGTCAAAGAGGTCAGCATCAGCGCCCAGGCGCCCTGCACCAGGGTGTTGACCGTGAGGTCGCGGGTGCGGGCGGCCTCCGCGATCCGTGCGGTCGCCGCTTCGCCCAGCTGCACGACGACGCGCCGCTGCCCACGGTCGGAGGCGCCGGTGCCGGCTCCGCCGGCCACCAGTGTCGGACCGTCGAGGTCGGACAGCGCGGCGCGCCACGCCTGTTCGGCCTCCTCGCCGTCCTGTTGGGAGAGCCAGCCCAGGTAGTCCGCGAACGGCACCGCCGGTGCCAGGTTCTCGGTGGTGCCGCCGTCCCGGTAGAGGTGGAACAGGTCGCTGAGCACCAGCGGGACCGACCAACCGTCGAGCAGGATGTGGTGGTGGGTGAGGACCAGGACGTGCCGATCGGCTGCCAGTCGGACCAGCGTGAACCGCAGGAGCGGCGGTCTGACCATGTCGAAGCGGCGGGCGCGGTCCTCGGTCAGGAACCTCGCCAGACGCGCCCGGCGCTCCTCGGCGCCGAAGCCGGAGAAGTCGACCTCCTCCCAGTGGGGCTCCACCGTTCGGGCGATTGCCTGGACGGCCTCGCCGGAGCGGCGTCTGAGGAAGCCCGCGCGCAGACTTCCGTGGCGGTCCAGCAGCGCGGCACAGGAACCGCGCAGCACCTCTGTGTCGAGGGCACCGACGAGTTCCAGAGGCGTCTGCACGTTGTAGAAGTCAACGTCCTCGCCCTCGGTTTGTCCGCCGTCGAACTGGGCGTGGAAGAGCATGCCCTGCTGGAGCGGGGTAAGCGGCAGGACTGCTTCCAGGGATGTCTGGCTCACGATGTCTTCTTCCACTGGGCTTCGAGCTCGTCGAGTTCGTCGGCGTCGATCCGCACCAAGTCGTCGGTGCGAGGGGTTCCGGCGCCGGGGTCCACGTCCTGGGCGACGGTGGCGAGGCGGGCGATGGTCTTGTGGACGAAAATGTCCTTCGCACTCAGCAGCAGCCCCGCCCGATGCGCCCGCGCCGCCAACCGCATCGACGCGATCGAATCCCCACC
>NZ_JAJPWK010000078.1:0-2946 GCF_046549115.1 Streptomyces sp. x-19 | reverse complement strand
ACACGTCGCCGTCGGTGAACAGGGCGCGCTTGACGTTCTCGGCGCCGGTGACGATGCAGCACATGGCGTCGGACAGGTCCGGGGTCATGTGGGAGAGGTTGTCCAGGGCGGTGACCCATCCGGCGGCGACGGCCGCGAGGAGGTTCTCCTCGTCCTTCGGGGCGCGGCGCAGGTCGCCGCTCATGCCCTCGATGATCCGCACGAGCATCCGCCCGCCGGTGGACTTGCCGGCGCCCTGGGGCCCGGTGAGGAAGGGGGCGGGGACGGGCACGGAGGGGCCGAGACAGCCGATGAGCCAAGCGATGGCGAGGCACTCGGTCTCCGCATTCGCGAAGTTGCACAGGCGCATCAGCAGGTCGATGCCCTTGCCGTCGGTGTCCTTGACCGGCAGGGGGAGTTCGCCGGTGAGCTGGGTGCGCCGCCAGCAGACCTCGCGCGGGTCGGGGGTGGTGATGTCCCAGCCGGTGGGGTGGATGCGGACAGACTGCCCGTCGTCGCGGCCCAGGTCCAGCCACGTCGCCCCATCGACGCCAGGGGCGACGCGGATGTGGACGGGCTGCACGTCCTCGGTCAGCGCGAGCGCCTCGATGAGGTCGAGCGCCTCCTTCAAGGCGGTCCCGTTGAACACGCCGACCCCGTCCTTGTACAGGCCGACCATGAGTTCTTGGCGGTGGCTGCCCGTCGTGCCCTGGGAACGGATCGGACGGGCCACGGGGTGGCCGGTGCGCTGCGCGTACACGGTGCCGTCGGCGGTGCGGAAGTACCGGAAGTGCGTTTGCGCGTAGTCGGTGATGATCTCGCGGGCCGGAGTCTTGTCGTCCTCGGACATTGCGCCTCACAGCCCCAGCGCGGATTGGGCGTTGGTCCAGGCGTCGGTGCAGTGCCGGGGCGATTCGCCCTTGGCCTGCGCGGCGGCGAACAGCCGCTGCACGTGCGCGTCGGTGAGGCAGCCGCACCGACCGTGCGCGGACAAGACGGCGAGGAACGTGCGGTAGGTGGTGGTGTGGATCGCGCTGGTGGCGGCGGTGATGCGCTGCTCGGCCATGGCGATGCCGCGCTCCAGGTAGGTGGGCGTGCGGTGCCGGCACTTCCCACCCCCGGCCCGCACGGGCGCCGTGACGACGAGTTGGGCAGGCTGGACCTTTGGCGGCTTCTTCGCGGCCAGGGCGCGGACGGCGGCGGGCAGGTCGGTCATGGTGCCGGTGCCGGGACCGAGCCAACGGGCGTAGGACATCAGGCTCTTGATGTCGATGCCGGGCCGCACCGCGTTCGGGGACTGCATGGTGCCGCGGTAGATCCAGTGCTCGCCCCGCGTCGTCGGCACCGTGCGGGTGGCGGGAAGGTTCTCGCGGGCCCAGGCGACGGCTGCTGCGTCGTCCAGGTCGACGACCGTGAGCCCTGCTCCGCCGGGGTGGTAGGCGACGGCTGCTGCCTCACGCCACGCGGACGCCCATGCCGTCGAGGTGAGGACAGCGGGGTCGGTGGTGGCTGCGGCCCAGGCGTGGCACGGCCGCGGGCACTCGCAGGGGCCGGCGTTCTTCATATTCGTCCGGCCACCGCACACGTTGCCCCTGCACGCGGTGCAGTTGCCGAAAGGGACCTTGCCCGCCCGCAGGGGCAGGGCCGGCACGTCGGCGGCGGCCAGGGCGAGGGCTACTCGCCGATTGTCGGTGGGTTGGGTCATGCTGGAGACCTCCTTGGTCTCTCGACAGGCGAGGGAGATGAGGGCGGCCCGAGGCTTTGGCGAGACGCGGGCCGCCCTTGCTGTATCTAGAAGGGCGGTTCGTCGCTGTAGCCGCCGGGCGGCGTGCGCCGCAGGGCGCGGGGCAGACGCGGCAGGGGCAGCAAGAGCCAGCAGCGGGAGTTGTCCCAGCAGGCGCAGGGCTCCCATTCGGTGCCGGCGTACTCGCCGTTGTGGTCGCCGTAGTCGTAGGAGGTGCCTCCGTTGCCCTCGCAGGCGGAGCAGTCGGGACGAGGGGTGTCGGTGAGATAGAGCCCCCGGTGGGGGCAGATGGCGCGCTGGATACGCAGACGCATGACGAGTCTCCTAGCGGTGGTTGATGGTGCCGTTGGCGCGGCCGAGGAAGCCGGTTGAGGTGATGTGCTGGGTGATGTGCGGGCGTTGCATTTCGCGTTGCGCGGCGGTGAGGCGGGCTCGGACGCGGCTGATGACGGCAGCGGCTGCGGCGCCGCCGGCGGCGAGGGCGGCCACCGTGGACCACAGGACGTGGCTGATGGCGACCAGCCCGGGCGCGGCGGCGGACAGGCCGACCGCGGTGATGGCGATGCCGCCGCCGACGGTCGGCGCGAGCAGCGCGGTGGCTTTGGCCCAGGCCGGGATCGGCTGGGCCACCGGCGCCGCCGGGATCACCGGCGGGGGTGGTGTGGTGGGTCCGGTGCTGTAGGCCAGGGCGCGTTCTCCGGAGGGGAGGATGACTTCCTGGACGCCGGGCGGGATGTCCTGTGGGGGCAGCGTGGGGTGGGGGTGTTGGGGGTGCACGGGTCCTCCTTGCGCCCGGCGGCCGGGCGGTTAGGCGGTGAGGTGGGTGAGGGCTTCGGCGATGGCCTGGCAGGCGGCGGTGATCGGCTTGCTGGCGCCGGTGCTGGCGATGAAGAAGCCGAAGAGGAACACCGCGAGGGCGGAGCCGAGCTGGACGTAGCGCAGGCGTATGAGGGCGAGGCTGATGAGTCCGAAGAGGACGGCGGCGGAGACCGTGACGGCCATGGGACGACTCCCTGGAAGGGTGTGGAGGATGAGTCCGGCCGCCCGTTCGTGGGCGGCCGGAGGGGCTGTGCGGGCCTGTCATCTGGCCTGTCAGCTGTCTGTCACCTGTCACCTGTCTGTCACCTGTAACGCGCAGGTCAGAAAGGGGAACAGGCCGCGCTGACAGGCCGAAGCCCCCTTGTCCGGGTCGGGTGACAGGTGACAGACAGGAGGGGCTCTTA
>NZ_JAJPWK010000077.1:0-3190 GCF_046549115.1 Streptomyces sp. x-19 | reverse complement strand
GGGTGGCTGGTCGTTGTTTGAGAACTGCACAGTGGACGCGAGCATCTGTGGCCAAGTTTTTAAGGGCGCACGGTGGATGCCTTGGCACCAGGAACCGATGAAGGACGTGGGAGGCCACGATAGGCCCCGGGGAGCTGTCAACCGAGCTTTGATCCGGGGGTGTCCGAATGGGGAAACCCGGCAGTCGTCATGGGCTGTCACCCGCTGCTGAACACATAGGCAGTGTGGAGGGAACGCGGGGAAGTGAAACATCTCAGTACCCGCAGGAAGAGAAAACAACCGTGATTCCGGGAGTAGTGGCGAGCGAAACTGGATGAGGCCAAACCAGTCACGTGTGATACCCGGCAGGGGTTGCGTGGTTGGGGTTGTGGGATCTCTCTTTTGCAGTCTGCCGGCTGTGAGGCGAGTCAGAAACCGTTGATGTAGGCGAAGGACATGCGAAAGGTCCGGCGTAGAGGGTAAGACCCCCGTAGCTGAAACATTAGCGGCTCGTTTGAGAGACACCCAAGTAGCACGGGGCCCGAGAAATCCCGTGTGAATCTGGCGGGACCACCCGTTAAGCCTAAATATTCCCTGGTGACCGATAGCGGATAGTACCGTGAGGGAATGGTGAAAAGTACCGCGGGAGCGGAGTGAAATAGTACCTGAAACCGTGTGCCTACAAGCCGTGGGAGCGTCGCTGGTGAGTTTACTCATCAGTCGTGACTGCGTGCCTTTTGAAGAATGAGCCTGCGAGTTTGCGGTATGTTGCGAGGTTAACCCGTGTGGGGAAGCCGTAGCGAAAGCGAGTCCGAATAGGGCGTGGAGTAGCATGCTCAAGACCCGAAGCGGAGTGATCTAGCCATGGGCAGGTTGAAGCGGAGGTAAGACTTCGTGGAGGACCGAACCCACCAGGGTTGAAAACCTGGGGGATGACCTGTGGTTAGGGGTGAAAGGCCAATCAAACTCCGTGATAGCTGGTTCTCCCCGAAATGCATTTAGGTGCAGCGTCGTGTGTTTCTTGCCGGAGGTAGAGCACTGGATAGGCGATGGGCCCTACCGGGTTACTGACCTTAGCCAAACTCCGAATGCCGGTAAGTGAGAGCGCGGCAGTGAGACTGTGGGGGATAAGCTCCATGGTCGAGAGGGAAACAGCCCAGAGCATCGACTAAGGCCCCTAAGCGTGTGCTAAGTGGGAAAGGATGTGGAGTCGCAGAGACAACCAGGAGGTTGGCTTAGAAGCAGCCACCCTTGAAAGAGTGCGTAATAGCTCACTGGTCAAGTGATTCCGCGCCGACAATGTAGCGGGGCTCAAGTACACCGCCGAAGTCGTGTCATTGCGATATTACTCCTAACGGGGATCGTGATGGGTAGGGGAGCGTCGTGTGCCGGGTGAAGCAGCCGTGGAAACGAGTTGTGGACGGTTCACGAGTGAGAATGCAGGCATGAGTAGCGATACAAGAGTGGGAAACTCTTGCGCCGATTGACTAAGGGTTCCTGGGTCAAGCTGATCTGCCCAGGGTAAGTCGGGACCTAAGGCGAGGCCGACAGGCGTAGTCGATGGACAACCGGTTGATATTCCGGTACCCGCTTTGAAGCGCCCAATACTGAATCAGGCGATGCTAAGTCCGTGAAGCCGCCCTGGATCCTTCGGGTGAAGGGGAGTGGTGGAGCCGACGGACCAGACTTGTAGTAGGTAAGCGATGGGGTGACGCAGGAAGGTAGTCCAGCCCGGGCGGTGGTTGTCCCGGGGTAAGGGTGTAGGCCGTGTGGTAGGTAAATCCGTCGCACGTTAAGGCTGAGACCTGATGCCGAGCCGATTGTGGTGAAGTGGATGATCCTATGCTGTCGAGAAAAGCCTCTAGTGAGTTTCAAGGCGGCCCGTACCCTAAACCGACTCAGGTGGTCAGGTAGAGAATACCGAGGCGTTCGGGTGAACTATGGTTAAGGAACTCGGCAAAATGCCCCCGTAACTTCGGGAGAAGGGGGGCCATTTCTGGTGAAGGGACTTGCTTCCTGAGCTGGGGGTGGCCGCAGAGACCAGCGAGAAGCGACTGTTTACTAAAAACACAGGTCCGTGCGAAGCCGTAAGGCGATGTATACGGACTGACGCCTGCCCGGTGCTGGAACGTTAAGGGGACCGGTTAGCTTGGATTCGTTCAGGCGAAGCTGAGAACTTAAGCGCCAGTAAACGGCGGTGGTAACTATAACCATCCTAAGGTAGCGAAATTCCTTGTCGGGTAAGTTCCGACCTGCACGAATGGCGTAACGACTTCTCGACTGTCTCAACCATAGGCCCGGTGAAATTGCATTACGAGTAAAGATGCTCGTTTCGCGCAGCAGGACGGAAAGACCCCGGGACCTTTACTATAGCTTGATATTGGTGTTCGGTTCGGCTTGTGTAGGATAGGTGGGAGACTGTGAAGCGCCAACGCCAGTTGGTGTGGAGTCGTTGTTGAAATACCACTCTGGTCGTGCTGGATGTCTAACCTGGGTCCGTGATCCGGATCAGGGACAGTGTCTGGTGGGTAGTTTAACTGGGGCGGTTGCCTCCTAAAGAGTAACGGAGGCGCCCAAAGGTTCCCTCAGCCTGGTTGGTAATCAGGTGTTGAGTGTAAGTGCACAAGGGAGCTTGACTGTGAGACTGACGGGTCGAGCAGGTACGAAAGTAGGGACTAGTGATCCGGCGGTGGCTTGTGGAAGCGCCGTCGCTCAACGGATAAAAGGTACCCCGGGGATAACAGGCTGATCTTCCCCAAGAGTCCATATCGACGGGATGGTTTGGCACCTCGATGTCGGCTCGTCGCATCCTGGGGCTGGAGTCGGTCCCAAGGGTTGGGCTGTTCGCCCATTAAAGCGGTACGCGAGCTGGGTTTAGAACGTCGTGAGACAGTTCGGTCCCTATCCGCTGTGCGCGTAGGAGTCTTGAGAAGGGCTGTCCCTAGTACGAGAGGACCGGGACGGACGAACCTCTGGTGTGCCAGTTGTTCTGCCAAGGGCATGGCTGGTTGGCTACGTTCGGAAAGGATAACCGCTGAAAGCATCTAAGCGGGAAGCCTGCTTCGAGATGAGGGCTCCCTCCTCCTTGAGAGGGTAAGGCTCCCAGTAGACGACTGGGTTGATAGGCCAGATATGGAAGCACTGTAAGGTGTGGAGTTGACTGGTACTAATAGGCCGAGGGCTTGTCCTCAGTTGCTCGCGTCCACTGTGT
>NZ_JAJPWK010000076.1:0-3261 GCF_046549115.1 Streptomyces sp. x-19 | reverse complement strand
TCTTTGCGGTTGCCGGGGGTGTGTGAGGCGGGGTTTGGGGAGTTTGGGCTGCATCCGTCGTTGATGGATGGTGCGTTGCAGTCGGTTGTGGCGTTGTTGGGTGAGTCTGCTGGTGCTGGTGCTGGTGTGGGGGTTGGGTATCTGCCGTTTGCGGTGGGTGCGGTGGAGATTTTTGGTGAGTTGCCGCGGGAGTGTTTGGCGCATGTGACGGTTGAGGGGGATGGGGTTCGTGCGGGTGCGGTGACGGCGCAGGTGGCGTTGTTGGACGCAGAGGGGACCGTCCTCGTCCGCATCAAGGACCTGGTCCTACGGGCCGACCAGCGCCACTCCGACGCCGGGGCGGACCGCGGCCCGGAGCGCCTGCTCTTCCGCGGGCAATGGGAGCGGGCCGCGCTGCCCACCGGCGGCACCCCGCCCGACGGCCCCTACCTGCTGCTCGGCACCGACGAGGGCCAGCGCACCGAACTCGCCGCAGCGCTGCGGGCGGCGGGCCGGGCCGACGCCCGGATCGTGTTGGCGCGTCCCGGTACCGCCTTCCGGCGGCAGGACGCGCACACCTTCACCCTCGACCCGGGAAGCGGTGCGGACGTCGACCGGCTGTTCGCCGACTGCGCCGCCGACGACCTCCTGCCGGGCGTCGTCCTGCATGCCTGGAACGACCCCGACGGCGCCGACGGCCTCGAAGCGGGCGCGGTGGACGCGGCGCTGGCCCGCGGCCTCCTGACCCACTTCCACCTGGGCAAGGCGCTGTTGGCCCGCCGGATCAAGCGCCCCGTCCGGGTGCTCCACCTGCACACCGCCGGCGTCGACGGCCCGTCCCCCCTCCAGGACGCCGTGGCCGGCTTCGCGCGCAGCGTCCGGCTGGAGAACCCCCGACTGGTCCACCAGGTGGTCGGCCTCGACCGGCGGGAGTACGCCCTCACCACCGCCGTCGCCGAACTGGGCGACGCCACCGACCCCGCGGTGTGGGTGCGCCACGAGGACGGGCGGCGCCTGGTGCACGGGCACCGACGGATCGACCTGCCCCGGCCCGCCGACCGCCCGACGCCGGTGCGCGAGGACGGCGTCTACCTCATCACCGGTGGCGCGGGTGGCCTCGGCCTGCTCGTCGCGGAACACCTCGCCGCACAGGCGCGCACCCACCTCGTGCTGGTCGGGCGCTCCGAGCCGGACCAGGACGTGCGACGGCGGATGGCGGCCATCGAGGCGCACGGCGGCACGGTGCGCCACCTGCGGGCCGACGTCGCCGACGCCGCGTCGGTGCGGGAACTCGTCGCCCGCGTCCGGGCCGAGCACGGCGCGCTGCACGGCGTCGTCCACGCCGCCGGGACGTTGCGCGACTCCTTCCTGTTGAAGAAGACCGCGGAGGAGTTCGCCGCGGTCCTCGCGCCCAAGATCGCCGGCGCGGTGCACCTGGATCACTACACCCGCGACGAGCAGCTGGACTTCTTCGTGCTGTTCTCCTCGATCGCGGCGGCCTTCGGCAACCTCGGCCAGACCGACTACGCCGCGGCCAACGCCTTCCTGGACGCCTTCGCCGAGCACCGCACGGCACGGGTCGCCGCCGGGCGGCGCCACGGCCGCTCCCTGTCGATCGCCTGGCCGCACTGGCGGGACGGCGGGATGGCGCTGGCCGCGCACGACGCCGTGGTGCTGCGGGAGCGGATCGGAGTGGCGTCGCTGGGCAACGAGGAGGGCCTGGCCGCGTTCGACGACGCGCTGGCGCTCCCGGGCGGTGCGGTGCTGGTGGCCGCCGGGGACGCGGAGGTGATCGCCGGGCGGTTGGCGGCGGTCGGCACCGCGGCCGACGACCGGCCGGGCGACGACGCCGGGACCGGGGCCGAGGCCGCCCCCACCGCGGCGGGCGGTGCGGACGACGGCGCGGAACTCCGCGGCCTCGCCGTGGCGTTCCTGCGCGAGCTGGTGGCGCGGAAGATCGGGGCCGAGGCGTCCGGCATCGACCCCAAGGCCGCGCTACTGGCCCGGTACGGCATCGACTCGCTGGTGATCACCGAGCTGAACCGCGCCCTGGAGGACCGCTTCGGCGAGCTGTCGAAGACCCTGTTCTTCGAGCACGACTCGCTGGAGGAGATCGCCGACCACCTGGCGGAGACCAAGCCCGAGGCGTTGCGACCCGCACCGGCCGAGGGGCCCGTCACGGAGGCGGCACCGGCGGTCGAGCCGGCCCGACGCCCGCGCTTCATGACCTCCGTCCGCGTCGAGACCCCCGATCAGGACCCCGATCACGGCTCCGACCACGACACGTCGGTCGACGTCGTCGAGCACGACGTCGTCGAGCACGACGCTGTCGAGGACGACGCCATCGCGGTGATCGGGTTGAGTGGTCGGTATCCGATGGCGGATGACCTGGGTGAGTTCTGGGAGAACTTGGCGGAGGGGCGGGACTGCGTCACGGAGGTGCCGCGGGAGCGGTGGGATCACGAGCGGTTCTTCGACGCGGATGCTTCGCGGGCCGGTGGGACGTACGGCAAGTGGGGCGGCTTCCTGTCGGACGTCGACAAGTTCGACCCGCTCTTCTTCTCGGTCTCCCCGCGCGAGGCCGAACTCATGGACCCGCAGGAGCGGTTGTTCCTCCAGTCGGCCTGGCACGTCCTGGAGGACGCCGGCTACCGGGCGCGCAGTCTCGGCCGCCGCCAGGTCGGGGTGTTCGTCGGCGTCATGTACGGCGAGTACCAGCTCTACGGTGCGGTCGACGCGCTGCGCGGCACCGGGCCGGTCACCGAGTCCTCGTACTCGCTGATCGCCAACCGGGTCTCCTACCTCCTCGACCTGCACGGGCCGAGCATGGCGGTGGACACGATGTGTTCGTCGTCGTTGACCGCGCTGCACCTGGCGTGCGAGAGCCTGCGGCACGGCGAGAGCGAGCTGGCCATCGCGGGCGGCGTCAACGTCTCCGTCCATCCCTACAAGTACGTGCTGCTGAGCCAGAGCAAGTTCCTCTCCACCGACGGGCGGTGCCGTGCCTTCGGCGCCGGCGGCAGCGGCTACGTGCCTGGCGAGGGCGTCGGCTCGGTGCTGCTCAAGCCCCTCGCGCGGGCGGTCGAGGACGGCGACCACGTCTACGGCGTGATCCGCGGTACGGCCGTCAACCACGGTGGCCGGCCCAGCGGAAGCGGCTACACGGTGCCGAATCCGCGGGCGCAGGAGCGGGTGATTGCTGCGGCGTGGGGTCGGGCGGGGGTGGAGCCGGGTTCGGTGTCGTATGTGGAGGCGCATGGGACGGGGACGTCGTTGGGGGAT
>NZ_JAJPWK010000075.1:0-3263 GCF_046549115.1 Streptomyces sp. x-19 | reverse complement strand
ACCACCGGGCGGCTGTCCATCGACGCCGCCAAGGTCGCCGCCGAGGCCCGCCTGGACGGCAAGTACCTGCTGGCCACCAGCGACCCGGACCTGTCCGCCGAGGACGTCGCGCTCGGTTACAAGAACTCCGGCCCCGCCGGCAGCCTCCAGCAGACCACCCGGCTCACCGACACCCAGACCAAACTCTTCAAGGACTGCGGTGTCCCGCTCCCGCCAAAGATGAGTGCCCTCAAGACCCCTGAATAGCCGCTGAGCTGGGAAAACGCCCTCCGGAGCCGTGGGCAAACGGCCCCGGAGCTTCCTCATGCCCATCGCCGCAGGTCAACCCGCAGATCCGCCACGGCCGCATGCCCACCAACTGTCGAACTCGGGGTGACCTGCTGTCCGGCGAGCTGGGCCGCGAGCTTGACGCGCTGCCCGCCGAGGCCGATGTCGCCGTCCCGGCCGACCAGCCGGTCGACCTCGACAACGAGCGGGGCCTGCGGCCCGTCGGGCACGGGGGCGTCGCTGGTTCGGGGCCGGCGATTCGCCCGCCGCGCTGCACCAGTGCCTTCAGGTCGGCCGCGGTGAACTGGGAGGTGTGAGTGCGGGCGAGTTCGCCGTCGATGAAGACATGGATGCTGCGCTCGTCGGCCCAGACGGTGTTAGCGGTGCGTCCGCCCAGCGCGGCGGGGAACTTCAGCTGCTGGCCGGAAGACACAGCCTGCCGATCGGCGAGATGAGCGCCTCGAACTCCACGGCCCTGGGGCGTTCCTCCACGAGCGGAGGCTGTGTGTCCACTCGGCGCAGAAAACCTCTTGCAACCGGTCGGCGTCCGCCTCGATGCCGCGCTGGCGTCCGGCGCGTTTGAGGACGAAGTGGAGCTGTGTGCGGGTCAGCCGGGCCATGCGGGTTGGGGTTGGAGCGGTGCCGCGCGTCCCCCATCAGATCTCTCGCACCCCTCCTATGACCTCATTGTTGGTGGGATTAGCGAGAGAGGCCCCTCATGGAGCTTCTCGGTAAGGATTTCTGCAAGGTCTGGATTTCGCGTGAGATCGTTGTATATTTCCTGCGCCTCCTGCCGGTCCGAGTCGGGGATCGATTTAATTGTCACAGCGGGAAGGTCCCCTTTCGTTGTACAGGACCGGGGTGGGGTTGTATAGCTGGATAGCATTTCCCTCTTTTTCACCATGGCCGTGCGGAGGGTCCAGCCAGCAAGGTCCTCACGGTACAGGTCTACCTCGGTGCCGAAATTGCCGCCCATTCTAACCAGTGCGCTGATGGGATCACTCTCCCGGAAGTAATCGTCGGGAATATCTCTCCGAGGGTAAGGAAACGGCACAATCTTTATCATCCACTCCGACCTATCCTTCTCTTTGTGGGAAAGGATCGGATTATAAGAAGCTCGGGGCCGTATTCTCATCTCTTTTGATATGCGCGTCTCGGTGAGGGAGGGGAGCAGAAGGCGCTGCTCCGCAGCCCTAACAGCTCGTTCTTTCACCGCATTATACAAGGGGTCTCTCTTGAATTTTTCAATGTGAGCGATGTGCTGCGCGGCGACCCGATTCGATTTCACGAAAGAAGAGGCCGGAGCTGTCCGCCATTCATTGGTCAGGCGCTTCCTTTTTCCGTTTAGCCAGATATTGCAGACCTCGTTGCCGACTGTCACGGTTTCTTCGTATTCTGCGAGTTGCTGGAAATACATATCACCAGTGGAGCTCAAATTTGAGGGGAATCTTCCGCTGGTCATATGGATGGCAAGATCGCGAAATTTATCAAAGTTTTCGAGGTCGTACAAGATGAGGTCGCGCACCTCATCGGGTAGCGCATCGAATATTGGCGCAGAGGATGGGTGAAGCCATTTCTCTGCCGCGCCAAAGGAGCGTCCGAAATGTAAATCGAACATGCGCCTGGCAATCTCTTCAGGGTTGAGGCCTGAAAAAGATGAGATACCAACCTCTTGCTCGGCTCCCGCAATAAAGTGTGCGGCATGGATGAGCTCGTGGGCAAGAGAGAGCTCTGGGGGGATGGCTTCTCTGTCCTGGAGAACTAGTGATCTTGTATAGATTTCCACCGTGCCGAACGCCCCGCGCCCATTAGTTGCGGATGCCAGGTGAAGGTAATGGGCAGCGTTACTGGGGCTGCTGTATTGAATTATCACAACGCCAATATTTACAGGTTTACCCATGTCGGGCTTTCCGTCACGCCCGATCAAGTATGCGTTCAATTTACGCGGGTTAATCTTATGCTTCGGGTCCGCTGGCCCGTACGTCCCGCCTATCGTTGTTCCTGGATCGGCGAAGGGGCGGCATTGATTGAAAAATTCGACTAGTTTCTTTCCCGACTTGGTGGATTCGATGTGGCGAAATAAGTCGTCTAGTTCGATTTCATATCCGTCACCGTTGGGCGCCCCAGGGCCAGATGAGGGGACTTCGGGATAAGGTGTGTCCCAAATCCAGCCTAATAATTCATAGCGCCTTCTGAGGTAAGTAGGGTTTTGCACTATCGCTATACCGGGCCGTATCTCCTTGGCTGGCATATTCGTCACTACGCCCGCTTGGCCTGCGTCCCAGAGGATGATGATGTCACGCATTGGAACTGCGGGTGGTGTGGCAGGAGGCGGGGGGATCGTCTGTATCGTGGGGAGAATCATGCGCTTGCTTCCCTTTCATCGGCCTTGGGTATTGTGTCTCGTACATTGTCCATCCTTCGAAAGGTGTTGTCAGGTTGAGGTTGAGTGAACAGTTGGCGGGGCGTTCTGGTTCGGGGGGTGCCGGACCTTGCCGCGTGTCTGGCTCGGGCTGCGGAGGGTAGGCCGACGGTGCCGGTGATCTGGTCCCAGATGGCGAACTGATGATCTTGTCGGTGCGGTGGCGGCCGGCGGTCGTGGGGTGGCGTGGGGCCGGACGTGGGGTGAGATGCCGCTCAACGCGGCCAGGAACTGTTGCGCTGCGTCGATGGACCGGAAGCCTTTCATGGCGCTTTCGCGCTGCCGGGTGAGCTGGTGGGGGATTCTCGGCCCGGTTGTCCAGGCCCTTGTGGGAGTGGTGTTCCACCGAGGACATCACGGTGCAGTGGGCGGCACTGTAACTGCGGAGCTTGTCGGTGACGATCACCCTCGGCACGGAGCGCGTCTTCTTCGGCAGTGAGCCCTTTCCCCCGAGTTCGACAGTTGGTGGGCATGCGGGACGGGTCGGCGGCGGATCTGTGCAGGTGAGTGGGCTGACGCCCGCCTGGGAGTGTCCAGGGGTGTGGGCAAACGGATGTGCGCTGGTATTGCTCTG
>NZ_JAJPWK010000074.1:0-3437 GCF_046549115.1 Streptomyces sp. x-19 | reverse complement strand
GACGCTTCTGGCGGACCTCCGCGGTGTCGCGGTGCCTGGCACGCACCAGGCACCGCTCCATCCTCGCCGACTGGCCGCTGTCGGCCGGCGTTGACTTCAGCCGCCCACCGGTACCGGCACGCCCGTCCGCGCCGACGCGTAGCCGGCCTCCACGATCCGCAGCAGGCGCAGGCCGCCCTCGGCGCCCGAGACGTCGACCTCGCCCTCGCGCGGGCCGAAGAGGAACGTGCGCAGCATGCGCTCGTCCAGGTCGACGCCGTAGGGCAGTTCGAGGCCCGTGCCGCGGCGTTCGCTGAAGCCGTGGACCTTCTGGTCGAAGGCGTCCATCTCCAGGGTCGCCCGCTCGCCGACGACGGTCATGTCCAGGCCGCCCCAGGAGTGGTGGGAGCGGGGGTGGGACCAACTGCAGTCGATGGTGGCCACGACGCCGTTGTCGTACGTCACGGTGACCAGGCCGCCGGTCTCGACGGTGGCCTCGCCCTCGTGCAGCAGGTTGTTGGTCTGCGCGTACACCTGGACGGCGGGGGCCCCGAACAGGTCGTCGAGGAGGTCGGCGAGGTGCACGGTGTGGTCCATGAGGGCGCCGCCGCCCGCGAGTTCGGGGTCGGCGAACCACCGGCGGAGGTGGCTGGGCAGGTGACCGTTGTTGGCGCCGGTCACGGTGAGGACGCGGCCGGCGTCGCCGGAGGCGACGGCCCGCTTGACGGCCGCGTACGCGGGGCTGAAGCGCACCGGGTGGGCGATCGCGAGGCGTACGCCCGCGGCGCGGCACGCGGCGAGCATGGCCTCGCCGTCGGCCACGGTGGTCGCGAGCGGCTTCTCGCACAGCACGTCCACGCCGTGCGCGGCGGCCAGTTCGACGAGGGGGCGGTGGCGGGCGTTCTCGGAGCAGACGATCACCGCGTCCGGCTGCCAGGCGAAGACGTCGTCGTACGTGGCGGCGTGGGGGACGTCGAGCGAGGCGGCGAGATCGCTGCCGCGCACCTCACCGGGCGCGGCCCCTGCGGTGTCCGGGTCGCTGGCGAGGACCTCCACGCCAGGCATGTCCCGCAGCAACTCCAGGTACGTGGCCGCGTGGACGTGGGCGAACGACAGGACGGCGACCTTCATCGCGTGACCTCCTTGAGCTCGACGGCGTGGCCGGTGCGGCTGGACTCGATGGCGGCCCGCGCGAGGCGGACGGCCTCGATGCCGTCCTGGGCGGCGACGCGCGGGGTCACCGTGGCGTCGTCCCATGCCGCGGCGAACTCGCGCAGTTGGCTGAGATAGGGGCTCTCCGCCATGGGCGTGGACGGGATGCCGTCGTGCGCGGCGCGGGCGTCCTGCGCGGTGATGCGGAAGCCGGGCGCGGCGGCGGAGTCGTGGCGCAGCACCCCGTCGGATCCGGCGATGTGGAACGTGGTGCGGAACGGCTGGTCGGGCAGTCCCCACAGGCCGGCGACGTGGGTGAGGGCGCCGGAGGCGTGGGTGAGCACGACCGTGGCGGCGACGACCTCGGCCGGGGCGTCCGTGCCGTGCCCGGCCTGGGCGTCCGCGAGACGCTCGGTGCCGCGGGTCAGGGCATGCACGCGGACCACGTCCCCCGCGACCCAGCGGGCGATGTCGAGGTCGTGCAGCATGAAGTCCATGATGACGCCGCCGGATTGGGCGGGGTCACCGAGCCAGGGGGCCCAACGCGGCCTCGCGCTGCTCCGGGTGAAGCGCAGCACGGCGAGGTCGCCGAGCTCGCGCTGGTGGACCGCCTGCCGCATGGCGGCGTACGCGGGGAAGTAGCGCACGACGTGCGCCGGTTGCAGGCGAACGCCCGCTGCCTCGGCGGCCGCGACGATCTCCTGTGCGTCCTCTACCGTCAGGGCTAACGGTTTCTCGCACACGACGTGTTTGCCCGCGGCGATCGCGGTGCGGGCCAGTTCCTTGTGGGTGGCGGTGGGCGTGCAGATGTCTACGGCGCGGCAACGGGCGAGGAGTTCGTCGAGCGTGGTGGCGGTGACGTCGTGGCCGAGCGCGGCGTACTCGGCGGCGAGCCTCTCCGCCGAGTCGCCGCGGCTGTGCACGCTGACGGTGGCGCCCAGTTCCAGCCAGCCGTCGAGGTGGGAGCGGGCGATGGCGCCCGCGCCGAGCAGGCCGATGTGAAGCGGTGACATCGAGGTTCGTGCCTTTCTCTCTACGTCGAGATCGATTGTGCCAGTGGGCCGGAATGGCGGTTCCTTGAGTCCTTCGACCGTCTCGATGGGGGCGGCGGGGCGCGGCAAGCCTCCCGCGCGGGGCAGCACACGCCCCGTGTGGAAGCGCCTCTTGGCCCGGTGGCCGAAGGGGTGTCCACTGATGTTCGGATTCCGTTAGGGAAGTGGCGCCGGTGCTCGCCCGGCGGCGGTTCGGCCGCCACGGTGGACCGGGATCGGCGCCGGGACCGGGCGGACCGGGACCGGATCGGGTGCAGTGCACGAGGAGGAAGCCCGTGGTGGACGGTTGCGGCGGTGCGGTCGTGCCGGCGGTGAAGTGGTGAGCGCGGAGCGCATTGTCGGGGTCCTGGTGGCGGTGGCGCTGGTCGGGTTGTTGGTGGCCGGCGTCAAGTTCCGGGACCGGTTCTGAATCTGACGCTGAGGAGTCGGGGGCGGCGCGTTAGTGCCTGTCCGGCGGATCTTGTGCCCACTAGGCTGCGGCGATGGAATGCGCAACCGATGTGCCCGAGAGCCTCGACGGGTCTGCGGATCCGGCCCGGGTGAATGACTACGACAGGTTCGCCGAGGCGTACTCGGCGGAGAACGAGCGCGGCCTCGTGAATGCGTACTACGCGCGGCCCGCGATGCTGGACCTCGCCGGAGACGTGGCCGGTCGCCGGATCCTGGACGCCGGCTGCGGCTCCGGCCCGCTGTCCGCAGCACTGCGCGACCGCGGCGCCGTCGTCACCGGCATCGACACCAGCGCCGGGATGCTGGCACTGGCGAAGCGGCGGCTCGGTGATGACGCGGACGTGCACCAGGTCGACCTTCGCGACCGCCTGCCGTTCGACGACGGTGCCTTCGACGACGTGGTCTCTTCGCTGGTCCTGCACTATCTCTAGAGGACTGGGGGCCGACGCTGGCCGAGTTGCGGCGCGTGCTCCGGCCCGGTGGCCGGCTGATCGCGTCGGTGGACCACCCGTTCGTGGCCTACACGATCCAGGAACCCCGGCCCGACTACTTCGCGACCACCAGCTATACCTTCGACTGGGCGTTCGGCGGGCAGACCGTCCCGATGAAGTTCTGGCGCAAGCCGTTGCACGCAATGACCGATGCCTTCACCACCGCGGGCTTCCGCCTGTCCACCATCAGCGAGCCGCAGCCCGACCCGGCCGCCCGTGAACTCTTCCCCGACGGCTTCCAGGACCTTTCGGCCAAACCCTGCTTCCTGTTCTTCGTTGTCGAGGTGCCGCCTTCGGACGCCGGCTCGGACGA
>NZ_JAJPWK010000073.1:0-3719 GCF_046549115.1 Streptomyces sp. x-19 | reverse complement strand
CTGTCTGTCACCTGTCACCTGTCTGTCACCTGTAACGCGCAGGTCAGAAAGGGGAACAGGCCGCGCTGACAGGCCGAAGCCCCCTTGTCCGGGTCGGGTGACAGGTGACAGACAGGAGGGGCTCTTAGCCCTCGGTGGGGGGCTTGGGGGCGTGGGTGTGGTGGACGTAGCGGGCCTTGCTGCCTTCGCCGATCCGGACGGCTTCGCCGGTCTCGGCCCATTCCCGGAGCCAGCCTTGGATGACCGGGCGGCGGGTGCCGTAGGTGTCCTTCAGCTCCCGCTCCATGGCTGAGGCGCCGGTGCCCTCGGGGCCGGCGGCGATCAGGAGGTTCAGGGCGGCCTGCCGGGCGTCGGGCTTGGCGTCGGCGTTCTTGCGGGCCGGGGCCCAGGTGGACGGGTCGGACCAGTCGGTCCCGTCATCGGCGGCGGGTACGTCGGTGAGGCCGGCGTTGACGATGTCGAGGAACTCCGCCTCCAGGGCCTTGTCCTGCGGCGCCCCCTCGACCTGCGGCACCTTCGCAGCCGCGGGGGTATCCCAACTGGCGGTGGCCCGCCAGTTCCGGGGCCCCGACTCGCCCCCGCCCCCGTTTGCGGTGGTGGTGGCGGGCTGGAGGCCGAACAGGTGCCCGCAGCGCTCCTGCGACCACCGCTGCTCGTAGTCCGCCCCGGCCGCCTTCAGCGATGGGGCGTCGAGGGTGGGGCGACGGTGGGCGGTGGCGGCGCAGACCTCCTCGATGACGGAAGGGGTGATGCGCCACTGCCGCCCCTTCTCCGGGGCCTTGCCATCGGTGCCGACCAGCAGGGAGCCGGGGCCGTCGAAGGAGTCCTCCACCGCCAGCGCCCGCCAGCCGAAGAAGTGCCCCAGCTCGCTGTCTTCGGTGGCGCCGGTGCACACGCGGTTGGAGGCCATCTTGCGGACCATCGGGTCCGGCAGGACGTCCTGGGTGACGCGCAGGGCGGAGACGAGGGCGCGGATGGCCATCGCGCGGGCGATGCGGATCACCTCGGAGATGCCCTTGAGGACATCCCGGGCCTCACGGGTGGCGGCGACCTCGGCGCCTTCGTCGGTGATGATGACGATCTCGGGCAGGTCGGGGCCGACGGGCAGTTTGTCGTCGTCCTCGGCGCGCATGTGGTCCTGGTAGGCGACCTTGCGCTGCTTGGCGATGCGGATGGCGGCCTGGAGCATGCGGGTGGCCTCGGCCGGGGTGCTGGCCACCCAGTCCACGCCTGGGACGGGGATGTCGGCGTGAGCCCAGCGGGAGCCTTCGGTGTGCTGCTGGGCTTCACGCCACGCGTGCAGCCACGGCAGGCCCAGGGAGCCGCCGTTGAGGTCGATGACCCACACCAGCACGTCGTTGGTCTGGTTCAACCGGGCGATCAGGCTGTGGAGCCAGTTGCTCTTGCCGGTGCCGGTCGGGCCGGCCACGATCGTGGACGCCTGCCGCATGTCCAACTCCGCCTTCCCACCGTCCGAGAGCAGCGCCAGCGGCACCGGGTTGTTGACCGTCGTGACCTCGGTCATCTCGGCGAGCGGGTAGGGCAGTTCGGTGCCGGCCATGGACTTCGTCGTCACCCGCACCAGCACCAGCCGGCGGGAGAGACCTTCGTGGACCTCCAGGCCACAGCCGGTGGGCAGGTCCAGGTCGGAGGCGAGCGCGGCGGTGCGGTCCGCGATGGTCTTGCGGGTCACGCCCCCTTCGGGGAGTTTGACTTCGACGGTGTAGCCCATGCCGGTCGGCCAGTGCTCGATCGCGACGATCTCCACGTTCTCGACCCGGCACACCCGCGCGATGCGGTCGATCCACTCCTCGGCCAGTGCCCGGCGCACCCCGAGCCCCAGCAGGGTGATGCGGCGGGCCTGCTCGGTCTCCTCGTGGGCGGCGAACCCGACGGCCAGCGTGCCGGCGGCGATCCCGCCGACCGCGAGGGAGCCGAGCCCGGCCAGGGTGGTGGGGCCGCCGCCGGCCAGGGCCCAGGAGGACCAGGTGCCGGCCGCCAGCCAGCACGCGGAGCGAAAGCCGGTGGTGGCGCGGGTCAGGTGCTTGCGGATGCCGGAGATCGTGGTGCCCACCGCCCCGGCGGCGCCGGCGGCCAGCGCCCATCCGGCGGGCAGGTGCGCGGTGTGGGCCAGCGCGGTGGTGACCAGGGTGCCGGCGGTGGCGTTCAGGGTGCCGGAGACGATGCCGTGCCCGGCGCTCCAGTCCACCCGCGTCGAGGCGTTGGTGTTCTTGCTGGTCATGGTGTCCTTCCAAGCGGACGGCCCCCGCAGCGTGCGGGGGCCGTCGGGTCAGAGCAGGGGCTGGTTAGACGTTCCACTTGCGTTCGCCCTCGGGGCCCTTGCGGGGGTTCTCGTGCCGCTCGATGTCGGCGGCGTGGGCCTTGCGGTAGACGGAGCCGACCTCGGTCAGGGCCTCGATGACGCGGTTCATGGCCCGGTAGCCCTCACCGATCTCCTCGATGACCACCGGCTCCACGGGCAGCTTTTCGTCGGCCAGCTCTGCCAGGACCCGGATCGTGTCCTGCACCGTCTCCATCGCGGTGGGCAGGTCATCGATCAGGAACTGGAACTCCTCCATGCGCTCGGGGTCGAAGGTGGACGCGGCCTGCAGCATGACCTCGGCCGCGTCCGACAGACGCGCCAGGTTCGGGGTGGTGGTCTCGGACACGGTTCCTCCCTGGGGAACTTCGAGAGTGACGGGACGGGCCGAGCGGCCCTTGCCCGGAGTCGAACGCGGCTTGTCCTTGGGGCGTTTGGGGTCGGTGACCTTCTCGCCCGGCACCGGAATCTGGCCGGGCTTGCCCTCGCCGCGGATCGCGGCGTCACGCAGTTCACGGATACGGCGAGCACGATTGGCCAGCCGCAGCCACGCCGCCTTCAGATGCCGCGACGCCACACCCGGGCGGCGCCAGTTCCACAGGCCCGAGGCCAGCCCCACGCCGCCGGCCAGCACCGCGCTCGCACCCATCCGGGCCGCATGCCGCGCAGCGGACCGACGCAATGCCTTCGCCTGCGCCGCACTGACCTGCCCCCGATGCACCGAAGTGGTCTCAGCACGCCGCGACTTCCCCGGCCCGCGCTGGACGCCGGGCAGCATCCCGGCGTCCTTGTGCGCTTTCGCGGCGCCCCGGTCGGTGCGGCGGTTCGAGCGCTGCTCGGCCCGCGCGGCCCGCTTCGGGCCCCCGGCCTGCCAGCGCGCCATACCAGCGGCGACACCGCCCGCTGCGGCCCGTCCGGCACGCGACAACCCGCCGGACGCCGACCGCGGCCCGCGAGGGGCCTTCGACAACTGCACCCCCGCACCACCGTCACGACGACCGAACCCACCAGACGACGAACGCAACGACGCGGCAAGGCCATTGCGACGGTCTGCGCGCGGATCGCTGGCCCGGGAACCCGCCGCAAGACCCGTCGCGGGGCCTGTCGGTGCCCGGCGGACTCCCGACTGCGGGGTGGAGGCGGCGTTCGAGGGGGAGCGGCGGGACGCACCGCGCCCTCCGGCCCGCACCGACCCCGCGCTCGACCGGCCCGCACGGCCGACGCCGGCCCCCAAAGGCGACCGCTGGACGCCCGCACTACGGCTGCCCGCAGCGGCGGGGGTGCGGAGGGTGGACTGCGCGCGGCGCCGCGGACCCGCGGCACGCCGGCGGGCAACGAGCGCGCCGACGCCGATGGCTCCGGCGGCGGCGCCGGTGGCGGCCAGGCCGACCGGCCCGCC
>NZ_JAJPWK010000072.1:0-4153 GCF_046549115.1 Streptomyces sp. x-19 | reverse complement strand
TCAAGACATGGTCACCGTGCCCCTCAGCACCCCGAAGATCAACCCACCTGCAACGATCAGATCACCATGCTCATCCGGAATGACACAGTCCTGCCCTCAACATCACCATCCTGAGTGGCAATCCACACTGGACCAGCGAATAGCGAAACAGACCGACCTGCCGGGCCGTCTCCGCCCGGCGGCGGCCCTCGTCCTCGCTCGATGCCATGCGCGGACTCTCCTCGCATCTCGATCAGCGTCCGCCCCCTGTTGGAGCGGACACGATCAAGACTCACCTCGCCTCCCATCGCCGCCCAGAGGCAGCCCGTGTTGATCAATTAGCCGAAGGAGTGCAGGTCAGCACCCGGCCGTCTATCACCCGGCCGGCAAAGGCCCACCGCGACACCATGTTCATCTCCGGCCACTTCACCGCGGCCGCCCGATGGGCGGCAGCAACGGCCAAGACCGCGTCCGCAAGCGGCGAGGCGGCCGCTTCAGGCATCACCGGATCGTCCGCAAGCGCGACCAGGGCGACGGTGAAGTGCCGGCGGACGGCCTCCGCCCGGTCGCGGAAGCGGCAGATCCAACCGCGGACGGTATCCTCCGCCAGCCCCAGATGGGCAGCGACTCGGCGGTGTCCCATACCCAGGGCCGCTATCTCCAGCCCGGCCCCGATCACCTCAGCCACATCCACCCGCCGCGGCCACATCACCTCTGGCAACAGCACGTGTGTGACCCGGCAGACCGAGCAACGTGAACGACGAGGACGCACGAACAGCCGAGCCCGAGATCACCACGGACCTCCCGCGGCCGACCGTGCCCCCACGGCGCCAGCACGGCCCCGCACGAAGGACACGTCAACTCACCGGCTTGAAGCCGGCGTTCCACGAGCACGACGTCGGTGTCGACGATGAGCACCCCGCACCTCCACCTCGTGCACACCATGTCGTCGCGCACGAAGCAAGATCAGACTGCCCACCAACATCACCACTCATGTCCACCACGAGTGTCGCCAACCCCCAACTACATGCTCATGCAGAGAGTCGTCTAACAGTCTACGGGGCGCGGAAGATCTGGCGTGAGCTGAACCGGCAGGGCCACCGCGTGGCCCGCTGCACCGTCGAACGCCTGATGCGCCAGCTCGGCATCGCCGGAGCGGTCCGCGGCAAACGCGTGATCACCACGCTGCCCGGTGGGCAGACTGAGCGGGCGCCGGACCTGCTGGACCGCGACTTCGTCGCCAGCGCCCCGTACCGCTGCTGGGTCGCGGACTTCACCCATGTGAAGACCTGGGCTGGTGTCGTCTACGTCGCCTTCGTCGTGGACACCTTCTCTCGCAGGATCGTCGGCTGGTCCGCGGCCACCGTGAAGGAAACAGTCTTCGTTCTGGACGCACTGGAGATGGCAATCTGGCAACGCGACCGTGACCAACACCCGATCCAGCCAGGCGAGTTGATCCATCACTCGGACGCCGGGTCGCAATATACGAGTTTCCGGCTCGCCGAGCATCTGGACACCGCCGGCATCGCCGCGAGCATCGGATCGGTCGGCGACGCCTACGACAATGCCCTGATGGAGAGCACCATCGGCCTGTACAGAACCGAGCTGATCAAGCGCCGACAACCCTGGAAGTCGCTCTCCCAGGTCGAGTTGGCCATCGCCGAGTGGACCGACTGGTACAACCACCGCAGACTCCACGGTGAGATAGGCCATGTTCCACCCGTCGAATACGAGACCAATCACTACATGGAATCCACGAAACCCCAGGTCAAAACCACAATCTGAGATCTCTGGCGAACCCGGGGCGGTTCACATCGTGTCCTCCTGCCGGTTGAACTGCACATTCACCAGCGAGAGTTGCACGGTGGCCCCTCCCCTGCGCAGGGAGCGCGCGCCACCAGCCGGAGCACACCGGCGCACTACTCAACGTCGATCAGCTACACCACCACACGGGACACGATCCTGGTGAAAGCACGGGCCTGGCTGGAACGGGCCCGCACTCCCCGGCCGGTGCCCTCCCCGGAAGCCCGTGCCTGCCTGAGCGATCCCGACTCCCGCTTGGCCCTGGGCAAACGTGGCGGCTACCTGCAGGGATACAACATCCAGATCGTGTGTGCCCGCCGTCAGTTCCTGCTGGCCATCGAAGCGCACGACAACCACTCAGACAGGACGGCCCTTGTTCCGATGGTGAAGAAGACCCAGCACAATCACCAGGCCGCAGGGCTCCCTGGCACGATCCAACTGTGGCTCGCCGACAGTGGATACGCGTCCGCCGATGCCTTCAAGGCTCTCGCCGATCTCCCCTTGCTGGTCTCGGTCACCAGTGAGGCCCATCAGGCGGGCTTCCCCGCGAAACGCCAACAGGCACCCGCCGGCCAGCAAGAAATGGCAGCCCGTCTCACCGCCCCGACTGGCCGGACTCAGTACCGTCAACGCAGTGCCTTGGTCGAGCCTGGGTTCGCCCAGCTCTTCCAACGTTTCGGGCGCCACCTCAACTACCGCGGCCGCCAGGCCGTGGACACCGAGATCAAGCTCCTCGGCACGGTCCACAACCTCAACAAGCTGATCAGGCACGCATCCAAGCGCCGCTCTTGACGACCACTGGGCAGGAGCTCTGCGACAGCCTCAGACTCTTCGGGCGCAGGTGCCTGAAGTCGCGGCGGACTCGGGCAGGGGTGAGACGGTCGGGCGGATTCGGTTTCTCCCACGGCCGCCGCAGGTCGGCCGCCAGCGGCCGGGCCAGACGTAGTTGGGTGTATGCGGCCAGGATGAGCCAGGTCCATCGGTCGGCGGCTTCGGGGGTGCGGATCTTGGAGCGGGTCCAGCCGAGGGTCTGCTTGAACAGTCGGAAGGTGTGCTCGATGTCGAAGCGTCGCAGGAAGACCTGCCAGAGCAGGTCGACCTGAGTGGGGGTGGCGTCGGTGCCCGACCACCACAGCCACACCGGTTTCGGGATGGCGCCGCTGGGCAAGTGCTCGACCCGCAAGTGGATCACCGTTCCCTCGATGAGTGGGAGGGTTCCCAGTTCGGCGACCCAGGCGGAACGGTGTGTCAGCCGCGGGTGGAGGCGGTCCCATGCCTGGGCGGTGGCGGTGCCATACAGACGGGTCTGCGTTACGGTCTGCGCGTCCGGGATGTCCCAGGTGGACCGGTCGCTGAAGGCGAACTCGCCGCCGTGACGCGGCGGGCGGCCCATCGTATGGGGCTTTCGCGGTGGAGCGGACCGACGCAGGACACGATCCGAACGCATCCGGCCCAGCACCTGCACCGGCAGACCCTTGAGCAGGAATGCCAGGCGGGGCACGTCGTATCCGGCATCCACCACGATGAGGATCCCCGGGTCGCCGTCCTTCCACTGCCCCGCCTCCACCAGCCGGCCGACCAACTCGCGCATCTGCCTGGCGGTGGCGGCGTCGTCGCCCGGCGCCAGTCCGGAGCGCGTCCAGCGGCGCGGTCCACGAGCTGCGGCCCGTCTCCAGTGCGCAGATCACCGAGTACGGCCAGCCCGGAACGGGAATGTGTTGGTCTTTGCCGCGGCCGTAGGTGTGGCACAGGATCCGCTGCGGTGAGGTGTGCATCAGGCCGCAGCCAGCAAGTGATGTCAGCGGCCAGCACAAGTCGGCCGTCCGCAGCCCGTGGCAGAGGTACTGCGGCCACTGCTCGCCGCAGCCGGCTGATGTCCATCCGGCCCGCGGCCAAGGCGTCGTAGAGGCCACCGTGCCCGCGGCGATGTTCCCCCACCAGCGACAGTTCAACCAGAGAACGGACCGGACCGTCCGCACACAGCACGGCATCGACCAACTCGAACAGGGCGTCCGCACGCCTGGTCAGACAGGAGTAGAACTCGCCTCGAAAGCGCGACAGTTCCGCGAACTACCCATGTTCAACGGCGTGATGCGACAGACTCATCCTTACGGCCTTCGTGCTGAGCGTGTGCGTTCCTTGGTCGGAGCACATGATCAGCCGAAGGCCGCCTTCACGTCCGCTGAACTGCGAAAACGCTGATCAAGTTCGAAGCACATTCGAGACTGGATCTTAAAAAACAAGCTAGTAGTGCTTTGTTAGGTGGTGTCGTAGGGCTGCCATGGGGTGGGTTGGTGGCAGGTGGGGCAGGTGCCTGTCCAGGTGGCCAGGAGGTGTTGGAGGAGGTCCAGGGCCTGGTAGAGGGTCAGGC
>NZ_JAJPWK010000071.1:0-4522 GCF_046549115.1 Streptomyces sp. x-19 | reverse complement strand
GACCCGCACAGGGAAACAACCCCACCCCCCAGCAACACGACGGACCCGCACAGGGAAACAACCCCACCCCACAACAGCACGACGGACCCGCACAGGGAAACAACCCCACCCCCCAGCAACACGACGGACCCGCACAGGGAAACAACCCCACCCCCCAACACAGCGACACGACGCCGCAGCAGCACGGCGGCGGCGGCGCCACCAGCCCGGCGCACGAGGGCAACCCGCCGCAGCACCAAGCTCCTTCGGCCACCCCGACGTCGGCTCCGACGCCGGACTCGGCCCCCACCCCCGACTCCTCGCATTCGGCGTCCCCGGACTCCGGGAGCCGTCCCGAGACGCACGGTCCGCAGTCCTCCCCGGGGCAGGACCACGCCTCTTCCCCCTCGTCCGCGCCGGACCACTCCTCGACGCAGAACGACGGCGGCAGCGGGAGCGGGAGCGGTCGGGGTGCCATGCCGACGGGCGGCGGCGTGCCGACCGGCGGCGCTCCGCATGCCGGCTCGTCGGGTCACCATTCCTCCGGTGCGCACTCCGGTGCGCCGCACCAGCCCGCGCCGCACCGCCCGGATGACGACGGCCCGGTCACCATGCAGACGGAGAGCGCGACCCTGGCCCCGCCGCCGCCCTCCGGCCTCACGCAGACGGGACCGTCCGGCGGCGACGCGCCGGGCACGTCGGGTCCGACCGGCACGCCCTCGGCGTCCGGCCAGCACGCCCCGCCCCCTGGCGTGATGATGGGCGGCGGAACCGTACCGCCCACGGGCGCCCCCACGGGTGGCGGGCACGGCTCCGCAACGCCGCCGCGGTCCTCCGGTACGTCCACGGGCAGTGGTGGCGCACCCTCCCGCCACACCCCTGCCGGTGATCCGCGGAACACCCCGCAGGCAGGGCAGGATTCGCGTCCTCGACCCACCACTCCCCGGCCCGGCCCGTCGGCGCGCACCGAGCGGCCGCAGGACAGCCAGCCGTCTCCGCGCCCGTCCCGGCCCGCGCAGCAGCTGCCGCAGGCCCATGACGGTCCGCCGGCGTCGGCCAAGCCGAACTCCTCGTCCGCGACGGGCCACGACGCGCCGACCGCCGACAACACGCCCAAGCCCGCCCACGACCAGAAGCCCGACGAGGACCAGCAGTCCCACAACCCCCCGAAGACCGACGCCAACACGTCGAATCCTGACGGCGGTCCCAAGGACGACGGGCACAAGTCGGAGAGCAAGCCCCCGAAGGGCGACGAGACCCCCACGCCGGAAGGCGACGCTCCGAAGCCCGAGGACAAGACCCCCAAGGCCGACGAGAACCCGAACGCCGAAGGCAATCCCCCGAAGGCCGACGACGGTCCGAACAAGGACGCCCAGCCCAAGGACCACGGCCCCGAGCCGGACACCGACTCCAAGCCGGACGACAAACGTCACGACGACGGCCACGAGTCCGACGGCAAGTCCGACAGCGACCCGAAGTCCGAGCACGCCCCCAAGCCCGAGGGCGACCAGCACCCCGAGGGCGACCAGTCACCGGACAAGAACGAGGAGAACGGCCCGGCCAAGGACGAGCAACCGGACCACTCCCCGGAGTCGGACCAGCCGGACCACTCCCCGGACTCGGACGACAAGTCCGACCACTCCGAGCAGAAGGACCACTCCGACCAATCCCAGGAATCGGACCACCCGGACCAGTCGGACCACGCCGACCAGTCGGACTCCGACGGTGCGGACAAGCACGACGACCGTCCGAGCCTCGACGAGATCCGCTCCGGCATCCAGGAGGCACCCGGCGGCCTGGAGCAGCCGCACGCCGCCGACCAGCAGGCGTTGGAGAACTCCGTCCCGCGCAACGACGACGGCACTCCGCAACGTTTCCCGGACCCGACCGGCGACTGGTCCAAGTTGCAGAACGACGGCGGCACCGACGTGCCGGGCCGTTCCAACAACTGTGCCGACTGCAGCCGTTCGTTCCTGGAGACCTGGTACGGCAACCCCCAGGTGTCCGCACCGCGTACGCCCGACGTCAACCCCGACGGGACGCCCGACCGCTGGTCGCCGGAGAACAAGGCCAACGAGAACATCATCGACTGGGCCGGGGCGTCGCACTCCTACGCCGGCACCAGCCCGGACGGTCACCACGCGATCGCCCAGGACCTCCTGAACGCCGGGCCGGGCTCCTCCGCGATCGTCCAGGTCAACTGGGCGGGCGGCGGCGGCCACGCGTTCAACGCGGTCAACCACAACGGGAAGGTCGTCTGGGTCGACACCCAGAGCGGCGAGGTCAGCCACAAGCCCATCAACACCGACGGCGCCACGGACGTCTTCTACATCCCGCTGGACGCCGACCGGAACCCCCTCCATCAGACCCCGGATCCGTCCGCCCACTCCGACACCCACTCGGACACCCATTCCGACTCCGACTCCGACAGCTCGTACAGCCAGTCCGACGACGGCACGCACGACGGCGCCCAGGACAGCGCTTCGACGCACGGCGCACCCGGCCCGGACCACGCGAAGGGCGACCAGCCGGAGGCCAGCGACCCCTCGGCGAAGCGCAAGGCCGAGGACCAGCCCTCGCGCGACGGCCAGACCGCCGCACCCGTTTCCGACTCCGACCCGCACAAGCGCACCAAGATGGAGGTGGACGACGACGGGCAGTCGGGCCAGCAGCCGGTCGGCGACGGCCAGAACCACGACCCGTCACCACCCCAGAGCCTGTCCGGCAGCCTTCCGGACCATCTCGACGCCATGCACCTCGACGACCACATGGACGTCGACTCCTCCCCGTCGCACCAACCGCCGACGCAACACGGCCCGCCGGCCGGCCAGTCCGGCCCCGGACACGATGGGCAGTCCGGCTCCGGCACGCCCATGGACGTCGACGGCCAGTCGCACGCCGGGCAGTCACACGGCAACGGGCAGGGTTCCCCCACTCCGGACCACAACCAGGCGGGCCCGTCCACCACGGACTCGACGAAGGACGGTGACAAGGCCGGGCAAACAGCGGACAACAAGGGCGACGACAAGCAAGACAACAAGCAGGACGACAAGCAAAAGAGCAAGGAGACCCAGGCCGCAGGGTCCAACGACACGAAGTCGGACACCAAGTCCGACTCTAAGGCCGACCCCAAACCGCCCTACTCCGACCCGAAGGACCGGGGCGACAGCGACACCGCCCAGCAGGAGAGGGACGGGAAGCACACCCTCGACCGGGAGGACACGCACTCCAAGGAGTACGGCAAGGAGCCGGACGCGGATCAGCAGAAGCTCCGCGAGCGGGCGACCCTGGACGTCCACCGCATCCCGCTCGACCGGGTCCACACGGGCCTGACCCGATGGGCCGACAGCGGGGACCTCGAGAAGGTCTTCCGGGCCTCCTCCGGTCATGCCAAGCCCGGTGATCCGGACGCCGGCAAGGGGCCGCAGAAGTTCACCGAGAGCGACCTGGAAAAGCGGCTGCCCGGTTTCAAGGACCTGGACCACGGTGAGAAGCTCGCGGTCGTCTCGTCCCTGGCGCGGATGAGCGTGGGTTTCCACGAGCAGCACGGTGTGAGTCAGAACCCGGTCGAGGTCCAGTATCCGTACCGCAACCCCGGCGAAGCGGCTCCCAAGGCCGACACGAAGGACAGCGCAGCCAAGAACGCCGAGGAGTCACTGGGGGCCCGCGGACACCGCATCAGCGGGAAAAACTACCTCGAGAAGCTCAGGTTGAACGACGGCGCCCCGGACAGCCTGAAGAAGAACACTCCGGACTTCTCGGACCGCAACTACGCGGTCCTGGAGGTCAAGGGGCCGCCGCCCGAGAACCAGCTGCATTACGTCGCGGACTCGTCCGTTCCCCCAGGTGAAAAGAACGTCAGCCGACGCCACTCCGAGAAGCACCTCCTCGACTGGCTGGACCGGGCCAACAAGGAGGGCACGAAGTACACCGCGAACGCCCTGTACACCGAGCGCGAACCGTGCGGCACGGGGGAAGGGCACGCCCATTGCTCGCTCACACTGCGCAAGATGATGCCGGACGGCTCCAAGGTGTACTACAGCACGACGTACCGCACCGACCCTGAGAACGTCCAGGCGAAGAAGGACCTCGACACGGAAAAGAGAAAGCTGAAGAAGGAGGTGGACAAATTGTCACACGACAAAGTCCAAGAGGCCGCCAAGAAACGGCTCGACCTCCGTACGGAACACACTCAGCAGTGGATCGACAGGGAGAAGGGCAAGATCGACGCCTCGAACGACGCGGAGGCGCGCAAGGAACTCAAGAAGCTGATCGACTACGAGTACAGGAAGCGGAAGGACGCGTCCACGACGCCCGAGAAGCAGGCCATGGCGCGCGAAATGGAGCGGCACATGGAGCACCTGAACTCGACCTGGAAGAAGATCCAGCCGAGCCTGATGTAGCGGACGAGCAGAGCCGTGGGGGGGGGGGGGGGGGGGGCGCCCCGCGGCCGGGCGCGCCCCCGCGCCCCCGCCGCCAGAAGCAGGGGACCCCCCAACACGGCCCGGCGCGCCCCCCCGCCCGGGCGGGCGCCGCCCACCCG
>NZ_JAJPWK010000070.1:0-5111 GCF_046549115.1 Streptomyces sp. x-19 | reverse complement strand
GGCTCCACCAACGCCCATAGTTCATCCGACACGATCCACGGCCGCGACTGACGCTTTCCCACGACCAGACCAACGAGCAGATACGCCAACAGTCACATGATCAACCACTTCTGTTAGGACCTCTAAGCGGTCAGAGCACTAGCCACACCACAACATCCTCTTGGTCACCCCATGACAGCGACCACAGCCCCGTCCTGCACCCGCTACCAGGACATCTACTCCGCGATTCCGCTGACGCCCACCCGCTGCCACCCCACCGCCCACTCACACTGCCCCCGCACATCGCCGCGAAGATCTGCGGCCACGCCGCTCTGGACACGACCATGGGCTATGCCGCGATCTACCCGGAGGACGTGATCTCCCATCACCGGGCCTTCACCGCACGCCGCAGAACCGAGCGGCCCAGCGAGGAGTACCGCGAGCTCACAGCCGTCGAATGGGCCGAGTTCCTCTCGCACTTCGAACTCCGCAAGGTCGCCTTGGGAACCTGCGGGCGCGACTACGCGACCCCCTGCCAGCATGAAAATGCCTGTGTCAGGTGTCCCTTTACTTCTCGTGAACCCGGCCCAGATGCCTCGCCTTGAGGAGATCCACGCCACCCTCATCGACCGTCTCCAGGAGGCTAAGGACCAGGGGTGGCTCGGCGAGGTGGCCGCCATCGAGACCACCATGGCTGCCGCCGCGCAGAAGCTGGAGCAGATGCGCGAGCGTGCATCCCAGCCGTCCACCGTTCCCCTCGGCATGCCCGACATCCGCACGGCTGCCGGCAGGCTCACCGACCAATGAGGGGGAACAGCCGGGTGACCGCAGCTACGGCCACGGTGCCTGCCGGGCGCGCGGCGGGTTGTTGGTCCCGTTCGCGGTAGTCGGCCAGTAGGCAGCGGATGGACGTGGCAAGGTCGGCCATTTCCGCTGGAGTGAGGTGGACCACGGCGCTGAAGGACTCGTCGTGCTGCCACTCGCTCGGCGCCTGCTCTCGGTGAGCCAGCCAATGTTGATAGCTCTCATCTTCCAGTCCACGCGCTAGCGCGGCGAACTCTTCCGGCGCTTCCCGGTCGGACTGATCGGAGGACGTCCAGCGCAGCTGCCACGGCCGTGCCCGGCCGCCGCTGTGTGGCGCTTCTTCAATGAGGCCGTGCCGGGCGAGTTGACGCAGATGAAAGGAGCAGAGGCCAGAACTGTGGCCAAGGCGGGCAGCGGCCTGGGTCGACGTGACTGTGCCGACCTCGGCGAGCAGGTCCAGCAAGGCGACGCGCACGGGATGGTCGGGGAGTTGCCGCCGGGCGCGATGCGGCAGTGGGTCCGTGGACGCGGCTTGACGGTTTTCATCGCTCATTTTGCAAAGGGTGCTACTTTGCAAAGCATTCGGTCAAGCTGGGCCGCGGGCCGGCCGGGGCGTTCAGCCCTGGCCGACTGAGGCATGTGCGGAAGGCGTTGATATTTCATGGCTGTTGGGTTCGGTGATACCTCGCAGGACCGCCGGGTGCGCGTGCTGGGTGAACCCGTCGATTCCTATCCACGGCTCGCGCCGGAGGTCGAACGGGGTTCGGTGCGCCGCATCACCGTCGTCGGGGAGGAGATTCTGCGACGGCGGTGCCGGGAGGTCACGCAGTTCGGTACGCGGGAGCTGTCGCAGCTGGTGGACGACATGTTCGCTACGAACCAGGTGGCGGAGGGCGCGGGGCTTGCCGCCAACCAAGTCGACGTGGACCTGCAGTTGTTTGTGTGGGACATCACGGATGAATGGGGGGTGCGTCACGTCGGGCACATCGCCAACCCCGTCCTGGACGAGGCGCCGACCGAGCAGCGCAGGCTGGTCGAAGAACCCGAAGGCTGTCTGTCCGTTCCCGGCCCCTACCGGGTGGTGCCCCGCCTCGACCGTGCCGTCGTACGAGGCCGTGACAAGAACGGCAAGCCGCTCGTGATCGAGGGCAGAGGGTACTTCGCCCGGTGCCTGCACCACGAGACAGACCACCTTCACGGTCACCTGTATCTGGACCGGCTTGCCCAGCGGGCACGAAAGGCAGCCCTCCGCGAGATGGCTGCGTCCAAGGACGAGATGTTCGCCCGGCGTGCCGCCCTGGCCAAGAAACTGGGCAAGTAGCGCCGTTCCTGCATATTCAGTGATCCCGCTGACTGACGAACCGCCGAGCCCGCCTACTCCAGCGAGCGCTGAGCCATGTCCGCTCTTCCTCCACGGCTTCCTGGTTGCCAGGTCTCGCAGGGGCGCAGACCAAGCAAGAGGGGTGGCCCTCCTTGACTCGCGACACGCCCGGCAGGGCCCGGTCCAACTTGTCCACCACTACGTTCTGTGGTGGGCGCGGCCTGGAACCCCAACCCCTCTTCATGCTCGCTTAGTTCGGATAAGCTTGCTTGCGATGTTCGCTCCTCCGGCCCGAGCCGTCCCAACGAGACCGCCTGATCGAGATCCGCGACAACCTGCTCGATCGGATCGCCGAAGCTCAGCGTGAAGGCTGGCTCGGAGAGGTCGAGGGCTTGGAGATCAGCCTTGGCCGGCACCGAGGAGAAGCTGAGCCAGCTCGATGCCGCACACAAACCCTCGGTGATCCACCTGGGCCTGCCCACCTTCGGCCAGATCGCCGGACGGTCCATCACCCCCTGACCATCCCTCGCAGCAACCGGCAGACGGGCTAGGGCATGTCCGGCGAGGGGATGCCTTCACGTCTCGGCGCGGCGGAACTTATGGTTTGTGGGTTACCCAGAGCAGTTCCGCCGGCCAGCGGTGTGCCCAGTCGGGTGGGTCGGTTTCGTTGTAGCCGTTGGGTATTCCGAGTTCGGGCCGCGGCTCGATGAGGTCGTCGATGATGAGACCCGCGCCGCGCAGGACCTTGACCCAGTCGCCGTAGGTAAGCTGATAGCTGGTCGCGCCGTCGCCTTCGGCGATGGTGTTCAGCCCGAAGTAGTCCTGCTGCAGCGTCGTGGTCACGCGGCTGGCGGCTTCGTCGTAGCAAGCTTCGAACCATGGGCTGGCGACGTTGAACACCAGGCGCCCACCTCGGCCCAAGACGCGTGCGGCCTGCGGGACGGCCAGGTGCGGGGGCGCCCAGCTGAGCCCACCGAAGTCGCAGAACACCAGGTCGAAGCTGTCGGCGGCGAAGGGGAGTTGTTCGGCGGCGCCTTGCACTAGCGGGTAGCGGGCCGCTCCCATCGCGCGGGCCGCTGAGGCGAGTTGGGCTTCGGACAGATCGAGCCCGACCACGGCGGCGCCCTCGGCGGCGAGCGCCCTGGACCACTGGCCGGCGCCGCAGCCGAGTTCGAGGACGCGCTTGCCGGTGACGTCGCCCAGGGCGTGCAGGTGCGCGTCGGGGATGGAGTACATGCCCCACAGCCGGGGTGTGGCGCCGATTTGCGGGTCGTGCTCGTGCTGGTAGGCGCTGCTGATCTGGTTCCAGAGCCGCCGGTTGGCGGGGATGCTGTCCACGTGCCGACTCCAGCATTGCCTGCCGGGGGCGGTCAACACGATTAGGGCGCTGGCCGGCCCTCGCCTCGGTCCGGCCCTGGCTCGGCCCATGGTCCGCCGGACGAGCCCTAACCCTGTGCGATCCGACCCCAACGAGACAGGCCGACCGGTAGTTCGGAGAAGGTCCGCTGTGTGCCAGCTGCAACACCTTCGAAGGCAAGGGTGTGCGATTCCTCGCACGGACCGGAAGCGTGCTGCACCTCCTGGAGTGCCGCGGCTGTCTGGACCGCAAGACCCTCCCCTGCCGCTTCCGCATCGAGGTGATTCGCGAGCATGTGGAGGCGACCGAGCGGCACGGCCGCTGTGGCGGCAGCGGCACGGCCGCTGCCGCCACCGCCCCTACACGACAGAGCTGGAGCAAGTACACGGCGTGCTCCGGTTCTCACTGCGCTGCCATCAGAGCAGCTGAACGAAGGGCATCACCGCCGCGGAAGCCACTGACCTCGTGAGGGCATTCGTTGAGAAGACCCTTGCCGCTGCTCGCCGGGTGCCCTGACCTTTGTCTGGCCCCCGCGCGCAACAGTGAGGCCCGGTCTCCATGGACTGGGCCTCATCATCGTTGCTGCCAGCCGAGTCGCTCGGCCCCGCGCGGTCAGCTACGCAACGGTGTCAGGGTCGTGGCCATCACTCTCCAGACCAGCGTCGATGACCAACTGCGGGATGTCGCCGGTGGAGGTATCCGGGTCGATGGGGTCAACCAGTTCGGCGAACCCGTCGTACAGGCGTTCCGACATCGCGTACCGCTGGGCGTCCTGGTTGAAGTGGTCAGGGCCCGAAGCAAGGACAGCACGAAAAATCGTCAAACACCGCACCACATGCGGACCAGACAACGTCACCGTCGCCATGCCGCTCTTGCCGTCGAGACGGACTCGCTTGCTCGGGAAGTCCTGGGAATCGACCTGCCCGTGGAAAGCGATCAGGATCTCGTTCGCTGGCGGTACCAGTCGCTGGGGAGATCGGTGAGCGGCCCGTACGAGGCTGCCAGGTCCAGCCACGGCACCGGCTTGCTCTTCTCTTGGAAGGACAGCCGCGGCTTGTAGCCGCGCAGCTGCCGCTCGCCCTTGTGCGGGCCCTCGCCGGTGAGGCGGATCCACAGGTCGCCCTCACCGTCCACGACGAACTCCCGCCATCCCCAGTGGTCGTCCGCGGGCGCCGCGTCCTCGGGACCCCAAGTCGTGCGGTCCGGGTGCTCAGAGCGCCGAGCCTGGGTGACAGTGAGCTGAACCGTGCGGTCACCCGACCGATCCGCGGCAAGAGCGGGGAAATCAATCATGCCCCATCCTTTCGCGGCACCGAGCGCCGCTGACGTCCCTTCCCTAAATTCGGTCCCGAACTGGAGCCTTCGGCTACATCAGCGGCCCGCCCGGCACCGGCGTCGGCCCCGCTTAAGTGTGCGACTGGGCCAGCATCCTGATCCCCGACGGGCGCCGCGTGCTGAGCCGCCACCTGCTCCAGCACCGCATACAGCCGCTGAGCCCGCCAGCTGCGCGGGCTGCCGAACGCCTAGGGCCTGTGCGGAGTCATGATCAATGCTGGCTCCGCGGTGGAAGAAGTTGATCTGGCCTCACGCATCATGGAGCTCGTGAAAGGCTCGCCGGATGGACTATGCGTTCGATGCTCCTCCCGTTGA
>NZ_JAJPWK010000069.1:0-5927 GCF_046549115.1 Streptomyces sp. x-19 | reverse complement strand
CACCACCACCCGCCACACCAGAACGACTGGACAACAACAAACGACGCACCCCACACGACCGCACCAAATGCCGAGCCAACACACCACCCAAACCACCCGTCCCACCCGTCACCCACACCGTCCCGTCGGGGTGCCAGCTGCGGGGCAGGGTGAGCACGAGCTTGCCGGTGTGCTTGGCCATGCTCATGTACCGGAAGGCGTCCTTGGCGTGCCGAACGTCCCAGGTGCGGACGGGGAGGGGCCGCAGGGCGCCGGTGCGGAAGAGCTCCATCAGCTCGGCCAGCATGGTGCCGATGGTCTCCGGCGCCACCCAGGCGAGGTCGAAGGACTGGTAGGACAGGCCGTCCGGGATCGTGTCGGCCTCGCGGATGTCGGTCTTGCCCATCTCCAGGAACCGTCCGCCGGTGCCGAGCAGCCCCATCGAGGCGTCGACGAACTCACCGGCGAGGGAGTTGAGGACGACGTCAAGGCCGCCATCCCCGGCGGTCCCGGCGAAGGCGGTGGCGAAGTCGAGGGTCCGGGACGAGGCGAGGTGGTCCTCGGCCACGCCGAGCCCCCGCAACACCTCCCACTTGCCTTCACTCGCCGTCGCGAACACCTCGGCACCGAAATGGCGGGCGATCTGCACCGCGGCCATACCGACGCCACCGGCACCGGCATGCACCAGCACCTTCTCCCCCGCCCGCAACCCGCCCAACTCCGTCAGCGCGTAATAGGCCGTCAGGAACACCAACGGAACGGAGGCGCCCGTCTCCCAGGACCAGTCATCGGGCAGGTGGGTGAGGCGGCGGGCGTCGTCCACGGCGAGGGACCCGAAGCTGCCGGTGATCATGCCCATGACGCGGTCGCCCGGAGCGAAACCGGTGACCTGCGGCCCGACCTCGACGACCACACCGGCCGCCTCCGAACCGAACAGCCCGGCGTCACCCGGATACATGCCGAGCGCGTTCAGCACGTCCCGGAAGTTCAGGCCCGCGGCCCGGACCTCGATGCGGACCTCGTGGCCGGTCAGCGGAGCCAGCGCCGCCGGGTACGGGGTGAGGGCGAGGCCGTTGAGACTGCCCTTGGCCGTGCTGTCGAGTCGCCAGGCACGTTCGGCCGGCGGGGTGAGCGCGGCGTCCGCACCGACGCGGGCCAGGCGACCGGCGAGCACGCTGCCGTCGCGCAGCGTGAGCTGCGGTTCCTCGGTGTGCAGCGCCCGGGCCAGCAGGCGTCCCCGGTCGGCGGCAGCGGCACTGCGGTCGTGCGTGCCGGCCGGGGCGGGGTCGCGGTCGATGAGGACGAAGGCGCCCGGCGTCTCGGACTGGGCGGAGCGGATCAGGCCCCAGACCGCGGCGGCGCCCAGGTCCGTGACGTCGGCGTCACCGGCGGCCACCGCGCCGGTCGTGACGAACACCAGGCGGGAGCCGGCGAAGCGTTCTTGTCCGAGCCATTCCTGGACGAGTGCGAGGGCGGCGGCGGTCAGGGCGTGGGCGGCCTCGACCGGGGAAGCGGTTCCGGTTCCCGTTGCGGTTCCGGAGGCGGTGTCCGTCGTGGTGACGCTTCCGGCGGCGGTTGCGGTTGAGGTGAGGGGGACCAGGACCGTGTTCGGGACCTGCGCGTCGTCCGCGGCGAGGGCGGCCAGGTCGGGGTGCGTGGTGGTGCGGATCCCGGCGGCGGTGAGGTCGGTTGCCAGGCCGGCGTCGCCCGTCCCGATGAGCGCGACGGCGGCCGGCTCGCGAAGGGCGTCCTGGGTTCCTTGGCCGTCGTGCGTCGCCGGGCCGGCAGCGCCCTCGGCCACCGGCGTCCAGTCCAGGGTGAACAGGGCGTCCCGGACGAGGCCCGTGGCGCCGGTCAACTGGGCGCCGGACACGCGGCGGGACACGAGGTTGTCGATGACGGCGACGAGCCGGCCGGTGGTGTCGGCGACGGCGAGGGCCACGGACCGCCCGTCGTCGCCCGTCGGGGTCAGCCGGACGCGCAGTGCCGTGGCGCCCGTGGCGTGGAGGGTGGCGCCCTCCCAGGAGAACGGGAGTCCCCCGTTGCTCTCGTCTCCGTCGTGGGCGACGAGGGCGGCGTGCAGGGCTGCGTCCAGGAGTGCGGGGTGCAGACCGAAGTCGGCCGCGGCGTCCCCGGCGGCATCCGGCAGGGCCACCTCGGCGTAAACCACGTCACCGGCGCGCCAGGCGGCACGCAGGCCCTGGAAGACCGGTCCGTAGCCGAAACCGAGCGCGGTGAAGCGGGCGTAGCAGTCGGCCGTGTCGAGGGGGGCGGCGTCGGCCGGCGGCCAGGCCGTGGCGTCGAAGGGTGAGCCGGCGGGGGTGGCACCGCTGGTGGTCGTCAGGGTGCCGGTGGCGTGGGCGGTCCAGGACGCGTCGGTCGCGTGCTCGGGCCGGGAGTGCACGGTGACGGTGCGGCGGCCGGCGTCGTCGGCGACGCCGACCCGGACCTGGGTCCGCACGGCCCCGCGTTCGGGAAGGGCCAGCGGCGCGGCCAGGGTCAGTTCCTCGACGCGGTCACAACCGACCTCGTCGCCCGCCCGGAACGCCAACTCCAGCAGGGCGGTCCCCGGGAGCAGTGCCTGGCCCATCACGGTGTGGTCGGCCAGCCACGGATGCGTCTGCAGCGACAGCCGCCCGGTGAACAACACCCCCTCGTCGTCGGCGAGTTCGACCGAACCGTTGAGCAGCGGGTGTTCGGCGGCGGTGACGCCGACGGCCGCGGCGTGCGCGGTGGACGGGGTGCCGGTGGGCCAGTAGGTGACGTGTTGGAAGGCGTACGTCGGCAGGTCGACGCGGGCGGCGCCGGTGCCGGCGAAGAACGCCGACCAGTCGATGCGAGCCCCTGCCACGTGGAGGTGAGCGAGTGCGCTGAGTGCGGCGGTCTCTTCGTCCCGGTCCTTGCGGAGGACCGGGACGGTGACGATGTCGGCGCCGGAATCGGCCTCGGTGTCAGTATCGGTGTCGGGGTCGGTGTCGGGGTCGGCGGTCAGCGTTTGCTGGGTCAGCGCGGAGAGGACGCCGTCCGGGCCGAGTTCCAGGAAGGTGGTGGCGCCGTGGTCGGCGAGGGTACGGACGCCGTCGGCGAAACGGACCGCCTCGCGGACGTGCCGCACCCAGTACTCGGCCGAGCCCAGTTCTTCAGACGAGGCCAGTTCACCCGTCAGGTTCGACACCACGGGGAGGGACGGCGCCGCGTAGGAAAGGCCCTCCGCGACGGTGCGGAAGTCGTCCAACATCGGCTCCATCAGCGGCGAGTGGAACGCGTGCGAAACCCGCAACCGGGTCGTCTTCCGACCGTCCGCCGCGAGCCGCTCCGCCGCGGCCAGGACCGCGCTCTCACTACCGGAGAGGACGACGGAGGTGGGCCCGTTGATCGCGGCAATCGCCAGGTCGTCCGTAAGGTGCGGGAGGACCTCGTCCTCCGTGGCCTGGACGGCGATCATCGCACCGCCCGACGGAAGCGCCTGCATCAACCGAGCACGAGCCGCCACCAAACGGCACGCATCCGCCAACGACAACACACCCGCGACATGCGCCGCCGCAATCTCACCGATCGAGTGACCGGCCACAAAATCCGGCCGCACACCCCAACTCTCCACCAACCGGAACAGGGCGACTTCCACAGCGAACAACGCCGGCTGCGCCCAACCCGTCTCATTCAACCGATCGGCATCATCACCCCACATCACCTCCCGCAACCCGACCTGCCCGGACAGTTCAGCATCCAGACCGTCAACGACCTCGTTCAACGCCTCCGCGAACACCGGGAACCGGCCGTACAACTCGCTTCCCATACCGAGGCTTTGGGATCCCTGCCCCGAGAAGAGGATCGCGTGACGCCCCGCACGGGCATGACCGACGACGGCGGCAGCGTCTGGGGCACCGGTAGCGATCGCCGTCAGCGTGCGGGCCGCATCGGCGTGGTCGGTCGCCAGTACCACCGCGCGGTGGTCGAACGCCGAGCGCGTCGTGGCCAATGAGTATCCGAGGTCGAGCGGGCGCAGGCCGGGCTCCTCGCTCAGGGTGAGTAGGAGGCGTTCGGCCTGGTCACGCAGTGCCTCGGGCGATTTTCCGGACAGCGGTAGCGGGACGACACCGGGCTCGGACTCGCTCGGCGCGCCGTCCGCGGGCTCGACGGGTGCCGGGTGTTCGAGGATGACGTGGGCGTTGGTGCCGCTGATCCCGAATGAGGAGACACCGGCGCGCCGGGCCCGGCCCGTCTCCGGCCACGCCGTCTCGTCCGTCAGCAGCTCGACCGCTCCGGTGCTCCAGTCCACGTGCGAGGACGGGGCGTCGACGTGCAGCGTCCGCGGCACCACACCATGCCGCATCGCCAACACCATCTTGATGACGCCCGCGACACCGGCCGCGGCCTGCGTGTGACCGATGTTGGACTTCACCGAACCCAACAGCAACGGACGTTCAACGGCACGGTCCTGCCCATAAGTGGCCAGCAGCGCCTGGGCCTCGATCGGGTCACCGAGCGTCGTACCGGTACCGTGCGCCTCGACCACGTCGACATCACCGGCAGAGAGACCACCGCTGGCCAACGCCTGGCGGATCACCCGCTGTTGGGACGGACCGTTGGGCGCCGTCAGGCCGTTCGAGGCACCATCCTGATTGACCGCCGAACCGCGCACCACCGCCAGGATCTCGTGACCGTTGCGGACCGCGTCCGACTGACGCTCCAGCACCAGCATGCCGACGCCCTCGGACCAGCCGACACCGTCCGCCGCCTCGGCGAACGCCTTGGAACGGCCGTCGGGGGCCAGACCCCGCTGCCGCGAGAACTCCACGAACGTACTGGGCGTGGACATCACCGTCACACCACCGGCCAACGCCAACGAGCACTCCCCCGCCCGCAACGCCTGCGCCGCCCAGTGCAACGCCACCAACGACGACGAACACGCCGTGTCCACCGTCACCGCCGGACCTTCGAGACCCAGACTGTACGAAACCCGGCCGGAAGCGACGCTGCCGGCGCTGCCCTGGCCCTGGAACCCCTCGAACTCCTTACCTCCGAGGATGCTCCCGTAGTCCCCGTACATGACACCGGCGAAGACGCCTGTCGCGCTGCCCCGCAGGCTCAACGGGTCGATGCCGGCCCGCTCGACCGCCTCCCAGGACGATTCCAGAAGCAACCGCTGCTGCGAATCGGTCGCCAACGCCTCCCGCGGACTCATCCCGAAGAAACCAGGATCAAACTCCCCCGCCTCATGCAGGAAACCGCCAGAGCGGGTGTAGGACGTACCGAGGTGGTCGGGATCGGGGTGGTAGAGGGACTCGACGTCCCAGCCACGGTTGGTCGGGAAGTCACCGATCGCATCAGCGCCCTCACCCACCAGACGCCACAGGTCCTCCGGAGACCCCACCCCACCCGGATACCGGCAGGCCATCCCCACCACCACGACCGGATCATCCGCCAACGACACCAGTCCCGGAACCACCTCCCGCACCTCAGCCTCCACAGAACCGAACAACTCGGTCTGCAAGTGATCGGCCAGGGCGGTCAGGGTGGGGTGGTCGAAGACCATGGTGGCCGAGAGGTGCAGGCCGGTGGCGGTGCGCAGGCGGTTGCGGAGTTCGACGGCCGTCAGGGAGTCGAAACCCAGGTCCCGGAAGGCGCGTTCGGGGTCGATGGCGTCGCCGTCGGTGTGGCCGAGGACGAGCGCGGCGCTGCTGCGGACGAGGGCGAGCAGTGCGTCGTGTCGTTGGGCGTGGTCGAGTGGGGCGAGTCGTTGGGCGAGTCCGGTGTCCGCGCCGGGGGCGAGGGCGGTGGTCGCTGCGGTGCGGCGGACGGGTGCCTTGACCAGGCCGCAGAGGACGGGCGGGACGGTGGGCTGATTGCGCAGCGCCGTCACATCCAGACGCACCGGCACCAGAGCCGAACCACCCGTCGCCAAGGCAGCGTCGAACAACGCCAACCCCTGCTCCACCCCCAACAAC
>NZ_JAJPWK010000068.1:0-6303 GCF_046549115.1 Streptomyces sp. x-19 | reverse complement strand
GGCGACGAACTGGCTGCCATCGCCACGGTCCTCAACTCCCGTCCCCGCAAGACCCTCGCCTGGAAGACCCCTGCGGAAGCCCTCAATGATCATCTACGATCAGCACAAGCCGGTGTTGCGACGACCGATTGAATTCGCCTTCATTGCCGCGGTCGGTGTGGAACACGACGCCAGCAACATCCCCGCCGCGGGTCGCGGCGGCCATGTTCAAGGCTGCGACGACGAGTTCGTGTGTCGTGGTGGGTGTCCATCGCGTAGCTGAGCAGGCGGCGTGAGTGCAGGTCGATGACGGTGGCGAGGTAGAGCTTGCCCTCGCCGGTGGGGATCTCAGTCATGTCGCCGCACCAGGCGACGTCCGGAGCAGGCGCGGTGAACTTCCTGCGGACCAGGTCCGGCGCGACCGGGCGCTTGCCCTGCCTGGTCAGCGACCGGCGGCGCCGCTTGACGCGGCCGGCCAGGCCCAGCTCGGCCATGGTCTTCGCGACGGTGTTCTTCGACACCCACCACCCGCGTTCACGCAGCTCGACATGGACACGTGGGGAGCCGTAGGTGCCGCCCGAGGCGTCGACGGCCATGCCCTGCAACTACACGCCGTGCACCGCAGGTTCCTCAGCCGACTCGCGGCGCACACCCCGCTGCTACCCGACGCAGGGAAGGTCGCCTTCATCGACGTCGACTCCACCCACAAGCGGGTGTTCGGGCCCGCCTAGCAGAGCGCTCAGGTCGGCCGGTTCAAGGGAGTGCGCCCCCTGCACCCGTTGCTCGCCACGATCTGTACCCCGGCCGCCCGTCAGGTCATCGCGGCCGTCCGGCTGCGGCAGGGCAAGTCCGCCGACTCCCGCGGCGCCAAGCGATTCGTCACCGAAGCCCTGGCCACCGCGACGGAGGCCGGCTGCACCGGGATCCGCGTCCTGCGCGCGGACTCCCAGTTCTACAACGCCGACATGGTGGCAGCCTGCCGGCGGGCCGGTGCCCACTTCTCGATCACGACAGGGATGAACCCCTCGATCAAGCGCGCAATCGCCGCCGTACCCGAGGGCGCGTGGACGCCGATCCGCTATCCCCGAGCGGTCATCGATCCCGACACTGGCGAGCTGATCTCGGACGCCGAGGTCGCCGAGATATCTGACTACACTGCCCTTACCGGCCGGAAGAAGGCCGAGCACGTCACCGCCCGGCTCATCGTGCGCCGGGTCCGTGACCTGGCCAGACCTGCCACCGTCGGCGAACAGGGCGAGTTGTTTCCGGTCTGGCGCTACCACCCGTTCTTCACCGACAGCGCGTTCGAGACCCTCCAGGCCGAGCGGCAGCACCGCCACCACGCAGTCATCGAGCAAGTCATTGCCGACGGCAAGGCCGGCCCCCTGGCCCACCTGCCCTCGGGGAAGTTCAACGCGAACGCCGCGTGGCTGATCCTGTGGGCCGTGTCCTACAACCTGTTGCGGGCCGCGGGCGCCCTGGCCTCTGTCTTCCATGCCAAGGCCACCACCGCCACCTTGTGCGCCCACCTGGTCCATGTCCCCGCCAGGATCGCCCGCTCCGCCCGCCGCCTCACCCTGCACTTGCCGAGGCGATGGCCCTGGCAGCACGCATGGAACACAGCTGTTCACCACCATTCACGCCCCACCCAAGGCGGTCTGACCTCCCCGACCACCCGCCCGCCAGGGCCCGACCGGAGCCGAACTCGTGGAAGAGCTGGACAGACCAGCGGATACAACCTGTCCATCCACCGCCACCGCCCCGACACCGGCACACAAACCTCAGAAGATCACTTCAAAACCGAGCCGGTGGATCGAGGCTCAGAGGGGGAGAACAGATCCGACGACCCCTCCCGGCAGTGGCGGGGATGATCGGCAAGGGTGACTTGCCACGGTATAGGCGAGCGTTGTTGACGGTGACTGTTCTCCCCATCCCTGGGTTCTTCGCCAGCTCCTCAGCTAGCGAGCGTGCCTGCTCTTTGATGGCCTCTGGAACGAGTTCTGGCTCAATGGTTGTAACCGCGACAGACTCAACTCCACCGAAACAAGGATGAGGCGGCACATAATAGTCCGGGACGATTCGATCTTCCACATAGTGCACACCGCGCCGCAACCAATTAGGCAAGTCAATATCATAATCGAGGAAGTCGCGATATATCTTACTTCCTTGGTATCCGTTGTCTTTTAGCCACTTCAAGAGTGTGCCGATAGGAGTACTCCCCTTGAATGCATCTTGCGCAATTGCCGATCTAGCACATGGCAATGCCCTCAGGGCTAGATGTTTCCACATCGGATCCTTGGCAGCTCTAGATAGAACGGGAAGGTAAGATTCGCGAGGCTTGATTCCCATGCTACTTGCGATGAGAGTTTCGCAGATTCCATGCGAGATTTCCCTGTGGCGACACATGCCCTGTGCCCAATTCATGGCCGAGGTGTAAAACTGCAACCCCGCCGCCTCTATCATGGAGTCTTTATTGATCTCCAGAAGTTTCACAAATTCTTGGGCTTTTCGATTTGACCTCACAAAGCCTTGAGGTAAATCGGCTCCAAGTATTCCAACCTTCTGCCACCCTACTGTACCACTAATCCAAACCTTGCAGATATCATTTCCTACGGTTACCGACTCCTCGAACTCGGCAAGCGGCTGGTAATGCAACTCCTGATCCTCGCCCCCCTGTAGTCTACCGCTTCCGCTTGGGTTGGGGTCGCTTCTCACCATAAGTCGAGCAACAGCGCGAAGCTTCTCCAAGTATGCCAATTCTTCTTCGTATATACTTAGCTCTTCAGGGCTGAGTTTATTACGCTCTCCCGGATCCCTCTCAAGCCTCTCAATCCTCTCGGGTGAGGTTTCTTTGCGTGCCCCATAAAGAAATCTTGCGAATTCCAAAAAGTTGCTCCCCCATCGAGCTTTTACTGTAGAAGGTTTTGTCTGTCTAGATCCAGCCACATGGTGGGCGGCGTGGATCAATTCATGCGCAAGTATCAGCTCGGGAGGTAGCAACGTGTCGTCTATCGCGTACACGGCTCGCGGATGCATGCTCACTATGGAATATGCCCCGTGCCCAATCCTCACGCCTGACTTTTCACCTTCCTCGGTATCCCACTCCTCCCAGTCGGAATGGTAGGACCAAGCTTCGCCATCACACCTCTGAAATATCAAACAATTAATGTTCGCAGGGCTATCGTCACCCCTCTGTGTATAGAAGGACCTTAATTTGCGACCATTAATTCCTAGGCCGGGTTCGTTGCGTCCGTAATCCCAGGTATTCCCTCGAAAGTTATAGCCATCTGGAATTGGGTCACACGCCCCGAAGAAATTTACCAGATTCTGCCCCGGTGCAAAGTCCCCCAGTCCACCCCTTTCGATCACCCTTAGCAAGTCGTCCACTTCTTGATAGAAAATTGCTTCTTTAAGATGAAGAAATTCCGGGTCATCGCCCCAAGTTGGAGGGACCCCTTCATGCCATTGTGTAAACCTTCTGTAGAATTCCAAAAAATCATCCTGGTTGGCTATTGCAGCTACCCCTGGCCTTACCTCCTTCCCTTTCATTCGCTCCCCCTTGAGCCAGTCAATATAAACTGTACGGCATTGGGTTGCGGGAGGTTCCTCAAGGGAACCGCTCAGTCTACTGGGAAAGGAAAACATGGTTCGCCCCTTGTCTTCTCGGGTGAATCATCTTGGCGTATCGCCTTTGTTTCTCGTAGGGTTTTCGTGAGTCCCAGTTCGCCGAGCATAGTCAATGCGCAGCCATGATCCGCTCGAGCGCACCAGGTCGCGACCGTATAACGGTACATAGCGAGGCTGTCGAGCTGCTGGTCAGCCTTGGGCCATCCTGGTCGAGGTGATGCACGCCGCACGGATGTCCAGGTCCTCACCGATCCCTTCGGACGGTGCTGTGGGCCTCGCCCGCGCTGCCCGGCTCCACTCACGACCTGACCGCCGCCCGCACCCACAGCATCGTCGACGCGCTCCCCCAGCCCGGCCTCAAGTGCTGTGACGGCAAGGCGTATGTGAGGTTGGAAAAGGCTCATTGACTTTGAATCATCCCTGGATAAGAGGAACGGTCCGTGGGCTCGCCCGGTAAAGACGTATATTGTTGAAGGATACTGTGTTAGCCAGATCTGGGTGCCGAGTGAGATCGTCGACGATAGCCAGCGCCCGATCCTTAATGAAGTTTGGAACGAGCACTGGGTCAACAGTCACACCTAGCAGTGCGTTCTGCCTCATGCACGAGCGGGGGGGCTGTCTATAATCTCCCGATCTGCCGCCCACCCGACGAGACCAGTTTGCCAGATCGTTACGATATTCCATCACCACTTGGCGTAGGTTGCTGTTTTGGTAGCCGTTATTATCCAGCCACTCCAAGAGCCGTTCCAGCGGCCTGTCCTGGAAAACCACTCCGGAAATCCTCGACCGAGGAAAGCTGAGGACTTCCTGCCTATGCTTCCATTGGGTGACTGGGAGTTTTCGAGACAGCGTAGGGATATGGGATGCGCGGGGCTGAATACTCATCTCTATCGCGAGGGAAATTTCGGTAAAGTTGTGCGATATCTGTCGCTGTTCAGCGGTCTCGCATGCTCGCCTTTTCTCGCGCCGATAACCAACTCGCCACCTAAATTTTTCCACTCTCCCCAAGTTTTCCTGGGCGGAATTATTTGACCTCACGGACCCGGCTGTTAGATCAGCTCCCATCAGGGGGATGTTTTCCCACCCTAGTTTCCAGTTAAGCCAGATCTTGCAAACATCATTTCCTACCGTCACGGCCTCCTCGTATTCTGCGAGATCCTGATAGTACAATCCTGGCAGCGCAATCGCAGCCTTGCGAGATGGAACCGGAAATTCAATCATGTTCACGGCAAGCTCGCGAAGCCGTACTAGATCTTTCCAGTGAGCATCTATTTCCAGCTGCTGTTCAACCTCGAGCCTCTCATATGCCTCCTTGTCTCGGATATATCTTTCGACTTCTTCGGATCCGATTTTCGTTCGCGCGTTGAACAATGCTCTGGCGAAAGCGGTTTCGTCCTCACCCCACCGTGCTGCGACTGTCGACCTCTCTTGCTGCACGGAACCAGCCACTATATGAGCCGCATGTATGAGTTCATGGGCAAGTAGCAGTTCCGGGGGGAGCGCCTGTTCATCTATTAGATACAGCGAACGTGTATAAAACTCGATGATAGCGAAGGCGCCAAGGCCATTCTCTGCTGCCCAGTCGTTAACCGTACGCGCCCTATCGTCACGGCAATTGTTTTGTATAATGATGCAGTTGATTTCTGCAGGATGACCCTTATCTGGCGTCCCTCCGGTTTCCGCGAAAAATGCTTCTAGCCGACGTCCCATGATGTCAAAGTTTGGCGTGTCGGGGTCGTATGAACCTGTAATGGTTCCATCGTCGCGGGGAATCAGATGGCTCCTTCCGAAGAAATTCACTAGAGTCCGCCCCATTGTTGACCGATCGGAAGGTATTCCTTCGATCCTCTTAAGGAGGTCATCCAATTCTCCGCAGAATTCAACGCTCTCGAGCTCTGTGTCTATTGGTGTCCATTCCAGTGGGGGGCCAAGGTGCTCATACAGGGACTGAAGGTATTGAGTCTCTGCTGCTACGGCAATGCCGGGGCGAATTATCATCGCCTGCATCACAGTATTGTTGAGCCATGTAATGAATACGCGGCGCCCTACGTTCGAGCTGTCCAGTGCAGGTGATTCCAATTTACTGCCTGATGAAAATGGTGTATTGGCTCGCCTTTGAATTGCCGAAACGTTCATCATATTGGGCATTTTGAGCCACGCCTGCTCTCTATCAACGGGCCCCTAGCTGCTCGGGAATAGCAGATGCCCTGCTGGCCAGATCTCGAAGCGACCAGGAGTGCCGATCCGCTACATCGAGTCCTCGTCGATCGTGACTCAGATCACCGAGTCGACGACCTCGAGCCAGTTCTGAATACGGTCCCTCCTGAGGGCTGGCTCGACAACCTTGCCGAGGGCCCTAGAAACCACTTCGTCCCGCCTTCCAGGTGGGTCCGCCACAAAGTGGCCTCCGAGCCTCTGAATTCTAGGGTAACAAGGTGTGAATGACTGTTTAACTGCCTTAGATGCCAGTGTCTCGCGTAATGGTGCATCCCGCAGCTGAAGCGGATTCCTGGGAGTGGGCTGAAGTTCCCCGAAGTTCTCCCAAGGCATGGGCACTGGGACGTGTGAGCCTAAGGACTTGCAGATCATCAACACGTCGTCTTGATCTTGCTGTTGGCTGCGTTACTCAGGGCGGTGACCCGGGCCTGGAGGGTTGCGAGGGCGGCTGGTGGAGTGGTCGCCGGTGGGATGCCGATG
>NZ_JAJPWK010000067.1:0-6941 GCF_046549115.1 Streptomyces sp. x-19 | reverse complement strand
GCGCCGGCCTGAGCCTCTACCAGGTCGCACGCGAACTGCAGTTACTCCTCGCGCTCTGGACCGGCGCCTGCCCCACCTGCCACCGCGACATGCCAGAACCGATACCAACCTGACCAAGCACTACTAGTGCCGTGCCCGATCACGATCCCGCCGACATCGAATTGGAAGTCCTTCAGTTCCACCGTCATCGCAGGACACCGCCCCGCTTGGCGCGCCGCATCTGGTACGACACGGCCGAGGCGATGTCGGTGGCCGTGGCGTTGGACCGCGAGACGTTGATGGTCTGGCTGCCGATCGCCGGGGCCTGGTGCACGACCACGATCTGAGTGCGCCCCTCGTTGGCGTCGACCAGCCGCCGCGGTGTGAGGGCGTACCCGAACCGGTCCGCGGTCTGCGCCAGAACGCCGGTAGCTCGCTGACGCTTTGCTGCCGCATGCGGGATGTACGACTCCCCACTGGTCTCCGGCTCCGCGAACTTGATCAGACCCTTGCCGGACGTGTAGACGCCCGGCTCCCAGATGCCGCCGTTCGCATACGCCTTGCCGGCATTGGCCTTCGCCAGGTCAGCTACGAACCGGTCCGCCTTGCCGCCCGCCTTCTTGATCTGATTCTGGGAGGCGTTGGCGACCTCGATCAGGCGGTCCTCCTCGATCTCAGTTAGGTCGGCCACCGTGTGGATACCTCGGCCCTTTGCCAACGCCCCGATGATCTTCACCAGATCGGAGAGCTGATCACCGTCGAGGAGCCGGCCAGCAGCCTGCGCGGCAGTGTTGGCCTGCCGGGCGGTCTTGGAGTCCCGCACTGCCTGCGCCGCGAGGGCTTCGGCACTGTCGTCGTTCTGCGCGGCCAGACGCTGAGCCAGCGCCCCGTAGCCGTCCGCCGCCAACTTCGCCAGGTTGTCCTGGAAGGTGGTGGTGTCCTTCACGGCGTTGTTCAACTGGCCGGTGTAATCGGCCAGCGTCGCCTTCGCGGTGCCGGCGAGCTTGGTCAACTGCGAGGCCATGTCCTTGATGTACCGGGTGGAACCTTGGGCCATCTTCCGGGTCAGGGCCACACCGTCCTCGCCCATCTCCTCCAGCGCCTTGGCGACATCGGTGCCTGCCCGCCGGGACACTGTTGCCAGGTCGCTACGCCACGCCGCGGCGGTGCGCACCGACGTCCGCAGGTTCCGCTCGAACATGCCGAGGTCGAAGTGCTCGCTGCCGTCCTTGCCCTTGCCCTGCGACTTCGAGACGACATCGGAGACGGAGAACCCAGAGGAACCCAACGGCTGGTAGGACCAGTTCGACAGGCCGCCGTCGGCGTACCACGCGATCCCGGACGGGTCCCCGCCCAGGCGCCGCACGATCTCCTCGGTGATCCGCCGGGAGCGAGGACGCTTCGACGGCGCGAGCGGCACGTACCCCTCGCCCTGGGTCTCCGGCTCCGCCCACACCCGCATGGCGCCAGCGGGCGCGATCTGCGCGATGTGGTTCTCGTGAAGCCCGCCGTCCGCGAAGGTGACGATGCCGCCGTCCTTCTTCATCAACGGCACCCCGTTGACCTCCGCGCGGGGAACGTTGACGGTCTGGACGTAGTTGGTGATCGTCCGGCCGCGCAGCGAGTTGATCGCGGACTGGATCGCCGCCACACCACTTTGAGCGAGCCCTGCCGGCACGGTCACGGACACGTTCTTGCTGCCCGGGATCCCCGCGATCTGGAAGCCGAGAGCCTGTAGTTGCGCGCGGGCCCCCTCGGTCGGTGCGCTGACCGTGACCGTCCTCCCGCCAGGCAGGCCCCTGATCTTCTGCTGAACCTCTTCGAGGCTGCTGATGGTGCCCGCGGTCGCCGAGGTGACCGTGACGTTCTTGGCGCCCGGGGTCTTGGCGATCTTCGCGATCAACGCGTCCAGGTCGTCGCGCGCCGCGTCCGTGGGGGCGGTGATCTGCACCCGCCGGTCCTTGAGGTCATTGATACTGAAGCCGAGCTTCGTCAGGTCCTCGCGAGCGTCGTTGCTCAGCGTGGCGATCGTGACGGTCTTGCGGTCCGGCCACGCTTTGAGTTCCTGCTGCACGGCGATCAGGTCGGCCATGGACTCGTCCATGCCGGCGGTCTGGAGAAGGATGGAGACCTGCTCGGGAACCAGGCCGGCGGCATCGGCGAGGTTCGCGGCCTGCTCGGCCCCCAGCCCGAAGCCCTGCGCCGTGGAGATCGCCGACGCCCGGGCCGTGGCCATCTCCTTCTGCGCGGCCTGCAACGCCTCCGGCACGCTCTTACCGTTGGCCTCGGCGTACTGGTAGGCAGCCAGCGACGCCTCGGCCGCGTTCGTCGACAGCCCCTGCAGCAGGTCATACAGCTTCTGCCCGTTGCGGGTGACGGTCGACAGCGAACCGTCCATGTTGAGCAGCGTCTTGCCGAACCCCTCGGCGTGGTCAACGCCGCCCTTCAACGCCTCAGCGGCATCGGACACGGACCGGTTCAGACGTGCCTCGGCCGCCGACAGGTTCACCGACCCGCCGGCAAGCACATCCAACGCGTCATGCAGGGCCCGCGCACGCGAGTCAGCATCGGCTGTGGTGTCGGACAGGCGGCGCATGGCATCGGAGAACTTCCCGAACGGTCCGACTGCGTCGGAAGCCGACCGGCCGCCACTGCCAGTGGCGTCAGCGAGGTCCCTGGCGTCCTTCACCGCCTGGGACATCTCACCCTTGACCGACCCCAACGCGTCAGCCGCCCGGGCCGCAGCAAGACCCTCATCGTCATACGCCTTCGCGGCACCAGCGGAGGTAGGGATCCACTTCAGGTGAGCCTGCGCGGTGTCGTTCAAGCGCCGCTGAAGAGCATCCAGCCCCCCGTCCTGGCTCATGTAGGCGTCGGTGAGCTGTCGGACACCGACCCCAGCCTTCGACATGACATCGACAAGTCGATTCTTACCGTCGAAGACCTTCGTCTCCATGACCGTCTGTGCTGCTGCCGCCCGGACACTGTCGTTGACCGCACCGTTGGACTCCCGCAACGCCTGCGTGAGCGTGCTGATCCGCGACTGATGCTCGGCTGCTGCCTGCGCGGCCCTTTGCTGGTGGTCGGCGAGCATCGACAGCCCCACCCCGGCCGCTGCGATCGCCACGCCCCACGGCCCGCCCAGCGCACCCATCAGCCCGCGGGCTGCACCGCCGACACCGGCGCCGATCGCCCGCGCCACCCCACTGATCGGACCGCTGGCGCTGCGGAACGCCGCAGTCATCTGCCCCACCACCGGAATCCGGGCCTGCACCACCGCCAGGGCCTGCCCGATCCGGCCAATGGACTGCCCCTGAGCAGCGGCCAGCCGTTCCTGGACCCTCATCTGATCGCCCAGCGACCGGTACGCCCCCACGACCGGCCCCGACACCGTCTGACCCAGCCGCGACATCACCGGGGCGACACGACGGGCCAACAGCATCGCGATGATCGCCGTCTGGACCGGGCCCGGCAGCGCCCCGAAACCACGTACCAGCCCGGCCACGATGTGCCCGATCGGAATGAGCACCGTCGACACTGAGCCGGCGGCCGACGATGCCAGGTTCAGGGCGGTGACGATGATGTCGAGCGCGGTACCGCCCGCACCGGCTTCCTTCGTGACCTCGCCAATGGCATCGGCCACCGGGGAGGCCGCCGACAGCATGCTGCGCAGCACCTCCAGAAGGGCGCGACCGCCGTTGACGAGGACGTTCACCCCTGCAGCGGCGGTATCGAGCGCCAGGTCACCCAGCGGCCCGCCCAGGCCCCCGAGCGCATCACCGATCTCATCCAACCCGGACGACACCGCTTGTGACACCGACGGCCCGGCCAAGGTGTACAAATCGTGCAGGTAGTCCAAGGCCCCAGCGATGCGAGGAGTGGCGGCCGCCATGCCCGCGGACAGAAGCCGCGTCAACTTCTCCAACCCCGGTGCCGCAGCGGTGAACAGCACCTGCCCGGTATTCGACGCCTGCGTCTTGAGCTGGGTGACCGCACCGGCCAGTCCCTTCGTCTGGGACGCGGCGATCTCCCCGGCGGCACCAGTGCGGGCGATCGCGGTATGCATCTGGTCGAAGGACTCAGCGCCCTGATGCGCCAGCGCGGAGGCGCCCGCCAGTGCCGGCTTGCCCACCACATCGGCCAGCGCACCAAGGAAGTCCTTCTGCGACATCCGGTGCTGGGCCTTCTCAAAGCCCTCGATCACCGTCCGCAGACCACGGAAGTTGCCCTGCGCATCCCACGCCTCGACGCCCAGCTCCGCCAATCCCTCCTTCATTCGCTTGGTGGGCCTCGCGAGGTTGGTGAGCATCCCCCGCAGGGACGTTCCGGCTTTCGAGCCGAGGATTCCGGAGCGGGCCAGCATCGCCACCGCCGCCGCGGTGTCTTCGATGGAGATTCCGAGCTGAGCTGCGACCGGGCCGGTGTAGGACATGGCGTAGTAGATGTCCTGCAACCCGCCCGACGCCGCGTTCGCCCCCGCGGCCAGCACATCCGCTGCCCGGCCTGCGTTGTTGGACGACAAGCCGAACTGGTCCATCACATCGCCCAGATACCGGGCAGCATCAGCGGCAGAGAGGTTGTCGGCGGCCGCGAGCTGCATCGCAGCCCGCGCGTTCGCGATCGACGAGGTCGAGGTCTGCCCCGCCTTCGCTAGCTCCAGCATCGCATCGGCGGCCTTCACCGCCGACGTACCGGGAATCTTCAGATCGGCACCGAGCTCGCGGGCCTTCGCCGCAGCCTGCACCATCTCCACACCCGAAGCGCCGGTAACCGCACCCCACTTGTTGATAGCGCGCTGGTACTCGTTTCCCTCCTTCGCGATCTCCGCCAGCCCGGCGACGATGCCGCCTCCGACAACCAGCTGACGAAGATGATGCAGCTCCTGCCGCGAGGAGACCACGCCGTGGCGCAGCTGCCGCATCGAGGCATGCCCGTCCACCCCAACACGGCGCAGACCAGCTCCCGCCCGCTCCGCCTCGCGACCGATTCCGCGAAGACCGGAAGCGGAGCTGCGGGAGCCGGATCCAATCTGGGCAAGGCGCCGATTCAGGGCGTCGGTGTCACGACCGAGCCCACGCATTGCGCGGGAGGCCTGGCGGACCTCCGACAGAAGGTTCGCGAAGTCCGCCCGCGCTTGAACGCTGAGCGTGTAGGACGACACCTACCAGCGCCCTTACTCCCCGCGCCTTTTCAGCAATCCCCTCCCGAACCCACGCGGCTACGAGCGGGGCACCAGGCCGATGCGCACCCCATAGCCGTCCGGGCCCTCCGGCACCTGGTCCTGCTCGTGCGCGATCAGCTCACAGCCCGGACACCGCACCGTCGTCGTGACGTACGCGAACCGGTCGCCGCCTTGTTCCTCATCCCACTCCGCGGACCGCGTCCCACACTGACCACATACCGCACGCTGGTAGGCCGCGAACGCCAACGCCTTGGCCCGGTCGGACTGCGACCACCGGCCATCACCAGCCCCGAGAAACTGCGAATGCGGAATTCCCCACCGGCCACACAGCTCCAACTCCGCGCGGAGCTGCGCGTCCGCAATCAGCCTTTTCCCAACTCCACTGTCGAAGTCCGCACGATCTGCTGAGCCTGCCACGCCGCCGCGAACAGCGCATTGGACTCCGCCACCGGCCACGAATCCAGCAGTTCCTGCGCCTCCTCCTCACTCATGCCCTCGACCGTGTTGCCCTGGTCGTCGCGCTCGACGTGGGCGGCCGCGACCAGCGCCGCGGGGAACCGCTCCGGATCCCACGCATCGCCATCCTCGGCCTGCGCCTCGCTCGGAGGGAACCGCTTGATCAACCCATCCAGGATCGGCCGCGGCAGCGCACGAAACGTCAACTCCACTGCCACGACGTCAAAGTGCGCCTGCGCGTCCCGGAGATCCTGCTCGGCGTGGCGCGTCTCCTCACTCGGTTCCCGGCCGGCCTCCGCGTCCGCCATGCGGCACCGCGACAGCTCCAGCTTCACCTGGTCCACACGCTTCTTCGCCTCCTGGTCATCACAGATCACCAGCGTGTGCTCAGGCAACTGCCGGGCCCGCAGCAGCGCCATCTTCTTGGACCAGTGCGCATCCCGACCCGCAACCGCAGTCGGGAGAGTGGGCACAACTTTCGATCCCGCAGGCACAGGCATCACTTCTCCTGCTTCGGCGGAACAACGGCCGGAACCGCAGCGTCCTGAGCCGGCTTCTCCGTGATCGAGAAGTTCACGGTGAACTTCGCCGCCTCGTTGTCCGTGGAGTAGTTCGCAGACCGCGACCCCACCCGAACCGGGAACACGTCCATGGACCGGGAATTGGGCACGTCGCCCTTGCGGAGGAAGACGACCCAGCCGGCCGCGTCCTTCTTCAGCAACTGCTCCAGCTCATCCGACACCCGGTCCTCGTAGAAGCCGAGGGAGGAGTCATCAGCCTGGTCGGTGCCAGGGATCTTCGACTCGTACGTCGAGCCCAGATCCGGCGTCTCGATCGGCTGATTCGACAGCGTCCAACCATCGATCGACGCGATCGCATCCGTCAGATCCGTACCGGCTGTCAGCTCGGAACGGGTGGGAACGTGGCCACCATCGACAACGCTCTGGAGCCACAGCACGCGGGTCACCCCGCGCCGGGAGAACTTCTTTACCTGCAAGGTCCGCTGTCCGAATCCGGGACGGCAGCCACACACCAGGGGAGGCCCCGCCCCTCGACGATCTGTCGGGGAACCGGCCCAAACAAGGGTGTTGGGCGTCCGCGACTGTGCCTCCGCGGTGAGGGCGCGCCGAAGACAACCCCGGCGCTGCATGGATCACGATACTGCTGTGAGTAGTTTCCCTGCCCAGATTGCATAGAGTGACGGCGGAAATGCGAAGCTCCCCGTAGGCGGTTCGATCGCCTCCCCGCAGGCGGACACGGGATCTCCCCGTTGATGGACGCGTGATCCTTCCGGTGTCTTTATGTACCGGCCTGTTCCTTTGGT
>NZ_JAJPWK010000066.1:0-8001 GCF_046549115.1 Streptomyces sp. x-19 | reverse complement strand
CCTCCGCCGCGAAGTCCTCCAGATCACACCGGACCGCGGCCAACTCCCCACCCAGCACACCCAGTCAACGACACACCCGATCAAACGGACACGCCACCGGCGAGTGAACCTGACCAAGCACTACTAGGGCCCGGGCGGCGTGCTTGAGCAGCAGGTGGACGTCGCACGCCTCCATCACGGGCCCGTAGGGGAAAGTGACTTCGATCTGGCCGGGACCTGCTTCGGCCTTGATGGCTTCGACGGGGGCTCCTGCTCCGGCCAGCGCGGATTGCAGGCGTCGAAGGAAGCGATCCAGGGCCGGGGGGTGATCGAGCGCGTAGTCCAGGTTCGTCGCGCTCACCGCGACCAGCGGCTGCCCAGGCTGGGGGCTGGTGGAAGGGCGGCCTCTGTAGAGGGCGAATTCACTCTCCAGCCCGACCTGCACCTGCAACCCATACACGGCCCGGAGATGTTCGAGTTGGGTGCGCAGGATCTGCCGCGGGGCCACGGCCACCGGTTGCTCGGTGCCGGCGAAGGCGTCGCTGAGGACGAGCGCGGTCCGCGGCATCCAGGGCAGCAGCCGCAGCGTGCCCAGATCCGGGACGACCTTCAGGTCGGAGTAGCCGTCCTCCCAGGAGGTCAGGGCGAAGCCATCGACCGCATGCATGCCGACGTCTGTGGCCAGCAGGTAGGCACACATCTCGGCGTGGTTACCAGCTACTCGGGTCAGGAAGTGCCGGGCGTCGTACCGCTTGCCCTTCAGTCGCCCTTGCAGGTCGGGCAGGGCCAGCAGCACTGTGTCGATGCGACCGTCCTCAACCGCGGCCCGGAACTCCTCCAGACGGAGCGGACCTGAGCGGCGAAGACGACCCGCGTCTCGTTCCGGCTGTCGCGGGGTGGACGCGGCCAGGCGAGGCGAAGTGTTGAGTGGGGAGGAGTGCATCAGATGACCTCGCCCTCCAGGTCGGCCAGGTCACGGTCAGCCGGCCCGGCGGGCGCGGCGTAGCTGTGCTTGGCCCTCCACCACCACACGGTCGCCGCAGCCAGCACCGCGATGAGCGCAACGGGTGCGTAGTTGAACGTGCTGACAGTCACCGGATAGTGCTGCGGCAGGCAGAACAGGACCGTCACGAACACGACCCACGCCACCGCCACGGTGCCGACCGGGACGCCCCAGAGGCCCAGGCCCCACGGGCCGGGGGTGAAGCGGCGCCGGTACCGGATGCGAAGGAAGATCGGCAGCGCGTAGGCGGGGGTGATGCCGATGACGTTGATCGCGGTCACCGCACCGTACGCCGTCGCGCTGTAGAGCGACGGGAGCACCAGCACCGCCGCCGCACCCACCGACAGCCACACCGCCGCCTTCGGCGTGCCCTCACTCACCCGCTGCCACAGCTGCCAGCCGGGCAATGCCCGGTCCCGAGAGAAGGCGAAGACCATCCGTGAGGCGGCGGCCGTACCGGCGGTCCCGCAGAACAGCTGCGCGGCAATCACGATCAGCAGCAGGGCCTTGGCCGCCTCCGGACCGAGCGCATCGTGGAAGATCTGCGCCGGCGGCACGTCCGCGTGCTGGGCGGCGGTGTAGTCCTGGATGGCGAAAGTGAGACCGGCCAGCAGGACAAACCCCGCGCCCCACGACCAGACGATCGCCCGCATGATGCCCTTCGGGGCGGCGATCTGTGCGTTGGTGGTCTCCTCCGACAGGTGCGCGGAGGCGTCGTATCCGGAGAACGTGTACTGCGCCAGCAGCAACCCGATCAGCGCGACGTACCACGTCGAGCCGAAGCCGGTGTCGTTGACGAACCGTGTGAAAACGAACGACGCGGACTGGTGATGAGAGGGAACCAAGGTCAAGGCGGCGACGATGAGGGCGACACCGGCCAGGTGCCACCACACGCTGACCACGTTCAGCACGCTGACCAGACGCACGCCCTGCACGTTGAGCACGGCGTGCAGCAGCAGGACCGCAAAGAAGATCACGAATGTTGTGCCCGGACTTACCGCCACGTCGAATTGCAGGTTGAGGAAGGCGGAGATGAACTGGGCGCACCCGTAGTCGATGCCAGCGATGGCGCCTACCAGGCCAAGTAGGTTGAGCCAGCCGGTGTACCAGCCCCACCGCCGCCCTCCGAGCTTGTGCGCCATGAAGTACAGGGCGCCGCTGGTGGGATAGGCGGAGGTGACCTCGGCCAGGCCGGCGCCGACGAACAGCACCATGGCCCCGACGGCCACCCAGCCCCACATCATGACCGCGGGACCACCGGTCGCCATGCCGAAACCAAACATGGTCATGCACCCCGACAGGATGCTGATCACGGTGAAGCTGGCCCCCGCGTTCCCGAACGCGGTCATCCGGCGAGCCAGCTGTTGCTTGTAGCCCAACTCCCGCAGCACCAGGTCGTCAGACCTGGAACCGGTGGAGCGATGGGACGAGCGAGACACGAGAAGACCTCCAAGCACAGAACGGACCGAGCTCTGGGGGAGCCGGTGCATGTCAACCAGCGGGATATGCGGGCGGGTGCACAGCAGGGCCGCGACGCGGGGCGCGTCTCCTTGCGGACTCTGCCTCGGCGCGGGCGCGCAGGAACATGGACTTGGCGGCGTCCGGCTGATTCCCGTAGTCGTGCACCGACGCCCACGGCTCCCCAGCTGCATACGGCCCCAGGGCGTCGAAAACCTCGAACGCCTCGTACAGCTTGTGCCCCGCCCACAGAGCACAGGCCAGATAGCTGAGGTCGGATACCGAACGCAAGGCCGGTTCTGTGCGGCGGAACCACTGGTGGTACGCCTTGAGGGTGTAGCCGATGGTGGGCTCCTCGGCCCACTGAAGCCGCCACGTCGCCGGTCGATGCCACCCGCCATGACGCCGGTACTGAGCCGTCAGCGCGTACAGCGGCAACAGCAGCAGCGGTGACCCCTCGCGTGCCCACGACGCCACCCACCGGCCGAAGTCCATCACCTCCGCCAGCGCCCCCGCCTCCGCCACCTGCCGGGCCAGCAGGAACTGGATCATCCGGTGGTAAGCCTCTCGGCTCCCGGGATCACGCCGGTTGACCTCGTACAACAACCTCCACGGGCCCGTCGGCAACATGGGCTCGGGGGCCCGCGCACTGTGCTCCCGCCACACTTGCTGCACGTCGACCTGCGCCAGTGTGAGGAGACACAACCACGGCACAGGATCACGCCACTCACGACGGGTCATCGCCATCGCCGTGGCCCTTGCCCGCTGCTCCAGACTCCCCGCAGCGCCGTGCTGCTGACGGTGCGATCGCAGCGCCCGCTCCATCGACACCCGGGCCAGCATCACCTGCGCGTCGTAGCTGTCCGGCTCCTCGGCGAGCCACGCTTCCACCACATCGGAGCCAGCCGCCAAGATGCCCAGCACCTGGGTACGGAAACTTCGCAACGGCCAGTTCGAGCCGGTCTCGGCCAGGAGATCACGCATCGCCATCCACCGGCCGACCCGCAGCTCCGTCATCGCCGCACGCAGACCATCGTCCGTACCGGCGGGGTCATAGACCGGAACCATCAAACCATCCCCTTGCAGGCAACCAGGCGCAGAGCGGTCACTTGGAGGACCACGACCATTCGGCCGGTCAAGATCGACCCAAACCGGGACGGCTGACCTATCGGCATGAAGACAGTCATCGAGGTTCTCAAACTCTAGGGAGGGAGCCTCGCCAAGGCCGACGAGGAGCCACACAGCAACTGAGGAATCACAGTGCGAGGGACCTGGATGACAGCCGAATAGCCTGATCTCGGATGGTTCGTCGCCACCGTGCACTGCAGGAGTACCAGAGTGATGCAGAAACCCCCGCTGCACACATTTCCCAGGTGATATCACTGGAGTGATTTCGTTTTCGTCAGGGGAAGTTGAAGCTCTACGAGCATGCTCAACGGGGAGGCAGAGGTGCTTGCGCAGTCGCCGAGATGCTGCGAACAGTGCGGCTGCCAACTGAGCCAGTACAACTCGGGAACGCTGTGCTCGGCCTGTCTTCGTTCACGCGCCCTGAATCAACATGCCGCTTCCGTCCCAGAACGTGTATGGCGCAGCCCAGAGGTACAACAGGCGTTAGCCGCCTGGGACTTCGGCAAGGCGACTCGCCTGATCCGTCAGCAGGGTTCTCTGCGCCAGGACGACATTTCCCAACTGACCGGCCTGAGCCAGGGGTTCTTGTCGATGCTTGAGTCGGGGCGGCGCCGCCTGACCAACATCGACAAGATCGGCGAGTTCCTCGCTGGCCTCGGCGTTCCCTCCGAGCTGGCACCCCTCCCGCTGCCCCGTCGCGTTCATCCGCCCCGAAACCTGTATTCCGACGACCTCGACCCGGCCTTGCCGTGGACGACGGGCCGTATGGTGGCCGCACTGAGCACCGCGGCTGGAGGGAACGCCATGGACCGCCGACGATTCCTAACGGTGAGCGGGTTGGCGCTCACCGCCTTCGTGCACCACTGGAGCACGGCCGAAGCCGAGCCGCTGATTCGAGCCGCACAGGGAAGTCGCCTCACACACGAGCTCCTTGACAGCCTGCAAGCGACCACGGACAATCTGCGGCTCACCGACGCGAGCGCCGGAAGCGGCACGCTGGCCGACCTCGGCACCGCTCACCTGGAGCTTCTCAAACGACTCGTCGAGCAGTCGACATACGGCGAGGACACCGGACGGCGCCTCGCTGCGATCACCGCGGACACCGCCATCCAAACCGGATGGTTCACCTTCGACGCCGGCAATCGCGACCGCACCCTCGCATACTTACTCGCTGCGCTCCGTGCTGCGAAAGCCTCCGGCGACGCACGACTCGGAGCCGGCGCTCTCTCCTACCTGGCCATCCACGGCTACTCCACCGGTGCACCACGAAGCGCCGTGACCGCGGCCCAGGCAGCACGCGAGAAGATCAAGCACCTTGGCGCCCCCGCCCTGGAGGCCATGCTGCTCACCCGGCAGGCTCGCGGACACGCAAAACTCGGCGAACGCCAAGCCGTGCTCACCGCACTCGGGCAAGCCGCCGAGCTGTGCGCTCAGGGACGCTCGGAGCGTGACCCGCGCTGGCTGTATTGGATCAACGCAGGTGAGATCCACGGCCAGTCCGGCAGCTGCTACCTCGATCTCGACGACCCGAAGCGAGCGGTCGTCAGCTTCACGCAGGCGCACGCTGAACCCCGCCGATCAGCGAACGCGAGGGCTCTTCCTGGCCCGGGCCGCATCAGCCCACCTGCGGCAGGGCGATGCCGAAGCAGGGTGCGACACCGCGCACAGGGCACTCGACCTCGCCGAACAGCTCCAGTCAGCCCGCATGAACGAGCACATCGAGACAATGGTCGGCGACCTCCATACGGTGGGGAACGCCACGTACGCTCGGGAGCTAATGGACCGTGCCGCCGCCGTGACGGGAACGAGGAAAACAGCGTGACAGGAGCCCAGCAGACCCTCATCCTGTGGGACATCGACCGCACGCTGCTCTATGTCGGCGACATCGACCGCCAGGTGTACCGCGAGACCTTCGCCGAAGTCGTCGGCCGCCCAGCCGAACACCTGCCGGCGCGCGGTACCGGCGTCACCATGCCCCTCGCGATCCGGTCGCTGCTCCTGGACAACGGTGTGCCGGAGCCAGCCGTCCCTGACCTGTTGCCGCGAATGGTGGAGCTGCTGCCCAAGCGGCTCGCCGCTCACAGTGAAGACCTACGGCACCAAGGGGTTCTCATGCCCGGAGCGGTGGCCGCACTCCAAGCTGTCCACGACCACCCGCGCTGGGTGCCGACGGCCGTCACCGGGAACCTCAAGCTGAACGCGCTGCTGAAGCTCGCGGCCTTCGACCTCGACGGCTACCTCGATACCGAGATCGGCGGCTTCGCCTCCGACGACGGCCATCGGCCCGCGCTCGTGGGCATCGCACAGAGACGCGCGCAGGCCAAGCACGGGACAGTCTTTACACGCTCCAACACGGTGATCATCGGAGACTCCCTTGAGGACGTCCGCACGGGACTTGAGGGCGGTGCCTCGGTCCTTGGTGTGCCCTCGGGCAAGACCTCCGCACAGGACCTCAAGGAAGCGGGGGCCGATGTTGTTCTCGAAAGTCTGGAAAACGTACAGCAGCTGGTGGATGCGATCACTTTCAGCACAGCCTGAACGGTGACTCCTAGTCTGCAGACGGAAGGTCACGTCAGGCCCCATACACCGGTCACCAGCCAACGTGCACCAAAGGCCGCACCTCCGCAACGGTGACCGCAGCGACCAAGGGATCTGGCGGCGATCGCCATCGGCCTCCTGCCTATTTTGGCGGGGCCCAACTCACCGTTCGGGGTGTCGACTGCGTTCATCTTCAGCGCGCGTAGGACGATCTCCTGTCCCCGCTTGCAGAGGCATCGAAGGAGGGCAATATCACTGGTGTGATGTCCCTAGAGTGGCGCCACCCATACGCTTGAGTGCCAGCGGACAGGGAACCGCTGTCAGCTCGTGCTAGCACGGGCGTCGACTGCGGAGTGCTCAAGTCCGATACGGCGACGATGGCAGCCCTGACGTCTAATTCGGCGGATCTGGGACGTCACGGCCTGTCGACCAGCCGGGTCGATGGGGTCGCTAGAAGCCGTCTTGAAGCAAGACGGACCGACTCCTAGGAAGTTCGCATGTCTGAACTCAGCAGTGCGGCAGAGCGGCTTGCTGCTCTCTCTGTGTCTAGTCGGCTGACTCTGCTCGCGACTGTAGCCGAGCGAGAGAGCAGAGGCGATGACTGTTCCATGAGTGCAGTCGCGGCCGCAGTCGGCCGAGATCCGAAGTCTATGGTGAAGGATGCTGTGCGGCTCAAAGAAGCCGGACTGGTGTCCATCGAAGGGCACATTCTTTCAGCGGATCTCTCAGCCCTGGGCGTGGCTGCTGACGCGATCGATGCCACCTTGCCCGTGACTCGTTTGCTGGCTGAGGACCCTGATCTCGAACGGTTCTTCAAGCACGGGAGGCTCGTCAAACTTCCGGAGAATCCCGACTACCGGTGGCGTGTTGCACAGCTTCTTGCGCGGCTCCTTCCTCCCGGCCGGCAACTGTCGGAGTCCGAAGTGAACGACTTGCTGAGTCAAGCGCACTCTGACTACGCAGCCTTGCGGCGGCTTCTCGTTGACCTGAAGTTGGTGACTCGAGCCGCAAGCAGCGGCTATCAGAGAGTCGCGTGACGCTGAGGTGCGGTTGAGGACAAGACGTAAATGCGTCACTTCAGCCGTGCAGCAACACCCTGAATCCCGCTGACGTGCCCGTCTGCTCATGCAGACGCGCACATCAGCGGGATATGTTTCGATCTACGCTCCTGCCTGGAACTGCGAGGCAGGCTTAGGGCGACCAGGTCAGGCGCCGCCCCAGGCGTGCGCTGTGTCCACCTCTAGTACGATGCGCTCGGCCGCTTGCTTGATCCCTTCTGGATCCCCTACTGAGAGCGTCCAGGAGAAGTGGCCAATCATGATCCGGAGTACGGCGAGATGCCTCAGCGTCGCCAGTCGCTCGGGATCGAACTTGCTTTGCCGTTCGTAACCAGAGATCAACTCGCTCGCTTGAGTCAGAGGAGAGTCAAAGAAGCAGTCCCACCAGCCGATATCCATCTCTGGTGGACCGCTTTTGGCTGCCTCCCAGTCGATGACGGCGGCAATGCTACCGCTCTCCACAATGACGTTGTCAGGGCTGAAATCGCCATGCAGCAGGCTGGGAGAACAGTCATCGAGCATGGACCGATGCGTATGCATTAGCGCCATTGCCATGTCCAGGACCCGATCAGAGGCCGGCTCAATTCGCCGGGCATCGTCCAGCTTTCTCTCCAGTCCATCAATGAACCAGTCACCGAACTTGGCATCGGTTCCATGAAGGGTCGCATCCACGGAACCGAACCCCGTGGTGTTCAACTGGTGGATCCTGGCTAGTAGTGCTTGGTCAGGTTCACTCGCCGGTGGCGTGTCCGTTTGATCGGGTGTGTCGTTGACTGGGTGTGCTGGGTGGGGAGTTGGCCGCGGTCCGGTGTGATCTGGAGGACTTCGCGGCGGAGG
>NZ_JAJPWK010000065.1:0-8485 GCF_046549115.1 Streptomyces sp. x-19 | reverse complement strand
GGCACCGACCTGTCCCGATGGAGCGGCGACGAACTGGCTGCCATCGCCACGGTCCTCAACTCCCGTCCCCGCAAGACCCTCGCCTGGAAGACCCCTGCGGAAGCCCTCAATGATCATCTACGATCAGTACAAGCCGGTGTTGCGACGACCGGTTGAATCCGCCCAATACACGAGCAGGGCCTTCGTCGACACCTGCCACCGTGCGGGCGTACTCCAGAGCATGAGCGCCGTGGGCAGCTCGGCGGACAACGCCGCCGCGGAAAGCTTCAACGCAACCTTCAAAAGGGAGACATTGCAGGGCCAAAAGGGCTGGTCAAGCGAGCGCGAAGCCCGACTCGACGCATTCCGCTGGCTCCACCGATACAACACCCGACGGCGGCACTCCCGCCTCGGACACCGCAGTCCCATCGACTACGAGAAAGCCACCGCAACAACAACTACGCTGGCCGATGCCGCATAAACCCGTGTCCAGGACACAGGGTCAAGGCCCGTTCACTGAACTGTTTTCATCCTGTCTCTGCAGTGTGAAGGTGCAGGTCAGCGAGGCGGGGTGACAAGACGAGGCTCCTGGTCGTTGCACTGGTGTTCTCTACGCACCACGCATCGTCCGAGGAGCCTCGCTTGGTCCCGTATCGTGCCACGGTCGACGTCCCTTATGGGCTGGTCGAGCACGTCTCGTGGCTCATCTATGCCCGAAGGTGTGAACTCGGCTCGCGGTGGCGCAAGTTGGGCTGCTTCAAGCAGGCTCTGCTGGCTCTGGTGCATCTGCGCAAGAACGAGACGCTGCCCGCTCTCGCGGCCGACTTCAGCGTCTCGACCACGACCGCGTGGCGGTATGTCGACGAGACCCTCGAGGTGCTGGCCTCTTGGGTACCCGGCCTGCACGAGTCTCTCGTCGGCCTGGGCGAAGGGGACTTCGTCATCGTCGACGGCACGCTCATCCCCATCGACCGGGTCGCCGCAGACCAGCCGTATTACCGCCAGAAGCACAAGCAGCATGGCATGAACGTGCAGGTCATTACCCGCCCGGACGGCACCCCACTGTGGTTCTCCCGTGCGACGCCGGGCCGCACCCACGACCTGACCGCGGCCCGTGCCCACGGCATCGTCCAGGCCTGCCTCACCCGGCAGATCCTCGTACTCGCGGACCGGGCCTACCAGGGTGCAGGCGCTACCGTCCGCACCCCGTACTACCACCACCGTGAACAGCCCGAGCACTACCAGCAGTTCAACCGCGACCGCGCCCGACGACGCGCCCCGGGCGAACGTGCCTTCGCCCGACTCAAATCCTGGCGGCTGCTCCGACAGGCACGGTGTTCCACCGTCGCATCGGCACAGCAATCCAAGCTGTCCACACCCTGATGACCTGCACATATTCAGGATGAAGACGGTTCACTGAGGCCTTGTGTTGATGTTCGGCCGCAGCCAATCGTGGCACGCCCGAGAGCCATCTGGCTTCCTGGTCCCGGATCCAGCCTAGTCGGTGCCATCGGGGCCACCCGTCGGGGGATCAATTGTCGGGCTGCTCGGTGGCGGGGTGGGCGTAGGCGTGGGGCGGTGCGTCGGCGTTCTCGAAGAGGTACCCGTCGGCGAGCTGGAGGGAGCGCTCGTCGATGGGGTCGGTGCGGGAACGTCGGAGGGGATGCGTGCCGGGAGTGTCGGCGATGGCGCGCCGTCGGACCGGGCGGACGGACTGGTGCTGGCCGCGGGAAGCCTCTCGTTGGTCTGGAGGTCGAATGGGGTGTGGTCTGCCTTGACGGCTTCGAAGGTGTATGCGGACCAGATTTTGGCCGGGATGCCACCGCCGGCGACCCGGCCGGCGCTGTCGCCCGCGCCCTCGATAGAGACCTGGCCGCCCTTGGGAACGGTCTCCTCCCCGTGGTCGTCCCTCACCTGGCGGGGCTCGGCCGCCTCGCCCCACAGAGCGACCGAGGTGACCAGGTTGGTGGTGTAGCCGACGAACCAGGCTGATTTGTTGTCGTCAGAGGTACCGGTCTTGCCTGCCACCTGGCGGCCTTCCCGGTTAGGGGCCTCTGCGACCGACGTGCGGGCCGAGCCGTCGTCGACCACGCCGGTGAGCACCGAGGTGACACCGTCCGCTGCCTCCCGGCTGATCACCTGGGCTCCTGTGCCCTGTTGGGGGTCGTAAGAGCGCGTCGGGTGATCGGCCCCTGCGACGACGGTCGGGGTGACTTTCTTGCCGTGGTTGTCGAGCGTGGCGTAGACACCGGCAATCTGCAGAGGGCTGGCGCCGTAGGAGCCGAGCGTCATGGACGGGAGCGCCTTTTGCGTCTTGATGCCGTCCATTCCGAGTTCGAAGGCGTCGTCCTGGACTCGGTGGAGGCCGACGTCCACGCCCATCTGCGCGAAGGCGGTGTTGACCGACTTGTTCATGGCTTCCTGGACGGTGACGGGGCCGTGGGAGATGTCGTCCAGGTTGGGCGGGGCGTAGCTGTCGCCGCCCGGGCCTTTGACTGGGACCTCACTATTGCCGTTGTAGATGGTGCCGGCATTGATCGGCTTGCCGTCCTGGGTCGTGGCGTTGTTGTCCAGCGCGGAGGCGAGGACGATCGGTTTGAAGGTGGAGCCGGGCTGGTACGTGGTGGTGGTGGCGTTGCTGAGTTGGTGCTCGGCGAAGTTCTGGCCGCCGTAGAGCGCGACGACCGCACCCGTCTTCGGGTCCACCGAGACCGCGCCGGCTTGGACGTCCTGGTCGGCCCTCTTCTTGGGGTCGAGCTTGCTGGTGAGCTCCGCTTTGACGGCGTTCTCGAGGAGCTTCTGCTTCTTCCGGTCGATGTTGGTGGTGATCGTCCAGCCGCCTTGGTGCAGCTCCTGCTCGCTGATGCCCTGTTTGCGCATTTCCGCGTTGGCGGCCTGTATGAGGTAGCCGGTCTGGCCCTCCGTGCCAGGGTCGGGCTTGGGCTCGATGGGGATCGGGAACGTCATCGCGGCACGTCGGCCGGCGTCTACAGCCTTGATCTCGACCGCGTTGTCTAGCACATAGTTCCAGCGCTCGGTGACCAGCTTCTTCCCGGTGTCCGAGGCGGCCGCCCAGTCATACTTGCTGGGGGCCTGGAGCAGTGCCGCGAGATAGGCGCCTTGCTCAACGGAGAGCTCGGCGGAGTCGACGCCGTAGTACGCCTTCGCCGCGGCCTGGATTCCGTAGGCACCGCGCCCGTAGTAGTTGGTGTTGAGATAGCCGGCGAGGATCTCGCTCTTGTCGTGGCGCTGGTCGACCTTGAGGGAGATCACCAGTTCCTTGAGCTTGCGGGTGAGCGTCTGCTCCTGGTCCAGGTAGAAATTCTTGACGTACTGTTGGGTGATGGTCGAGCCGCCTTGTTTGCCCTTGCCGGAGACGGTGTTCCACAAGCCGCGGACAGTTCCCTTGAGGTCCACGCCGTTGTCCTGATAGAAAGAAATGTTCTCGGCGGCGACGAAGACCTCCTGGACCTGTTTGGGGACCTTCTCCAGACCGACGATGTCCCGGTTGATCTGACCAGTGCGGGCCAAGACCGTGCCGTCGGAGTACTTGTAGAGGTTGTTCTGGCGCTGGGCCATGGCGTTGGCCTCGGGGATCGGTACCACAACATAGACAGCATAGAAGACACCCATCGTGAGCAGGAACAGACCCAAGAGTGTGCCGACGGCCTTCTTCCAGGTGAAGAACCGGCGTATGCCTCTCTTCCCCTCCCGCTGCTTGCCCCGGCGCGTCCCGCGCCGCCGGGCGCGCCTATCTTCTGCTCGGCCCATACCTTAAGTCGCCCACCTTTCAACTCGCTACATGGATCACGCGCCGAACGCGGTGAACGCCTGCCATTGATTTCGCGACCGGGGCGGAACATTTCCTCCGTCGCGTACGGCGACTGTTGCCCCGTTCTGGCGTGTCATCCCGGTCGTGTCCGTTTCGATCCGAAGGACGGTTCGGATCAGGTCCTTCGGAGAGCCGCCGGTACCTTCAACGCGGCGAGCCGGCTGCTCAGTTGGCAGGCGGACTCGTGGCGGCCAAGCCAAAGGGCCGTTGCCGTTGCGAGGGTTCGTGCCGATTTCACACCGCCGGCGGGCATCGGTCGGCCAAGCGGTACTGTCGGCGGCTGTGCGCGCACGAGGTCTACCGGTCCAGAACGGCTTTCATGACCGCTTTGGCGATCGGGGCGCCCAGTCGGCCGCCCGCGATGTCGGAGCGGGAGATGGTCATGTCTTTGGGATCTACGAGGACGGCGACCGCGACCGGGGAGGAGCCATCGCTGTGCTTGGCGTAGGAGACGAACCAGGCGTAGGGGCGCTCGCCGTTGACGTCGGCGCCGTGCTGGGCGGTACCCGGCTTGCCGCCGACCGTGACGCCGTCGATCTTCACTTTGCTTCCCGTGCCGTGGCTCACGGTGTGCTCCATCATCTCCTGCACCTTCTTTGCGGTGTTCTCGGAGACGGCTTGGCTCAGGACCTCGGGTTCGTTCTTCTCGATGGTGGACAGATCAGGTCCGCGTAGCTCGTCCACCATGTACGGTTTCATCACCTTGCCGTCGTTGGCGATCCCGGCGGCGACCATGGCCATCTGTAGCGGCGTGCTGGTCACGCTGCCCTGACCCATGCCGGTCAGCGCGGTCTGGGGCTGGTCTAGGTCACTGGGATAGCCACTGGCGGCCGTGCGGACGGGGGTGAACTGTTCTTGGTTGAAGCCGAACTTCTCCGCCGTTTCACGCATCTGGTCCTTGCCGGTTTTGAACGCGGCGTCGAGGAAAATGTTGTTGCAGGACCACTGCATGCCGGTCTTCATCGAGACCTTGTCGCACTGGGCGTCGGGGACGACGTTGCCGATCTTCGTGCTGCTGAGCGGCAGTTGGTAGGGGGCCGGGATGCCCGAGGGGGCGTTGATATCGGTGACTGTTCCGTGTTCGAGGGCGGCCGCCGCTGTGAGGACCTTGAAGGTCGATCCGGGTGGGTAGATCTCGCGGATCGCCCGGTTGCTCAGTGGCTTGTCCTTGTCCTTGTCCAGCCTCAGGAACTCCTCCCCTTCCTTGCTCGACAGGCCGGCGAAGGCCGAGGGGTCGTAGGACGGCGTGCTCACCATGGCGAGGATCTTGCCAGTACGTGGGTCGAGCGCGACCACCGCGCCCTTGGCGTCCAGGTCGGTCAGCCCCTTGTAAGCGGCCTTTTGGGCCTTCGGGGCGATGCTGGTGATGACATCGCCGCCCCGCGGCTTCTCACCGGTCAGCATGTCGAGGGGGCCCCTGAAGAGCCTGCTGTCCTTGCCGCTGAGCACGTCAGTGTGCACGCCTTCAAGAAACGTCGCGCCGTGGGCCTGGGAGAAGTAGCCAGTGACCGGCGCGTACATGGGGCCGTTCTTGAAGACGCGCTTGTACTTGAGGTCCGATCCGGGGGAGAGCTCGGAGCCGGTGATCGATTCCCCGTCAACAATGATGTCGCCGCGAGGCTTGGCGAATGCCTCGATTTGCACCCGCCGGTTATGCGGATCGCTGGCCAGCCTGTCGCCCTGGACGAACTGCACCCACGTCACCCGAACCAACAGTGCCAGCACTATTACGCCGAAGAAGACGGCTACATGCCGCAGGGGTCTGTTCATCCTTCGTACTCCTTCTCAGACGGTTCTGGGGGAAGCAGTGGTAACGCCCCTCATCGGATCCGCAGACACCATGGATGCACGCCGAGGGTTGGGCGCGTGCGGGAGAAACTGAGCTGCCCCGGGCCCCACCAGCCGGATATGGCAGCCTTGACACCGGAAATGTTGCCGAGACGGGGTTCGAGAAATCCACTGCGTTCACGACTTTAAAAGGGGGCAAGGCTGCTCGCCCGTACCAGTTTGACGAACGGGCGACCCACGGATTTGGAAGGCGCCGACATATCCAGAGCAGGTCATGCCGGTGACGACCCAGGAGGACGTGCCGCCGAATATGTGGGTTCGGCGAAGATCACACCCGAGGCAGCCCCGGATGTTGATCCTCTGCCAAATGCGGCTGGTGCCGTCATAGGCGAGGAACTGCTGTGCTGATGTGAGCTTGTGCGGCATAGGCGGGTCAGGCTCTCAGTTCGGGCGGAGGCTGGCCCTTGCGGCGCCGCCGGGACGTCTGGGCGCTGTGCCGGCCACGGGCCTAGACATCGCCCCCATTCCCCAAGAAATGGTCAAGGAATTATCAAGGGGAATCTAGGGACCAAAGTCCTGACCGCCCGTCCCCGAGGTCCGGTTGGAGCGTGTTGCCACACTTCAGCAGCAGATCCCTTCTCGGCTCGGCCAAGCCCCTGAGGCTCCCCCGCTGTGCGAGAGGTGCGGGACTGTAAATAGAACGGCCCTGTCTCACATTCGGTGGTGACGGAGAGTGTCGCTATCCGAGGAGGATGCGGTGGCGGAGCAGGGTGAAGCCTGCTCGGCCGTGCATCTGGCGTGCGATCCGTTTGGTCTTGGTGTTGACGCCTTCGGTGGGGCCGTTGCTGTACGGAAGCGTGAGCGCGGCGTTCGCGGCGTCGAGGTCCCTCTCCAGGCCGCTTAAGGCGTGCAGGTGGGGCAGGTCGGCGCCGCGGACCTGAGTGATCCAGCGCGTGAGCGCGCCGGCGTTGTCGGCGTGAGGCACAAGGAGCGCGGCGAAGTCTGTGATACTGGCGGCGAGTTGGGTCATCTCGGGACAGGCGGCGGTGAGGTTGGTCAGGAGGTCGCGTTGTTCGGCCTTGAGGTTGTCGGGTCTGGTCAGCAGCATCCGGGCAAGCCGGCGCGGGGAGATGTGACTGCGGTCGGCGTCCGTGCGTCCTTGGTTGATGTACTTGTGCAGGAGGTTCAGGCAGCCGGTGAAGCCGAGGGCCTTGATCTCCTCGAAGAGGTGCGTGACGGGGACGGAAGGGTCTTCGGCCCGGCGTTTGCGCAGATGCTCACGGTGGGGATCGACCAGGCTGGCGCGGTATTTGGGGACGCGGAGCATGCGTTCGGGCTTGTCGGCGCGGGCGTAGCGTTTGACGGTGTTCAGGGCCAGTTGCAGGCGGCGGGCGCATTCGAGCAGGTCCACGCCTTAGAGTTCCTAACACAACGTGTTTTGCAGGCGTCGCCAGCAGATCAGTGAACAGGCGAGTTTGAGGAACGCCTCGTGGATGTCGTCTCGGGTTTCCCAGCGGATGCGCAGGCGGCCGAACCAGTGCAGGAGCGCGATCGTCTGTTCCACGACCCATCGCTTGGTTCCCAGGCCGGAGCCGTGGTCGGTGCCGCGTCGGGCGATGACCGGCTTGATGCCCTTTGCCCAGACCTGGCGGCGGTAGCAGTCGTGGTCGTAGCCTCGGTCGGCGTAGACCTCCTTCGGTCGCTTGCGGGGCCGGCCGCGTTTGCCGCGGATGGACGGGATCGCTTCCAGCAGGGGCATCAGCTGGGTGACGTCGTTGCGGTTTCCTCCGGTCAGCGTCACAGCCAGCGGGATGCCTGTGGCGTCGCAGATCACGTGGTGTTTGGAGCCCGGTCGGCCGCGGTCGACGGGGCTCCGTCCGGTTTTGGGCCGCCCTTGAGCACCCGGACGTGGGAGCTGTCGATCACCGCCCGCGACAAGTCCAGACGGTCGGTGGCCCGCAGTTCGTCCAGTAGCACCTCGTGCAGCCGCTGCCACACCCCGGCGTTGTTCCAGTCCCGCAGCCGCCGCCAGCAGGTCATCCCCGAGCCGAACCCGAGCTCGCCGGGCAGCCATTCCCACTGGATGCCGGTGAAGAGGACGAACAAGATGCCGCAGAGCACCTTGCGGTCCTCCAACGCCTTCTTCCGCCCCGGCCGCCGCTGACCATCGGGTGTCGATGGCAGCAACGGCTCGATTCTCGACCACAACTCATCGTCAACCAGCCAGGGTTGAGGGTTCCGCTTGCCCATACCCAAGCAACCGACGCATCCGTCCGGAGGACACGGCTACCAGTGTTGCGTTAGGAGCTCTTAGTCGAGCAGACCGTGGACCTGGTGCCAGCGATCCAGGGTGCTCTGGGCGCAGGGGCCGTCGTAGATCGGCGCGTCCAGCACGGTGGCCCAGCATGTGCTGTGCGCCTTGACCTCGCTCAGGGCGGCTTCGCACAGGTTGTGCCAGATATGCCATCGGTCGCCGACTTGTGTGGCGTCGGGCAGGGCGCGGCGGATGGCTTCGGCGTAGGTCGCCGAGCCGTCGCGGCATACGGCCTCGACGCCTGGATGCTCGCGCAGCCACGCCTCCAGGGTGTCGGCCGTGCGGTCGGGCAGTACGTCGATCCGCTCATGGGTTTCGGCGTCGATGATCACGGTGGCGTAGCGGCGCGGGTCTGCCGCACGATCGGGTGACATCTGAACTGGCTTGCTCTGTGGGGCGGGTGGGAAGGATGTCGCTGTGCCCAAGCCTTATCCCGAAGAGTTCTGTGAGGACGTCGTGCGGGTTGCGAGGAACCGTGGCCCGGGGGTGACGGTCGAGCAGGTGGCCAAGGACTTCGGCGTCCATCCGATGACGTTGTGGAAATGGATGCGCCGCGCGGACATCGACGACGG
>NZ_JAJPWK010000064.1:0-8600 GCF_046549115.1 Streptomyces sp. x-19 | reverse complement strand
GCGCAAACACCTCCCCGGCAAACTCCTCCAACCGGCCCCGACACACAGCAAGTTCCCCAGCCCTCATACAACCAGCGAACTACCACACACCCACCGTGACAAGACCACGTAACAAAGCACTACTAGGGCCTGTCGTCAAACTCCCGCCTGCCTCGCGGCGCCTGGCATGCGCGCTCTCTGCGTTGTCGGGCTCATCCCGGTACGCCCGGTACCGGGATGAGCAGGGTTGTCCCGTAATCCCTGGTGGATCAGCGCACGGCGTCAGATGCGGTGCATCGCAAGGCGGAGGGGCATCCGGATACCGGGCGTATCCAGATGTTCCGACAACGCGGCGAGGCGCCGTAGCTGCCGTCGTGCTGCCCGCCAGGGAGTACGGGACACCCCTTAGGCAGACCCTCCAGATGCACTTCCGAGTAGGTGGTGCGACGCTGGCAGATAGGCAACCCGTAAACGAGGCGTCCCATCTGGCTGATGCGTAGTGGCAGCATTGGGAGGCGATTCCATGAAAATGGAAGGCGATAATGCGAGTTACGCGGGACTGACGGGCAGCTCAGTCGAAGCTGCGGAGGCGCCGGTTTCATCGGCGGCGAGCGCTAAGGCTTCTAGCGACCGACTGTTGCATTTTGGTGCAGCAGTGGCAGGAGAACAGCGTAGCACCATGGACTGTCTGAGGTTCTCGCTGCAGCGCCTGGCGATGCTCACGGACGAGGTTTATTCCGGTCTTCCCTCAGCACCTCCCAGCGAGACGTCTCAGTGTTTTGCGCAGGCTCTTCACGAAACGCAGATTTACCTGATACGCCTGGATTATTTGAACCGGACGGTCGCGATGCTGAAGGAATGGGGTTTTTCTTCTCGCGATAGATAGGCCTCCATGCGCCTGGGCAAGTGGCGGAACCGGCAGACGCGGCGGACTTAAAATCCGTTACCCCCTGCAGGGTGTGTGGGTTCGAGCCCCACCTTGCCCACTCCGAGGTTTTGCGACAATGGCTTCTCCCGGATCGCTGTTTCGTCCATCATCTGCCGGACAGGATCTCTCGAGGCTGCCCAGTATTCACTATCCGACAGGCGATGCGATTCTTGCTGGGCAGGTTGACCGTCGAGCACGATCTTAGTTACCTCGTACTTAAAGGTTGTTGTGGCGTGCAAAAGATCTGTGGTGACCTCTCGATGGAAAATGGGCGGTCCGATCCAAGTGAGCCGAGGAGTAATGATGAGTCCCTTGCCTGTTGCGGAGTTGATGGAGTTCGTTGCGGCGGCTCATTCGGAGCGTAGAGATTTGAGGGTAAGCCGGAATTTCCTTGGGCTGACTGGAAGCGACCTATTCTTCAACGTTTATATGAACGGCGATCTGGTGGTGAAGTGGCCTTTCAATTTTAATGATCGCGACCTGACGGTAACGGGTTCCGTTCCTCTGGACGGGGTGGGCCTGGTTACGGATGCCGAGGTGTCTTTTGTTGCTGCAGATGAGGGATGGGTTGGCGGTGTGATGTTGGCTGCGACTCTGTCGCGGTGGGAGGTTGCCACCGCGTATCTGAGGGTGAATCTTGAGGGGTTCCAGGGGCATGGTTTTGATTCCCCGTTGCTGGTTTTGGGGGCGACTCCGCCGTCGCCAGTAGGCGGTGAAGTTACATCTTGGGCTTCTTCTGCGGTCGGGTTCTCGGTGGGTCCTGTGCGAACATTTCTGTTTGTGTCGTCGGTTCCGGAGACGGGGGGGTTTGAGCTTTCAGGGGCCTTCCCTTTGGGGCTCGGTCTGATGAAGCTGGAGGACTTGGCTCGTCTGCCCATGGTGGCGGGGGTAGAAGGGGAGGAGTTTTCTCTGCCTGCTGGGGTGCCTCTTCTGGGTTCGATCGGATGGCTGGAGATCCGGGCGGGGTTCAATCCAACGAGGGGGGGGATTGAGTGGATGTGGCTGGATGCCGGTCTGGGGTCCGGGCGATGGGATCCGGTGGGTGACTGGCTGGCCTTGGAGGGACTGTCGGTTCGTTACGGGATCGGCTGGTATTCTTTCGGCGATACGCCAGGGGAGGATTCTAGAAGGCATTTGGTCTCCCAGGAGTTGAATGCGGATGTCATTGTCCGGGGAACGACGATGAGAGCCAGGGTAACTCTCCCGGACATGATCATCACAGCTTCTCTTCAGGATCCTGCAGATGTGTCCGACATTATCGGAGACCGGCTGGCCGATGTCCTCCCAGATGTGAGGGTATCGTCCTTGTTTCTGGGCGGTCGATTAGACAATAAGTCGTACACTGTTTCCTGCTCACTGGACACCCGATGGACTTTCTTTGAGGGTCTCACTCTGGAAGGTGTTTCTTTTCATCTGGACGGGCTGGGGGGTGCTCCGGATCTGTTCAGCATCACGGGGAGTTTCGATATCGGGGGCACGGCGGTGTACGTCGAGGCGCGACGGGCCAGTGCGGGTGGATGGATGCTGTCGGTCCTGGCTGAGGACCTTGAGTTTTCCGGGTTCTGCGACTGGCTTAAGGACAGTTTTCCTGGCGTAAGAGTTCCCGAAGCGGTTGCGGGTATGAAACTGGCGCGGGTCGCCTTGATGTTCGAGCCGTCGACGCGCACGTTCATGGCCTCGTGTACCGGGTCACTGCCACTGGGGGAAAGGGAGGTGCTGCTGGACCTGAATCTGCAGGCTCGGGCAGCGCAGGATGGTTTCGAGGCCGGGTTCTGGGGAGAGCTCTCGTTGCCTGTGCTGCTGGCCGAGCCTGATGAAGGCGAAGAGGAGCCGGTGCCGACGTGGATGAGGTTCACCCTGGGCCTGGAACGTGATCCGTTGAGTACGCGGTTGGGGGCCTCGTGGAGCACCGACGATGCCGACGGGATGCCGGTTCTGGCTCTGGTCAGGGCGCTCGGGCTGACGGATGAGGCCTTGACGAAGGTGCTGCCGGAGGCGTGGTGGCCCCGGGTGCGAAGAGCAGGGATCGCGTATGACTCGGCTTCGGGCGGGCTGGTGCTGGCACTGGCGACTCAGTACATGGGGGTGACGGCAGCGACTGTGAAGGACGGGGGAAGGCGCTTGTATGCGCTGCTGCTGCGGGGGAATACGGACCTGAGAGCTTCCCGCCTTCCGATCGTCGGGCAGGCGGTGGTACCAGGCGGAGACTTCGTTATCAGGGGAGTCGAGTTCTGTCTGGCTTCGGCGGCCTGGAACCCCGCGCAGGCGCAGGCGGCCAATGACCTGCTGCGTCTGGTGGACTCGGCGCAGCGGACGGATGTTCCGTCATTCGAGGCTGCAGGGGTGCCCAGCGGTGCGGGCCTGGCGTTGTACTTCGAGGCCGCTGGCGAGCCGCCAAGTCGTCTGCTCGTGCCATTGACCGGATCCAGTTCCCTGCCGCAGTCCGCGGCGGTGGCACCGCGCTCGGTCGGGAGCACGATCGAGATCGGTCTGGCGGCTGGTCCTGTGCGCGTACACCGGATCACCCTGGCTTTCACCGGTGACGCGGTTCTGGTCGGACTCGATTTGACTGTGGCCGTGGGGCCCATTGAGTTGACCGTGATCGGTCTGGGTGCGCGCGTCGGCACGGATTTCGCTGTGTCGCCCCTGGTGCAGGGTGCGCTGGTCTTCATGTCGAAACCCCCGGTCCTGCTCGCAGGCACTCTGACACGCCGCTCGCACCCGGACTACGACGAATACGTCACCGGGGGTGTCGTTGTGGAGACCGGGATATTCGGGCTGCAGGCGGTGGGAAGTTATGCTCGAAGTCCGCAGGGGTGGACGTCATTTTTCCTGTTCGGTGAAGCAGCATCTCGTAACGGGATTGGCCTGTTCGGGCCTCCGCCGTTCACGGTGACCGGGCTAGCCGTAGGCTTCGGCGTCAACAGTACCGTCCGCGTCCCCACCCTTTCCCAAGTCCCCACGTTCCCCCTGGTCCGACGGCTGAGCAGCTCGGGCTCACCGGAGGACCCCCTGCAGCAGCTCGAAAGCTGGGTTACGCCGAAGCAGGGTCAGTACTGGGGGGCTGGCGGCATCACGTTCACGTCGTTCCGATTCATCGAAACCAGGGCACTGCTGCTGGTCGAGGGTGGGGAGCAGTGGAACGTGACGCTGCTGGGGCGGACGAGTGTGAGCCTGCCGCGTAACCGCGCTGCAGAACAGCGCCCGATCGCTCAAGTCAACATCGACCTGGTCATCGCCTACCGGCAGGCCATGGGTCTGCTGTCGCTGGACGCGGTCATCGCCCCCGGATCCTTCGTCCTGGACCCCGGGTTCACCCTCACCGGCGGCATCTCCATGTACGTGTGGACCGGCGGAGAACATGCCGGTGACTTCGCCATTACCGCGGGCGGCTATCACCCTTGGTACAAAGTCCACGGCCATCTGCCCCAGGCTCCCGACAGGGTCGGCTTCTCCTGGTCACCGTCCAGCTCCATCCAGGCCACCGGCAATGTCTATGCCGCAGTCACCAGCAATGCCCTGATGTTCGGCGGGCGGCTGGCCTTCGACTACGCGGCCGGCGGCGCCATCCACCTGCAAGCCTGGCTCAACGCCCACCTCGACGTCCTCGTCCAGTGGAAGCCCTTTTATCTGACTGCCAGTCTCGGCGTGCGGGTAGGGGCCGCCGCCACGATCAAGGTGCTCTTCGTGCGAGTACGTGTGTCGGTCGAGGTCGGAGTGGAGCTGGACCTGTGGACCCCGCCCCTGGGCGGTCGGGCCACGGTCAAGCTCTGGTTCGTCTCTTTCACCTTCTCCTTCGGCTCCTCCCGGAACACCACCCCCGCAGCCGACTGGCCAGAAACCCGCACCCAGTTGCCCTCGCCCACCCACATCACCCTGGAGCAGGGGTTGCTGCCGGACGTGCCGGCCGAGGAAGCACAGCGGCGTGCCGCAGTTGACAAGCCGGTCCTGGTCTCGGCCGAAGGCTTCACCCTCGCTATCCAGACCCAGATCCCCCTCACCCTCCTCACGGTCAACGGCACTCCCTACACCCACCCCGACACCGGCGCACCCGACTATGGCGCACTCCCGTCGGTCCGCCCCATGCGCACTGCCGATATCACCTGCGAACAACACATCACCGTCACCAAAGACGGCCAGCACTTCACCCCCCAGGATCAAGGCTGGACAGTCGAGCCGATCATCGCCGATCTGCCCCGCGCCCTGTGGGGCCCGGTGTTGAAGAAGCCCGCCGACGCCCTGGACGAGCCCGCCATGCTCGCGCAACGAGTCACCGGCCTGCGCATCACCGTCCCGCCCCCCGTCACTGGAGACACCACCGGCCCCGCCACCGCCCGCGCCCTGGGCACCCAAACCCTCGCGCCCGGGGCCACACCCTTGCGAAACCCTGCAGCCCAAGGTCCTCGCCCCACCACCAATCCCCGCACCATCGCCGTCATCACTGACCCCACCACCGGTATCAGCACTGACACCACCCACACTCACCGCACCCGCCTCCACACACTCCTCCACCAGCATCACTACGCACCCGGCACCAACACCAACCCCATCGCCTACACCACCCAAGCTCCCAGCATCCACACCCACCCACCCCTCACCACCAGCCCCGGGTAGCCCCGCGCCCCCACAGCAGCCCCACCCCGCGACACGACTGGAGGTTCACCGCCATGGCCACCGACCCCGACCTCGATGTCGACTTCATTGAGTACGCACAGGCCCAGGCTCTTCCCGGCGTCTACAGATTCACCTCCCAGCAGCTGCTCAAGTACGGCCCGGGAGACCGGGAGGGAGAGCGCCTTGACACGCCAGACTCACTGGAGGATGTGGAGGACACCTTCCAAGTCGATGCTGCGCGATTCGTCCTAGACGCAGCCGCCATCCACGCCCACTACCCCTTACGCGGAGCCTCCGGCGATTACGAGCTGGTCCTGCCACACATAACGCTAAAACGTTCACTCCTGCCCTGGGACCGGCACATCTCGGGCCAACGGCGCACCGACTTCCAACCACGGGACCCGTGGCTTGCCCTGCTGGTGTTCCGCGCAGAGGAACTACCCGACCACCTCGGAGGCGAGCCGGTCACCCGCCCAGTCAGCGAACTCATCCACCCCAAAGAAGCCGACATACTCGGCCCGGACCTGGTCATCGGCACTCAGTGGAACAAAGGCTCTGTGGCCTTCGAACCAGTGCCTCCCGACAGCGCCGACGACGACTGCCAGACCATCGACGTTCCCGTGGAAACCTTCACCGCCATCGCCCCCCGCCAGGACGAACTCCCCTTTCTCGTCCACGTGCGCGACGTACACCGCCCACGGGCATTCGCCGAAGACGCGGAAATCCTCACCGAAGGCATGTACGCCGTGGTGAGCGCCAACCGCTTCCCCGACGCACCAGACCCCACCACCCCTGGCACCATCCCCTACACTGCCCATCTGGTCTCCCTCGAAGGCCACCAAGACCACCTGCCCGGCGGTACAAACCTGCCGGGAGAAACGACCCGGGTACGCCTGTGCAGCCTGGCATCCTGGCCGTTCACACTCACAGTGGGAAACCTGGACATCGTCCGCCTCCTGGAAAATCTCGTCGCCCCCAGCCGGTCCGACGTCCCCGATGCGGCAGAAAACCTCTCCCTGCGCCTCCCCTTGCAGCCACCCGACCACGCCCCAGACCTCGCGGCGAGATCCGCACCCGGCCATGGCCAAAGGCACGATGCGGCACAGCCCCCTGCCGACGCGGACACTACAGCGGACGAGGACGCGGAAGGCAGGGAGCCTTCTGCAGCGGAAGATGAGAGCGAGTATCTCGCCTCCCGACTGCGGCGAGGTTACGTCCCCATACCCCACAGCCTGGCTTCCGGTGAGCTCACCTTCGCCTGGTACCGGGGCCCCGCTACCCCGGTGACCACACCCGCCATCCAGGTGGGGCCAGAACAATGGCCCTACCCTCCCGGTCCCGGGGAAGGCGGACCACCCACCACAGCCGACCATGCCCTGGTCTACGAAGAAGAACACGGCATCTTCGACGTCAGCTATGCAGCCGCTTGGACGCTAGGACGCGCCCTAGCCCTAGCCGATACCAACCATGCACAGGAACTAGTGCGGGCCCGCCGCGAACTGGCCAACCGCTACATGACCTTGGCGGCTCTGTCCGGCGACCCGGCCCGCTCACACGCTGAACCCGATGCCCTGCCCGGGCAGTACGCCTTGCAGCAACTGAGCTCGCCTGGCTTCGCCCGGACCCTCCTCCAGGCACTCAATGATCCCCCTGCCGGCGATGTCCCGCCGACTGTATCGGCCGTCGGTGCCATGGATCGGGAATCGGTGCGCACCCGCCTAGCCGAGCTCCGCTGGCGGACCCTGCTCGAGACCACCGCCGACCGCCATGCCGCAGTACTCGCCGAGTGGACCGACCGCTTGGCCCACCTCCATGACGTCCCCCTCCACTACCTCCTCCCCCACCCCGCCCTCCTGCCGCCTGAGTCCCTGCGCATGTTCCGGATCGACTCGACCTGGATCGACGCACTCGTCGCAGGCGCCACGGACGCCGGCATCCACACCACGGTGGACCGCCACGTCGCCCCGGCCTTGCACAGCGCCGTCAGCCGCGCCCGCAGCAACGGCTCCGCCCCGTTGACGGCCGGGATCTTCATCCGCTCCGCGCTCGTGGAGGCATGGCCTGACTTCGACCTCACCGCCTGGATCGTCGAGAACCCCGGCGAGTCAGACCCCGAAAAGATCAGTCACCGGAAAGTCGACGAACTGCGCCGCGAACACTCCGCGGCCGATACCTTGCTCTGCCTGTTCGCCGAAGTGCCTGAGGAGATCGTCATCCGGGAGCCGGGCCAGGGTGTTCACATGGGCATCAGCCGGGCGGACCGAAGAGAAGTCATCAACCTGCGCCGCCTGCAGGCCGAAGCTGGCAGCCACCCAGACGAAGGGCTTGGCTCCTCCACGGGTGTGCCCTTCCCCGCCCAAGGACAAGGCTCGTTTTTCACCCGCCACATGAGGGAAGCGTCCCCCTCCCCCCGCCGCGTACTCAACCTGCGCGGCACCGGTGCCATGATCCTCACTGATCTAGCCCAAGCACTGAACAGAACCGACATCCGCCCAGACGAACTCGCCCTCCAACTGATCAACTCACCCATCCGTCAGCAATTGTTGAGCCGAAACTCCTTGGTTGCTGGGTCTGTTGAGAGTGCGTGATGGCCAGACCCTCCCATGGTGGAGTCGGCCGGCCCGGTCGCGGCAGATCACCTCGATCTCCGGGTGGCCGGCGAGCCCGACGGGCTTCCAACTCCACCAGAAGCGCAGCCAGCCGGGCCCCGGGACGGCCCGCCAGTACCAGCGCGACCGACGACAGCATCTGCCGTGACAGCGGCGTGTACCGGGCGTGTGGCCGGGTCGGGCCCTCCGCCTGCTCAGCGAAAGTCACCGCAGCGCAGCGAGGATGGTCACGGCTTTCCCGGCGTGAGCCCGGCCGATCCGCCGGCGCTGGCCGCCGACCATCGCCACCCGTCCGCGGGCACTTTGCGTTGAGCCCGCAGCTGGCCGTCGAACCGCAAGGTGACCCCGAGTTCGACAGTTGGTGGGCATGCGGGACGGGTCGGCGGCGGATCTGTGCAGGTGAGTGGGCTGACGCCCGCCTGGGAGTGTCCAGGGGTGTGGGCAAACGGATGTGCGCTGGTATTGCTCTG
>NZ_JAJPWK010000063.1:0-8667 GCF_046549115.1 Streptomyces sp. x-19 | reverse complement strand
TCTCCACTCCGCACTCGACTACGTACCGCCCAGCGAGTACGAACGAGACTTCCGGCGGAGCCAGGAGCAAACCCCGCAGTCCGCCTGAAACAACACCGCCGGACTCTACGAAACTCGGGGCAGCTCAGATGTCGTTGTCGATGGTCACCGGGCTGAATCCGCGGGCCCGCCACGAGGCGACGAACGCGTCAACGCATGCGGTCTGGAACTGCCACGGATCCCCGGGATCAGTCCCGTCCTCCGCACCTACTACGCGGTCCACTCGAGCTGACCCTCACCGATCACGAGCGCCCGGCGACCTGACGGTCGCCGGGCCCTCCGCACATCGCTGGTCGCTCCCCACCATCCCCACTTCGTTGAGCAGGGAAGAATCTGAGGCAACCAGCCTCTCTGGTCGTTTTCGAGGCTCTGACCGCAGTTTCGTGAATCCCCAGGTCAGGGGTAGGAACGAGGGATCGTTTCAGCACGGTGTTCCCTGGCGTGGCGAGCAAGACGATCGAGGATGTGCTGTTTGCTGGGATCGATGTGCGAGTGGAGCGCGTCAACGATGTCTCCGGCGGCCTGGTGCTGGAGGCGGAGTCCACGGGTCGTCCGGGCCGGTGCCCGGACTGCCGGAAGCGGGCGGAACGCGTGCACAGTACGTACCAACGCTCCCTGGACGAGAGGCCGTTGGGTCCACGTCGAGTCACAGTCCGGCTCCGGGTGCGACGGTTCTTCTGCGACCGGCCAAGCTGTTCACGCCGGACGTTCGTCGAGCAAGTCGGCGGGCTGACCGAGCGGTACCGCCGGTCAAGCATCGGGATGACGGGCTGGCTCTGGTCGATCGCGGCGGAGTTGGGTGGCCGTCCGGCCGCGCGGCTGTGCCGCAAACTGCGGATGGCCGCGCGGCCGCACTCGGCTGCTCAGGTTGCTGACATCGCCGCCGGTGCCGGACCGTGCCCCGCGGGTGCTGGGGGTGGACGAGTTCGCCTTCCGCAAAGGCTGCACGTACGGCACTGTGTTGGTCGATGTCGAGGCCAGTCGGGTCGTGGATGTGCTGTTCTCCCGGACGACCTCGCCGGCGCGGTCCTACTCAGCGATCCGCCCGAAGGCGTTCGCAGCTCCTAATCAGCGGCCGAGTCGTCGTGAGACACCGGGCGGCCAGGTGGATGGAACCATCGAGGGCAACCGCTTGGAAGCCATACCTGGTGTCTCTGGGTCTCTGGACCTTACGACGGCCCGTCCAACCCACGAACAAGGTAGGACCGCTTGGTGGAGAAGGGCTGGACGATCAGCGCCATCGCCCGGAGGCTGAACCTCGACTGCAAGACCGTGCGCCGCTTCCGCGACACCGACCTCGACCAGCTGCTGGCCTCCGCCCGCGACCGCCGGCCCAACGGCGTGCTGGAACCGTTCAAGGCATACCTCAACGCTCGCTTCACCGAGACACAGGGCCAGGTCAGCGGCACCCGTCTCTTCCACGAAATCCACGAACGCGGCTACCTCGGCAGTCGCCAGGTCGTCCGCAAGCACCTCACCGCCCTCAGGGCAGGCACCGCCGCACCGGGCCGGGCCGACATCCCCAGCCCGCGCAAGATCACCTCCTGGATCATGCGCCCACGCGACACCCTCACCGACAGCCAGGAGGAACGACTGCTCCAAGTCCGGCTCGCCTGCCCAGACATCACCCGCGCCTGCGACCTGGCCCGCGCCTTCGCCGAACTCGTCCGCAACCAGCGCGGATTCTTGCTGATGCAGTGGATCCGCCAGGCCGAACAGGACGCCCCGAAACCCTTGCAGAGCTTCGCCGGGTCCCTCCGCCAGGACTTCGACGCCGTCACCGCCGGCCTCACCCTGCCCTGGATCTCCGGCACCGTCGAAGGCCACGTAAATCGGGTGATTCTGTGGAATCAGAATTGTCAAGCTTGCTGTGGTTTGCCCTGCCGGACGTCGAGGATCGGCAGGAGGGTGGCGTTCGTTGGGATGTCGAGTTGTCGGGGTGTTGGCCCGGCTGGGGTGGGGGTGTCGGCGAGTCTGTCGAGGAGGCGGTCGAGCGCGCTCTGGCCGTCGGTGACGGCTGCCTGCTCATCCTCGGTGAGGGGGATCGAGATGGCCATCTTCTGCAAGTTGCCTTTGGCTTCGAGGAGTTGGGTTTTCGTGGAGCCCTTGGGGGTGTAGAAGTCGCAGCGTGCGCAGGCCATGCGGTGCTGGCACTGCTCGAAGAAGGTGTAGGTGCAGTAGCCGTGTCCGAGGTCGTAGTGCTGCCAGGGTTCGCCGGTTGTGGCAGCGCCGGAGGTGACCGCGTCGCGGTCGACGAGGACCTCGATGGTGCGGACGTTCCGCTCGAAGTAGCCGGCCTCGGAATACGCCTTGGACAGAGTGTTCGGGGTGATCTTCGCGTAGTACTGGGTGGATTGCGGTGATCGGTGTCCGAGCCAGGCTTGCAGCTCGAACAGCGTCATCGGTTCCTTGGCGTTGTAGAGCTGACTGGCGATGGTCGACCGGGCTCGGTGGCTGGTGATGTTCCCGCGGACGTCGGCGTCCGGGACTCGAGCCTTGCGGCAGAGCATCGGGATGACCGTGTTGTTGATGTAGCTGGTGGAGACGCGACGGGCCCGGACGGCGAACAGCAGCTCAACGTGCTCGCCGGTGCGGCGGTCGGTGAACTTCGGCTGGTCGGGGCGGACGGCTTGCCAGGCGTCGATGGCCTGGCCGAGGATCGGGTCGACCGGCTTGGTGAAGGCGGTGCCGGTCTTGTGGGTCGGGACGTCGAGCAGGCAGACCGCGTCGCGGGCCAGTACTTGTTGCGAGTCGCCGGCAATGGGTGCTCCCTCGTGCTGCCAGCGGATGCAGCCCAGTCTCAGCCGGGCGATCTCGTTGCTGCGTTGGCCGGAGAGGAGCCAGGTCAGCGTGACCGCGCGGACCAGTTCGAAGGGGTAGAAGTGCCCGGACCGGGTCTGTGGAAGATCCGCGGGATCAAGGTTGAGGCCGGCCCACAACAGCTTCGCCCAAACCTCGTCGGCGATCACCCGTGGGTCGGGGCCAAGGAGAGCGGTGATGCTGCGAGGGATCGCCAGAGCGCGTAGTGGGTTGAAGCGGCGGGACAGCCACTCCCATTGCTGGCATTCCCGGAAGAACGTCCGCAGCGCGGTGATCTGTCCGGCCTTGGTGGGCGCCTCCAGTGGTTTGCCGAGCCGATCCTTGAGGCCGACCGTGCGCTGGGTGTAGTCGCCGACCTTCATCCGGTCCAGTGCCGCGATCCAGGTCGCGCAGGTCTGCTGTGTCCAGTCGGTGGGATCGGCGGCGTCGGGCTGTTCAGCGGCGATCCACCGGCCGACTCGCAGGAGGGTGGAGCGGATGCTGCCGCGGACGCGCGGGGTGAGGGTAGAGGTGTCGTGCCAGCGATCAGCCCACTGTTCCCAGACCTTGGCGCCGCCGGTGGCCCTCGCCGAGTGTCGGCCGGTGCTCTGCAGCGGTGGATCGCAGAAGCCGAGCTCGGCGACCGCCCGCTGCAGAGCGTGCAGGGTGTTCAGCCGGGCGCCCTCCAGCAGCCGGTCGCGGCGGACCCGGTCGAACAGCGCGGTGTCCAAGTCCTCCAGGTGCGGGCTGCGGTTGAGCAGAAACAGCTGGCAGGCGACCGACGGCAGCAGTGTGTCGTCGTCCTCGCCCAGCTGGTAGCCCCAGGCGCCAAGGACCGTGCGGATGCGGGCGAACTCGCCGGTGACGCGGTCCCGCCCGAAGATCCGCCAGGACAGTGTGAGGCGTTGGAAACTGCCGAGCTGGTGGAACTCGTTGAAGGAACCGAGCAGGTAGGCGTGCGCCGCGAGGTAGGGGCGAACTTCGTCCCCGGCCCAGGCCGGTACGTGTTGCCGGAACTCGGCCTGGGTGCGGCCGAGCAGACGGGCCCACTCCTGCGTGGTCCAGCCCCAGTAGGTCCGGCCAGTCTCCGTGCTGTGCGTCAGCAGAAGAGCGATCACGTCGAGCATGGCCCGTCGGCGGTGCGGGGTCGGCGGCGAGTCGAGTGCGGCGTTGACCGCCTCAAGCGGTCCCAGCAGCCGTGCGATCACCCGCCAGCCGGGTGCAGCCGGGTCGTGGTACTGCAGCCGGCGCAGATTGCGCACGCCGAGTTCAAGGACGGCCCGCGCCTCAGCAGGGCGGACCGCGACGGTCGTGTCGTAGCGGTCCCGGACAATCGGCCAGGACCAGCGACCGTCGGTGTCCACGGTGGCGATGGCCAGCGACGATGCCCTCACCGCGACACCTCCGCCGTCGCGCCGGCCGGAGCGGTGAGCATCTGTATTCGCCAGGCATGAATATGGTCCATGCCGCGGGCCAGCTTGTCGGCCAGGTCCCGGCCGGAGAGGTGAATGTACTGAAGGGTGGAGTCGGTGTGCCGGTGCCCGGCGAACGACGCGATCGCGTGCAACTCCCAGCCCATGCGGGCCAGATCGGTCAGACACAGGTGCCGGGTGGTATGCGTGGAGAACCGCTCGACACCGGAGGCCAGCGCGATCCGCCGGACCACCTTCGACCAGGTCCACAGACTCAGCGGCTGGGCGTGATTACGCCGCGACTCCGACAAGAACAGCGGCCCGCGGGCCCGGCTGATCCGGGCGCGGTGAGCGAGGTAGTCCGACAGCAGCACCCCGGTCGATGCCGAGTAGGGCACCACCCACTCCAGCCGGTTCTTCGTCGTTTCCGCACGTATCCGCAGCGTGCGATGGTCCGGATCGACGTCGTCGGTCCGCAGCGAGCACAGTTCCTCACGGCGCAGGGCAGCGTCGTAGGCCAGGGCGAGCATCACGCGGTTGCGTACCGGCTCGTGCTTGGCGACCTCCAGGACGCGCAGCCACTGCTGTTCGCCGGGAATCCACGGCAGCTTCGTCAGCCGGGGCACCAGACCGCGCTGCTGGCCGCCGTTCCGCCGGCCGGGGGTGTAGCGCCCCCGGCCGACGGGGTTGGACTCCCGCAGTCCCTCTTCCATGAGGAAGTCGTAGAACAGACGGACCGGCACGAGCCGCTGCTGGATCGTCGCGTTCGCCAGCCCCACCCCAGAGTCGATCGAGATCACGTTCGCACCCCGGCGGTGCGGCCGCGAGGTCAACTTCCTTACGTAGAAGGCGATATGTGCACGGTTCGCGGTGACCGGGTCGACGTCCTCGCGCTCGCACATCAGCAGGTACTCGGCCAGTCCTCGGCCATAGGCGTCGATCGTGCGTGGTGCACGCCCGAGATCCGTCCAGACCACCAGCCAGGCCGCCGCCTGCTCGTGCCGGCCGAGTACCGGCCACTTCTCCGTGAGCACCGTCGTACCGCTCAAGCCATCTCCCAAGTTCGCGGTTGTGCCGGGGAGACATGATCACCCCGGCAGATTCCACGTAACTTTTAAAACACTCAAGCGAGCCATGTACGGCCGGGCCTCGTTCGAACTCCTCCGAACCCGCATCCTCACCCAACCATGACCTTCACGAAACTGCGGTCAGAGCCGTTTTCGACCATCCTCATCAACGGCGGCGGCCACAAGGCCCTCGGCCGGCAGGCAGGCCGCAAAACCCGCTCCGGCGCCGGCTACAGCTACATCCACACCGCCGTCGACGACCACTCCCGCCTGGCCTACAGCGAGATCCACACAGACGAGAAGAAGGAGACCGCCACCGGCTTCTGGCAGCGAGCCCAGAAGTACTTCACCTCCTGCGGGATCACCGTCGAAAGGGTCCTGACCGACAACGGCTCCTGCTACCGCTCACGCGACTGGCGCGACCTACTGACAGCCGCCGGGATCACCCCCAAGCGAACCCGTCCCTACCGGCCGCAGACCAACGGCAAAGTCGAACGCCTCAACCGCACCCTGCTGGAGGAATGGGCCTACGCCCGCCCCTACCGCAGCGAACAGGAACGACGCGACGCCTTCGGCGAGTGGCTACACACCTACAATCACCACCGCGGACACACCGCGCTCAAGGGCAAACCACCCGCCAGCCGCGTCCCCAACCTCACAGGGCAATACATCTAGGGCAGTTACCCAACCCGTGGATGCCACCATCGCGCCCGCGGCGGCACAACCGCACCATGCGGGCTGTGCCGCCGAGGTGCCTGGCGAAAGTTCTGTGCCCGGCCGCGCCGAAAACTTGGCATCAAGGTGTGCCCGATGGGCCTGCGGGAGCTTTCACCACCTCGAAGGGCAAGAACGGGGTCAGATCCTCAGATACCCGGCGGCGAGCCACCCCGCGGCCACGGAGATTTCCTGGGAAAGTGTCGTCAGGGAGGGAGGGGGCAGAGTGCGAGGAAAACGCGGCTCCGTACAGGTCGTTGGTCGACAACCTGTCTCAACGGATCCATGTTGCCCGCGTTCCGACCAGCACACCAGTCTCCGACAACCCGCTTGCATCCCCCAAAGCCTTAATCTCCTGACTTTGGGAGAACTTCACCATCCTGCCTCGCCGTCCTACCTGCTGCAGCCCTTCACCGATTGAGGACTGCTGCAAAGCTCCGTTGAATAACCCTCATGGGAACCGAGCCTCACCTCGCCGACCAAGTCATCGGTTGCTGCTGCATCTTGACGTTCCCCCCATCAGTTCCAATGAACGATCCGAGGGATATGTTCTTGAAATGATATCCCCCAGGTACGCTAATGTGGTCCCAAACGGTTTCCCTAATTCCACCAGAGCCCGCTACAACATTATCCCCGACGACTGACATCTTGTGGCCAGTGGACAAATTTATCAGCGCGCGCCCAGTGAGGCCGTCGGCGTCAGTGGGGATGCTCGACCAGTACTGCCTGTAGTCGCTCTCATTGCAATCTTCGAGCGCAACGTTGTTGTCGACATGCTCGGTCATGCACTTGAATCCCTGAACGAGCATCAGCGCCGGCCCTTGGGTGGGCTTCTGCGTCTCCGCCGCGAGAGCAGTCGGTATGCTTGCAATAAGCGCACCACCGGCGAACAAGGATGCCAGACCGATGCGAGCAACACGATGGAACATTACAGTGCCTCCAATATTTGAGGAATCATGGAACTAGCTCGACAATTGGCCAGCACCCGAATAGGGAGCCGGGAATATCGAGGCTCTGGCCGACTGAACGCTCATTCGCTTCCCGGCTAGAACTGTTCGCAGAGTTGATGTCCGCGGACGCACTAACCCATGACAATGACAACACCTCTGCGTGTAAGTCAAACCCGAGCCGAGCGGCCGGTAGAGCGATTTTATCTTCGCCGCCGCGTCGCGACAATCGACGAAAGTTGACCACCTGAACCGCACTGATTTCACTGAGCATTTTCCATCCTTCGCTTTCGCAGGTTAGGAGGGTGTGAACGGCAGCGACAACGGCGCCAATGCGGTTGGTTGAGCAGCGTGCCTTGCGGAGAATGCGCCAGGTTTTGAGTTGGACGAAGGCGCGTTCGCGGGTGCCCGCGGTCTGGCGTGGTCGCGGTTGAACTACTGGTAGTACTTGGGTTGTTCGCGATGGTTCTTGTAGGGGGTGCGGACGATTGTGAGGCGTCCCCCGTGGTGTGGACACAGGGGCTCATGCTGCGATTGCGCGTATATCTGCTCGTAGGTGCTGTTGTTCGAACTCCGCAGGCGAGAGGTAGTTGAGGGCACTGTGGCGACGGCGGGTGTTGTAGCAGGTGAGCCACTGAATGATCTCCAGCCTCGCCTGGTGCACCGTCGAGACGCACGAAGATCGCGGCGAACGCGTCCCGGGCCGCTTCCTGCCGACGCGCATGGCTGCAGGAGCAGGTCGACGCCATCACCGCGGAGGCCGCTGCCGTGGATGAGGCGGAGGACGCCGCCCTCGGGGTGGGAACCCGGGGCACCGATACGCCGCGGCAACTGCGGTGCCGGCGGGAGCGGAACGAGCGTATCCGGCGGTGCCTTGAGGAGGTCAAGGCCGAGTAAGCTGCACGCAGTCAGAACGAGGAGTCGATCGCAGCCCGGGCCCAGGCCCGCGTGGAACGGGCGCGGCAGGGCCGCAGCGGAGGCGATCCTCTGCCGCCTGGGGCGGATCGGGTGGGCGTGGCCACCGACCCGGGTTGAGGCCGCCCGGCAGTATCTGCACGAGGCGCAGGACCGCAAGCGGGAGCGGATCGCACGGGTCCGCGAGCAGAGCTCCGGCTGGCTGGGGCCGGCCGGGGCTCTAACGAGCTCGGGGGTAATTGAGATCCGGGCAGGGTGACCTGGCTGTTTGGCTGGTGGGAGGTCACTGGGCAACGAGTCGGGCGAGGACAATCTCGGTGCTGTGCCGGCGGCGAGTCGTCCTGCGGGCAGCACGATCAGAGACGAGTGCGGCGATTGCCAGATGGGTCTCGGTAAAGGACTCGCGGCGTCCGATGTATCGCTGCAAGGGCCGCCATTGCTTCATTTCGGCGTTGGCGTGTTCTACGACAATGCGGCGGGAGGACTGGCGGCGCCTGGCTTCCTGCCAAGCACGCTGATGGTGTCCCGCCGAGTGGTGTAGCAGTGATCTCCGCATACCCCCTGGTCATGAGGCGGCCATCGCGCAACTCTCCGAGTAGCGAAGCTCGTTGAAGCGAGAGGTGACGCGATGGCCTTGTCCCAGCATGGGGACTGTAAATAGAACGGTGTAACTCCGATCATGGAGGATTGCACCTGTGACCAGCGAGAACATAGCCGCGGAAGCGTCCGGGGACGTGGCCGTGGAGACGGCTCCGTCAGCGGTGGCGGACGAGA
>NZ_JAJPWK010000062.1:0-8755 GCF_046549115.1 Streptomyces sp. x-19 | reverse complement strand
TACAACACCCGACGCCGCCACTCCAGCCTCGGCCAGCGATCCCCAATCGCCTACGAGGACACCTTCCACACAACATCAACTACCCTGACCCGAGCCGCATAGACGTGTTCAAACTCCGGGGTCAAGGCCCGTCAACGACACACCCGATCAAACGGACACGCCACCGGCGAGTGAACCTGACCAAGCACTACTAGGGGCAGGATGAAAGAGGTCCAGTGAGGCGGCGCCGCGCTCGCCGGCGTCCGCCTCGGCCTGCCGGATCCAGCCGCGCAGGGCCTCGGGATGCACACCGAGGTCGACGGCTAGCCTCTTGATCTGTGGCCTCGGCTCCGTGGTGCGGTACATCCGCACCGCACGCTCACGCAACTCCAACGAGTACTTCCCGGGTGCAGCCATGGTCGATGCTCCTCTCAGAGAACCATCTGACCATCTGTCAACACCCTCCGCATCTCAGGGGAACCTCTCAGCTGGGCGGCTGCCCACGACCACTCGATGGCGGGACGACAGACCTGGCAGTTGGTCAGACCTGTGCCGAGTTCCGTTGCCCTGTGCTAACCGGATGAGTCTGAGTCTCCTCATGCCCCCGGAACGGGGCCCAGCACTGCACACCCTTGAGCTCGGGGATACGGTGCCGAGTGAAGGCCGGGTCCAGTCCAGTCCTGCGTTGGGCCAGGTAGTCGTCCAGGAGTCGGAAGGCGATGCCGGACAGGGGAATGATGGCGAGCAGGTTGATCAGGGCCATGACGGCCATGAAGACGTCGGCGAGGTTCCAGACCATCGAGACAGAGCCCAGCGACCCGAGCACCACGGCTGCCAGGACCAGGCACCGGTATGAGGAGAGCACCCAGGGCTTGCGGGTGATGAACTGAATGTTGGTCTCGCCGTAGTAGTAGTTCCCGATCATCGAGCTGAACGCGAGCATGAACACCACTACAGTGAGCACGTGGCCGGCCCAGGCACCGAGGGTGCTGTTGAGGGCGTTCTGAGTGAGGTCAGCGCCCTGCCGGCCGGCGAGTTCGGGATTGGTGACAAGGACGATGAACGCGGTCATTGTGCACACCAAGAGCGTGTCGAAGAAGACGCCCAGGGACTGCACGAGGCCCTGCTTGACCGGGTGGGAGACCTCGGCGGCGGCTCCTGCGTTGGGGGCGGAGCCCAGGCCGGCCTCGTTGGAGAACATGCCGCGCCGGATGCCTTGCTGGATGGCCGCGCCGATGCCGCCGGCGGCGAGCTCACGCATGCCGAACGCGCCGCCGACGATCTCAGCGATCACGCGCGGGAATTCGGTGATGTTCAGCAGGACCACGGCCAGGCCGAGCAAGAGGTAGGTGATGGCCATCACAGGGACGAGTACGGAGGTCAGGGAGGACATCCTACGAACCCCGCCGAAGACGGCGAGGCCGAGCAGAGCAGCAAGCAGCAGGCCGGTGACTGGGTTGGCCCAGGGGCTGCCCATCTCCGGCAGTGACCCCCCAGCCACGGCGGTGATGGTGTTGGCCTGGACGGCGTTGAAAACGAGACCGAAGGTGAGGGTGATGACCACGGCGAAGAGGACGCCGAGCCAGCGTTTCCGCAAGGCCCTCTGCATGTAGTAGGCCGGTCCGCCGCGGTAGGCGCCGGTGATGTCACGCACCTTGTAGAGCTGGGCGAGGGTCGACTCAACGAACGCGGAGGCGGCGCCGATGATCGCCATCATCCACATCCAGAAGACAGCTCCTGCCCCACCGAGGGTGATAGCGGTGGCTACGCCGGCGATATTGCCAGTGCCAACCCGAGCGGCTGCCGAGATGGTGAAGGCCCCGAAAGACGACACCGGCTTGTGTCCATCGGCGCGCGCGGGGGACTTTTCCTTGATCACGCGAAACGTCTCGGGCAGTAGGCGCAATTGCACGGCCTTCGACCGGACCGTGAAGTACAGGCCAGCGCCGACTACCAAGGGGATCAGCAGCCAAGTCCAGAAGTGATCGTTCACGACGACGATGAACGTGTCCAGGCTCTCCATGTCGGAAGTTTCCCGGGGGTTGAGGGCACTCCAACAGGGACTAAGGTCTGTCGCACGCAGGACCGTGGACCTTACCGATCGCTTCAGAATGAGTTTGTGTTGGGGGCTTGGGCTCGCAGAGGATTAAGTTGTGGTTTCTGGGACTTGACACCCCAGATCAGAGCAACGGAACTTCACATGTTGTTGTTCTGCGAGCCCTGGGCAGTTCGAGTGAGAAGCGGCAGTCTTCTGCGGGTGACCGATGATCTTGCGCCTGATGACCTGTGGCACTGTGTCGCGGCAGGGCTCCTGTGTCGCGTCGTTGATGAGTGGAATCACCAACGGAACGACCAGGAGCCCTGCCGCGTCACGGGCCCTTAACCACGGCCCTCATCACCTTCAACATCGAGGATGAGAAGTCTTCACTGCGAGAAGGGGGACACCCGCGAGCTGCACCACAACTGTGCCGGCACGGTTGTGGTGCATGTGACGAGTAGCGGGGTCCCGCGCTTGGGCTGAAGTCAGCGTAGGGTACTGCCTTTGACCCAGTCGTTCCAGTGCATGTTCCAGGCGTTGAGGCCGTTGTCGGGGCGGATGGTCTCGTCTGGGGAGTTCTTGACGATGACGATGTCTCCGATGAGGGAGTTGTTGTAGAACCATGCGCCGGTTGTTTGGGGGTTGTTCGCGCCTTGTGTGTCGGCTAGACCTATACAGCCGTGGCTGGAGTTGGTGGTGCCGAAGACGCCTTTGCTCCAGTAGTTTCCGTGGATGAAGGTGCCGGAGGTGGACAGTCGCATGGCGTGGGGGACGTCGGGGATGTCGTACTCGCCTCCAAAGCCGACGGTGGCCCCGTCCATGCGGGTTTCCTTGTGCTTCTCGGATATCACCATCTGGCCGTTGTAGGTGGGCGTCTTCGTGCTCCCGGCCGAGATGGGGATGACCTTGATGGTCTTTCCAGCGCGTACCACGGTCATGGTATGCGTGCTGGCGTCGACGGTACTGATCTGCGGGCGGCCGATGAAGAAGGAGACGGTCTTGTCCTGGATGCCCTTGATACCGGGAGCTGCTTCGATGCCGGCCAGGCGGAGTCGCAGTGTGACTGTGGAGCCAGCCTCCCAGTACTCCTTGGGACGGAAGTCGATCCGGGTGTCGCTGAACCAGTGACCGACGACGTGCTGGCCGCTGCTGCTTGTCACTTTCAGCGCGGACTCCACGGCCCTCTTGTTGGTGACGGGTCTGTCGAAGGTGAGGGAGACCGGCATGCCGACACCGACCGTCGAGGCGTCTTCGGGGGTGAAGGTGCCGATGAAACTGTTGGCGGCAGAGACAGTGGTGAAGGCCGCCTGCTGCGTCAGGGCCCGCTCCTGCAGGTCCTTGGCCTTCACCGTCACCTTGTAGGCAGTTCCGCGCTCCAGCGGAGAGTCCGGCTTCCAGGTCTTCCTGTCTGCCGACAGAGAGCCCTTGACTGGAGAGGGGCTGTTGGCTGCGACGAGGGTTATGTCGGTGAGTTCACCGTTGGTGCACGTCACCGAAGCGTCCGTGACGCCTGCGCCGGTGGTGCCGTTCGTGGGCGTGATCTTGATGATCGCCGTAGAGGTTGACGCGGTAGCTTGGGCGTCATCCGCATTGCTCCGTGATGCCCACGCTGCGATTCCCAAGGTGCCGCCGACCCCGGCTACCGCGCCGACCAAGAACCGGCGCCGCGAGGAGGCACTCGAATGCCGCTGCTGGATGTTTTGCCCTGGTACGGGGGCGCTGTCTGGTCCGAGTCCCATGGAACGTCCTAGTCCCCGCCATGCCTGCCTGCTGCGCGCCATGGCGGATGTGAAGGTTGAGCGTCGTTGCGAACCAGCCGGCTCGGAAAGAGGAGAGACAGAGGTTCGCCAAGGCTAGGAAGTTGCATTGCGGCCTACAGTCGCTGGACCCGCAATCGATGAAGGTCGACCGAACTGACCTCCGGCCTCGACGGCCCACACAGGCCCACGGGACCGACTGCGTCCTGGCTGGACGACACCTGCGCACTCGGCGCTGGCAGCGGAGGAACAGGATTGCGTGCCAGGACGGGTAGAGACCAGCTCCCGCGGCGCTCGCAGGATGGACTCTTGCCTGACGAGTCGTCCCAGGGTGTGTGCGCCGGCGTCGCCTCAGCACGCAAGGTGCCGGAGGAGTGCGTCGACTGGTCAACTGTGGTGCTGAAATCCCCCTCCGACCTCAGCACCACAGCGGAGAGCGCAAACACGCACAGAGCTGCCACGACAGACGCAGCCCATCGGGAAACGACGACATACCGGCGGCGCTCACGCGCATGAGACCGGATGCGAATCGCCATACCGAACATTCTACCCATTTGCCTCATATGCCAACTTCCGGTCCAGTGCCGGGACTTCACTGGCATGCTTCTGAAACTATGACAACAGCCGCAGCAACCCCTGCTATTGGAGCTCCAGACCCGCCCTGCGGGCCAGCTCCCCGATGCGCGACCAGAGTTCGACCAGCGTCGAGAGGACTCATGCCCCATGCATCGCCCTCCTGACCGCGACAGGCGGGACTCGGCCCCGCGCGTTCGTTACGGGGGATGCGCGCGGGGCCGATGACGGACGCCAGGACCAAGCAGCAATGCTTGGCCTGCCCACGGTGGCCGTCCACATTCAAACTGCCTCGCCTTGCCACTGCCGAATAGAGGCGAAAGTCCCTACCAGGCGAAGCCGATGCAGCGCCCCATTGAGGTGTTCTCGGCGATCGTGTTTTCAGGAGCGTTTTCTTGTGTATGGCCTGCGAGTGAGCCTGCCCGTCAGTATCGCCAAGGGTCCTCGTCGAGTTCCTCAAAGTACCGGCGCAGACACGCGCGTAGTGCGGTGAAGTACGCATCGAACCCAGCCCGGTGGTACGCCCTCTCCGTAGGCAGATTCTCCTCATCCGCCATACCCACCGCCCTGGCGGCACGGCTGCCCACTCGAGCTCAGGCGCTGTGTAGTAACCGCGTGGCTCGCTGGGCGATGTTGGGGGCATGACGTTCCCGGTGTCGAACGCGTTCGAGCTGCTGTGTGCCCAGTGCGCACAGCGACTGCCGGCGCAGTTGCAGGACCTGGCCGGGCCGGCTCACGGCACGGTTGACCTGCCGCTGCACGTGGTCTGGTCGGGCCGTCGCTCCTAGGTATAAAGCTGCCGGACATTGGTGACACATGGATCTCCGACTACGACGGAGCTAGCCATGCCCCCTTCACCGCAACAGCAGCAGGATCGCCAGGCCCAGCGACGTCTGGCGGTCCTGCGCCACGCCGAGGAGGTCACTGGGAATGTCTCGCTGACCTGTCGGTACTACGGGATCAGCCGTAACTGCTTCTACAAGTGGCAGCGGCGCTACCAGGAGGAGGGCATCGAGGGCCTGCGCGACCGTTCCAGCGCGCCGCACCACAGTTCCCATGCCACCGACGCCGACATCGTGAACAAGATCGTCTACCTGCGGCAGAACTACCACTTCGGCCCGATGAAGATCCGGATGTACCTCCAGCGGTACCACGACATCGATATCGCCTGCTCCGCCGTCTACCGCATCCTCAAGCGGCTGGGTCTCAACCGGCTGCCCGCATCGCAACGCTACAAGCGCCACGACAAGCGCTATACCGGCTACGAGAAGCAGTTGCCCGGCAACCGGGTGCAGATTGACGTCAAGTTCATCGAGCCGATCGGCGCGCCTGCCCCGACGGCCCAGCAGCCGGCCCCGTTGTCGGCACGACGCCCAAGGTCTGCCGTCGGGCCAAGTACTACCAGTTCACCGCGATCGACGACTGCACCCGGCTGCGCGTCCTGCGGATCTACCCTCGGGGCGACCAGAAGACAGCCATCCAGTTCCTGGACTACGTCCTTGGACGACTACCTTTCCGCGGCGAGGCCATCCAGACCGACAACGGCGCGGAGTTCCAGTCCGCCTTCCACTGGCACGCGCTCGACAAGGGCATCGCCCACACCTACATCAAGCCGGCATCCCCGCACCTCAACGGCAAGGTGGAACGCTCACACCGCATCGACGCTGAAGAGTTCTACCGCAGGGTCTGATGCAGGTTCGGGTGACAGGTTTGGTCACGCGGCCTGGAAGGCCGGTGCGGTCATGACGATCTCGAATTCGACAGGGGTCAGCCTGCCGAGGGCAGCTTGTCTGCGGCGCCGGTGGTAGGTCTTCTCGATCCAGGTCACGATCGCGATCCGCAGTTCCTCGCGGGTTGCCCACGCCTGGCGGTCGAGGACGTTCTTCTGTAGCAAGCTGAAGAAGGACTCCATGGCCGCGTTGTCGCCTGCCGCCCCGACTCGTCCTATCGAGCCGGTCATCCGGTGACGGTCGAGGGCCTGGACGAACTTGCGGGACCGGAACTGCCTGGGTTCAACCAGTCGTTGCAACGCCACTTGTCTGCCAAGGCTGCGCTGCCCGGCCGTTGAGGTCCCATGCGATGTCTCCACTGCGGAGGGTGACCTCGGCCCCGAGACGAACTGAGGATTCACGGCAAAAATTGCAGCTGTCAATAAAACCAAATGATCCATGTTCGATTTTCAGTACTGCAACATCGGCGCACGCCCCGGGCGACAGATGGCCAAGATCGGGGCGATGCAAGAGCTGAGCGGGGCGCCAGGTGGAAGCCTCCACGACCTGGCTGAGGGAAATTCCCAGGCTCAGAAACTTGGATATGACGCTGGACATGTTTTTCATCCCTGCGTTCATGCTCCCCGCGTGCAAGTCGGTTGAGATGGAATCGGGCACGAAACCTTCGTCCAGTGAACGTGCGGCAACATCCCAGCGGAGGCTGATGCCTCCGTGGCCGACGTCGAAGAGTACACCGCAACGGCGTCCTTCATGCATGCAGGGATTCAGTCGCCCGTCATCACACAACTCCCCGCGCATTCCCGAATACGTGTGAGTATAGATGTCCCCAGGGCGGAGCACCTGTGTCAGCAGTCGTTCCAAGGGGCTTCGGGGTGAGAGGCGCCGAAGTCCACCATGGCAGGAAGCCCGGCCCGGTCGCCGGCTTGGAGGGAATGCTCAACGGCAGCCCAGTCACGCCCTTGATAGTGGGCAGTCTTGATGCCGACGATGCTGGGATGTTTGAGGGCGGTTACGGCTGTAGCTGTCGGATCCATGCCCGCTACATCTTGTTCCAATCCGCCGCCGGCCATGCCACGTCCGACAATGTTGAGGAACGATAGGACTCGTGTCCGGCTGCGGTTGATGGCATTCTCCTCAAAGCACGCAAAATTCCGCCACCCCGCTGATTCTGCATACACCATCGTCGTGACACCACAGCGGAATGAAAAGGTGTCTGGTGGAACGCTCACGATCCCGTCCGTGTATGCATCACGGCGACCGTGAAACAGATGTGTATGAATATCAAGGAGGTCGGGAGTGACGTAGCAACTTGACGCATCGACGACTCGTCGCGCCTATTGCGGAGAGATGCGTGAATTGACTTTGGCGATTCTCCCGTCTTTGGTGGCTACGTCGCCAGCCTCATCCCGACCAGTCTTGGGGTCGATGATGTGCCCTCCCATTAGAAGTAAGTCATGCAAGACTTCGTCGTCAACGACATTGCTGCCACCTCGCAGCGCCTTGCTGTCGTCGCTGACTTGGCCGACGGAATCCGTAATATCGCTGGGTGCGGTTCCCGTTGCGCCATTCATCAGTGTCATCTGAAGCCCTTCTACGGAAGCCCGGCTCGGCACAGACCAACACGAAGACCATCATTCGCACTGTACACAAGGTTGCGAAGGTAATTCATCGCCGCTTTGTCCAGCGCCATGTTCATGAGGGGAGGGGGTGTCCAGCAGATACGCTGCCCGGTGGTGGTAGAGAGGCCGGGGTGTACGTCGCCATGGTGGCTCCCGGCCGGGAGCCTGTGCAGCGGGATTCGACCTGAGCGCACCGAGGCCCCGTCCGCGATTCGCGGACGGGGTCGGTTCGGCCGGCGCCGTCAGGTGAGGTCCAAGGTCACGCGCAGGGCGGCGGAGATGCGGTCCATGGTCTCCGCTTCGACGGTGCCGAGGAACTCGCCGGCCGTCAGGCGCTTGTCGGTCAGGGCGGTGAGGTCGATGGCGACGGCGGCCCCGCGCACGGGGTGGGCCATCGGGATGGTCACGACGGTGTCTGGGGCCCCTTGGGTCTCGTCGATCATCATGCACACCGCAGTGCCAGGCAGGGCGGTAAGGGCGGCGTCCGACTCGACGATGACCACCGCGCGGGTCTTGGTGGCCAGCTGGACGCGCCAGACTTGGCCGCGGGCGAGGGCGGGGGCGAGGGTCACGCGACGTCCTCGCCGAAGGCGTCGGCGAGTTCCTCGGTGTCGGCGTCGCATGCGGTCCGCTCGCGCCAAGCCCGCACGGCAGGGGCCGCATCGCGCAGCTGCTGTGCCCGCAGTGCGTGCTCGATGTAAGCCGAGAGGTTGCCGCCGGCGGCGGCACGAGCGTGGGCGAGGAGGTCGTCCGGCAGGGTCACCGTGGTGCGCGTACGAGTGCTCATACTGGTGAGCATACAGATGTATGACTGTGGTGTACGCACCTCATGCATCGGTTTCCCGTGGACCGGCCCGGCGCGGTCCAGAGCCCGCAGGCTTCGTCAACCCGGCCCCGCCCGCGATTCGCGGACGGGGCCGGGTTGACCCTGTTACTGAGGTTGTAGTCGTGGTGTCGTCGGTGTGAGCCCTGTTCCGGTGAGGCATCCGTTGATGATGTCGCTGCGGTATTGGATCTGGCGAAGGCCATGTCGGAGCTCGTGCATGAGGTGGTCGGGAT
>NZ_JAJPWK010000061.1:0-10668 GCF_046549115.1 Streptomyces sp. x-19 | reverse complement strand
GGGGCGGGCCGGAGGGGGTGGTGTGCAGGACGTAAAGCGCAGCAGTCCTGCACACCACCCCCGCAGGCCCGCCACCGCACCCAACAGCCCCGCGCAGCGGACAACGCCCCGCGCCGCAGGCGCAAAAACAACAACCCCCACGGCCGGATGGCCGACCACGTGGGAAGAGACCCGCGCCGCCAGGCGCAACGGCCAAAAACGTGGGAAATCAAACGCCCCGCGCCGGCACGCAACGGCCGTCTTCCACCTGGTAGTTCCAGCGGGCGCCGTCCGTGACGAGTTCCTTGACGGCGCGGACGAAGCGGTCGACGTGCTCGTCGGGCGTGCCGGCGCCGAAGCTGACGCGGATGGCGTTGAGGGAGCGCTCCCCGGGGGCCGCCTCCGGGGCGCCGCACTCGCCGGGTTCCTGCGGTTCGCTGCCGAGCAGGGTGCGGACCAGCGGGTGGGCGCAGAAGAGGCCGTCGCGGACGCCGATGCCGTATTCGGCGGAGAGGGCGGCGGCGAAGTGCGAGCTGTTCCAGCCCTCGACGACGAAGGAGAGGACGCCTACGCGGGGGGCGTCGTCGCCGAAGAGGGAGAGGACGCGGACCTCGGGGACCTCCGCGAGGCCCGCCCGCACGGTGTTGATGAGTTCCTGTTCGCGGGTGATCAGGGTGTCCCAACCCGCCTCGGTGAGCGCCTTGCAGGCCGAGGCGATGGAGTAGGCACCGATCACGTTGGGGGAACCCGCTTCGTGCCGGGCGGCGCTCGTGTGCCACTCGACGTCCACGCCGCCGTCGGCCCGGCGGGCGACCTTCCGGCTGGCGCCGCCGCCGGCGAGGTACGGCTCGGCGTCCTGGAGCCAGTCTGCTCGCCCGGCCAGTACGCCGGCGCCGAACGGCGCGTACAGCTTGTGGCCGGAGAACGCGACCCAGTCGACGTCGAGTTCCGCGAGGTCCACCGGGTGGTGCGGGGCCAGTTGGGCCGCGTCGAGCACGATCCGGGCGCCGTGGGCGTGCGCGGCGGCCGCCAGTTCCCGCACCGGCCACAGTTCGCCGGTGACGTTCGAGGCGCCGGTGACGCAGACCAGCGCCGGGCCGTACGGCTCGCGGGTGGCCAGCGCCTGCTCCAGGGTGTCGACCGCCTGCTGCGGGGTGCGCGGCGCGTTGAGGTAGGTCACGGAGACGTCCGCGCGGCGCTCCCAGGGCAGCAGCGAGGCGTGGTGCTCGGTCTCGAAGACGAACACGCGGGTGCCCTGCGGCAGGGCCGCGGCCAGCAGGTTCAACGAGTCGGTGGTGGAGCGGGTGAAGACCACCTGGTCGTCGGTGCGGCAGCCGAGGAAGTCGGAGACGGTCCTGCGGGCGTTCTCGAAGAGGTCGGTGGAGAGCTGCGAGAGGTAGCCGGCGCCGCGGTGGACGCTGCCGTAGTACGGGGCGTAGGCGGCGACGTCGTCCCAGACCCGCTGGAGCGCCGGCGCGCTGGCGGCGTAGTCGAGCGCGGCGTAGACGGCCTCGCCGCCGGTGACCAGCGGGACCAGGACGTCCCGGCCCAGCACGGGCAGCGGGGCACAGACGGAACGGTCGGCGGCAGCGGAAACGGACATGGCGAACTCCCGGGAGGCATGAGCGAATTCGCTGCGGCGGGGGGCGTCGCACGGTACGCGGAAGGTACGCAGGACCCGCCCGGCACGACGCCGCAGCGTGGAGAGAAAAGGGTGGCGCGGAAAAGGGGCCGTGGGCCCTAGCGCATTCGCTTCATCACGGAAGGGCTCCCTCGGGGACCAGGATCCCTGGCGAGGGATCCGCGCTTGCCGCAGACCTCGCTGCCTGCGGCCTGGTCATCACCCGGGGCACCCCGCCACGGAAGGAGGGTTGCCGGACAGCGGGCCGGGGCCTACATCGCTGTCACTCGTGACCTGCGCAGAATCATGCCACACGATCATTCGTGCGCAAGTCCCGGTCCGCATTACGGACCGGGACGTGCGTCACATCGTCGTCAGGCGTTGCTGGCCGCGACCCAGCGCTCCAGCGAGCGCTTGGCGGCTCCCGAGTCGAGCGCCGCGGCGGCCTTGTCGAGGCCGTCGCGGATCCGCTCGGTCAGCGGGGCGTCGGAGGGCGCCAGCGCGGCCAGCGCGGCCGCGGAGTTCAGCAGCACCGCGTCCCGCACCGGGCCGGTCTCGCCGTCGAGGAGCCGCCGGGCCACCTCGGCGTTGTACGACGCGTCGGCGCCGCGCAGCGCCTCCACCGGGACCAGGCCGATCCCGACGTCGCGCGGGTCGAAGGGTTCCTCGCGGACCCGGCCGTCCTGCACGATCCACACCCGGGACGTGGCGGTGGTGGTCAGTTCGTCCAGCCCGTCGTCGCCGCGGAAGACCAGTGCCGACGAGCCGCGCTCGGCCAGCACGCCGGCCAGGATCGGCGCCATCCGGGCGTCCGCGACGCCGGTGGCCTGGGCCTTGACCCGGGCCGGGTTGGTCAGCGGCCCCAGCACGTTGAAGGTGGTGCGGATGCCCAGCTGGCCGCGGGCGGCCGCCACGTGGCGCAGGGCGGGGTGGAACTTGGCCGCGAAGCAGAAGGTGATCCCGGCCTCCGCGGCGACCTCGACGACCCGTCGCGGCGTGAGGTCGAGGTTGACGCCCAGCTTCTCCAGGACGTCGGTGGCGCCGCTGGCCGAGGACGCGGCGCGGCTGCCGTGCTTGACGACCTTGGCGCCGGTGCCGGCGACCACGATCGCCGACATGGTGGAGATGTTGACGGTGTTCGCCCCGTCGCCGCCGGTGCCGACGATGTCGACGCTGGGGCCGGGCACCTCGATCAGGCTGGCGTGCGCGTACATCGTCCGGACCAGTCCGGAGATCTCCGCGACGGTCTCGCCCTTGGCGCGCAGCGCCACCGCGAAGCCGGCGATCTGCGCGTCGGTGGCCTCGCCGCGCATGATCCGGTCCATGACCCAGGCGGTGTCGTCGGCGGTGAGGTCGCGGCCGTCGAGGAGGGCGTTCAGTACGGCCGGCCAGGAGCGGTCCGCCACGCTGCCGCCGCCCACCGGGGTCACAACGTTCATGGTCCACGCTCCTGGTTCGTCACCTGCTTGTGCCGCTCACCCTATCGAGCCGTGGGTATGCCGGAGGGCCCCGTCCTATCCGTGGACGGGGCCCTCTGGGTGGCGTACTACCAGCGGTGCGCGGCGGTGCCGCGCCCGCGGGGATCAGTGGTGGCCGTGGCCGCTGGTGATCTCCTTGTACTCCTCGACGGTCGGCTTGGGGATGACGTTGTCCTCGCCGTAGTAGCCCTTGGAGAGCTTGGCGCGCAGCTTCTGCGTGCGCTTGAGCTTGCGCCGGACGCCGTTCTCGTCGACCTCGGGACCGAGTTCGAGCGGCTCGGGCTGCTCGTGCTGGGTCAGGACGTGCAGCTGCTCCTGGTTGAGCGGCTCGTGGACCTCGATGAACTCACCGTGCGGCAGGCGCTTGATGATGCCGGACTCGCGTCCGTGCAGCACCTTGTCCTTGTCGCGGCGCTGGAGACCCAGGCAGATCCGCTTGGTGGCGATGAAGGCCAGCACCGGTCCGACGAAGAACGCGATCCGGACGAACCAGGTGATCGAGTTGATCGACAGGTGGAAGTGCGTCGCCCACAGGTCGTTGCCGCCACCGATCAGCATCACGAAGTACGCGACGAGCCAGGCCACGCCGAAGCCGGTGCGGGTGGGCACGTTGCGCGGGCGGTCCAGGATGTGGTGCTCGCGCTTGTCGCCGCGGACCCAGGACTCGATGAACGGGTAGACCGCGATGGCGACCAGGACCAGCGGGAAGACCAGGATCGGGATCAGCACGCCGAAGTTGATGGTGTGGCCCCAGAAGTTCCACTCCCAACCCGGCATGACGCGCACCAGGCCCTCGGCGAAGCCCATGTACCAGTCCGGCTGCGCACCGGTGGACACCTGGTCCGGCCGGTACGGGCCGATGGCCCACACGGGGTTGATGCTGGCGACCGCGGCGATCACCGAGATCACACCGAAGACCAGGAAGAAGAAGCCTCCGGCCTTGGCCATGTAGACCGGCAGCAGCGGCATGCCGACCACGTTGTTGTTGGTCTTGCCGGCACCCGGGAACTGCGTGTGCTTGTGGTAGAAGACCAGGATCAGGTGCGCCACCAGCAGACCGAGCATGATGCCCGGCAGCAGCAGCACGTGGACCGTGAAGAACCGCGGGATGATGTCGTGCCCGGGGAACTCGCCGCCGAAGATGAACATCTGCAGGTACGAGCCGACCAGCGGCATCGCCAGGATGACGCCCTCGATGAAGCGGACACCGGTGCCGGACAGCAGGTCGTCGGGGAGCGAGTAACCGGTGAAGCCGGTGAACATGCCCAGGACGAACAGCAGGAAGCCGAAGAGCCAGTTGACCTCACGCGGCTTGCGGAACGCACCGGTGAAGAACACCCGCATCATGTGGACCATCATCGCGGCCAGGAAGACCAGCGCCGCCCAGTGGTGGATCTGCCGGATCAGCAGACCGCCGCGCACGTCGAAGCTGATGTTCAGCGTCGACTCGAAGGCCTGGGTCATCCTGATCCCGTGCATCGGCACGTAGGACCCGTGGTAGGTGACCTCGGCCATGCTCGGGTGGAAGAACAGCGTCAGGTAGACACCGGTCAGGATGATGATGATGAAGCTGTAGAGCGCGACCTCACCCAACATGAAGGACCAGTGGTCCGGGAAGATCTTGCGCATGTTGGACTTGGCGAGGCTGTAGATGCCCAGCCGGCCGTCGGCCCAGTCGGCGATCCGCTCGCCCCGTGGCGCCTGGCCACGGCGGGTAGTGGTCGCGGTCGTCTCGTTACTCATCCGCGCTCCCAGAAGCTCGGGCCGACGGGCTCCGCGAACTCGCTTGCGGCCTCAAGGAAGCCGTCCTTCACCGTGATGTGCAGCTGCGGCAGAGCGTGGCCGGCCGGGCCGAAGATCACCCGACCGCCGTCGGAAAGGTCGAAGGTCGACTGGTGGCAGGGGCAGAGCACGTGGTGCGTCTGCTGCTCGTACAGGCTGATCGGGCAACCCACGTGGGTGCAGATCTTCGAGTACGCGACGATGCCCTCGTGCGACCAGGCGAGTTCCTGCTTGTCCTTGATGTTCTGCGGCTGGATCCGCACGAGCATCAGGGCGTCCTTGGCGATCTTGTTGGCGAAGTCCTCGTCGTTCTCCTCCAGGCCCTCGGGCTTGGCGAACGTGAGGGAGCCGACCGCGATGTCCTCGGGACGCAGCGGGAGGTTCGTCGACTGGTTGACCAGGCGGACGCCCTTCTTCCAGCCGGTGGTCCGCAGCTTCTTCTCGGGCAGCGGGCCGAGGTCGCGCAGCAGCACGACGCCGGAGAGCGGCACCAGGGCCAGCGCGCCGAACATCGTGTTGCGGATCAGCTTGCGCCGACCGAACTGCGACTCCTTGGCGCCCTGGGCGAAGTCCGCCAGGACCTTGGCCTTGACGTCGGGGGTGGCCTCGATCGGGTGCCGCTCGTCGGCGACCTCCTCGTCCGACATCAGCGTGCGGGCCCAGTGGACCGCGCCGGCGCCGATGCAGAAGAGCGCCACGCCCAGGGTCAGACCGAGGGCGAAGTTCAGCCCGCTGATGTGACCGAGCGGGAAGATGTAGACGATCTTGTCGATCGGGATGGCCACGTACGACGCGATGAACGCGACGGTGGCGAGCATCGACACCAGGAAGAGCATGGCGACGGTGCGCTCGGAGCGCTTGGCGGCCCGCTCGTCGATGTCCTGGATGCGGTGCTCGTGGGGCGGCAGCCCGGGGTCGGCGAAGGGGTTGCCCGCCTTCCCCACCGCGCCCTCGTGAGGCGTCTCCCGCTCACTGGGAAGGTTTTCTTCTGTCTCACTCATGACTTCTTGGCCTTCGTAGTCCGGGCTGCGACCCAGATGGCGACCGCGACACACGCACCCAGGCCGAAGATGTAACCGAAGAGACCTTCGGTCACCGGGCCCAGACCGCCGAGTTCCATACCGCCGGGGCTCGCGGTCTTGTCGCCGTTGACGGCGCCGAGGTACGCGACGATGTCCTTCTTGTTCTGCGGGCTCAGCGTGCCGTCACCGAAGGAGGGCATGTTCTGCGGGCCGGTCTGCATGGCCTCGTAGATGTGCTTCGGGTCCACGCCCTCAAGGGTCGGTGCGAACTTGCCGTTGGTGAGGGCGCCGCCCTTACCGGTGAAGTTGTGGCACTGGGCACAGTTGGTGCGGAACAGCTCGCCGCCCTTGCCGATGTCGGCACCGTCGGCGCTGTACTGCGCCTTGTCCGGCACGGACGGGCCCGGGCCCAGCGACGCGACGTAGGCCGCGAGCTGGTCGATCTGGGCGTTGTTGTAGATGTTCCGCTTCCGCGGCACCTGGGCGCCGGGCTGCTGGGCCGGCATACGGCCGGTGCCCACCTGGAAGTCGACGGCGGCAGCACCCACGCCGACCAGGCTCGGCCCGTCAGAGGTGCCCTGACCGCCGGTGCCGTGGCAGCTTGCGCAGCCCACGGCGAAGAGCTTCTTGCCCTCCTTGATGGCAAGAGACTGGGCGGTGTCATCGGCTTGAGCCTTGTCCGCCGGCGCGAACGCGGCGTACAGCCCCCCAGTGACCGCCAGCGCGAAGAGTAGGACGACGAGCGCCGCCAGCGGATGGCGCCGTCGTGCGGAGAGCTTTTTCACGGATTACCCCGGTGTCAGGATCTTCTGCGTCGATGCTTGGCTGTGTCTGTCCGATATGCGAGTCCGGTCGGACCTCTTACCGGATCAGGTAGATCGTGGCGAAGAGGCCGATCCAGACGACATCGACGAAGTGCCAGTAGTAGGACACGACGATGGCCGCGGTGGCCTGCGTGTGGGTGAACCTCTTGGCCGCGTACGTCCTGCCCAGGACCAGCAGGAAGGCGATCAGACCGCCTGTCACGTGCAGTCCGTGGAAACCGGTGGTCAGGTAGAACACCGAGCCGTACGGGCCGGACGAGAGCGAGAGGCCCTCGTGCTTGACCAGCTCCGTGTACTCGAAGACCTGACCGCCGATGAAGATGGCACCCATGATGAAGGTGATCGTGAACCAGGTTCGCAGCTTCTTGACGTCGCCGCGCTCGGCCGCGAAAACGCCGAGCTGACACGTCAGCGAGCTGAGCACCAGGATCGTGGTGTTGGTCGCGGAGAACGGAAGATTCAGCGCATCAGCGGAGTGCTTCCAATACGCCTCGCCCGTCACCGATCGAAGGGTGAAGTACATCGCGAAGAGGGCCGCGAAGAACATCAGCTCGGAACTCAGCCAGATGATGGTTCCGACGCTGGTGAGGTTCGGCCGATTGACCGACGGGTGCGCGTGCCCGGTTTCTACTGTCGTTGCTGTCGCCACGACCGACATTATGTCGGTCGCTTATCCCGCCCTCACTCCGGGGGGTGCCGTTCGGTGTGTCAAGGCCGTATGCGCTGCTCGTTCGGGCCGGCTCGACGGTCGCTCGAAGGGGGGAAGTGCGCGGCGTCGGACGGCGCACGGACCCTGGGAAAGCCGCTCCTGACGGGCCGTCGACCGCATTTCGGGGCCGTACGCCCTCTCCTGCCCGGGGCCCGTCCGGGAGTAGCATCGCGCAACGGTTTGATCAGGAGCCGTATCCGCTACGTAGGTCCGCGACAAAGGTGGAGGAACGATGCAGGCGACTGCCACGGTGCTGGTCTACAGCGACAACGCCAACACCCGCGAGCAGGTCCGGCTGGCGGCCGGACGGCGCCCGGCCCCCGACGCCCCGCAGATCGAGATCCTGGAGTGCGCCACCGCCCCGGCCGTGCTGGAGGCCCTGGAGCAGGGCGGGATCGACGTCTGCGTCCTGGACGGCGAGACGGCTCCGGCGGGCGGCATGGGCGTCTGCCGGCAGGTCAAGGACGAGATCTTCCAGTGCCCGCCGGTGCTGCTGCTGATCGGCCGTCCGCAGGACGCCTGGCTGGCCACCTGGAGCCGTGCGGACGCCGCGGTGACCCATCCCGTCGACCCGGTGGCGTTCGCCGACGCGCTGGCCGGTCTGCTGCGCCGGAGGCGGCTCGTCCAGAACGTGGTGCCGGCCTGACCGAGGCGCTCGAAGGGGCCGTGAACGGCCCCTGAGCGGCCCTCAGACCTGCGGGCGGAGCCGGGCGTCGGCGGCGGGGTTCTGCTGCCGCTCGGCCGCGCCTGTGGTCGTGGCGGCCTGGTTCTTGAGCGCGCTGCCGGCGCGCCAGTCCTTCCAGGGCATGTTCCAGTCGCCGAAGCCGTTGTCGAACGGCGTCATGGTGGCCCCGCCGCTGTTGACGACCTTGACGACGTCGCCGACCCGGACGGTGTTGAAGAACCACTGGGCGTTGCCGGTGGACATGCCGGTGCAGCCGTGGCTGACGTTGGCGGCACCCTGGGAGCCGACCGACCAGGGGGCGGCGTGCACGTACTCGCCGCTCCAAGTCACCCGGGTGGCCCAGTAGACCGGCAGGTCGTAGGCGTCGGAGCTGCCGGCGGCGATGCCGACGGTGGCGCTGCGCATCCGGACGAAACTCTCCTTGCCGAGCACGACCTTGACGCCGTTGCGGGTGGAGAAGCCGGGCTTGCCGGTGGTGACCGGGATGGTGTTGATGGCCTTGCCGTTGCGCAGCACGGTCATCTGGTGCGCGGCGGCGTCGGTGACGGCCTCGATCCGGTCGCCGGTGGTCAGCCGGATCGGCTTGGCGGGGCCGCCGTAGAGCCCCCCGGCGATCTTCAGGCCGTCGAGGTTGCTGTGGACCGCGACGGCGGCGTGGGCGGGCCAGTAGTCCTTGGGGCGGAAGTGCAGCTTCTTGCCGTCCACCCAGTGCCAGGAACCCTCCACCCGGGGCGTGGAGTCGACCTTCAGGGCGCTCTCGACGACGGCCCGGGCCTTGGGGTCGGTGACCGGCTTGCTGAGCTCTGCGGTGACCGGCTGGCCGACGCCGTACTCGCCGCTCTCCGGGCCGAACTTGACGGTCAGCCGGTCGTCCGCGTCCTTGGTGTTGACCACCAGGGTCTTGCGGCCCGGGGTGCCGTCCTCCTCCTCGGTGCTCACCTGCACCGTGTAGCGCGTGCCGGCGGCCAGGGGCACGGTGGTGCGCCAGTGCCGGCCGTCGGCGCTCAGTTCGCCGCGGACGTAGCGGCCGGTGGAGTCGGTGGCGGTCACGTCCGTGATCCGCGAGTCGTCGCCCTTGAGGGAGACCTCAAGCGGCTTGTCGGGGTCCGCCTTGTGCCTGCCGTCCGCCGGGATGTTCGCGGATATCTGGTCGGACGCGTCGTAGGGGTTGGCCGAGAGCGATTCCGACGACGAGCCCCCGCACGCGGTGGTGCTCACCGCGAGGGGCACGAGCAGGAGGCCGCAGCTCAGCACCGTCCGGGTTCGAGGTCTGTAACTCATGCCCCCAAACGTACGAAGGATCCCTTTCGGCGGCGCGCTGGAGGACTGCAAACGGGTCGGGCCCGGACACCTGTTGGGGTGTCCGGGCCCGACCCTGCGGCGTGTCTGCCGCGGTTCTCTCGTGGTGCGTACTACTGGGTGCGGTTCTCGCCGCGGTAGTACTCGAAGACCCAGCCGAAGAGGGCCGCGAGGATCACCGGGAGGGAGAAGTACAGCAGCCAGAAGCCGAAGACGACGCCCAGGAAGGCGAGCGCGCCACCGATGCCGAGGAAGAGCGGCTGCCAGCTGTGCGGGCTGAAGAAGCCCAGCTCACCGGCGTCGTCCGCGACCTCGGCGTCCTCGTTGTCCTGGGCACCCGCGTCGATCCGCCGGGCCGTGAAGGCCAGGTAGTAGCCGACCATGATGCACAGGCCGAAGGCCAGGAAGAGCGCCGTGGTACCGGCCGGCTCCTTCGACCACACGCCGTAGACGACCGCCATGGCGAGGATGAAGACGCTCAGCCAGATGAACATCTTGCCCTGGATCTTCACTTGCCCGCCTCCTTGCCGCCGGCCAGCGCCTTGTCACCCTCGCGACCGTTCTGCAACGCGTCCAGCGCCGCGATCTCCGGGTGGTGCAGATCGAACGCCGGGGATTCGGAGCGAATGCGCGGCAGGGTGAGGAAGTTGTGCCGCGGCGGCGGGCACGAGGTCGCCCACTCCAGCGAGCGGCCGTAGCCCCACGGGTCGTCCACCTCGATCTTCTCGCCGTACTTGGCGGTCTTCCAGACGTTGTAGAGGAACGGCAGGATCGACATGCCCAGCAGGAACGAGCTGATCGTGGAGATGGTGTTCAGGGTGGTGAAGCCGTCCGCGGCGAGGTAGTCCGCGTAGCGGCGCGGCATGCCCTCGGCGCCCAGCCAGTGCTGGACCAGGAACGTGCCGTGGAAGCCGATGAACAGCGTCCAGAAGGTGATCTTCCCGAGCCGCTCGTCGAGCATCTTGCCGGTGAACTTCGGCCACCAGAAGTGGAAGCCGGCGAACATCGCGAAGACGACCGTGCCGAAGACGACGTAGTGGAAGTGGGCCACGACGAAGTACGAGTCGGAGATGTGGAAGTCCATCGGGGGCGACGCCAGGATGACGCCGGTCAGACCACCGAAGGTGAAGGTGATCAGGAAGCCGATCGCCCAGAGCATCGGCGTCTCGAAGGACAGCGAGCCCTTCCACATCGTGCCGATCCAGTTGAAGAACTTCACACCGGTCGGGACCGCGATGAGGAATGTCATGAAGGAGAAGAACGGCAGCA
>NZ_JAJPWK010000060.1:0-10987 GCF_046549115.1 Streptomyces sp. x-19 | reverse complement strand
AAGCGGTGGACGATGCGCTGGAAGCGGGCCCTCCAGGCGTTCGACATCGCCTTCGACGGCCGCCTCTCAGCAACCCGCATCTGACCCAACAACCACACCAGTTACACCGTTAAGTTGACAGACCCCCGCCCGAGCGGCGAACCACGAACTCATGACCCGACTCAACACCGCCCACTCCACCTCATGAGCCATGCACCACAGGTGCCGGGCACGGGCGAAGCCGGGACACCCTGCACCCACCAGCGGAAATTCACCCACTGAAGCTCTCGCGGCGAAACGACCCCGAGAGAAACGTCTGCACAGCAGCCTCGGCTACCGCAGCCCCGCCGAGTACGAAACCGTCCTCGCGGCCTCACCACCACACCGACGGCGTCCAGTCCGTCAAAACGGAACAAGCTCACCCACCGCCATGCGGACGGGGAGTTGAACAACGGCAGTAACAAAGCGACGAGTTCCCGCAGAACCGTCAGGAACCAGCCGCTGCGACAGATCGGCTCTCACCAAAGGACATCCTGCCGCAGCCCACACCGTCACCACACGAGACAACCTCTACGCCAACGGTCGCCCTTCCGTCTGGGTGGACGACGAACAGGGCGAGCCGGATCAGACGTACGTGACCGCTCACCATCGAGAGTCCGGACTTCTGCACCACGTCAACCTGCACGCTCGCCGACTTCGCCCGATCTCTGGACTCTCCACGAGCCCATAGGCCCAGCCCAAGCGCAACACGAAATTAATCAGCGCCCATCCGGCCACTGTGACGTACGCGGCGTACACGGCGGCCTGGCAGTTCTCGGTCTGCCCAGTGAGCCCGGCATCGATCTGCGAGGAGTTCTGCCGCTCCGCCGACCCCATTGTCACAAAACCCCGGAGTGGGCAAGGTGGGGCTCGAACCCACACACCCCGCAGGGGGAAACGGATTTTAAGTCCGCCGCGTCTGCCGATTCCGCCACTTGCCCAAGTATACAGAGGACTATCTATCGCGAGAAGAAAAACCCCATTCCTTCAGCATCGCGACCGTGCGGTTCAAATACTCCAGACGTACCAGGTAAATCTGCGTTTCGTGAAGCGCCTGCGCAAAACACCGAGACGTCTCACTGGGAGGTACTGAGGGAAGACCAGAATAGACTTCATCCGTGAGCATCGCCAGTCTCTGCAGCGAGAACCTCAGACAGTCCATGATGCTACGCTGTTCTCCTGCCACTGCTGCACCAAAATGCAACAGCCGGTCGGCAGAAGCCTTAGCGTTCGCCGTCGAACGAATCCAGCCCCTCCGTAACGTTGACTGAGCTGTCCGCCAGCCGCCCCATGTAACTCGCATTATCGCCCACCATTTTCATGGGATCGCCTCCCAAAAGCTGCCATTGCGCACCAGCCAGATAGGACGCCTCGTTAAAGGTTGCCCACCTGCCAGCATCGCACCACCTGCTCGGAAGTGCATCTGGGGGGCTACCCAATGAAGTCATATGATGGCGGGATCTGCGCCCCGCCCCTCCGGAAAGTACTTCCGACTTGTATTGGGGATAGCGGTGTTCGTGATCGGGTTGGCCGCGCGTAACGTGCCGCAGGACGCCGGGCAGGCTGACCCGAGTACTTCCTGCCGCCCGCAGGGGCTGGCTCTCTTTGGGGGTGTCGACCTGCCCGGTGCCCGTTCGCGGCTTGACTCAACAGAGGCATGAGCATTAAGTACTCCAGCAGCGGTTCGTGTCCTGAACTGGGCGGACCGTGCCGGTGCAGGGGCGGCCGTCGGGGTCCAACCGCACCGTCCACACCCGCCCTGCGACGCGCGGTGTCCCCCGAGGACCAGGCCGCCATCATGCGGCGGGTGAAGACCGGCTATTGTGGGGAGCGGTCCTCAATGTTGGCCGAGTTGCCACTGGCATCGGTGCTCGTGGTCCAGTCCGCCCCACTGGCCGGGCAGAGACGGCACACGAAATCGCTGGCCACCCGAGCGAGCGTGGCCAACGCCGCGTTGTCCAACCCGAGTTCGACAGTTGGTGGGCACACGGGCCCAATTGGTGCTGGTGACCTGCGGAGACGTGATGACAGCCCGTGTGCCCACCGGTACCCGCCAGACTCTCGACCTGCAGGAACGTCCGCAGTTTGCATCTGCCTGTCCAGCACGAGGGAGCGGGGGAATCTACCGCATTGGGAGAGTATTTGATGGCCCGTCACCTCATTCCTCGCGTGCTTTCCTCGCTCCGTGCAGGGCGCTGGGAGCCCTGTGGGTATACGCATCCTTCCGCATCACCCCAGGTGGGAGCCCCGATCGCCCGCGCATGCCCACCAACTGTCGAACTCGGGTCCAACTGCGCGTGATCCTGCGCTCGACAGTAGGCGGCGGGAATGTCTCCGAGGGCGCCTTCGGACATCGCCGCCTGCAGCAACACATACCCGCGTTCCACCTGCTCGTTGAGCCTGTCCAGCATCTGCCCTACCCCAGGCAGGACCCTGACGCCGGAGTTTGGGCACCAGAGACCCTTGGATCTTAATGGTCCGGGTGGACAGGAGTCCCGCACAAATGGTGATGAAGCACTACCCCGCCGAGTTCAAGGCGAACGCGGTCGCGCAGTACCGCTCGAGGCCGGGAGCGACGATCAAGTCGGTCGCCACCGACCTCGGGGTGAACACCGAGACGCTGCGCAACTGGATCCGGGCGGCCGACGGACGGCGCCCCGGAGCGCACTCGACGACCCGGCCGACTCTCCGGCCCAGGCCGTGACCGGGGCGGATGCGGAAGGATCCTTACCCTGTGGCTACGCAGGGTACGTTTGGCGACTACCCGAAAGTGAGAGAGAAAGCGATCACCGGATGACAGCTGAAGGGCAAGGGCCTCGTCCGTTCCGGCCCGTCGCCTGACGATCCGTTTCACGCCGTGCTGCACAGCTTCTGATGCTCGGCCCGCACCCCGTACAAGGGTGGTGAGGTCGGTGATCAGGTGGACGGTCTCGCGGGCCCGTTTCCCTGTCTTCGTATGGGTGCGCCGCCGGGCGATCCTGACGTCCTGGGCGGCGTGCGAGAAGTCGAGATCGCCAACGGTCAGTAGAACTTCGCGGCGGCCTCCTTCCACGGCAAACGGTGACGGAACTTCGCCGGTGTCCAGGAGTACCGAAGTAGAGCATTATCGCGCCGGTCGCTTTTATCACCGCCATGAGCGTTCTGGGGTTCATGTTCATGTGACCCGAGGCCGGCTTGAGACCACGTCGGCAGCGACTGCACCCAACTGAGGGAAATTGGTGACGGACCTTCTCTGTCAACGTGGGGCCAGCGTCTTTGTCCTGCGTATAGGATGCATCCATGGCACAGAAGGTAGTAACCATTTACACGGATGACCTCACGGGCGAAGAGTCGCCAGAGGCCGCCACCCACTCGATCGCGATCGACGGCGTGAAATACGAAATTGACCTCGGGCCGGACAGCTACGACAAGATGCTGGAGGCCCTCGCGCCCTTTACCAGGGCCGGCCGACGGGTGCGGGGATCGCGGAAGGCCGGTGGTCGCACTGACACGGCAGTAAGCAGCGGCGTGGACACAGCGAAGATCCGCGCATGGGCCAAGGAGAATGACTACGACGTGAACGACCGCGGACGAGTGCCGGCTGAAATCCGCGAGGCGTACACAAAGGCACATTGATCCACTCAAATAGCATCGGAAGGCCCTTCATTGCAGGGCTTCCTCATGCCCGCCAACACGCGGCCGGCTACCCCTAAGCAGGGTCGGGGACTGGAAACGGAGCGGAAGCCACCGCGCCAGTCCCCGACCCCACTAGAGAGCCTGCCCAACCGTCCAGATGGGCGCCCTTTCACATAGGGAAGGAGACCTTGATGAACAATCGTCAGCGTTCGTACCACCCGAGTGCAGACGAGGCGATCGCAATGCTCAACGCATCCCCAACCCCCCTCACGGCGTGGGCTGCCGAAGATGCAGTCTCGAAGATCATCCAACGACCCATCTCAGCCGGTGCCGTGAATCGACTCCTCAAGGATCCCTCCAAAGCCGGAACTGGCTTAATCGGACAACAGTGGTGGAATCGCGGCGCCGACATTTTCAATAACAGTCTCCAAACCATCCACTACTGGACACCTGAAGCAGCGGCTGGGGCCAATGGGCGCATCAACCGGAGCGAAGCTGATAGTAGGCGCTCCAACTGTTAAAGGAACGACACAAGGACGAATACACAACCCTCCTCTCCGAGCTGCTCGAACAGTTGCCTCATCGCAGCGACGGCGCTGGTCGCCGCGTCAGCAAGAGCGTCGTGATGGCAGACCGACTGACCTCTTTCATCAGCGCACGGGAGGCCTCCAACCCACTACACATCTGCCACGCCCAACCGATATCCTTGGGAGTTCGCCCGACCGTACAGTCCTTCGAATCGTCGGGCAGCGGAAAGAGCTCTCGAGCAAGCTGCGGATGCTGGTCTACTCGTAGAAGTCGCCTTCAAGGCTGATGGCGAGTTGGCGATTCCCGGTCTACCCCCCGAGTCCCACCTGCACACCAAAGACGAACTAATGGACTCGATGGGGTTCGTAGTCCGCAGGTGGACCCAGCGCTCGGCTGGGAAGTCGTAGAATGCCAGCAGCTCGTCGCGGTCGTCGACGATTTTCGCGACGGCCTTGGGCCACTTGGCGCCGTAGGTGCGGGCGAACGCGTCGATGGCCTTCTCGGCGTGGGCCCTGTCCTCGGCGTTGTAGATCTCCTGCATTGCCTTCGTCGCACCCGGTTGTGCGGACTTCGGAAGACAGTTCGTGACATTCCGGGCCTTGTGGACCCAGCAGCGCTGGTGCCGGGCGGCGGGGAAGACCTCGGCCAGTGCGTTCCACAGGCCCATCGCGCCGTCGCCGATGACAGCTCGGGGTCGCTCATGCCGCGGCCGCAGCAGTCCCGGAGCAGGTCGGCCCAGGACTCGGTGGACTCCCGCAGCCCCTCCGCAAGGGCGATCAGTTCCTTGGTGCCGTCCAGTCGGACGCCGAGCAGGACCAGGACGCACGAGTGGGCCTGGCCGAGCCGAACCTTCGGGTGCACGCCGTCGGCCCACACGTAGACGAAGTCGGTCTGCGACAGGTCCCGCTGCTGGAAGGCCGCGTGGTCGTCCTGCCACTGCTTTGTCAACCGGGTCACCGTCGCCGGCGACAGGCCGGCCGTGCCGCCGAGGAACTGCTCCAGCGCGGGCACGAAGTCGCCGGAGGACAGTCCGTGCAGGTAGAGCAGCGGCAGTACCTCGGAGATCTTCGGCGACTTGCGGCACCAGGGCGCCAGGATCGTCGAGGAGAACCGCTTGCGGTCGCCCGTCGCCTGGTCGATGCGACGGTCGTTTACCCGGGGAGCCCGTACTTCGACTGGGCCGGCTGCGGTGACCACCGTGCGGGGCCGGTGGTGGCCGTTGCGGACCACCAGGCGCCGCCCACGTTCGTCGGTCTCGGCTGCCAACTCGGCTATATAATGGTTGACTTCCGCTTCAAGCGCGGCGGCGAGCATGCGACGGGCGCCTCGCGCACGACCTCGTCGATCAAGGAGCCGGACTGGGTGGAACCAGCGGCGGTGACTACGCTGAGCACGGCGTGCCTTCCCGACCCGCGCTGCGAACGCGGGCCCACTCGGAGACCTTCAAGGGATCATCGGGAAGGCACGCCCTCCGCGTTCCTCCCGGCACCAATCCACAGGTTCCAAGCATTGCTCCGGGGCCGTGGCCCTCTCTCGCATCGTGGATGGGGTGGCCCTGGCCGGGGTCGTCGGCACCGACGAGCAGGCTCCCTGGAGCGCGACGTGTCGGGGGGACGATGTCGAGACTGAGTGCGGTGAGACAGCCCCCGTGCTCGGCGGCGTTGGCGACAAGTTCGGCGACAACGAGTTCGGCGCAGGCGAGGAACTCGCTGTCGCAACCGTGAGCTGTGAGCCACTGGTGCGCAAGAGGCCGGGCATCCCGGGAGGCCTATCGCCAAAGTGGTGCTGGAGCCAGGTGATGGCGTACCGCCGCCGTGGCCCCTTGGTCGGGGAAGACATGATTGTCGGCTCCCTTCCACAAGCCTCTGGCCTCTTGACTTCGTCGGGTCCGGCTACGCTGGACGGCGCCCGACGGGAGGGGCCGTATGGAGACGACACCATGGACAGCTTGGCGGCGCGACGGCATTTGGGATGTTGCGGGAACCGACGACAGTCGGCCCGTCTGGTGGCTGAGGGCGTCCGAGTGAATGCATGGAGTGCGAACGGCTGCCGGGTATTGCCTGGTACGTCCCGGCAGCCCTTCTCCGGACGGCCTCGTATGCTGGTGGTATGGAGTGCTCTGGTCTACCGGAGGCCGGCACATCGCGGCGCCGCTGGCGTCCCTCCCGGGCCGATGCTTGGGTGGCGCTGGCTGCTGCCGTGTTCGGCGTCGGTGACTCGCTGGTCCATGTGGGCAGCGGCCTGCTGACTGGCCGGCAGCATTGGGCGGCGCTCGCGGCCGCCCTGACCGGCCTCCTCGTCCTGTGGCGCAACCGCTGGCCACGTGCTGTGACCAGCCTGGTCCTCGCGGCCCACGTCCTGTGCTATGCGCCTGGGGCCGTCGCGGTCATGGTCTACACCCTCGGAGGGATGTACCGCCGCCCCCTGCCGTTGCTTGCCGTAGGACTGAGCGCCCTCGCCGCCGAGACCACCTCCTCGGAACTGGCGGGCACGGGGGTGGACCTGGTGTACGCCGTGCCCTTCGTGGCTGCACCGGTGCTGATGGGCCTTCACATGGCTACGCGGCAGAAGCTGATCACCACCGCCCGAGAACGGGCCGAAGCACTGGAAGCGCGTCAGACCCTGCTGCAGGAACGGGCCCGGGCAGAGGAGCGCACTCGCATCGCCCGCGAGCTGCACGACGTTGTCGCCCACCGCGTCAGCCACGTCGTGCTCGTGGCCGGAGCGCTACAAGTCAGCGCCGACCGCGGAGCCAACTGGGTACGGCAGGAAGCCGAACGCATTCGCAGCGCCGGTAGCCAGGCGCTCACCGAGCTGCGCGGCATCCTGGGTGTCCTGACCGACGACAACGGCCGTGCCGCGGAGCCTTCGCTGGAACCGACCCCAACCACTGCCGATCTTGCCACCCTCGTCGCCGACGGCCGCCACTTGGGAGCCGACATCACCCTTCGCGAGACCGGGCCGCTGGAGACCCTGCCCACAGCCGCGCAGGTCGCGGTCTACCGCGTTGTGCAGGAAGCCCTCACCAACGTGCTCAAACACGCCCCCGGAGCCCCCGTGAGCGTCGACGTTGCCAGCGACGGCCTCGCCGTCCGGGTCGAGGTCACCAACGGCCCGCCCACCCGCTCACCCGATGCCGCGCTCCCCTCCGGGGGATACGGGCTCGTCGGACTCGCCGAACGACTCAGAGTGCTCGGCGGCACGTTCACAGCCCGGCCCGGAGCCGACGGCGGCTTCCGCGTCCTGGGCACCATCCCGCGCAACCCCGGCCAGCCCGGCGCAACCGGCCCGCACGCCCCTCCCGGAGCCCCCCTTGCTCAGAATCCTGATCGCTGACGACGAGCCGTTCGTGCGTCACGGACTGCGCACGATCCTCGAGGCCGACCCCGGCATCCGCGTGGCCGCCGAAGCCGCAGACGGACTCACGGCCGTCGCAGAGGCTCGGGCTCACCCATGCGACGTGGCGCTCGTAGACATCCGTATGCCCCGCATGGACGGACTTGCCGCCACCCACGCACTCCTCGCCCTGCCCACAGCCCCGGCCGTCATCATCCTGACGACCTTCCAACTCGACGAATACGTTACCGAGGCCCTACGGGCCGGAGCCTCCGGCTTCCTCCTCAAAGACACCCTCCCGACCGACATCATCAAAGCCGTCTACACAGTCGCCGAGGGCAACGCCCTGCTCTCACCCGCGGTCACCCGGCACGCCATCAACATGCTGCTGCAACGGCACCGCGGGCTGACTCCCGAAGAACGCGCCCGTATCGCTTCCCTCACCAAACGGGAGCACCAAGTCCTGCTCCAGCTTGCCGAAGGCCTGTCCAACGCGAACATCGCCCAGACCCTCTTCACGAGCGAATCCACCGTGAAAATGCACGTCAGCCGCATCCTCGCCAAGCTCCACGTCGACAACCGCGTTCAAGCCGCCCTACTTGCCCGCGAAGCCCACCTCACCCGACAGTGAGGTGCTCCGAACGTTCCGGACAGGCACACACCAGGAAGCCGACAGGGAAGCGGTGGTACAAGCACACGCGTGGCGTGCGCCATCATCGCCGCCGGGAATCAGGACGCCTTCCGTGTTGGCGTGACAACGGCCTTCAAGATCGGAAGCCCACCTGGAAACGATCAACTCGAAACTCACCCCACTGGCTCACCCATCAACATGAATCGTAGTTCATGTGATCATTCGTGCATGCGCGGGTGAGTCGCCGTTCCGGTGGACGGGGGTCTCTGCGTAATGTGTCTGCCCATTTTCCGGGCAAGCTCGAGCTCATCCCCACCTGCCCGAGGCGCGAGCTGGGTTGCAGGTGTCCAAAGAACGGGCACAGAATTACACGGCACAGAAATCCTTTCGGCGTGCGCACCACCTGTCGAAATGTCCATCAAAGTGACATTGCGCGTGGTGGGCGAGCCGGAGCTTTGGGCCCGTAGAGGAAGGTGGAGAGTCCCCCGTGCACGAAAATGACGAATCGATTAGCCCTGAACTCGATTCCGGGCTATGCGATCTGTGCGGCCGAACCATCCCGCCCAGCATGCGGATCTTCTCGCTGGCGCCGGATTCCTCTGTGATCCATCCAGACGATCCTCACCAGGATGGCCAGCGGCTCCTGGTAGCCTGCAGCGCCGAGCACCTTGGCGAGCTCCAACAGCAGTACCGGCAACGCCCATACCTAAAGGAAGAGCTATGGGCAGGAAAGATCACCCGTGCACTGCGGGCACATCCCGAAGGCCTCGATGAAGCGGGACTTGTCCAGGCAACCGGCCTGAACATCATCCAGATCGAACACACTCTTTCCTGGGAGAGCGAACGCTTTCTTCTTCAGCAGACACACCCAGTCGACCCCGACAGACCAGAAGGCGACAGGGCAAGCGACGACACCGACAGATCTGATGGTGAACCTTTTCCTGGAGATGAACCTTTCAGTGAACCTCTTTAATAACAACCTGTCGCTCAGGGATGAATTGGCCTGATTGGCGTTGTCAAGTTGTGGGCGTGGCAGGTGAGTTAGGGCGTACTGCTGATGTGATCGGCCTGGTGGTGACGCGGCGTTCAGGCGGTCGCGGGCACGGCGGTGACAGACTTTCAGGCGCGGAAGCGTTCAGTGATATGAAAGCGATGGCCCTCGGCGTCCTCAAACGGCAAGTGGCTGCGCCGGCACGGCTTTTCCCCGCGGCCCCCCGCCGCTCCTACCGCCAGCAGCAGGAGAAGGTGACCGCCTGGCGGGAAGAGGAGCACCCCGCCATCGCCGAGCGAGCGAAGGCGAGCGCGACCTGGACGTGCTTCTTCCCTTCGGCACGTTTGCGGTCATACCGGGAGTTGGGGTCACAGCGGATGCTGACCAGCGCGGAGGCGTAGAAGGACCCGTTGGAGTCTTCGGTGGTAGGCGTTCGGCCGGTGGAGGTGGCCGTTGACCTTGCCGGAGTCGCGAGGAGCGGGAGCGACGCCGGCGAAGGCCGCCAGGGCATCTGGGGAGTCGAAGTCGTCCAGGCCGCCACCGACGGCGGCGAGGAACTCGGCACCAAGGACGGTGCCGACGCCCGGGTCGCTCAGGATGATGTCGGCGAGTTCGTGTTCGCGAACCGGCCTTCGATGAGCTTGTGCATCTCGGCAATCGGGCCCTCACCCCGCGTCCTGGACACCGTAGACACTGGATCTTGAGGATCTGGGAGAACGGAGGCCCAGTGGGGATGAAGCACTATCCGCCGGAGTTCAAGGCGGACGCGGTCGCGCTGTACCGCTCACGGCCGGGAGCGACGATCAAGTCGGTCGCGGCTGATCTGGAGGTCAACACCGAGACGCTCAGGAACTGGATACGGGCCGCCGACGGGCGGCGTCCGGGCTCGCACTCGGCGGCCCAGCCGGCCACGTCGGCAGCGGACTCGGCGGAAGTGACCGCCTTGCGCAAGCGGGTCCGTGAACTCGAAGAAGAGCGGGACATCCTGCGCAAAGCGGCCCGGCATTTCGCAACGGAGACGCGCTGGTGAACCGCTTCCAGTTCGTTGAAGACCACCAGCGCCGCCACGGCGTGAAGCGGCTGTGCACCGTCTTGGGCATCGCCCGCTCGAGCTTCTACTACTGGCGCAAGACCGCCGCCTACCGAGCTGCCTGCCAGGCGGCCGACGCCAGGCTCGCCGCGAGGATACGCGCCGTTCACCGTGAATCGGACGGCACCTACGGCGTCCCGAGGATCACCGCCGAACTCCGTGAGGACGGCGAGCAGATCAACCACAAGCGCGTCGCGCGCGTCATGCGCACGATCGGCTTGGCCGGCGGCCGCCTGCGCCGTCGGCACCGCACCACCGTCCCGGACCCGGCCGCCGCCAAGGCCCCGGACCGGATCGGCCGAGACTTCACCGCCGAGGAGGTGAACACGAAGTACGTCGGCGACATCACGTACTTGAGCGTCGGCGGCGGAAGGTTCTGCTATCTCGCGACCGTGATCCACCTCGCGTCACGGCGCCTGGCGGGCTGGGCACTCGCCGATCACATGCGCACCGAGCTGGTCATCGACGCCCTGGCCGCTGCCGAGCGGACCCGGGGCAGCCTCAAGGGCGCCATCATGCACACCGATCACGGAGCTCAACCTGGGTTCAACCAGTCGTTGCAACACTCCTGATCAGAGGGGTGTGCTGTGGGACGGCCAGCGGGTTGGATGACGGAGTTGACAGGGCGGTCGCCGATGAAGTCGCCGGGGTGGCCCTCGACGCGGCGGGAGGTTGAGCGACTGTTCTGGCGTGAGATCGCCAAGGGGCTGACCAGTGAGGATGCGGCCGTCGCCGTCGGGGCAGCGCCGGCGGTGGGCACACGGTGGTTGCGGCATGC
>NZ_JAJPWK010000059.1:0-11773 GCF_046549115.1 Streptomyces sp. x-19 | reverse complement strand
ACCCACGGCCCAAGAAGGATCACGCGGAGCCAGTGGGGAAATCCCGTGTCCGCGGGGAGTTCTCATGTCCGCCAGTGCGTGGGTCATCAAGTCCGCCACCGGGGCAGTCGCCCTGACCGTTGACACATAGAGGCCGCTCACGGCCTGATGGTCTGGCGTACCACGCCAGACCATCGTCCCCTGCATCAAGCGGGAGGCCGACTGCCCGCCAGTCCTGAGATGCTGGAGAATGAGGCTGCGCAGCGGTGGAGCAGCCTGTCACGCCCGATCGACGACGCTGGCGAAAGGCAGTTCCCGATGCATCAGCCTCGTCGCGAGAAGGTGTTCTTGCCTGAGGTTAGCCGTCACCCTTAACACATTCCTGCTCTCCAGCCTCCACGTTACCTATGCCCCTGCTGGCACTTCGGGCGGTGGCGCTTCGGTTCCCGGGAGGCGGATTACAGCTTCGCAGCCACCTTCAGGGTGTGTACTGACCTCTACATTTCCACCCGCTTGCCGGATCGTGTTGGCCACGATCGCCAGCCCAAGACCACTACCGGGCATGCTGCGGGCACCGGGTGATCGCCAGAAACGCTCGAAGACGTGCGGTAGTTCGTCCGGTGGAATGCCCGGTCCTTTGTCTCGGACGATGAACGCTCCTGATGCGAGGTGCACGAGGACTTCGCCCTCTGGCGGGGAGAATTTCACGGCGTTGTCTAGTACGTTGACCAGCGCGCGCTCCAGGGAGGCTGGGTCGGCTTGGGTATACCAGGGAGCAAGCTTCGTGTTGAAGGTCAGGTGTGATCCCCGCAGTTTTACTCGCCCGAGGGCACGTTCGGCGACTTCGTGAACTGCGACCACCCTCAGGTTCACGCTTGTCGGTGCTGTGTCAGGACGGGAGAGCTCTTGGAGGTCACCGATCAGGGCCGTAAGCTCACTGATCTGAGCTCTGATCGATGCCAGGAGCTCTTCACGGGCCTTGGGTGGGAGCTGCCTCCCTGAAGATTCGCTCCGCATGAGCAACTCGATGTTGGTGCGTAGCGAGGTGAGCGGCGTTCGCAGTTCGTGGCCCGCGTCTGCGATCAGTTGTTGCTGTCGGTCGCGGGAAGTGGCCAATGCCTCGGTCATCGCGTTGAACGAGCTTGCCAGTCGGGCGATTTCGTCGTGGCCCTGGGTGGGGATCCGAATGTCGAGGTCCTCGGTACGGGCGATGTGCTCCGCGGTCTGGGTGAGCTGTTCGACGGGGCGCAAACCGGCGCGAGCAATGGCCAGACCGGCCGTCATGGCGCCGGCGACGCCTACTCCAGCGACGCCGAACAGCACTAGGGCGAGGGTACCGAGCGGTTTGCTCACCAGCGTCATTGGTTGCGCGATGGACACCGCGTAGGCATCACCGAGCCCTCGTGAAAGGTCCGTTCGTGATGTCGCGACGCGCATCACCGTTCCGTCCTCCGCAGTGGCGTCATGCAATACCGACTGGAGTACTCCTCGGGCAACGGCGCGGTCGCTCTCATCGACGTTGATCGCGGTGCTGCCCGGCGCAGTGCACACCGTTCCATCGGAGGTGACAACTTGGACGGTGTAAGGAGTGGGCGTCTTCGGAGATGTGTGGTCTGGCTGCTGCATCCATCCGCAAGTCCGCAGGAGCTCTTCGACGAAGGCAGGCGATGCCTGGACGTTCTTCAATCCGGTGTCGAGTTGGTTGCTCAACTGCTGACGGGTTACCAACCAGGCAGCTGCGGAGACCGCTGCTACCGCCACAGCAACGGCCAGAGCGGCGAGGAGTGCTAAGCGTGAGCGCAGCGCCAGGCGCCGAAGGTAGGGGATCATGCACGCCCCCCTGTGCGGCAGCCGATGGCTGGCCCTTGGGTTGCAGGCAGTGATGCAGGGGAACTCATTGGGCCAGTGTCCGCTGCCAAGATGAAGATTGCCTAAAGAGAAGCTGTGACCAGCCTAGAAGGGTTCCTCAGCCGAGGCCTGGCCGTAGACACCGCAGAGCAGGCATGGTGCCATCGCAGCTGAGGGGTGGCGCCCGAGTAGCGCCACCCCCTGGCGTCAGCCGTTGTTGTACATCAGTATTCGTCGGCAGTAGTTCGTTTCGCTGCCGTGGTAGAGGCATACCTCAAGCTTGTAGGTCTTGCCTTCCGGCAGGTTGTGAGAACCTCCGTCGCCGGCAAACGCCGTCGTGCAGTTCCCCTTCCCACCCGCGTGTATCCAGTAGATCGGAAGGGAGACGGGGCTGGCGTTTCCGTCGTAAACGGCTCCTGATACGGCCCAGCCGTCTTCTTCGATGTCGCAGACTTTGAAGATGTCGCCATTCTTCGTGAATTCGGCACGACCGCCGGGGTCTGCGTCGGTGGTGTAGAACGTGAGATCTGAGGCGTACGATTCTGTGCTCATGGTGAAGGCGAGTGCCGCAGACGCGGCTATCACACCTAAGGAGCGCGAAATCCTCAAAAGGGATCCCCCCATTTTGGCTGGATGGCCGCCAGTGACTGCTCGGGGCGTGCGACCATGCCTACCTATATTTTTCGGTTGGTCAAGATTTCCCCGGGGTTTCTACCTGAGATTTGAATGCACTTGGTAGCCGGGTTTAGGGTCGCTCGTCGTGAGTCATCTCGAAGAGCTGTGCGCGATTCCGAAATGACGCGCCCTGCGACTCGAATTATTCACGCTGAGGTGATTCGGTAATTCGAGTCGCAGGGAAGTCGCTTACCAATCTTTCGAGCCATCGTCTCTGATTTGGACGATGTCGCCGCTTCCCTTGTAGCTTCCGTGTCGGCCCGGGTAGACCCATTGGGTCAGCGTTCCCGGCACTCGGGCCCATGTTATGGTGAGCAGTTCCCGATGGTTGCATGTGTTGTGGTAGTACACCGTGGTGGACTCCCATCCGGAGTCGTCGTAGGACCAGTTGAAACAGCCAACTGTTCCTCGGTGCATACTGAAGGGCTGGACCTGGCCGGAACCGGAATCCGATGACGCCGATGCCGGGAACGCGCTCAATCCGAGGACGGTCACCGTGGCTGCCGCAGCCGCCCACAGTCGTTGAAGGCGACGTCGTCGCCCAGTTGCAGTTTCGCGATTCACCAAATTCCCCCTACTTCCCTCTTCAGCGTCATTAAGTGGAAGGTGAGACTTCCGCTTTGACCTTCCCCCCTGAGGAGCCCTGTCGGGCACTCCTGCGCACGCTCTCGCCCAGTGGCGGAGGTGCGGAGTTCGAATCCCTCAAGGCGATCACGATCCTGTCCCGAGGCGGATGCACTGGTCAACGGAATAATGGGACTAATGCTCGAAAGTCTAAAAAGCGCCCTTGGGCCTATCGCGGGTTGCGAAGCTCTCACTGTTTCCTGTAGAGCCTTGATCTCGATCCAAGGAAGGTTCTGCAGTGGGCCAGGAAGGACGCCATCAGGCGCATCCATGATGATTCAGCGAAGGCGCTGTGGGGTGCAGTCGCAAGAGAAGGCGATCCCCGAGTCGGCTGGCATGTGGGCGGAACCTCTGGGTGCCGTGGCGCGCGGGCTGCCCCTGACCCTGCGTCAGTCGCCGCTCGTCTCTTCCTAGAGGCCGAACGGTCCCGTCACCGCGTTGCTCAGTCGCCGTGGCATGGCCTTGCGTGACGCTGGGCTGTGCGTCGACGAATCCGGTAGGTCGCTCACTAGCAGAAGCTGATTCCCGAACACCGCTGTGACCAGCGCCGGTTGAGCGATAAATCCAATGCCGTCCACCTCGGAGCCAGGTGACTTCAGCAGTCCGGGGTGATGCAAGCCTCTTTCCGTGATTCTCGAAGTCATCCGCCCAGAACCTGACGTCGGTCCCGTTGTCGTCATCGCAGCCATGCTCCCGGCTCACTGCCTGCTCGCTGCTGACCAATGGCGCTGGAGGGGCCTGGAGGTCGCGATCGTCTTGGGGTCCCTGGATCCGTCGGTGCAGATCCTTGGCCGACTTCGTTCGAGTGGCGTGGTCCAATAGCGACCGACACTGTGACGGTTCCACGGCCGGATGGGTGGCTGACTGCCGCCGCATCGCGACGAGTTCACCCTTGGCGTTTCAGCCACCTTCGTGCAACGACACCCTCAACGGGCAGCTGGACCTGCAACAGCTCGGAGGACGCACGTTCGAGCGCATCGGCCGTCTGCGCAGCCCAGCGCATTCTCGCGATGGGTGCCGCAGTCTGGCACAACGACAAGGCTGGCACCCCGTCCTGCAGTCGGTGGTCGCGTTCGATCACTCAACAGGGGCTGTTCAGAAGACCGTGCAGCCCCGTCCCGAGGCCGTTATCCCAACAGAGAAGCGAGCCTGCATCATTCCTCCCTCGGGAGATTGCTCCTGTGGGTGCCGGTGAGCATCTGGAGGGCCAGGTGGTCCTTGCCTGCTTGGCGGAAGGTGTCGATGCGGTCCTCGTCGGCCCAGGCGAAGGCCGCGTCGATCAGGCGGTCGCTGCCGCCCTCGGCTAGGTCGGCCTCGGTGAGGCCGTGCCGCAGGTAGTTGTTGGTGTAGTTCGGCGTGGCGAGGGCGTTGCAGGCCAGGGCGCGGGCTCGGGCTCGGGCCGGGGCAGTCTCCAGTACAACTTTCAGTTCCGGGGCGAGCAGCGGGCCGTCGCCGAGGATCTCTCAGGCCTGGGCGGTGTGTTCGGGCATGACCAGGTAGGAGATGGCGCGGGCCGCCAGTTCGCCGGACAGCTTCAGCATCTTCGGGCCCAGCGCGGCCAGTAAACCCTGCTATCGGCGGTGATGCCGGCCTCGTCCAGCTCGTCGAGGTAGAGGGGCATCGCCGTGTACGGGCGGCTGTAGTCCTTCACCAGCGGGCCGTGGCTCACGCCGAGACCCACCAGGTAGCGGCCGGGCTACGCCGACTCCACCTGGGCGAGGCGGGCCGCGGACGTGGCGGCCTACTGCTGCCAGATGTTCAGGACGCTGGTGCCGACGACGATGCGGCGCGTCGCGCAGATCAGCGGGTTGGTTTGGTCGGCGGTGCTGTTGCCGCCGAGCCAAATGGCGCCGTACCCGAGTTCCTTCAGCTCGACCGCGGCCTCGTCCACTCCGCCGCGCCGAGCCGGGTCCTCCGAGCGCAGTTCGACCCTCCAGGCGCCGTACCGACCGACTCGCTGCCTCAGGGGAACTGTGCCGTGATCATCATGTCTCCGACCATTGCCGACCGGAGGGCGTCCCGGTCGATCCCCGCCGTGCCCTCAGTTTGTCGAACTGCCGTAAGACGTCGGACACGCACGATCCCGCCACGGTGGTGGAGGGCTCGTGCGTGTGTGAGCAGTTGGCGCACAGAAAGTGCGGATCAGGGCCTCGGCCAACTCCTGCTGGCGAAGACGGATTTCCGCGGCGGCAGGTCGTGCGGCAGCAGGTCCCGCTGGCAGCTGGTTCGGCCCTGATGGAGGAGCGCGCTGACGATCTCTCGTATTTCGTAGCGGCCCTGGTGGTCGCTGAACGGGGGAGGTGTGGCCGTCCGCGCGGCGATCACCGGCTCGATCAGTGCCAACTGCTCGTCGGCAGGTCGGTCTCGGAGGGCTTGCCTCGCTCACGGTGTCTAACCCATCACGCACCTGACCAGTTGGGATCCCGCAGTTGCAGTCATTCAGGTGATGACAGATCACCTATGAACTCGCCTGCCGCACTCACGGAGAGGGCGTTCACAGGAAGTCCTCAGAATCCTGATGCACAGTAGTGTGTGTGCATTCACATTCTTCGAGCACTCGTGACGACGAAGCGGTACCAACGACTGGTTTGCGCGCACTACTCGTAGGGGACGGTGCCGTAGCTGGGCCGCTGTCAGCAAGCCTTCGATCAGATGGTTGGCACGTGCGAACGTCTCCTGGCAGGGCCCTCTGTGAGGAAGAACGGCTTTGCCCCTCACCTGACGTCGTGGTCGTCGCCGGCACACCCTTCGCTGGCAACTTGGAGTCCGTCAGACAAGCTGCGGATCTCTTCCCCAACGTCGACCTCCTGTACCTGTCCATGGCCGACGAGCCTCTGCATGCCTGCGACGGCGAACAACTTGAGAGGGCTGCCGTCATGCGGTATCCGTTCTCTCTCGAACGAATCATCAAGTGCATGCGCGGCATGGCGACTTGTGACCGCCGTGAGAGGACTCTGCAGGTGGGTGATGTCACCTTGGACCCAGTGGCAGGGACGGTCATGCGCGCAGGTAACTACATTAGCCTCAGCGCGTCAGGTCGTTCCCTGTTGCACTGTCTTATGCGGAATCCCGCGCAATGGGTATCGCGAGACAGTCTACTCCGCGAGGTATGGGGTAGCGACTTCGAACAATCAACTGACTTAGTAGCGACGTACATGGGCTACCTGCATCGCCAGCTGGACTCCGAACGGGCGCAGTTGCTCTTTCGCGACCATTCACTGGGGTACATGATCAAGGCGGCGGACAGTTCATGATGCGTCGGCTCTCACTAGGTCGCCGGTCCGGACGGTCTTGGAAACTCCGCACGCGACTCGTGCTCACCAGTGTGTTGTTGACGGGGATTGCCTGCGTGATCGTCGGATCCGTTACCGCTATCTTCATGTGCCAAAATTTCTATACCCAGTTGGATGATCAGCTTCGTGGGATCGCAATGAGGGCGAGCGGGCACAGGATTTCGAACTTCCCTCCGCTCGATCCTCCCAAGGACCCGCTGGGCTTCATTCGAGGCCCAGGTCAACCTCCTGGAACGCTGGGAGTCCTCTTGGAGGGCAATGCTCCTGCCGAAGGCAGGGTGACGGTGAGCAACCCGTTTTCCCGACAGATCTCTGAGAAGCACTTGAGCAGGGCCGACCTTGCTCAGTTCGGAGCAATGTCTGAGAAGTTGGCCTATGATTTCCACACCATCGATACGAAGTCCTACGGTTCCTATCGAGTGCAGGAAGTCACGCTCCCTAATGGCGCGCACGCCATTGTTGGTCTGTCGACTGCAAACTTGGACGAGGCGCTAGTCCATCTCATTATCGCTGAGTGTGTCGTAACTGTGTCGAGTCTCGCTGCAGTCGCGCTGGTCGCTGCTGTGATCACCAGCAGGTCGTTGAGTTCCCTCCAGGGCGTCATCGCCATCGCCACGCAAGTTGCACGGCTTGACCTCCATCGCGGAGACGTACTCCTGCGAGAGCGGGTGCGCGAGGCCGATACCGATCGATGTGTCGAAACCGGCCAAGTCGCTGCCGCGCTTAACCGACTGATTGACCATGTGGCGTCTGCTCTTGAGGCTCGGCATGCTAACGAAGTGAAAATCCGCCAGTTTGTGGCAGATGCCAGTCACGAGCTGCGCACTCCATTGGCGTCCATCCGGGGATATGCGGAGCTGACTCGCCGCGGCGGCGAAGCCATGGGCAAAGACACTCGTTATGCTTTGACTCGCATTGAATCTGAGTCCGTCCGCATGACGGGACTCGTCGAGGACCTCCTGCTACTTGCACGCTTGGACGCTGGTCGCCCTTTGGCGAACGAAGACATAGACATCTCTCGCGTGGTGCTAAATTCTGTCAACGATGCCCGGGCAGCCAGTCCATCTCATTCCTGGAAGCTGCAGATGGGAACCTCCCCCATAATGCTTCGAGGCGACGAAGCCCGCCTCCAACAGGTCTTGACGAATCTTTTGTCCAATGCGCGAGTCCACACGCCCTCCTCAACAACCGTAACCACCCGGGCCGCCCAAGAGGGTAAATGGGCTGTCATCGAAGTCATGGATGACGGTCCGGGGATCGACGTGATGATCCAAGGGAAGATCTTTGATCGATTCACTCGCGGCGATGCCTCGCGTTCGAGAGGAAAAGGTGGAAGCGGCTTGGGGCTAGCCATCGCCCAGACGGTTGCTGAAGCCCACGGCGGCACCATCACCTTGCGCAGCAATCCAGGCAACACCGTGTTCAGAGTTTCCCTCCCTATCGACTCGGGGCAAGATAGGAACAGGGGCAACCCGCCGGTCGTTGATCAACGGTTGTAGTGCGGAGATAAGCCGCGATGGCGATGCGTTCTCAATTCAACATATCTGCAACTATGTGGTGTCAGTGATGGACAGCTGAATTCGCTGCACCGCAGTAACTGGCTCCCCACTATCAGAGCCGAACCGCTGTACCCCGTCATCAACCAGCAACTCACGTGCCCACAACTGAGCCCCCGGCACCGCGATCAGGTGCGCCCACTCGCCTCCCTGCGCCCGAGCTAGCAGCGCCCTTCGTGTTCGGTCCGCCAGCCACTCAGCTTGATCGACGCGCTGAGCGACAATCGTCAATTGGTAGACCAGGTGTGAGTCCTCTGACCTGTCCGCAAGCGGCGCCCCGCCGACTGGGCCACCTTGCGGATAGAGCACCGTGTACGGCAGCGAAGCCGGCTTCCTTCCGATGACCGGCAGCTGGCCAAGACCGCACGGCTTGCCCGTCGCCGCAGCCAGCATTGCCCGCAGAGCCTCGGTTACGCGCGCCCGGTCGATCACAGTGCCTCCGCAACCGTCCGCCCAAGGTCCTGCGCGAGCCGCGGTCCAAACCCTTGGACAGCCGGCCCCAGATGGGGGAACGGTGGTTGGTTGTAGTGGCGGCCCAGCGAATCAACACCGACGAACCCGAACTCCAACCGCCGGCCCTGCGGGGCACTCGTGCCCACCTCCGCGACGACCACCGGCCCAGCCCGGTGCACCTCGGACTGCCACGACGCCCGATACCGGCCAGTGACCACCCGCGGCCCCGGACGGCCCGACGCATTGCGCTGTACCTCAACCACCAGTGCCTTGGCGCTGTGCCGCATCGCCGTCTCCGCGGCCGCCAACGCAGCCACCGCACCACGGTCCAAGGCCCGAGCCAACTCGTCCGGATGCCGGAAACTCCCACCGCTCACCGTGCCACCGGCTTCCGATTGTGCTCTTCCAACCACACGGTCCGGAGCACCGGCACCGACGACACCTCACCGAGCGCCGACACCCGGTAGGAACGGCCCACCGCCTGCTCGTCACGAGCTTCCACGACCGCCACCGTGTCGCCCTCCCACACCTCAGGAGCATCCAGCGGCAACACCAGCCGGTAGCCGGCACGAACCTCCTCAACCCACGCGCCCTGGCGCGAGCCCCGACTCCGAATGCGCTCCTGATGGGCGTACAAACCCGCCCGGCCGTTGTGCACCACCATCGGAAGAGCAGGCACAAGATCGCCCGTCTCGACGTCGAGGACGTCCTTACCGCTGCACCGGGTGACCATCACCTTGTCCGGCATCAAGTGCCGATCCGCGAATCGGCCGACCGCAGAAAGGTCAAGCACCGGCAGCCCACTCCTTCAACTGCGTGAGCACTCCACGAGTCAATTCACCTGGCGCACCATCCAAGTCACTCCGCTCCAGGACCGCCTCGTCGAGCTTCCGCCAGTCCACCGTGTCCAGGAACCCGAGCACCACGTGCCGAAGGTCAGCAGGTTCCACACGCACCTCGGCAAAGCCATCGAACCCCACCCCACGCCTCCGACCGACGTACAGAGTGACTTCCGGCCCCTCATCCACGGTCTGCACGATGCGGTACGCCTCAACGACAGAAGCGACATTGCGACCGTCGACCTCGACCACTGCGTCCTCGCCGGGGGACGAGATGATGCGGACGCGACGAACGTCTGGGTGGTCCATGGTGCTCATGCCCACGACCCTAGGTGCGCGAAAAACACTTCCACTGGGCCGAACAGACCGACCGCAGCGACCTCGGCACGCTTGCTCACCCGGAACTCACAGCCAGCGGCCGGCCGGCCCACACGCCAGATCTACGACGTGCTTGCCGGTTCTCTCATGTGCCCATTGCCACCCTCACAGGGGTGGGGAGTGGCTAGGCGGTCTATCTCCTGCGGGGCAACCTCTGCGATCGGAGGGCCGTGCAGGAGAGTGATGTGGACGCCCTCCGGCCGGAGAGGGGAGAGATTGGCGCGGTGAGCGAACTCCCGGTAGGGGGCGAACAGCATGCGCCGCACCACTGCGGGGTCGGGCAAGATGTGCCAGTGGAGGTCCTCGCGGCCCTCGTGCCAGCGGTGTTACGACGGGGGAGAAGAAGTCCTTCACAACAATTCCCTTCGGGGCGTGACAGGTGTTCGCGCGGAAGCCTCGGTACGAGAGGCACGCCTCTCACCGGGGTGAGATACGTCCGGACGTGGATGTGGAGCGGGATCACGCTCGGGCACGTCTAGGGCCAGCCGACGGTGGAGGCCGCGAGCCACATGAGGCCCAGCCACCCACCGGCGAGTATGACGACAACCAGCAACAGGACTAGAAAGGTTGCCGCGCGTATCGGTGGGTCTGGTTCCGGGGGCTCCGGCGGAATGTGACCGTGAACGTGATCGGCGCGCAGACATTCCTGGCAACGGGGATGGTGCACCATCGTGTTGGTCCTCGGTGTGGTCATGCAGGGCCTAGCCAACGGTGGAGTTCGGAATCGGTGCCGACGCGTCAGTCCTGGCTGTTGAGTGATGTGGGTGCCGCGCAGAGGTTGGGCCGACAGCACCTACCGAATCCGGGTGAGCTTGCCGTCCGACGAACCGGGTGCAGTCGTCGACTCGTCGAGGAGCCCGAACTCCCACCCGCACGTGATCAGGTGGGCATTGTTCCTTGCACCCCACTTCTCCCGGAGGGCCTTGAGGCGCTTCTTGGCACCGTGTTGCGACACCTCGTGCGAATTCCGCTGTGCCATCTCGGCGTAGTCAGCCCCCAAGGCCAAGAGCCGCAGGAGCTCGGCATCAGCCGCATCGGCCTGCTGCGAAGGCTCAATACGCTTGGGGCGAGGCAACTGGTTCCGGACGTAGCAGCGGTGGACGAGGCACGCCCGGTCGGATACCACCATTTTCTGCTGCGCGTGCCGTAGTTGGCCGTCTACCGTGCCTTTGGCGAGGCGCAGTTTGACGGCGATCTCGCCGCCGGTCAAACCTCGCGCCACGAGCCCGGAGGCGCGGGCCTCGGAGGGCGAGAGGCTGTCGATCGGAGTGATATTCCTGGGCATTGAGAACCTTTCGGGTAGCACGTGGGTTCGCCGAGCCGCGCGGTCGGGCCGGTGCTCGCACGCTGGTCGGGGTGTGGGTCAGGCGTGGAGGAGCCAGCGAGCTCGTTCGGTATCCGGGACGACGCCGCGCTGCTGGCCGAGTTCGAACTGTGCGAGATGGGCGTAGTGCTGCACGACCTCCTGGCCCAACCGCGCTTCACCGACGGTGCTTTCGCAGAACCAGGCCGAGGCTTCCTCCAGCGTGCGGGGAAGGGACGGCGCCGTCGTGTCCCAGTAGGCGCTGCTGGCCTGCTTCGACGGAAGCGATGGGGTGCGGTCAAGACCGTGGGTGATCGCGGCGACGGCGGCGGCTGTCGCACGGTAGGGGTTGGCGTCGGCTCCGGGCACGCGCACTTCCAGGTGCAGGCCCTCGCCCCGGCCGACTACTCGCACGGCGCAAGTCCGGTTGTCCATTCCCCAGGCCATGGAGGTCGGGGCGAAGGAATGTGGCGCGTAGCGGCGGTAGGAGTTGGTGTTCGGCGCGTACAACGGGGCCAGCATTGGCAGCGCCTCGACGAGACCGGCGATGGCGTGACGGCCGGGAGCGGAAAGGTCGCCGTCGGCGGTCGCGAGTGCCGGTTTGTCGTCGCGCCACAGGGAGAGGTGGATGTGGAGGCCACTGGCCACACCGGTCTGTGGGGCGGCCATGAACGTCGCCGTCATCCCGGCGCGGGCAGCTAGTAGTGCTTGGTCAGGTTGGTATCGGTTCTGGCATGTCGCGGTGGCAGGTGGGGCAGGCGCCGGTCCAGAGCGCGAGGAGTAACTGCAGTTCGCGTGCGACCTGGTAGAGGCTCAGGCCGGCGC
>NZ_JAJPWK010000058.1:0-13212 GCF_046549115.1 Streptomyces sp. x-19 | reverse complement strand
GCGCGTCCCGCCCCGCGGCGGCCGCCCCCCCCCCCCCCCCCCCCCCCCCCCCGCCCCCTCCCGTTGAGGGTGGGGGAAAGACGGGTGGGTGGGGGCCGAGGTCCGGCGGGTCGGTGCCGGCCACCACCCTGGACGCGCTCACACACGTGAAACCCCTGGGTACGCCCATGCATGTGAATCCACCCACGAAGCCGCAGCAACCCACCAACACAAGCCCCAACCCACCCCTTTCCACCCACCCACGGGAGGGGACGGGTTGGCGGGTGGTGGGGTGCCCGGACGTAAAGCGCAGCAGTCCGGGCACCCCACCACCCGCCAACCCGGCACCGCACCCACAAGCCCCGCGCCGCGGACACCGCCCCGCGCCGCCCGGCGCAACGGCGAGACGCCCCACGGCGGGAAAGCCAAAAACGTGGGAAGGCTAAAGCCCCGCTACATGGTTGACCGCCGCCCAGCTGAACGTCATCGCGGGGCCGATCGTCGCGCCGGGGCCGGGGTAGGTCTCGCCCATGGGGGCGGCGGAGGCGTTGCCGGAGGCGTAGAGGCCGTCGATGGGGCTGCCGTCTTCGCGTAGCACGCGGGCGTCGGCGTCGGTGACGAGGCCGCCCTTGGTGCCGATGTCGCCGGGGTGGACGGGGATGGCGTAGTAGGGGGGTTTGGTGAGCGGGGCGAGGTTGGGGTTGGGCAGGGTGGGGTCGCCGTAGTAGCGGTCGTAGACGCTGTCGCCGCGGTGGAAGTCGTCGTCCCGGCCGGCGTGCGCGAAGCCGTTGAAGCGGTCGAGGGTGGCGGCGAGGCGGTCGGCGGGCATGCCGGTGGCCTCGGCCAGGGCGGCGACCGAGCCGGCTTTCTTGACGAAGCCTTCGGAGAGCCACTTGCTGGGGAACGGCTGGCCGGGGAAGAGGCCCGTGAAGAGGTATCGGGACTTGGAGTGGGCGTCGAGGATCAGCCAGGAGGGGACGGTGGACGCCTCGGGGGTGTGTGCGGCGTACATCGCGTCGACGAACTGGTGGTACGGGGCGGCCTCGTTGGCGTAGCGTTCGCCGGCCTGGTTGACGATGACCATGCCCGGGATGCCGCGGTCGGCGACGAGGAAGAAGGGGGGTGCGCCGGGCGGGCAGACCGAGGGGGCGCCCCAGACCTTGTCGAGCAGGTCGGTGGCGGCGCCGGCCTCGATGCCGAGTTGCAGGGCGTCGCCGGTCTGGCCCTCGGAGGCGGAGGTCCAGGCGGCGGAGGTGGGGGCGGGCAGGTGCTTCTCGCGGAGTTGTTGGTTGTGGGAGAAGCCGCCCGAGGCCAGGATGACGCCGCCGGTGGCGCGGATGGTGATCTCGCGGCCGTCGCGGAGGGCGCGGACGCCGGCGATCCGGCTGTCCTCTTCGATGAGGCCGGTGAGCTGGGTGGACAGCCACAGGTCGCCGCCGAGGGCGTGCAGGGAGTGCCGCATCCGGGCGATCAGGGCCTCGCCGAGGGAGAGCGGTTTGGCGCCGGTGGCCAGGGCTTTGACGGCGCGCAGCCCGACCTTGACGGAGGCTCGGCGGCCGGCCCAGGTGCGGGCGACCATGTTGAGGTAGCGGAAGTCGTAACTGGTGATGGTGAGGCCGTAGTTGGGCAGCTCGGACCGGCGCATGGTGGCGCGTTGTTCGGCGGTGAGTTTGGTGAAGTCGAAGACGGCGGGTTCGACGGAGCGGCCCTGGGGGTAGCCGCCGAGGGCCTCGGGGAAGTAGTCGGAGTAGCCGGGGGTGTAGACGAAGCGGACGGCGGTGCGGTCGTGGAACTCCCGTACCATCTTGGGCCCGTTGGTGAGGTAGCCGTCCTTGAGGGCGTCGGGGACGCGGTCGCCGATGGTGGCGTCGAGGTAGGCGCGGGCCTTCTCCCGGGTGTCGCCGAGGCCGGCGTCGTCGAGGTGGAAGTTGGTGGGTACCCAGATCGCGCCGCCGGACAGGGCGGTGGAGCCGCCGTAGCGGTCGGTCTTCTCGATGATCAGGGGGCGCAGTCCGCGCAGGCGGGCGGTGAGGGCGGCGGCGAAGCCGGCCGCGCCGGACCCGGCGATCACTACGTCGTAGGTGTGGTCCCAACTGTCTTTCATCGCAGCTCCGTTGGTGCGGTGGGTGGTCAGCGGACGGTGATCGCCGCGTGGCTGAGGACCACGGCGTCGTCGCGGTCCGGGGCGGTGGCGCGGAGCAGGTAGCCGTTGCCGTCGGGGTGGTGCCACAGGTGCAGGCGCAGCGTCTCGCCGGGGAAGAAGACCCCGGCGAAGCGGGTGCGGCAGCCGGTGACCCGGGTCGGGTCGGATCGCAGCAGCCGGTCGGTGACGGCCTTGACGGCCATGCCGAAGGTGCACAGGCCGTGCAGGATCGGGCGGTCGTAGCCGGCGGTGCGGGCGGTGGTGGGGTCGGCGTGCAGCGGGTTCCAGTCGCCGGTCAGGCGGTAGAGGAGGGCCTGTTGACGCATCGTCGGGAGGTCGAAGAGGTGGTCGGGGGCCCGGTCCGGGACGGGGGTGGGGTCGCTGGGACCGCGGTCGCCGCCGAAGCCGCCGGCGCCGTGCACGAAGATGTGGTTGCGCTGGGTGAGCAGGGGCCGTTCGTCGTCGTCGAGGAGGGTGGACTCCTGGACGAGGACGGCGGCCCGTCCCTTGTCGTACACCGCGGGGACGTGGGTGACGGCGGTGGCGCGGGCGGCGGCGGGCAGCGGGCGGTGCACGGTGATCTCCTGGCCGCCGTGCAGTGCCTGGGCCAGGTCGAGGTGGACGCCGGGCAGGTCGAAGACCTGGAAGCCGATGCCGCCGGTGCCGCCGGCGACGGTGCCGAAGGTGGGCAGTACCGCCAGGCCGCGGGCGTGCCGCTCGTAGACGTAGGCCAGTTCGCGTTCGTCGGTCTCGGGGACGCCCGCGCCGAGCGCGAGGTGGTAGAGCCGCACGTCGCGGTCGTCCCAGGTGACCTCGGTGCGCACGGGTGGCGCGGAGGTCACCCGGGCCACGTCGATCGGTGGCGCCCCCATCTTCTGGAAGAGGGAGTGGGTCATGCGAAGGCTCCCGTTGCGTAGCCGCCGCGGAAGTACAACAGGGGTGCGCCGTCGTCGCGGGCGGCCAGGTCCAGGACCCGGCCGGTGACGAGGAGGTGGTCGCCGGCCTCGTGGACCGCGTCCAGCGCGCAGTCCACGGTGGCCAGCGCGCCGTCCAGGTGGACGGTGCCGTGCGGGCCGGGCCGCCAGGACAGCCCGGCGAACTTGTCGGTGCCGGACGCGGCGAGGCTGGCGCACGCCGCGCGGTGCTCCTCGGCGAGGACGCTGACGGCGAAGCGGCCGGCGGCCGCGATCCGCGGCCAACTGGTGGAGTGCTTGCCGATGCAGAGCAGGATCAGCGGGGGGTCGAGGGAGAGCGAGGCGAAGGACTGGCAGGCCAGTCCGGCGGGCGCGCCGTCGGCGTCGAGGGTGGCGACCATGGTGATGCCGCTGGCGAACCGGCCGAGGACGTCCCGGAACGTGGTGGGTTCGATCAGCCGTTCCACTGGTGGCCCCAGAAGCTGTCGGCGGTGATCTCCTTGGTGGCCCAGGTGGCGGGGTCGACGAGGAGGCCGTCCCAGCCGTACTCGACCTGGAAGCCGCCGGGTGCCTGGGCGTAGAAGGAGACCATGTGGTCGTTGGAGTGGCGGCCCAGGGAGGAGGCGATGGGGATGCCGGCCTTGTGCATCCGGTCCAGGCAGAAGCCGACGTCGTCGAGGGTCTCCAGCTCGACCATGAAGTGCACGATGCCGGGCGGCAGGGCGCCGGGGTAGAGGCCGAGGCTGTGGTGGCGGGCGTTGGGGCTGAGGAAGTTCATCCAGTAGTGGTCGCGGCCGGGTTCGCCGGTCGGGACGGCGATCGGGGGGAGTTTCATCCGGTCGCGCAGTTGGAAGCCGAGCAGGTCCTCGTAGAAGGAGACGGCGGCGTCCATGTCGGGGGCCGGCAGGACGACGTGGCCGAGGCCGAGGTGGTCGGCGGTGACGAAGCGGTTGCCGTAGGGGGTGCCGAGCGGGGTGTGGTCCTGGGCCTGGCCCCAGTAGATCTCCAGGGGGTTGCCGGCCGGGTCCGTGCAGTGGATGAGGCCCTGCACGCGGCGGTCGTCGAGGGTGGCCTGGTCGGCGTGCTTGACGGCGACGCCGGCGGCCTCCAGTTCGGCGGCGGCTTCGGCGAGCGCCGCTCGGCCTGCGACCTCGAGGCCGGCGGCCAGCAGCCGGTCCTGTTCACCGGTTTCGAAGGAGAAGCGGCGGATGCGGTCGTCGATGCGGACGTGCAGCACCTCGTCGGTGCTGCCCTCGGCCTCGACCATGCCGAGGATGTCGAGGGTGTAGGTGCGCCACTCGGCGAGCCGGGCGGTCTCGATGCGCAGGTAGCCCAGAGAGCGGATGTCCATGGCCGTGCCTTTCGGTGCCGGGTGGCGTCAGTGGCGGAAGAAGTCGAGGGCTAGGCGGTTGAACTCGTCGAACTTCTCGGTCTGCGCCCAGTGGCCGCAGTGCGGGAAGACGTGCAGTCGGGCGTGCGGGATGGTCTTGAGGGCGACCAGGGCGCCGTCGAGCGGGTTGACCCGGTCCTCGCGACCCCAGGTGAGCAGGGTGGGGTGGGTGATGCGGTGGGCCTCGCGCCAGAGCATGGTGTCGGCGGGCCACTTGGCGAACGAGGCGGCCATCCGGTCGTTGCCGAGTTTGGCCTCGGGGTCGGTGGCGCGGGCGTAGCGTTCCTCGACGAACTCGTCGGTGACCAGGGCGGGGTCGTAGGCGAGGGTGGTGAGGAAGTCGCGCATCATGGCGCGGGTGGGCTCGGCGGTGCCGTTGAAGGCGAAGAGCTTCTTGATGCCCTCGGTGGGGTCGGGGGCGAAGAGGTTGACGGAGATGCCGCCGGGGCCCATGAGGAGGAGCTTGTCGACCTTCTCCGGGTGGTCGAGGGCCATCCTGGTGGCGGTTCCACCACCGAGCGAGTTGCCGATGAAGTGGGCCTTCTCCAGGCCGAGTTGGTCCATGAGGGCGGCGACGGCGTCGGCCGCGAAGGAGAAGAAGTCCTTGGTCAGCTCGGGCTTGTCGGAGGCGCCGTAACAGGGCTGGTCGATCAGCAGCGTGCGGAAGTGCGCGGCGAAGACCGGCAGGTTGCGGCCGAAGTTGGACCAGCCGGAGGCGCCGGGGCCGCCGCCGTGCAGCATGATCACGACGGGCGCGGCCGGGTCGCCGGCCTCGTTGTAGTGGAGGGTGAGCTCCCCGGCCTTGGCGGTCTTCGAGGTGCTCTGGTAGGTGAGCTTCGCGTCGGTGGTCACAGCATCGTGTCCTGAATGTCGAGGCCGAGGGCGCCTTGGCCGAAGAGGACGAGGGCGCGTTCCGGGTCGTTGGCCGCGTGGCCGCGGCCGGTGTGCGCGTCGCGCCAGGCGCGCTGGACGACGTTGGGGCCGGTGCGCATGGCCTTGCCGCCGGAGTTCTCCATCAGCAGGTCCACGGCGGCCACCGCACGTTCGGTGGCGAGCACCTGGTCGCGGCGGGCGCGGGTGCGCAGGGCCATCGGCAGGTCCTCGCCGCGCATCGCGAGGTCGTACAACTCGCTGATGTTGCGGCTGAGTTGGAGCCAGGCCGCGTCGATGTCGCTGGCCGCGCGGGCGATCCGGACCTGGGCGAAGGGGTCCTCGACGACCTTCTGGCCGTAGGAGACCCGGAAGCGCTCCCGGGTGGCGGCGACGTAGCCCTCGTAGGCGCCTTCGGCGATGCCGACGATGGGGGTGGAGATGGTGGTGGTGAACACCGCGGCGTAGGGCATCCGGTAGAGCGGCTCGGGGTTGACGGCGTGGCCGGGACAGTCCCGCGCGCTGACCGGGCCGAAGCCGAGGGCGCGGTGCTCGGGGACGAAGACCTCGTCGATGACGATGTCGTTGCTGCCGGTGCCGCGCAGTCCGACGGTGTCCCAGACGTCGATGATGCGGTAGTCGGCGCGGGGTATGAGGAAGGTGTAGATCTCGACGGGCTTGCCGTCGCCGTCGGTGACCAGCCCGCCGAGCAGCGCCCAGTCGGCGTGGTCGCAGCCGGACGAGAAGTGCCAGCGGCCGGAGACCTTGAAGCCGCCGGGGACCGGGGTGACCTGGCTGGTGGGCGCGTAGGAGGAGCTGATGCGGGTGTGCGGGTCGTCGCCCCAGACCTCGTCCTGGGCCCGCGGGTCGAAGAGCGCAACCTGCCAGGGGTGGACGCCGATGACCGAGGCGACCCAGCCGGTGGAGCCGCAGGCCCGGGCGATCTCCTTGACGGCCCGGTAGAACACCAGCGGGTCGGCGGCGAGTCCGCCGTACGCCCGCGGTTGGAGGAGCTGGAAGAAACCGGTCTCGGTGAGGTCCTTGATGGAGGCGTCCGGCACCCGGCGCAGCTCCTCCGCCTCGGCGGCGCGTTCACGCAGGGTGGGGGCGAGTTCGCGGACCGCTGCGAGGACGTCTTCGTCGCGCATGCGCATCCCCTCTCGATTCGATCTGAGGTAGGGCCCTGCCGCGCCGTCCCGCGGCAGGGGTGGCAGGAACCTACGCTTTACTATTCCGAAACGAAATACCCTCTTCCCACTCAGCGGGAGGGCTGGCAACGTTCCCGACAATCCGCGAGAACCCGATAGGGGGCCTCCGCTTCGGCCCGGACCTGGGGTTTCGCCGTTGTTGTGGGAGGTGTGCCGATGCCGGAACAGAGCGCCGGGGGCGACTGTGGACCACTGTCGCTGTTGGAGAAGGCCGCGCGGGTGATGAACGCGTTCAGCAGTACCGAGGCCCGGCTCACCCTCACCGAGGTGGTGGAACGTTCGGGGGTGCCGCGCTCGTCGGCGCACCGGATCCTGGACCAGTTGCAGGGGTTGCGCTGGCTGGAACGGGAGGGCCGCGGCTACCGGCTCGGCATGGGGGTGCTGGAACTGGGCGCACTGGCCTCGCACCACCACCGGCTGCGCCGGGCCGCCCTGCCCCACCTGCACGAACTGCATGAGACGACCGGCCATCTGGTGCACCTGGCGGTGCTGGACGAGGCCGAGGTGGTCCACGTGGAACGGATCGGTGGGGCGGCCGACACCGCGGTGCCCTCGCGGGTCGGCGGCCGGCAGCCGGCGTACTGCACCGCCTCCGGCAAGGCGATCCTGGCGTTCAGCGACGACGCGGTGGTGGAGCAGGTGGTCCGGCGCGGACTGCGGCCCCGGACGCCGCGGACCATCTGCCGGCCGGAGGCACTGCGCGCCGAACTGGCGACGGCCCGGTCCCGCGGCGTCGCCTACGACCACGAGGAGGCGTACCGGGGGGTGTCGTGCGTGGCCGTGCCGCTGCGCGGTTCGGGCCGGGCGATCGCCGCGATCTCGCTCTCCGGCAACGGCGCCCACCGGGAACTGGACCGGCTCGCCCCGGCCGTCGCGGACTGCGCGCGCACGGTGTGGCGGTCACTGTTCGGGCCGGGTCGGCGCACCGTCCGGCCGCACCGCCCCGCTCAGGTGCCGCACCTGGGGCCGGCGATGTCGCCCGCGGCGATGACCAACACCCTGGCCTGGATGCGGGACAGCGAGTGGATGTGAGGGCATGGCCTCCGCGGCGCGCGGGAACGGCGGGGAACGCACGGTGGGGGCGGCGGGCACCGTGCCCGCCGCCCCGCCGCCCCCACCGGTCAGCTGTAGCTGATCTTCACCGCGCCGCCGGCCGCGACCGCCTGGCAGGCCAGGACGTAGCCCTCGGCCAGGTCCTCCGAGTCCAGCACCTCGTTGTGGGCCATCGACACCTCGCCGCTGACGACCCGACAGGTGCAGGCCGCGCAGGCTCCCTCGCGACAGGAGTACGGCGCGTCGACCCCGGCGGCCAACAGGGCGTCCAGCAAGGGGGTGCCGGCCGGCCAACGGACCTGGTGGGTCTCGCCGTCGAGCTCGACGTGGGCGGTCGCGGCAGCCGCGTCGTCCCGGTCGACCGGCCCGGCCGCGTCGGCCGCCCCGGTCGGCTCCGGCGCCTCGAACGCCGCGGCCCCGCTGAGCGAGAAGAACCGCTCCCGGTGCAGCCGCTCCTTGGGCGCGCCCAAGGAGCGCAGGGCCTGTTCGGCGGAGTCCATCAGCGGCTGCGGACCGCACAGGTACGTCTCGCGGCCGACGTGCGGCGCGAGCACCGCGGCCAGCCGGCCCGGGTCCGGCAGCCCCTGGAGGCTCTCCAGCCAGTGCAGCACCACCAGCCGGTCCGGGTAGTCCTCCGCCAGTTCGCGCAGTTCGCCGCGGAAGATGACGGCGGACTCGGCGCGGTTGGCGTAGAGCAGGACGTGCCGGGCGGTGCCCTCGGTGAGCGCCGACTTCAGGACCGACATCACCGGGGTGATGCCGCTGCCGCCGGCGACGAGCAGCAGGTCGGTGTCGAGGCCGGGCGGGGTGAAGGTGCCGGCCGGCGGCAGCACCTCCAGTTCCGTGCCGGGCCGGGCGTGGTCGCACAGCCAGTTGGAACCGTGGCCGCCCGGCACCCGTTTGACGGTGACCTTCATCGGTTCGCCGGTGTGCGGGGAGCTGGCCAGGGAGTAGCAGCGGGCCGCCGCCCCGCCGTCCCGACCCGGCAGCTTGAAGGTCAGGAACTGCCCTGGTGCGTAAGGGAGTTGGTGCCGTGGTTCGAAGACCAGCGAGCGGGCGTCGGCGGTCTCCTCGATCACCTCGGCGATCCGCAGCCGGTGGGTTCGCGGTTCAGGCATCGGCCACCACCGGTCGCGCGGTCGCGTCCGGCACCGGGTTGCCGTCCTTGTCGGCCACCACCAACGTGCCGTCCGCGACCGCGCGGGCGATGCTGGCGCGCAGCGCGTCGCACGAGCGGACCCGGGCGCTCGCTTCGCCGGCCGCCACCCGCGCGCCGATCCGCGGGCAACTGTCGGCCGCGTCCTCGGTCCACTGCACCTGGGTGTGGGCGGGGCTGAACTTCTCGCAGAGGACCTGGTTGCCGCAGGTCCCGCAGATCACGGGCCGCACCGTCACGCCCCGGCCGCGCGGCGGGCGAGGTTGTCGGCGACCTCGGCGCGCCAGGCCGTGTTGGCCCGTTCGGTGTCGATCTCGAACTCGAACCGGCGCACCATCTCGTCCTTGACGTCGGCGGCATCGACGTAGAACTGCTCGTACCAGCGGCGGAGTTGGTAGACCGGACCGTCCTCCTCGGTCAGCAGGGGGTTGTCGATCCGGGTCTTGTTCCGCCAGATCTCCACGTCCTGCTCGAAGCCGACCTTCAGCCCCTCGGACGCCATCCGGGCGGCCTCGGCGGCCTCCTCGTCGGTCATGCCTGGCAGCTTCTTGACGATCGCGCCGTACATCAGCACGAAGCTGTTGGCGTCGACCGGATAGTGGCAGTTGATGAGGACCGACTCCATGTCGACCCCGGCGCCCACGTCCGTCCACAGCTTGTCGATCATGTAGGACGGGCCGAAGTACGAGGCGTCGGAGCGGAGGTCGCCGGCCGAGGCCGGGGTGGTCACCTCGATGTCGCCGCGCGGGGACGACTCCATGTACTGGGTGGCGATGTGCCCGTCGAAGACGTTCTTGAAGTACGTCGGGAACGAGTAGTGGATGTAGTAGAAGTGCGCCATGTCCACGACGTTGTCGACGATCTCGCGGCAGTTGGAGTTGTCGACCCGCAGCGTGTTCCAGGACCAGGCGGACCAGTCGGGGTGGCCGGCGCCCTCGATCTCCGGGATGGTGACCTCGGGCGGCGGCGGGTTGCCCTCGGGGTCGTTCCAGACGTAGAGCTGCTGGTTGCGCTCCAGGGCGGTCCAGGCCCGGGTGCGGGCCCGCGGCGGGACCCGGCGGGCGTACGGGATGCCGGCGCAGCGGCCGTTGCCGGACCAGCGCCAGTCGTGGAACGGACAGGCGACGGTGTCGCCCTTGACGCTGCCCCGGGCGAGGTTGCCGCCCATGTGGGGACAGTAGGCGTTGAGGACGTGCAGTGCACCGTCGTCCGCGCCCTGGAAGACCACGAGCTTGGTGCCGAACGCCTCGATCTCGTGCGGTTGGCCGTCCTTGAAGGTCTCGGCCAGACCCAGGCAGTGCCAGCCCCGGGCGAACCGGGTGGGCGGCTCGGCCGCCTCGATGACACGGGCCTCGTCGTTGAGTGCGGTCATCGTTCTCTCCCTGCTACTTCTGCGCCGCGAGTTCGACGGCGATGTCGATGAGCTGGTCCTCCTGGCCGCCGACGAGCCGGCGTTCGCCGGCGCGCAGCAGGATCTGCGCGGCGGACACGCCGTACCGCTCGCCCTGCCGGAAGGCGTGCTTGAGGAAGCTGGAGTAGACCCCCGCGTGACCCATCAGGAGGGCCAGTCGGTCGAGTTGGCACTCTTCGTCCATCACCGGGCGGACCACGTCCTCCGCCGCGTCGATGATCTTCAGGACGTCGATGCCGGTGCGGATCCCCATCTTGGCGCAGACCGCGACCAGCGCCTCGACGGCGGTGTTGCCGGCGCCGGCGCCCAGCCGGCGGGTGGAACCGTCGATCTGGCGGGCGCCGGCCTGGATCGCGGCGATGGAGTTGCCGGTGCCCAGGGCCAGGTTCTCGTGGCCGTGGAAGCCGACCTGGGCGTCCTCGCCGAGCGCGGCGACCAGTGCCTGGACGCGCTGGGTGACGTCGTCCATCACCATGGCGCCGGCCGAGTCGACGACGTAGACGCACTGGCAGCCGGCGTCCGCCATGATGCGGCCCTGCCGGGCGAGCGCCTCGGGGGTGGTGGAGTGCGCCATCATCAGGAACCCGACGGTCTCCAGTCCCATGTCCCGCGCCAGCCCGAAGTGCTGGACGGAGATGTCCGCCTCGGTGCAGTGCGTGGCGATCCGGCAGACGGTCGCGCCGTTGCCGTGCGCGGCACGGATGTCGTCCTTGACGCCGAGGCCGGGCAGCATCAAGAACGCGATCTTCGCCTGCCGGGCGGTCTCCACGGCAGTCTTGATCAGATCCTGCTCGGGCGTCTTGGAGAAGCCGTAAGTGAACGAGGAACCGCCGAGCCCGTCGCCGTGGGTGACCTCGATGACCGGCACGCCGGCGTCGTCCAGCGCAGCGACGACGGACCGGACGTCCTCGACGGTGAACTGGTGCCGCTTGGCGTGCGAGCCGTCGCGCAGCGAGGAGTCGGTGACGCGGATGTCGAGGGTGTCGGAATAGCTCTTCATGCCTGCATGCCCTTCGCGAACTCCTCGCCGACCTTGGTGGCGGCGGCGGTCATGATGTCGAGGTTGCCGGCGTACGGCGGCAGGAAGTCGCCCGCACCCTCGACCTCCAGGAAGACGGCCACCCGGGCCATCCCCCCGTTGACCACCGACGGATCGTCGAACTGCGGCTCGGCGCGCAGCCGGTAGCCGGGGACGTAACTGGCGACCTGCTCGGCGACCTCCTTGACGGACTGGGCGATGGCGTCCCGGTCGGCGTCCTCGGGGATCGAGCAGAAGACGGTGTCGCGCATGATGACCGGCGGTTCGGCGGGGTTGAGGATGATGATCGCCTTGCCCCGCCCGGCACCGCCGATCCGCTCGATGCCGCGGGCGGTGGTGCGGGTGAACTCGTCGATGTTGGCGCGGGTGCCGGGCCCGGCCGAGACGGAGGCCACCGAGGCGACGATCTCCGCGTAGGGGACCGGAACGACCCGGGAGACCGCGTACACCATGGGGATGGTGGCCTGACCGCCGCAAGTGATCATGTTGACGTTGTCGGCGTCGAGATGCGCGGTGAGATTGGCGGGCGGGACGACGGCGGGGCCGACCGCCGCCGGAGTCAGGTCGACGGCCTTGATGCCGCGCTCGGCGTAACGGGGGGCGTTGGCGCGGTGGACGCCGGCGGAGGTGGCCTCGAAGACCAGGTCCGGGCTCTCCTCCTGGGCCAGGAGCCAGTCCACGCCCTCATGACTGGCCTCGATGCCGGCGCGGCGGGCCCGGGCGAGCCCTTCGCTGTCCGGGTCGACACCGATCATCCAGCGGGGCTCGATCAGCGGGGAGCGCTGAAGCTTGTACAGCAGGTCGGTACCGATGTTGCCGGAACCGACGATGGCCGCGGTGGCCTTGGTCGTGCGGGTCATCATCACCTCTCGGGTGAAGGGGCTGAGGGGAACGGGGGACCCACCGGTGGACGGGCCGAGCCGCGGGGCCGCCCGGTCGGCGGGGCCTCAGACGAAGGAGAGCGAAACCGGGCCGAGCCCGGTGAAGTCGGCGGTGAACGTCGCCCCGGGGGCGACGTCGACGGCCCGGGTGCACGAGCCGGGCAGGACCAGGTGGCCCTTCCTCAGGGGCACGCCGAAGCGGGCGACGGTCCGGGCGAGCCAGGCGACGGCCAGGGTCGGGTCGCCCAGCACGGCGTCGCTACGGCCCTCCGTGATCCGCTCGGTGCCGCGGTGCAGCACCGCGTCGACGGCCTTCAGGTCCAGCTCGCGCGGGTCGCGGCCCTCACCGACGGCGTAACCGGCCGAGGAGGCGTTGTCGGCGACGGTGTCGGGCAGCGTGATCCGCCAATCACGGATCCGACTGTCGATCAACTCCAATGCGGGCACGACCCGTTCGGTCGCGGCGAGAACGTCGTCGACAGTGCAGTCCTCGCCCGGCAGGTCGTCACCCAACACGAAGCCGACCTCGACCTCGATGCGCGGGGCGCAGTACCGGGCGAGCGGGACGGGGGTGCCGGGGTGCAGCTCCATGTCGTCCAGCAGATGGCCGTAATCGGGCTCGTCGACACCCATCATGCGCTGCATGACCTCGGACGAGAGCCCGACCTTGTGGCCGGTGACGGTGGCACCCGCCCGAATCCGCTCCCGGATGTTGAGCAACTGGATCTCGTAGGCGTCGTCGGCACCGAGGCCGGAGAATTCCTCAGTAAGCGGGGCGATGGGCCGGCCGGCGCGCTCGGCGTCGCGCAACTGCCCTGCCGCGAGCTTCCGTTGGCGGTCCGTGAGCATGTGGTCCTCCACGGGGCGGTAGGTCTGTTCCGGGAGGCTAAGCGCGGCGACGGGCGCCCGGGGAGAGCGGGTTCCCGCTGAGCGGGATTTCGACCGGCTCCGCTGCGCGGGGCTTCGTCGTACGTGGTCGGCCGTCCCGCCGCGGGGGTTTCCGTTTGCGCCTGACGGCGCGGGCCTCTTCCCACGTTGTCGGCGTTCCCGCCATGGGGGTTGCCGTTTGCGCCTGCGGCGCGGGGCCGCTGCGCGGGGCTGGTCGGGTGCGGTGCCGGGGGTGCGGGTGGTGGGGTGTCCGGACTGCTGCGCTTTACGTCCGGACACC
>NZ_JAJPWK010000057.1:0-15563 GCF_046549115.1 Streptomyces sp. x-19 | reverse complement strand
CTCGTCGAGATGTGGGAACAACACCCCAAACTTCACAGCGAGTTGGTCAAGGATCGACTCGGAGACGCGCATACCACATCAACGAGCCACAGGACCGGAAGCAACACGTTGATTCTCTGCAAGTCCTAAGGGCTGTCCCGTAACTGCTGGTCACGGGTGAGATGATCTTGCCGTGTCTGGTGTGATCACGGCGTCGGAGCCGTCCTGGATAGCCCCGTTCACCGGGCTGAGCCCGCGTCAGTTCGGCAAGCTGATCACCGCATTGCGGCGTGAAGGTGCGGACCCGGTTCGTAAAGGTCGACCCTGGAGCTGCCGCTGGAGGACCGCGTCCTGCTGGTCGCCGCGTACTGGCGGACGAACTTGACTCTGCGGCAGCTCGCCCCGCTGTTCGGTGTCTCCAAGTCCGCAGCGGACCGCATCATCGACCGCCTCGGGCCCTCGCTCGCGCTCCAACAGCGCAAGCGTTTCCGCAAGGACGCCGTGCTGATCGTGGACGGCACCCTGGTGCCCACCCGCGACCACAGCATCGCCGAGCAGTCGAAGAACTACCGGTACTCGACCAACCACCAGGTCGTCATCGATGCCGACACCCGGCTCGTCGTCGCGGTCGGCCGGCCGCTGCCCGGCAACGGCAACGACTGCAAGGCGTGGGAGCTGTCCGGCGCCAAGGGCGCCGTCGGCAACACCACGGTGATCGCGGACGGCGGCTACCGCGGCACCGGCCTGGTCATCCCGCACCGCCGCGAACGCGGCCAGACCGAACTCCCCGCCTGGAAAGAGGAACACAACGCCTCCCACCGCAAAGTCCGCGCCCGTGTCGAGCACGCCTTCGCCCGTATGAAGAGCTGGAAGATCCTCCGCGACTGCCGCCTGAAGGGCGACGGCGTCCACCACGCCATGCTCGGCATCGCCCGCCTGCACAATCTCACCCTCGCTGGCTGACGAAGAAACGGGCAGGTCGTCCAGCACGTCAAAGATCATTTACGGGACAGCCCTTCGAGAAACATAATTCCTTTCGAGATCGGCCGTGGCCGGCGCGGTATCCGGGCGCCGGCCCGGACAACCTGCTTTCAACTTAGGAAAGTTATCCCTGCAGCAGCTCGCTGTCGCGCACATATTTCGGACCGACTTGGGGCAGCTTGCGAAACCTGTTCGGGCTGGGGCCCGCAAAGCGATGGCCAAGTATCAGGCGCTGAGCATGACCGAGCTGCGAATGGACAAGGGCTGGGGCGGGATGTCCTGCCCGTGATGCGCCCAGAATGCGCAACCTGCTGGGCACTCATCTCTCGAACCCGCCCTCGGTCCAGCGGGTCATGTTCTCAAACGCGTCCAGGGCCCTGCGGTCGTAGGGTCCGTAACGTCGCTGACAATCGCGGCCTATCCGTTCGTACAGCTCTACCGCGCCGCGCTCGTCGCCGGACTCGCCGGTCAGTTCAGCGAGTTCACCGCGGGCCACGAGAGTCTCCGCGTGGGCGGACCCGAACTGAAGTGACAGACGGCGGACGCGCTTCTGGGCGTCCCTGATGCGCTCTGTGATTCCAGCGTCTACCTGAGTCGTGTCGTGCCCCGACAGCCGTCGTCGCGTCGCTGCCACTGCATCGAGGGATCGCTCTACTTCCTGGATCGCCCGGATCACCGCGCGCGCGTTGCGAGGGCGGTAGGCCGGATGCTTGGCCAGTAGCGACATGATCAGGTCATCGAGGGCGTCAGGTACATCCGGCACTTGCTGGCCGGGTCGGACCGGGGGGTGATGCTGGTGAGCCTTGGCCAGTGCCGCAGCGTCCGAGTGCCGATCGCCGAACGGGGGCCAGCCGATCACCATCTCGTACATCACGCAGCCAAGGGAATACAGGTCACTGCGCTCGTCCCCCGATTCGAACCGGCATCGCTCCGGTGATCTGTACAGCGGTGTCCCGATGTCAGTGTGCGACTCAGTGGCATCAGCGAAGCGGGCGAGCCCGAAGTCGATGATGCGCACCTCGCTGTTGTCGTGGGTGATGAGGATGTTGGCGGGCTTGATGTCACGGTGCACCACGCCCTCGCGGTGTGCGGCGGCGAGACCCTCGGCGATCTGTCTGCTCCAGCGTACGGTCTGCTCCAGCAGTAGGGGGTCGTTGCCCAGGTACTCCGCTAGAGGGCGACCGTCGACGTGTTCCATGACGAGGAAGGGGTCGTCGCCGTCGACCTCGCAGTCGTAGATCGTGGCTACGTACGTGTGATCGATCCGGGCCATCGTGTGGCCCTCGCGGACGAACATCTCCTTTGCCCGGGCGAAGCGTGCGCCACCCGGAGCTGCGCCCGTGAAGCGCCCGGCGCCGAGGAACTTGAGCGCCACCCTGCGGTCGAGGCGGACATCCCGGGCTTCCAGTACGTCCCCCATCCCACCGCTGCCTAGGTGGGCAATGAGCTCGTATCGGCCATTTCCGACGAACCTGGAACCATCCTCTCTGGGCGCCAGTTCTCTCACGTCAACTCCTCCTCTCGCCAGGTCTCGGTGCCCCATGCTCGCAACCTGCCGGACCCGTGCAGATGGTCATTCCACACGCCGAAGAACTTCTCCCGCTGCCGCAACCCAAGGCGGAGCGTCCGAACGTGGCGCCGCGCCAGTCCGGACCCCTCTGTTCGCAGTTCCCGTCTACGGACCGGTACCCGACGCCATTCATACGCGGCCCACCCCGCGAATCCGAGGCTGAGACACGCGCAGATCACGCGGGTAACCCCCGCCGCCATGATGAAGGCGAGAACGCCGGCCATCAGAGTCAGCACCCCAGCTCCCCACAGTCGGGTCCGATTCAGCCGCACTGCATCCACGCGCCGACCCGTGCGTTCCTCTATGGCTCCGGCCAGTTGAGCGACGAGGGGCTCGGCGTCCACGTTGGTGGACGGATCGGCGGGGACGACGGAACTCCATTCGTCCGTTCCGATGGCGAGTTCGCTGGGCAGCAGGTGCCGGGCCCGATCTGCGCACTCTTCTGCAGCGCCCAGCACGCGTGGCCACAGAGTACGCAGGACCAACCTTCGGGCTTCGTTGCCGAGAAGGACGGATCTCGGTGCGAAGACGGCGTTGACCAAGAGGGTGCGGAGGTCAGTGGGCTTGCGTGCGTCGTCATCGGCATTGACGGAACGGCGGGCTGCATCCACGTCTCCACCGTGATCGATGACACGGTGCAAGTACTCCATGCGGTGATCCAGCGCCTGCTCCTCCTCGTCGTACCGGTCGATCAGGGCTCCCAGCGCTCCCTCTGCGTATGTGCCCGACTCGGACCAGTCCGCCGGTTCGGGAGGAAACTGCCTTTGTAGGTAGTCCAGTGCGGCGACGGGGACGCTGGCTAGCTCCCAGCCCCGCCTGAACCGGTCCCACTCCGTTGCGCACAGCTGACCCAGTTCAGGAAACGCATCGGCCGGCAGACGGTTCCGTAGCTCCCACAAGTGGTCGGCCACAGGGTCGGGTCCGCCGTCGCCGTTCGCTAGGTCCAGTTGGCCCGCCCAGCGCTTCATGGCGAGTTGGGCATAGGCGTGTGCATCATCGCCGAGCTCTCGGCAAGCCACCGCGTCCAACACGATCTGGAAGTCCTCATCCAGGGCGTAGGAATCGATGGAACGGAGGTACTGATCCATCCGACGGGCGGCCTCCTTGAACTCGCCCAGGCGTGAACAGGTCAGCGCGAAGAACAGGTTGGACTTGGCCGCGTCGAGGGAGTAAGCATGGCTCACGGCGCGGCGAGCCCGCTGTGCCTCACCTCGATGGCGGGCTGCGAGCGCGACTACAGCCGGAGCGAGCCAGTAGGACGGCTCCATCAGCAGGCGTTCCGCGGCGCAAGCCTCAACAGCGGCAACATCGACGACGCCGCGCTCCACAGCGTCTCGAGTGAGCGTGTGAACGAGACTGTGGGCGAGAGCACGCGTACGTCGACGCTGCTCGAAGCGGCTCTGCCAATCGAGCGTGAGCCGCGCCAGCTCGGCCTCGGCAGCGGCACGTACCTGATCCTTGGCGTACCGTTCCGTGAACTCGGTGAACTGTTCACGAAGTTGGCTGATTGAGTTGTCTACGACCCGCACGGAATGCGCCACATTCCTCAACTCAGCGACCGTCGCGTCGAGGTCACCCTGAAGCGCGGCGATCTCCGACTGTGCTGAGGAGACTGTGGCGTCGAGCGAGGAGATCCCCCTCGAGACGACTCCTAGTATCTCGTCCTGGTGCTCTTGACCTGCAACGAGAGCACGGACAGCCTCCGCTAACTCGTTGTCAAGTGGATCAACTTGGAACCCTTCGCTCATCATGCCCCCGAGTTCTGCTGCCGGTCTGAACCTCGCCCGTACTCGAACCTGCACCCGGTGCACCATTATCCGTGTGCAACGGTGCAGGTGATCCCGAACCGCTAATCTGAGCGGTTCAGCAGCAACCGCGCAGGGGGATTCGTGGAGCAGCCGTACCAGCCAGTGAAAAAGCTCTTCTTCGGGCGTGACGACGCGGAGTCTGATTTCGCCGACGGTCTGCTGCGTGATGGCTTCCAGTCCACGTACGCCTCGGAGGCCGTACTGGCCGGGCGCAAGTCGCTGGTTGTCGGGCGCAAGGGTTCCGGCAAGAGTGCCATCTGCGCCCATCTCGCGGGCGGCGGGTATCCGGGACGGACTGCCCTCATCACGCCGGACGACGCGGCAGGTGACGAGATCCGGCGCTTCGAACTGCAAGGGCTAACCGCCGACACCGCTAAGTCCCTGATCTGGCGCTACATCTTCGCCGTGCACGCGGCCCAGTACGTCACTGAACATGCCGAAACCCATAAGAAGTGGCGCGCTCCAGCCTCCGTACGCGTCCTCAAAGACTTTCTCCAGGTCAACGATGAGAGCGGCGACGGACGGCTCACCGACCGTCTGCGGCGCGGCACGCGCCTGCTGCAGTCGGCGACCCTGTCGGTCAAGATGTTCGGCCTCGAGGCGAGTGTCAGCGCCGGGGGTGAACCCGGCACAGGTTCCGAGGGTGCGCGGGCCACACGGCAGCTCGATGCGCTCGAGGCGGGCGTGCGGGCTGCCTTCGAAGACCTCGGTTGTGTCGCGGCGGGGGAGAAACCCCTACTGATCCTCGTAGACCAGCTGGAGCAGGTGTGGCAGGGCGACTCGGACAGCCACGCGCTGGTCACCGGTCTTCTGCTCGGCGCCAAGCATGCTGCCGCGGCATATAGGCACGCGGTGCGCTGCGTGCTCTTCGTGCGGGCCGACATCTATGATGCGCTGAACTTCGCGGACGGGGACAAGTTCCGCAGTGACGAAGTCCGAATCACTTGGAGCCCGTCTGCTCTACGTTCTTTGGCCCGAGCCCGTGCCAGCCTGTCGCTCGAACGGCCAATTTCGGACGAGGAGCTGTGGGGCGGTGTCTTCCCGCCCCGGGTCGCCGGCGAGTGGACCCCGGACTACCTCGTGCGGCGCTCCCTTGCCCGACCCCGCGACATCATTCAGTTCCTCACGCTGTGCAGGGACGCAGCTGACCGCTCGGGACGCCCGACGATCCACGAAGAGGACGTCATGGAGGCCGCCGAGCAGTTCTCCCGATGGAAGCTCGATGACCTCGCCAAGGAGTACAACGTCGGATTTCCATTCCTGCGGCCGGTGTTCGCCCAGTTCGAGAACGCTGGCTACGCCGTGGACCGAAACGACTTCACCGTGAGGTTCGACGCGATCCGGGAGGCCCTTCACGACAGATACTCTGCGTACACCGATCAGTTGACGGCCACCTCGGTCATTGACGCCCTATACGGCATCGGCTTCCTAGGCGTAAGCCGTGGTGATGGCGTGGTGTACGCCGGTGACTCCCAGTGGCCTGTCCAGCCGTACGAGGAAAACCTGCGTGTCCATCCGTGCTTTCGGCCGGCGCTCGGATGCCGGACGCCGAAGGGCGCTGCAGACGGCAGGGTGTATGTGGGCATCGGCAATCAGGGGACGATGGCAGGGGCGTTGAATCACGCCGCGTTTTTGCGGAATGTCGTCACGACGGATGCCGGGTTCCAGGCGGACCGCCATGTGCGACTGCTGGAGGAGACAACATCAGCGCTGTCGCGCCTGCAGCGGCAACTTGAACGGTCGAGCCTGCCGCCCGCCGCCCACTCCGAGGTACAGCAAGGCATCGATCTCCTCAACAGGGAGATCGATGCCTTGCCTCTCCCAGGCTCGGGCTTGACCTCCGGCATGGTGGAAGACTTGATCGGCGTCGTCACCGAGCGACTCGCCGTGTCCCATGCCTGTTTGAACGAAAGCGGACTCCGCGATGAGCCTCTCGCCCGTCGCCTCGCCGACGAGGCGCGGGCGCTGAGGAGGGCACTCGGAGGAGCGGTTGGCGCTGGAGGCGGTTCGGATTCCTCCGGCTGACGAGGCGGCTCTGGTTTGCGGTCAAATAGGCTGGTCTGGTGTGCTCTCACCACTCCCCGCCGCGCACTGACGAACATCGGGGTCAGAGCCACTGTCTACCCGGCACGCGTACCACTCAACGAGGCTCACGTGCCCGACCAAGCGCGGTCGACCGCTGCCCTGTCAAACGAAGGCGCTGGGTAGCGCATCTGCGTTAACTGACGGTGTGCGGTCTGGTCGGAGGCTGACGACCACCGCTGGCCCGACGACGGCCGTGGTCGCGGGCGCTTGCTCTGGCTGCACCTCACTGGTGCAGGTGGCTACTGCATTGCCTGCCGGTCAGCACACCTATCCTATGGGTTGTCTTAACGGAGGTTGGCGGACACCAACGGCGACGATCCCAGCCCTCAGGTGCGGCTCAGCTTCCTGGGCTGACCCGAGGCCGCCCTGAGTGTGGCCGCCTCCCGTGAGGAGGCGGCCGACGTGCTCGGTGGTGTGTCGGCGAGTGGCGTGTGCGGTTCAGGGGTATGGCGGGAAGCAGCGATGACGGGGGAGAGGGGCTCTTCCTGGGGTGTGAGGGGCCGTAGGGATGCGTCGTGCGTTGTTGGTCACGCACCTGACGTGGGGCGCGTCTGTGTGGCGCGTCGAAGAGAGAGGCGCCGAACGCCATGCAGAGAACTTCCTTCCGTGGCTTCTTCCGTATCGGTCTCGTGTTGCCGGCCGCTGCGGTGGCGTCGGTCATGCTGGGTACCGCGGCGAGTGCAGCCGTGCCGGCGGACGTGTCGCACGGCGTTCCGGTCGGGGTGCGGACACCTTCGGCGCGCGGCTGTGCCATCGTCTACTTCGATCTGGGCGAGACTCTGGTGCACACGGCCGCGGACTCCAGCATCAGCTACCTGCCGGGTGCAGCCGCGTACCTGCGCACGTTGCGGGAGCGGCACATCAAGGTCGGGCTGATCACCAACGTGCCGTCCTCGTGGGGCAAGACGGACGCCGAGCGCGCTGCCGCCCTGAAGAAGGAGGTCGACGGCGCATGGAAGGGACCCGTCCCGTTCGCCTGGGAGGACTTCGGCGACCGGATTCTCACTCCCCGCACCGAGGCGGAGCGTAAGCCGGCGCCTGTCCTCTGGAAGCGTGCCGAGGCCGCGGCGCACGGCTGTCGCCTCGTCTACGAGGGGGAGACCGCCAAGGAGACGTACGTGGCGGCTTCGCTCGGCTACGTGGCCTATCGGGTCGGACGGCCCTTCCGTCCCGCCTACCTCCCGGTCCGTGTGATCGAGTGCCTGGCGTACGGCTCCCGCCGGCGCGCCTGAACAGTTGCGTGTGCACCTGCGCCAGTACGTACGCCCGCACGCCCGCGCCCCGAGGTGGGCGCGGGCGTGCGCCCGTCCTACACGGCGGTTTTGGGATGTGCGTCCGGCGCGCCGGACGCCGCGCCTTCCGGATGCCGTCGCCGGGAGCCCGGCTCCTCCGTCGCTTCAGAATCCGGCCGCTCCACCGCTTCAGAATCCGGCCGCTCCACCGCCTCTAGGGCCGCAACCGCCTCCGTCATCCCATCCGCACCGCGCCGCGTCCTCATGCTCCGCAGGACCAGTTGGAAGGCGCCGAGCAGCACCGCGGTCGCCAGGGCGCTGTGCCAGAGGAGAGCGTCCAGGTGGCCTGCGGAGAGGTAGGCGCCCACGGCGACGGCCGCCAGCGCGCACACCGCGCGGTCCACGATCGACTCGACCGACAGCAGCGTCGCCCGTGGGGCGCCGGCAGGCACGGCATCGTTGACCAGCCTGCGCTGGATGGGATAGGCGAAGCCGGCCGCGGCGGCGAACACGCAGAGGAGAGCGACGACCGCCCAGGGCCCGCCGAGGGTGATGCCCGCCAGGGTGCCCGCGAGGACGAGGCTGAGGACGGAGACCCAGGCCACCGGTGTCAGGCGGCGGCCCAGCCACTGGGGGCGTGCCGAGCCCACGGCCTCCGCCACCGTCATGGCGGCGAGTACCCCGCCGTGCGCGGACTCGCCGATGCCGTGGTCGAGCAGGATCGGCTGGAAGAGGTTGACCTGGCAGATCCTGGACAGGGTGAACACGGCCACGCCCTGGACCATGACCAGCGCCAGCCACGGCGAGGAGACGACACAGCGCAGCGCTGCCTTCGCGTCGCCCAGCGAGGTACCGCGCCCGCCTCGTGGCGCCCGGGGCCTTCCGGTCCGGCCCGGCGAGGTCGTAGCGCGAATCTTGGCGGGCGTCGCAGCTCGGGGCAGGGCGATGACGCAGATCAGGGAACCCGCCGCGCTCAGGGCGCTCAGGAGGTACGGGGCCGGGTGGACGAGGACCATCAGCGGCCCGACCAGAGGCCAGCAAAGGATCTTCGCGGCGAGTCCGAGTGCCCGGGCGGTCCCCTCCGCCTTGAGGTAGTGCTCCGCGCACCGCTCGGCGCGCAGCCCGTCGTAAAGGTAGGCGCTGGCCGCGCCCGAGGCGAGGGAGCGGCCGGCGGCGATGGCGAGGAAGTGGACGAGGAAACCGGAGTACGAGGAACTGACCACCGGGGCGAGATTCGCGGCCGTCATCACGACGGCGCCGGCCCGCAGGCAGTTGCGGGTACCGATCCGGTCGGCGATCAGCCCGGTCGGGATCTCGAAGAGGCAGAAGGCGACGTAGTAGATGCTCTGGATACCGAAGATCTGCCCGTCGGAGAGGCCGGCGTCCTTCTGGTACGCGTAGAACACCGGCATCCACCACAGCAGGTTGAACAGCAGCTGGAAGCCGTAGTTGAGGCGGATGATACGCCGGGCGGTGCCGGTCAGGGGCGTGGCCGCGGGCCGCGCCGCGGAGTGCGGGAGGCGGGGGCTCACAGCGCGTAGGGGCGGATCTGGACCAGGCGGACGTCGCCCTGGTCGGTCAGTAGCCACTCGATGTCCAGGGGGTCGTCCACCTCGGGGGCGCTGAAGTGGGACTGCAGCAGCCGGCCGGTCAGGGACAGGTCGGCGAGCCGGGCCCGTGTGGCGGCGGGCAGGCCCTCGCTCCAGGAACCGAGGGCTACGGTGCGCCCGCCGCCCTCAACGGTGTTGTAGAGGTACTGCTGCGGCAGCACCTCTCCCTCGACGACCTGTTCGGGCGAGCCCGGCGAACAGTTGAGGTAGACGTTGCGGAAGTCCTGGCGCCGGGTGGGGTCGCAGGTCACCAGGACGCCGCCGAGCGCGGCGGGGACGTACTCCTGGATGATCACGCCCATGTAGGTGTCGTCCAGGGATATGCCCACCTGGTGGCGCAGCCGCACACTGCGCGGCGAGAGCAGGGAGGCCCACACCTGCCGCACGGCGTCGAGGAGTTCGCCGGTGCCGCGGACCGTGGTGACGGAGTCGTAGACCCCTGCCGCGGAGAAGCCCGGCAGGTCCTCGGCGTTGGAGGAGGAGCGCACCACAAGACGGCCGCCCGCGGCGAGCGGGGCGGGGAAGGACCGGGTGATCTCCCCGGCGACGGCGTCGGGCATCGCGGTGTGCCGGATCAGCTGCTGGATCTGCAGGCAGAGCGAGTCGAGGACGCCGGTGGCGTCGAGTTCCAGCGCCATCTTCAGCTTGCCGATGCCCTGCTGGAGCCCGGGGGAGGAGGTGAGGAAGCGGTGTAGGAGGGAGAACGGCAGGGCCACACCCTCGGGGGCCTCGACGGTGCCGGCCACGAAGGAGGCCGCGGCCGCGCGGAGTTCGGTGACGCAGGGCGCTTCCAGGCCGAGCCGGGCCGCGAGGTGTCCGTACAGGTTCTTACGGGGCGGGCGGGGGCGGCCGTAGAACGCGGTGAGGTCGGCCGTGCGGCTGTCGAGTACGTGGTGCAGCTCTCCGAGGTTGGCCGCCTTGGTGCCGTAGCGGTCCCGGTCGGCGCTGCGCAGCCGGTGCAGGGAGAGTACGGGTGCGTCCTCCAGGAGCGGTGGTTCCAGGCGGATGCGCTGCTGGTGCCAGGCCGGGGCCCGCAGCTCGGGAGTCTGTTCCAGCCGCTCCAGGGTGATCTCGTCCTCGCGGACCCGGTAGCGGACCCAGGCGCCGTTCAAACCGTCCTTCTCGACGAGCTGTTCCAGGTCGCGGACGATCGCGTTGGGGATGCCCCAACCGGAGGCGAGGACGTTGGTGTGGGACAGGGGGGTGATGGGCGTGGTGTTGATGAATCCGGCCACGCGCCGCACGTCGTCCGGCAGGCAGGGCATGGCGACGATGTCCGGCCAGCCGAGCCCGTCGGCGGCCGCCTCGTACTCCGCCACGTCCCGGAAGCAGTGCAGTCGCCCTGTGGCTTCCCCGACGTTGAGCGGCGTACGGACCCGGGCACCGAAGAGTTCGTGACTGAGGACGCGCGGCACCCGCTGCTCACTGACCGAGGCCAGTGCCTCCTCCTGACCGTGATTGGCGGGCTTGAGCAGGAGCGGCAGCCTGCCGTCGACGCGCTCCCGGACGAAGGCGTAGAAGAACTCCAGCAGCTCCCCGTGCATGGTGTCGGCCTCGGTCGTCTCCAGCACGAGGAAGGTGCGCTCGCGGCCCTCCCGGTCCTCGTCGGTGTGCAGGGACAGCACCCCGAGCAGGAAGCGGCGCTCTGGGGCCATGTAGACGGATGCGTTGAACTCGTCCAGTTGGGCATCGAGTTCGGAGAGGTCCATGCCGAGGACACGGGTGGCGATGTAGTTCACGTGGAAGGGGTGGGCGGCCGTGTCGAGCAGGTGCCAGGTGGCCTCGGCACGGTCGACGACGACCTTGAGGTACGGATGGCCTGCCAGGACCCCGGACAGCGTACGGAACAGCGGCAGTGAGAGGTTCTCACCGATGACCGTGCGGTCGGTCGCGGGATCCGCGACGCTGACGGGGAGCCGAGTGGTGGTCATACGGAGACTCCCTCGGACGGTACGGCCGGCCGGACGCTCGGGCGGGCGGGGGACGCTGACGGTGTGGCCATGAACGGGGGCCGGGCGGCCGGAGACTCGGACCGCGGCGCGGCGGGTACGGCGGGCGGCAGCACGTCGGGCAGCGCGTCCACCAGAGCGGTGAAGTCGCGCAGCACGGTGCGCGCGTCGGCGGCGGAGAGCAGGCACAGGGCCGCCATCGTGTTGGCACCGCCGGCGGGGTCGTAGACCGGCACGGTGCTGCCGTCGGGCAGGGAACTCTCCGGTACCACCGAGAGCGTGCTGCCCTCGCTCAGCGCGACGGCCTCCTTCACCACGGGGAAGTCCCACAGCCTGCGGTCCCGCCAGGCCGCGCCGCGGCCGTCCACCGCGAGGACGACGAGGGAACCCGCGGCGCCCCGTGCCTGCTCCGGGCCGAGGGCCCGCTCGGGCCAGGCGACCGGACGGCCCAGAAGGTGGTCCACGAGCATGCCGACGACGTCGAGTCCGAACACCTCCTCGATCTGCGGGACGGTCATCGCGCCGCCGAACCGGGCGGCCGTCTCGATCAGCCACATGCGCCCGTCGGCACCGAGCTTGATCTCGGTGTGGGTGCCGCAGTCGCGCAGGCCGAGGGCGTCCACGGCCCCCCGGGCGAGGGCCACGACGCGATCCTGGAGGTCGGTGGGAAGCAGCGCGGGGGTGATGCCGGCGCGCTCGGTGAACGGCTGCACCGTCGGCATCCGACCGCTGACGCAGACCGGCCGGAAGACGCCGCCGGTCACCACGCCCTCGACGCTGACGTAGTCGCCCCAGCCGGGCTCGTCGAACCAGCCCGCGGTGTCGCCGGTCACGATCTCCTCGACCACGAAGTGTCCCGCTGCCTCGGCCACATAGAGTTCGGCGAAGCCCAGCCGGGCGGACAGGGCCATGGTCTCGCGCGAGCGCCGCCAGGCGGTGTCGGCCTCCTGTGGGGAGCCGATGATCTGATGGGCCGTGGAACCGGCGCTCCAGGCGGCCTTCAGCAGCAGGGGAGCGGTCAGGGTGGCGACGGCCTCGTGGAGGTCCGCCTGTGTGGCGACGGGGCGGAACGCGGGCTGCGGCAGGCCGTGCCGACGCCAGGTGTGTCGCATCATCCGCTTGTCGCGGGCGAGCGCGGCGGCGTCTCCCGCCCCGGCGAGACCGAGCGCCGCACACGCCTCCGCGACGGCCACGACCGCGTACTCGGAGAAGGTGAGAACCGCGTCCGCGCCGACGGCTCCGGCTCGCGCGACGATCAACGAGACCAGGTCGGACCGCTCCGCGTCGGTGAGCGGCACGACCGAGGCGCACAGACGCTCCGCGGACGCGGCGACCGACGGCGGAAGCGCGCTGAGCGCCAGCAGGTGCACGTCCGCTCGCGCGGCTGCCCGGGACAGGACATGGCCGAGCGGCGGACCGCCCTTGGCGTGCACCAACAGCACCGTGCTCACTGAAGTTCGTCTCCCATCACTTGTCTGTTCGCTCGTCCGCCCGGGGCGCCGGGCGTCCGTCGGGGGCGTCGGGCCGTGGCCCGGTCCCGCTGCCCGGCCTGGCGTCGTCCGTCGACCGTGACCGGACACGGTGACGCAACCCGCGTAGAACGCGGCGGGTAACCGGTGGCACACACAAGGGAATCAGAAGGCGGGTGCCGGAAGTGCCACCGGAGGCGGGCGCCAATCAGGCAAATGCCAAAGTCGTGGACAACGTTGGAGTGCGGACGAAGGTTGTGGATCACCTATGGCAAGCTGCCCCGGCGACGCGCTCACGTGTCGCAGTCGGCCGATAACCGAGCATGGCCGGGCTCCGCACGGGATAGGCATCGCTACGTCACTTCCCGCCGCCCGGTGTGAACTTGGACGGAAAGGCCGCCGTGGACGATCCCGGTCTCAGAGCGCTGCTGGAGCACCTCCCCGTGTCCTGGTGGGAGGCCGACGAGCAGGGGCGCGTCAAGGAGCGGGGCGGCGGGGCCTTCGCCGACCTGCCCACCGCGCAGCGCTTCCTGGACCGCGCGCGCCAAGAGCTGTCCGCTCCGGGAGAGGCCCTCCAAGACGGCCACCCCCTGGTCCAGTTCGACGGCCGGACCTTCCACGTGAGATGGCCCCAGGACGGGAGCCGGGGCTGGACGCGCGGGTTCGCGATGGAGGCCGGTGCGCAGCCCGCGGCTGGCCGGCCGTACGCCGCTTTCGCGGACTTCGCCGACTTCGCGCCGGCCGCGGCCTTCCTCCGCGACCGCGACGGCCGCTACTTATGGGCCAATCACGCCTACGCGCACCTTTACGACACCACACCGGAGCGGGTCGTCGGCAGTCGTATCGAGGACCTCGACACCCCCTCCGACGCCGCCCAGTTCCGGGCCCTGGACCAGGAGATCCTCAGCCGCGGCAAGCCGGTCCGCCACCACCTGCGCTATCACCGTTCGGACGGCAGCACAGGGCAGGCGGCCGGCCACCGCTTCCCGGTCCAGGAGAACGGCCGGACCTGTGTGGCCGGGATCTACGTCGACATCACCGACCACGTCCGCGCGACGAGCCAGCGCCAGGAGGCCGAGGAGAATCTGCGCGCACTGCGGGATTACAGCGGTCTGCCCTGCGCGCTGCTCTCGGTCGACGGCCGTATCGAACAGGCGGGTACCGCCGCCGCCGAACTGTTTCGGACACGCCTGTCCGACCTCGTCGGCCGCCGTGCGCACACCCTGCTCGCCGCCACGCCCGACCTCCGCCCCCTGCGTCGCGCCTGGGAGGGGCTGATCACCCGCCGCATCAGGCGGGCGGAGACCCCCGCCGTCCTCCTGGACACCGAGGGGCGCCAACGCCGCGCGCAGCTCCACCTGTCCACGGTGAGCGGGCCCGTCGGCCGTGTCGCGAACGTGTGGGCCGTCGTCACCGACCAGAGCATCGCCCACGAGGCCCACTCGCCGCTCACCGCCGCGCAGATCCGCATACTGTCCCTCCTCGCCGGCGGCAGCACCAACGGCGAGATCGCCACCTCGCTGAAGCTCTCCCGGCAGGCGGTCGACTACCACCTCAGCCGGCTCCGGGACATGCTTGACGCCGAGACCAGGCCCGCCCTCGTCGCCCGTGCCTACGTCCTCGGCATCCTCGCCCCCCGCGCCTGGCCGCCGCGCCCGCCCGCGACCCGCGACCTGCTCGGCTCACCTCGGTGATGACCAGGCGGGCGATGGACAGCAACCTGGCGAACACCGGATACGGCAGCGGTCCTGTCACCAAAATGTTCTCCCGCCCGGCGAGTCCCTGCCGCCAGACCGCCTGCACCGCCGGATGGGGATGCGTCGCCACCAGCACCTTCACATGTGGCGTATTTCGTCCGTGGCGAAGCCCAGCCTGCCGAGCGCGCCGTGCTCTTCGAGTGCTTTGATCCTCTGTTCGTTGTCCCGGGGGATCCATCCGGCGACGCGCTGTACCCCGAGCTCGTGGAAGGCGAAGTCGAGAATCACGCGATGGGCGTCGGTGCTGTAGCCGTGTCCCCATTCGTCCGCGGCGATGGCGCAACCGATGTCCTCGCCCTGAGACCCGGTGTGCACAAGGCGGATGAAGCCGATCGCGCGGTCGCCGTCCTGCTTGGTGACGGGCAGGTAGAACTCCGTCCGCGGGGACGACTGCGCGTTGCGGATCGCGTTGGGGCGCGTTGGTCGGCGGTCTGGGGCGAGACCTCGACCTGTTCACCACCGTGGGACGAGAGGGTCAAGGGCAGTTCCCAGGTGTCGTCTTGAGCGCCTGACCCAGGGTTGGTGATGGTGAGCCGCAGCGTGCTGCGGCCGTCGATGACATCGCTGGTGGCCCAGAATCAGCTCCTGGTGCTCGGTGGCTCCGACACCGGGCACTTTCCGACGAACCCCGCGGTCGGGCGATGCCGCGGATCCTCCGTGGAATCCGCGGCCGTGCGGAGGGATACTGATCATCATGCGCGTTGACTTCGATCCTGCAGAGATGGCTCCGAACGACTTCTACAAGCTGTTGACCGCGACGGTCGTGCCCCGGCCGATCGCCTGGGTGTCGACCATGTCCCCTGACGGCACGGCCAATCTGGCCCCTGCGAGGTTCTGAGGAAAGCGGTATCGGTCCGGCGGACGTTAGCCCAGGCCAGCAAGTTTGGGCAAGGGGGAGCAGTGCTGGGGGCTGGTGCCTGTTCACTCCAGCAGCGGTTCGTGTCTTGAGCTGGTGTTGGTCGTTGTTCTGGTGTGGAGGGGATTCTTGAGGTTGATTGCTGGGCTGCGGAGTTGGAGTCGGTGTTCGCGCGGGTAGCGGGCCGGTTCGCTCGGGCGGATCTGCGGTGGCGGATGCGGGATTACGTCCGTGGCCTGCTGGGGAAGGCGGCGCGTAAGAACGGTT
>NZ_JAJPWK010000056.1:0-17027 GCF_046549115.1 Streptomyces sp. x-19 | reverse complement strand
GGACGTGCCCGCTCTCGAAGCCGCGCTGGGGGCCCTCGTCGTCCGGCACGAGTCGCTGCGTACGACCTTCGACACCGTCGACGGCCAGGGCGTCCAGATCATCCACCCGCCCGCCCCCGTCACCCTGACCGCGGCCGACTGCGCGCCCGAGGACGTGGACCGCACTGTCCGCGCCCACCACGGCGCCCCATTCGACCTGCGCACCGGGCCGCTGCTGCGCCCGCTGCTGCTGCGTATCGTCGCCGACGAGCACCTGCTCGTCCTGTCGATGCACCACATCGTCACCGACGGCTGGTCCATGGGCGTCCTGCTGCGCGAGCTCGGCGAGTTCTACGCCGGCCGCACCCCGGAGGAACTGCCCCTCCAGTACGCCGACTACGCGATCTGGCAGCGTGAGAACCTGACGTCCGAGACGCTGGACGAAAACCTGGCGTACTGGCGCGGCCAGCTGGCCGGCGCGCCCGTGCTGAACCTGCCCACCGACCGGCCTCGTCCCGCCGTCCGCACGTCCAACGGCGCCACCCGCCGCTTCACCGTGCCGGCCGACGTGCTGGACCGCTTCGGTCGGATGTGCGAGGAGCAGGGCGTCACCCTGTTCATGGGCCTCGTCGCCGCCGTCCAGCTGGTCCTGGCCAGGCACAGCGGCCAGCAGGACGTGGTCGTCGGCACCGCCGACTCCGGCCGCGCTCACTGGGAGCTGGAGAACCAGGTCGGCTTCTTCGTCAACACCCTGGCCCTGCGGACCCGCGTCGACGAGTCCGCGACCGGCACCGAACTCCTCGCGGCCGTGCGGGAGACGGTCCTGGACGCCTTCGCCCACGCCGAGGTGCCCTTCGACCGCGTCGTCGATGCCGTCGTCGCCGAACGCGACCCCAGCCGCACGCCGCTCGTCCAGGCCATGACGGTGCTCCAGAGCATGCCCGGCGGCCTCGGCGACGCCGGCGGCCTGCGCTGGACCGAACACCCCCTGGACATCGACTCCGCCCAGTTCGACGTGCTGATCGCCTTCGAGGAGCACGGCGACGGGTTCGGTGGCCTGGTCAACTACAACTCCGACCTCTTCGACGCTGCCACCGCCGACCGGATCGCCGCCCACGTGCTGATGGTCCTGACAGAGTGGGCCACGCCCGAGGCCGTGACCCGTCCCGTCGCGGCGGCCGTGCCCACGCTGACCGGAGCGGAGCGGACCCGGATCCTCGACGAGTGGAACGCGCCCGGCGCGGAGGCGACCGGTGTCCTCACCCTGGCGGAGATCTTCGATGCCCAGCTCGCCCGTGACCCGCGGCTGACCGCCGTCGTCGAAGGTGAACTCACCGTCAGTTACGCCGAGCTGGGCGCCGACGCTGACCGGCTCGCCCGTGCCCTGCGCGCCCACGGCATCGGCACCGACGTCGTGGTCGGCGTCTGCCTGCCGCGTGGCGTGCGCTGGCTGACCGCGCTGCTCGCGGTTGCCAAGGCCGGCGGAGTGTACGTGCCGCTCGACCCGCAGTACCCCGCCGACCGGCTCGCCTTCATGGCCTCCGACGCGGACATGGCGCTCATCCTCACCGACACCGGCACCCTGGACCGCGTACCGGACACCGGCGTGCCCGTCCTGCGGGTGGACGGCGAACTCCCCTCCGTGGAGGGGGAGAAGGCTGTCGCACCCACGCCGGACGCCGGCGCCTACGTGATCTACACCTCGGGCTCGACCGGGCGCCCCAAGGGCGTCCTCGTCCCACACCGCGGCCTGGCCGCCATGGCCGCCGCGCACCAGCAGGCGATCGGCCTGACCGACGGTTCCCGTCTCCTCCAGGCCGTCTCGCCCAACTTCGACGTGGCCATGGCCGACGTGCTCTCCGCCTGGTACGCCGGTGCCACCCTCGTGCTTCCGCCGTCCGGCCCGCTCGCCGGTGAGGCTCTGGGCCAGGTGCTGCGCGAGCAGCGCGTCACCCACCTGGAGATGCCCCCGGCCGCCCTGCAGAGCGTCCCCGACATGGAACTCCCTGATCTGCGCGGCCTGTTGGTCGGCGGCGAGGCCATGTCGGCGGAGTTCCTCTCCCGCTGGGCGCCGGGCCGGACCCTGCGCAACGTCTACGGCCCCACCGAGACCACGGTGACGGTCACCGCAGGCGATCCGGTGCGTGACTTCGGCGCCGCCGGTGTCCCCATCGGCCGCCCGGTCGCCGGCGCGCGGCTGTATGTCCTCGACGCGCGCCTGCGCCCGGTCCCGGCCGGGGTCGCGGGCGAGCTGTACATCGCCGGTCCCGGCGTGGCGCGCGGCTACGCGGGGCGCTTTGGCCTGACGGCGGAGCGTTTCGTGGCGTCGCCGTTCGGCGGTCCGGGCGAGCGGATGTACCGCTCGGGCGATGTGGTGCGGTGGCTGCCGGACGGGCAGCTGGAGTTCGTGGGTCGTGCCGACCATCAGGTGAAGGTGCGGGGTTTCCGTATCGAGATTGGTGAGATCGAGGCGGCGCTGGCGGCGCATCCGGACGTGGTGCAGGCCGTGGTGACGGTGCGTGAGGTGCGGCCTGGCGTGAAGCGGCTGGTGGGCTACGTGGTCGGGGAGCGCGTCGACCATGGTGGTCTGCGGGAGTTCGTGGCGAAGTCGCTGCCGGACTACATGGTTCCCGCGGCGTTCGTGGTGGTGGGCACGTTCCCGCTGACCGCGAACGGCAAGGTGGACCGCCGTGCCCTGCCCGAGCCCGACGTGAGCGCCGCCGCGGCGCAGCACGAGTACCTTGCCCCGCGCACCGAGTTGGAACGCGTGGTCGCCGACGTCTGGGCCCAGGTGCTGGGCGTCGAGCGGGTGGGTGTGCGGGACAACTTCTTTGAGCTGGGCGGTGATTCGATTCTGAGTATTCAGGTCGTCTCGCGGCTCCGGCGCGCGGGATGGGTGGTCTCGCCGCAGGACGTGCTCGTCCGCCAGACGGTTGCCGGGGTCGCGGCGGTCGCCCGCGAGGCCGAGGCGGACTTCGGCGACGCCCCGGCCGACACGGTCGAGGGCCCTGTCGTCCTCTCGCCCGTCCAGGAGTGGTTCGTTCGGACGCATCCGGTGGCGCCGGATCACTTCGGTATGTCGATGCGGGTGCGGATCGCGGCGGGTGTGGACCGGGGTGTGCTGTCTCGTGCTGTGTCGGTGGTGCTGTCGCACCATGAGGGCCTGTGGGTGCGGTACGAGAAGGCCGCCGACGGCTGGCAGCAGTGCGCTGGCGAGCCGGGCACGGTCGTTGTCGAGCGTGCGGCGGATGTCGGCGGTGTGGTGCAGGAGGGTTTCCGTTTGGAGGGTGGCCCGCTGGCGCGGGTGGTGCTCTCCGACGACGAGTTGCTGATTGCTGTGCATCACATGGTGGTGGACGGTGTCTCGTGGCGGATTCTGCTGGAGGACATGGCTGTCGCCTACCGCCGGCTGGCCGCGGGTGAAGAGGTGGTCCTGGACGGGACGACGTTGTCCTTCCCGGCGTGGACGGCGAAGCTGGCGGCGCACGATTTCTCCGACCAGGTGCTGTACTGGAGCGACGTTGTTGCCGGTGTGGAGCCGTTGTTGGAGGTTCCGGCGGGGGTGAACACCGTCGGTTCGGCCAAGATTGTGTCCGCATCGCTCTCCGTTGAGGAGACCGAGGCCCTGCTGCAGCAGGTGCCGTCCGTCTTCCGTACCCAGGTCAACGACATCCTTCTCGCCGCGCTCGGCCGCGTGCTGGGCGAGTGGTCCGGCCGTGATCGCGTCGTGGTCGACATGGAGGGCCACGGCCGTGAAGAGGCCGTGGTCGGTGCGGATGTGTCGCGTACGGTTGGCTGGTTCACGTCCATCTACCCCGTCGCGCTGGGTGCGAGTACGGACTGGCGTGAGCAGATCCGTACGACGAAGGAGATGTTGCGGGCGGTCCCGGACCGGGGTATCGGTTTCGGTGCCCTGCGCTTCCTGCAGGGTGCCGAGCTCGCCGACCCCGCCCAGGTCAGCTTCAACTATCTCGGGCGCTACGGTGCTGAGGGCGACCCGGACGTGTTCGCCGGGATGCTGCCCGTCACCGGCGACCACGCCCCGGCCGAGGAACGCCCGTACCTCCTGGACGTGGTCTCCCGCGTCCAGGACGGCGCCCTCCACGTGGACCTCCACTACTCCGGCGCCGTCTACGACACCGCGCGGATGCGTGCCCTGGCCGCCCGCTACCGTGACGCGCTGCGCGAGGCGGTGGCGTACTGCCTGACCGAGGGCACCGGCGGGCGGACTCCGTCCGACTTCCCGCTCGTCTCCTGGGACCAAGCCACCGTCGACCGCGTGATCGGCACCGGCGAGCACATCGCCGACGTGTACCCGCTGTCGCCCATGCAGCAGGGCATGCTGTTCCACTCCGTCGAATCCGGTGGCGGTGACGCCGCCTACGTCGAGCAGATGTCCTTCGTCCTGGAGAGCGTGGCCGACGTCGACCGCCTCGCCGCCGCCTGGCAGGAGACGGTCAACGCCTCCGACGCGCTGCGCGTCTCCGTGGTGTGGGAGACCGTCGACCAGCCTGTCGCCCTCGTTCACGAGCGGGTCCACGTGCCCGTTCACATGGCGGACTGGAGCGGCCTCGACGGGGAGCGGCGTGCCGCCGCGCTCGACGAGCGGCGTGCGGCCGACCGGGCTGGCATCTCACTGGACGCCGCCCCGCTGATGCGGATCTCCCTCGCCCGCCTCGGCGGCGACCGGGCCCAGGTGGTCCTCACGTTCCACCACGTCCTGCTCGACGGCTGGAGCACTCCGCTGCTGCTGGAGGACCTGTTCACCCGCTACACGGGTGGCACTGCGGAGGTCCGCCGTCCGTACCGGGACTACCTGGAGTGGCTGGCCGCCCGTGACACGGAGGCCGGTCTGGAGCACTGGCGTACCGTCCTGACCGGCTTCGACACCCCCGTGCCGCTGCCCGCCGACCGGACGGCCACGCCCGGCCACCAGACCTGGGCCACCCGGCACCTCCAGGTCGAGCTGCCCGGCTCGCTGGCGACCGACGTGGCGGACTTCGCGCGGCGTCACCGGCTGACCGTCAACGCGGTGGTCCAGGGCGCCTGGGCGCTGTTGCTGTCCGCGCACTCCAGCCGCAACGACATCGTCTTCGGCGCCACCACCTCCGGGCGCCCGGCCGACCTGGCCGAGGCGGAGGGCATGCTGGGCCTGTTCATCAACACCGTCCCGGTGCGTACGGTCCTGGACCCGGCCGCGTCGGTGGTGGAGTGGCTCCAGCGGCTCCAGGCGGAGCAGTGGGAGTCCCGTGCCCATGAGTACCTGTCGCTCAGCCAGGTCAACACAGTCACCGAAGTGCCGTCCGGCACGGCGCTGTTCGACTCGCTGCTCGTCTTCGAAAACTACCCCGTCGACGAGGACATGGGCGGCCGCCACGGGCTCGGCGTCCGAGACACCTACGGCGAGGGCGGCAGCAGCTACCCGCTATCCCTGACCGCGTACACCGGCGGCCGTCTCGTCGGGGACGCCGACCCCGGTGTGGCGCTGCGCATGTCGTACGACCCGCACCTTTTCTCGGATGCTGCGGCCCAGGGCATCGCGGGCCGCCTCGCGGCCCTGCTCTGCTCACTCCTCGACGAGCCGCGGCTCGCCCGGATCCCGCTGCTGACCGCCGACGAGTCCGCGACCCTCGCCGGGGAGTGGAACGACACGGACACGCACTGCCCGCCGCGTCTGCTGCCCGAACTCCTGGGTGGCCAGGCCGCGTCGACGCCGGACGCGCCCGCAGTCATCACCGAGGACACCACCCTCACCTACCGGGAGCTCGACGAGCGGGCCAACCGCCTCGCCCACCTCCTCCGGCAGCGCGGCGTGGGCGCCGACACCGTCGTCGCGGTCAGCCTGCCCCGCGGCATCGACCTCGTCGTCAGCCTGCTCGCGGTCGTGAAGGCGGGCGGCGCGTACGTCCCTGTGGACCCCGAGTACCCGGCCGATCGCATCGCGTACATGCTGAGCGACTCCGGGGCCCGGCTGCTGATCGCGGACCCGTCCGGTGCGGCGGCACGTGAGGGCACCGAGGGCATCGAGGTCATCGCTCCCGGCACGCCGGAGGCCGGCGCGCAGCCCGCAACGGCCCCGCGCCTGGATACGCTCGTACAGCACGCGGCGTACCTGATCTACACCTCCGGTTCCACCGGCCGCCCCAAGGGCGTTCTGGTCTCGCACGCGGCGATCTCCAACCGCCTGCTGTGGATGCAGTCCGTGTACCCCCTGTCCGGTGCGGACCGGGTGCTCCAGAAGACCTCGTCGAGCTTCGACGTGGCCGTGTGGGAGTTCTTCGGCCCGCTCGTCGCGGGCGCGGCCCTGGTGCTGCCCCGCCCCGACGGGCACCGCGACCCGCACTACATGGCCGGGATGATTCGCGACCACGGCGTGACGACTGTCCACTTCGTGCCGTCCATGCTCCGCGCCCTCGTCGCCGAGCCCGCCACCCGCGCCTGCACCAGCCTGCGCACCGTGTTCAGTGGCGGCGAGATGCTCCAGGGCACCCTGCGCGACCAGATCCGCGAGGTGCTGCCGCAGGCGAAGCTCTACAACCTGTACGGCCCCGCGGAGGCGGCCGTCGACGTCACCTCCCACCCGGCCGAGCCGGACACCGCGACCGTGCCAATCGGCCGCCCTGTCTGGAACACCCGCCTGTACGTGCTGGACTCGTGGCTGCGCCCGGTGCCGGAGGGTGTCCCGGGTGAGCTGTACGTCACGGGTGTGCAGCTGGCGCGCGGTTACGCCGGCAAGTCCGGGCTGACGGCGGGCCGGTTCGTGGCCTCGCCGTTCGGCGGCCCGGGCGAGCGCATGTACCGCACGGGCGACGTGGTGCGCTGGCTGCCCGGCGGTGTGATCGAGTTCGCCGGACGCGCCGACGACCAAGTCAAGGTCCGCGGCTTCCGTATCGAACTCGGCGAGGTCGAGCGGGCGCTGGCGAGCCACCCGGCGGTCGGCCAGGCCGTGGTCGTCGCGCGCGAGGACCAGCCCGGCGTGAAGCGTCTCGTCGGCTACGTCGTGGCCAAGGACGTGACGTCGGCCGACCTGCGGGAGCACGTGGGCCGCTCGCTGCCCGAATACATGGTCCCGGCGATCTGCGTCGTCCTCGACGCCCTGCCGGTCACTGCGAATGGCAAGGTCGACCGGCGTGCCCTGCCCGAGCCCGACCTGAGCACGCTCCTGCGGGACTACGTCGCTCCGCGCACCGAGGTGGAGCGCGTGGTCGCCGAGGTCTGGGGTGACGTCCTGGGTGCTGAGCGTGTGGGTGTGCGGGACAACTTCTTTGAGCTGGGCGGTGATTCGATTCTGAGTATTCAGGTCGTCTCGCGGCTCCGGCGTGCGGGTTTGGTGGTGTCGCCGCAGGATGTGTTGGTGCGGCAGACGGTGGCGGGTGTGGCTGCTGCCGCGCGTGAGGCCGGTGCGGTGGACGCGGAGCCCGAGGTGGTGGGTCCTGTGGTGCTGTCTCCGGTTCAGGAGTGGTTTGTGTGGACGCATCCGGTGGCGCCGGATCACTTCGGTATGTCGATGCGGGTGCGGATCGCGGCGGGTGTGGACCGGGGTGTGCTGTCTCGTGCTGTGTCGGTGGTGCTGTCGCACCATGAGGGCCTGTGGGTGCGGTACGAGAAGGCCGCCGACGGCTGGCAGCAGTGCGCTGGCGAGCCGGGCACGGTCGTTGTCGAGCGTGCGGCGGATGTCGGCGGTGTGGTGCAGGAGGGTTTCCGTTTGGAGGGTGGCCCGCTGGTGCGGGTGGTGCTCTCCGACGATGAGCTGTTGATTGCTGTGCATCACATGGTGGTGGACGGTGTCTCGTGGCGGATTCTGCTGGAGGACATGGCTGTCGCCTACCGCCGGCTGGCCGCGGGTGAAGAAGTGGTCCTGGATGAGACGACGTTGTCCTTCCCGGCGTGGACGGCGAAGCTGGCCGCGCATGACTTCTCCGACCAGGTGCTGTACTGGAGCGACGTTGTTGCCGGTGTGGAGCCGTTGTTGGAGGTTCCGGCGGGGGTGAACACCGTCGGTTCGGCCAAGATTGTGTCCGCATCGCTCTCCGTTGAGGAGACCGAGGCCCTGCTGCAGCAGGTGCCGTCCGTCTTCCGTACCCAGGTCAACGACATCCTTCTCGCCGCGCTCGGCCGCGTGCTGGGCGAGTGGTCCGGTCGTGATCGCGTCGTGGTCGACATGGAGGGTCACGGTCGTGAGGAGGCCGTGGTCGGTGCGGATGTGTCGCGTACGGTTGGCTGGTTCACGTCCATCTATCCCGTCGCGCTGGGTGCGTGTGCGGACTGGCGTGAGCAGATCCGTACGACGAAGGAGATGTTGCGGGCGGTTCCGGACCGGGGTATCGGTTTCGGTGCCCTGCGGTTCCTGCAGGGTGCCGAGCTTGCCGATCCGGCGCAGGTCAGCTTCAACTACCTCGGCCGGTTCGACGCGGGCGCCCACCCGGACGTGTTCGCCGGGCTGTTGCCCGCCGACGACGACCGCAGCCCCCGCGAGGAGCGCCCGCACGCCCTCGACATCGTCAGCCGCGTCGTGGACGGCGAGCTGGAGATCATGTTCCAGTACTCGACCGCGCTGCATACCGCCGAGGCCATGACCGCGCTGGCCGGGCGGTACCGTGATGCGCTGCGCGAGGCCGTGGCGTACTGCCTGAGCGAGGGCACCGGTGGGCGGACGCCGTCCGACTTCCCGCTCGTCTCGTGGGACCAGGTCACCGTCGACCGTGTGATCGGCACCGGCGAGCGCATCGCCGACGTCCACCCGCTGTCGCCCATGCAGCAGGGCATGCTGTTCCACTCCCTTGAGGCCGCCGACGGCGACGCCGCCTACGTCGAGCAGATGTCCTTCGTGCTCGAAGGCGCCTCCGACGTCGACCGTCTCGCCACCGCCTGGCAGGAGGCCGTCAACGCCTCCGACGCCCTGCGCGTGTCCATCTCCTGGGAGAGGGTCGACGAGCCCGCGGCCCTGGTGCACGAGCGGGTCGACGTACCCGTGCACACGGCGGACTGGAGCGGCCTCGACGGGGAGCGGCGTGCCGCCGCGCTCGACGAGCGGCGTGCGGCCGACCGGGCCGGGATCTCGCTGGACGCCGCCCCGCTGACGCGCGTCTCCCTCGCCGGCCTCGGCGGCGACCGGGTCCAGGTCGTGTGGACCTTCCACCACCTCCTCCTGGACGGCTGGAGCACGCCGCGCCTGCTGGAAGACGTCTTCACCCGCTACTCGGGCGGCACCCCGGAGGTCCGCCGCCCGTACCGGGACTACCTGGAATGGCTAACCGCCCGTGACACGGAGGCTGGCCTGGGGCACTGGCGTACCGTCCTGACCGGCTTCGACACTCCCGTGCCGCTGCCCACCGACCGGTCCGTCACCGCGGAGACCTGGGCGGCACGTGGTCACGACGTCGTTGTCGACCCCGAAGTGGGCGCCCGCGTCGGCGAGTTCGCCCGGCGTCATCGGCTGACCGTCAATGCGGTGATCCAGGGCGCCTGGGCCCTGCTGCTCTCCGCCCACTCCGGCCAGAACGACATCGTCTTCGGCGCCACCACCTCGGGCCGCCCGGCGGACCTCACCGATGCCGACTCCGTCATCGGCCTGTTCATCAACACCGTTCCGGTGCGCACGGTCCTGGACCCGGCCGCGTCGGTGGTGGAGTGGCTCCAGCGGCTCCAGGCGGAGCAGTGGGAGTCCCGCACCCACGAGTACCTGTCGCTCAGCCAGATCAACACGGTCACCGAAGTGCCCTCCGGCACGGCCCTGTTCGACTCGCTGCTCGTCTTCGAGAACTACCCCGTAGACGACGAGCTCGCCGCACGCCACGGACTGACCGTCACCGGCACCGAGGGCGGCCTTGCCACCAACTACCCGCTCACTCTGAGCGCGTACACCGGACAGCACCTGGTCGCGATGGGCGGCACGGCCGCCGAGATCGCTCTGCGCATCACCTATCGCCCCGAGCTCTTCGACGACTCCACTGTCGAGGTCCTGGCAGGTCACCTGGCCGCCATCCTGGATGCGCTCACCAAGGCCCCCGGTCGGCCGCTGTCCGCGCTGCCCCGGACCGGACCGGCGGAGCGCGAGAAGCTGGCCGCCTGGACCGAATCCCGCCAGGCGGACCCGGGCGCCACCTTCCTGGACCTCTTCCAGGCGCGTGTCGCGGAGCGGCCCGAGGCGCCCGCCGTCCAGCACGGGGGCAAGGTCCTCGGCTACGCCGAACTGGACGCCCGCGCGGACCGGCTCGCCGCCGTGCTCGCCGCCCATGGCGCCGGTCCCGAGGCACGGATCGGTGTCTCCATGTCACGCACCACCGACTTGGTCGTGGCCGTCCTGGCCGTCCTCAAGGCCGGCGGCGCGTACGTGCCGCTGGACCCGCACTACCCCGCGGACCGGCTGCGTTACATGGCCGCCGACTCCGGCATCTCGCTGGTGCTCACCGAGAGCTCCCTCGCCGGCCGGCTCCCGTTCGCGGGCGAAACCGAGCTCCTCGTCGTGGACGAACTCCCGCAGGATGCGGCCCAGTTTGACGACGGCGCGGCCCCGGCGCCACGTCCGCAGGCGCCGCTCGCCGCCGCCGCGTACGTGATCTACACGTCCGGCTCCACCGGCCGCCCCAAGGGCGTGGTGGTGTCCTACGAGGCCATGTCCTCCCTCGTGCAGTGGGCCGTCTCGCTCGGCGAGGACGTGTTCGCCCGGACCTGCTTCGCCACCTCGCTCAACTTCGACGTGTCCGTCTTCGAGCTCTTCGGCACCCTCGCCGCGGGCGGTGCCGTCGAGGTGATGCGGGACGTCCTGGAGCTGGCGGAGCGGCCGGACGGCTGGTCCGGCAGCCTGATCTCGGCGGTGCCGTCCGCGCTCGGCGCGGTCCTCACCGAGGACGGGCTCGACGTCACGGCCGGGCACGTGGTGCTCGCGGGCGAGGCGTTCCCGGCGGCCCTGCACGACCGGATCGGCGAGGTAGCGCCCGGGGCGGTGATCGCGAACATCTACGGCCCCACCGAGGCCACGGTCTACGCCACCGGTTGGTTCTCCGACGCCGAACAGGCCCCCGACAGCGGCTCCGTGCCCATCGGGCGCCCGGTCGCCGGCAAGTCCCTGCGCGTCCTCGACCCGTGGCTCCGGCCCGTTCCGGCGGGCGTCTGGGGCGAGCTGTACATCGGCGGGCAGGGCGTGGCCCGCGGTTACCACGACCGGGCCGCACTGACCGCCGAGCGGTTCGTCGCCGACCCCGTCGTCCCCGGCGCGCGCCTCTACCGCACCGGTGACGTGGTGCGCTGGCGCGCCGACGGCGTGCTCGATTACGCGGGCCGCAGCGACGACCAGGTCAAGATCCGCGGCTTCCGCATCGAACTCGCCGAGATCGAGGCCGCCTTGACCCGGCAGCCCGGCGTGGCACAGGCCGCAGTGATCGCCCGCGAGGACCAGCCCGGCGTGAAGCGGCTCGCCGCCTACGCCGTCCCGGCCACCGACGCCGCCCTCGACCCGGACGCCCTCCGGGCCGCCCTGGCCACGGCACTCCCCGAGTACATGGTCCCCGCGACCCTGACCGTGCTGGACGCCCTGCCGCTGAACGCCAACGGCAAGCTGGACCGGCGGGCCCTGCCCGCACCGGACCTGTCGGCCCTGGGTCAGGCGTACACCGCGCCCCGCACCCCGAGCGAGGCCCTGGTCGCCGAGGTCTTCGGCGCGGTGCTCGGCCTGGACCGGGTCGGTGCCTTGGATGACTTCTTCGAGCTTGGCGGCGACTCCATCCTGAGCATTCAGGTGGTGTCACGCCTGCGCCGGGCCGGTGCGGAGATCTCCGTCCGGCAGCTGTTCGACCACCCCACGGCCGCGGCGCTGGCCCCGCTCACCGGCACGTCCGGTACGGCGGACGCCGTCACCCGTGTTCCCCGGGACGGCGGCGCCCTGCCGCTGTCCTCGCCGCAGGCGCGCATGTGGTTCGCCGCCGAACACGACGCGGCCAGCACCGAGTACAACTCCGGCCGGGCCCTCCGGCTGCGCGGGGCGCTCGACACCGAGGCCCTGCGTGGGGCGCTGGACGCCCTGGTGGCCCGGCACGAGTCGCTGCGGACGACCTTCGACACCGTCGACGGGCAGGGCGTCCAGCTCGTCCATCCGGCCGCCCCGCTCGACCTGCCCGTCCTGGACTGCCCGGACGGCGGCGATGCGCTCGACGCGCTCGTCCAGCGGCTGCTCGGCGAGCCCTTCGACCTGCGTACCGGACCGTTGCTGCGCTCGACCCTGATTCGGTTGGGCGGGGAGGAGCACGTGCTCGTCCTGTCGATGCATCACATCGTCACTGACGGTTGGTCGCTTGGCGTGATCCGGCGTGAGTTGGGTGAGTTGTACGCGGGCCGTGCGTTGGCGGAGCTTCCGGTTCAGTACGCGGATTATGCGGTCTGGCAGCGGGAGCGGTTGACCGGGCGGGTGTTGGAGGAGGGTCTGGGGTACTGGCGGGCGCAGCTTGCCGAGGCCCCGGTGCTGGAGCTGCCGACGGACCGGCCGCGTCCGGCGGAGCGCACCACGCGTGGTGCGAGCTGTCAGATGGTGGTTCCGGCGGCGTTGGTGGCGCGTTTCACGGAGGTGTGTCAGGCCCAGGGTGCCACGCTGTTCATGGGTCTGACTGCGGCCGTGCAGCTTCTGCTGTCCCGTTACAGCGGACAGCAGGACGTGGTCCTCGGCACCGTCACGGCCGGTCGCGAGCGTGCCGAACTCCAGGACGTCGTCGGGTTCTTCATCAACACCCTGGCGCTGCGCGCCCGGATCGATGAGCGCGCGACCACCGACGACCTGCTGGCCGCGGTGCGCGGCACGGTCCTGGACGCCTTCACTCACGCGGAGGTGCCCTTCGACCGCGTCGTCGACGCCGTGGTCACCGAACGCGACCCCAGCCGTAACCCGCTCGTCCAGGCGGCGATCAGCTACGAGAAGCTCTCCGGCGCGCCCGCCGGGTCGACGGCCGGCGGCCTGGACTGGCAGGACCACGCCCTGAAGTCCACCACCGCACAGTTCGACCTCACCCTCGACTTCGGCGAGGTCGGCGGGGAACTGCTCAGCAACATCGTCTACAACACGGACCTGTTCGACGAGTCCACTATCCGCCGCCTCTCCGCGCAACTGCTGGAGATCCTCGGCGCGATGGCCGCCGCCCCGCGGACCCCGCTGCGTGCCATGCCCCGGCTCACCGGGGCCGAGCACGCCGAGATCCTGGGCGGCTGGAGCGACGGCGCCGAGGGCCCCGCCGGCCGGGTGCTGACCGAGGTCTTCGCGGAGCAGGTGGCCCGTACCCCCGACGCGGTCGCCGTGGTGTGCGAGGACGAGCGGCTCTCGTACGCGGAGCTGGACGTCCGGGCGAACCGGCTCGCCCACGCCCTGCGTGCCCACGGGGTCGGCCCGGAGGTCCGGGTCGGCGTGTGCCTGCCCCGCGGCACCGCCCCGCTCGTCGCGCTGCTGGCCGTGCTCAAGGCGGGCGGCATCGTCGTCCCGCTCGACCCCGAGTACCCGGCGGACCGGCTGGCGTTCATGATGGGCGACTCCGGGCTCCAGGTGCTGGTGGCCACCGGCGACAGCCGGGAGGCCGTGGCGGAGGCACTCGTGCCCGTCCTCCTCTTGGAGGAGCTGGCCGAGGCCGCGGACCCGGCCCACGACGCCCCGCCGCGGGTGGCGCTGGTCCCGCAGAACGGCGCGTACGTCTTCTACACCTCCGGCTCCACCGGCCGCCCCAAGGGCATCGTGGTGCCGCACGCCGGTGTTCTGCGCGTGGCGCGCGACCCGCGCCTTGCCTTCACCGCCGAAGACGTGATCAGCCAGACCGCGACGCTGTCCTTCGACGCGAGCGCGCTGGAGATCTGGAGCGCCTTCACCAACGGGGCCACCCTCGTGGTCTCCACGGCCCGGGTGCTCTCCGTCGAGGAACTGGGCGGCCTGGTACGGGCCCACGGGGTGACCGTGCTGTGGGTCACCACCGGTCTCTTCCACGAGGTCGTCGACGCCGACGTGCGGATGCTGCGCGGCCTGCGCATGGTGATGACCGGCGGCGACGTGCTCTCGCCTCGGCACTTCCAGCGGGTCCTCAACGAGGCCCCGGAGGTCCGGCTGGTGGCCGCCTACGGGCCCACCGAGACGACCATCTTCGCCACCGTGCACCTGGTCGACTGGGCGGAGCAGAAGCCGGCCGTGCCCATCGGCACGCCCCTCGGCCAGACCCGCGCGTACGTCCTGGACGCCTGGCTGCGGCCGGTGCCGGCCGGGGTCGCGGGCGAGCTGTACCTGGCCGGCGAGTGTGTGACCCGCGGCTACGCCGGGCACCCCGCGCTCACTGCGGGCCGCTACGTGGCCAGCCCGTACGCTCCGGGCGGCCGCATGTACCGCACCGGCGATGTGGTCCGCTGGCTGCCCGACGGACAGTTGGACTTCGTGGGCCGTGCCGACCACCAGGTCAAGGTCCGCGGCTTCCGCATCGAACCCGGCGAGATCGAGATCGCACTGTCGTCCCACCCGGACGTCGCCCAGGCCGTCGTCGTGGTCCGCGAGATCACCCCCGGCACCAAGCGCCTGGTCGCCTACGCGGCGGGCACCGGCCTGGACCAGGCGGTGCTGCGCACCCACGCGGCCGCGACGCTGCCGGACTACATGATGCCGACGGCCTTCGTCGTCCTCGACGCCCTGCCGCTCAACGCGAACGGCAAGGTGGACCGCAAGGCACTGCCCGCCCCCGGCCCGCAGGCCGCCGCCGACAGCGCGTACACGGCCCCGCGCTCCCCGCGCGAACGGCTCCTCGCCGAGGTGTGGGCGGCCGTCCTGAGCGTCCCCCAGGTCGGCGTGCACGACAACTTCTTCGAGCTCGGCGGCGATTCCATCCTCACCATCCAGGTGGTTTCGCGGGCCCGCGAGGCGGGCCTGACGATCTCGCCGAAGCAACTGTTCAAGGCGCCGACGGTGGCCGGGCTCGCGGAGCTGGTCACCGAGGCCGACGAGTCGGCCGCCGGGCGAGCGGCGGGGACGGCACGCACCGAGCCGGTCACCGGCGACGTACCGCTCAGCCCCATCCAGCGCTGGTTCTTCGACACCTTCACGGCGCCGGAGCACCTGACGATGGCCACCTTCGTCGAGCTCGGGTCCCACGCGGCGGACCTGCCCGCCCTGGAGACGGCGTTCGCCGCGCTGCTCCACCACCACGACGCCCTGCGCATGCGGTACGTCCGGGTACCCGGTGGGACCGGCGCCGACGGCTGGCGCCAGCACAACCCGCCCGCCGAGACCGGCCCCGTGCTCGCCCGCCACGACCTGTCGGAAGCGGCCGACCCGGAGGCGGAGACCGGCCGGCTGATCGCTGAGGCCCAGGGCGGCCTCAGCCCGGAGCACGGGCCGATGATCAGGGCCCTGCTCCTGGAGTACGGCGACGGGCGCCGCCCGCGGCTCTTCGTCACCGTCCACCACCTGGTCGTCGACGGCGTCTCCTGGCGCGTGCTGCTCTCCGACCTGGCCACCGCCTACGGCCAGGCCGCGGCCGGCCGCCCGGTCGACCTCGGGGACAGGACCACGTCTTTCCGCGACTGGACCCGGGCGCTCGCCGCGCACACCGCGTCGGGCGCGCTCGACGCCGAGATCCCGTACTGGAATGCGCTCGCCGAGGGCGAGAGCGGGCGGCTGCCCGTCGACCTCGACGGCGCCAACCTGGACCGGCACCGCGCGGTCGCCCACGCGGCGCTCGACGCGGAGACCACCCGCAGGCTCCTGCAGGAGGTCCCCGGCCGCTACCGCACCCAGATCAACGACGTGCTGCTGTCGGCCCTCGGCCGTACGCTCACCGCGTGGTCCGGCGAGGAGAGCGTGCTGGTCAACCTGGAGGGCCACGGACGCGAGGAGATCGTCGAGGGCGTGGACCTCTCCCGCACCGTCGGCTGGTTCACCACCCAGTTCCCCGTTCGCCTGACGGCTCCGGGCGACACCGCCTGGCGGCCGCAGATCAACCAGGTCAAGCGCGCCCTGAGGGCCGTGCCGCAGCGCGGCATCGGCTACGGGCTGCTCCGGCACCTCCGAGGCGGCCTCACGGAGGGTCCCGAGCCGCAGGTCAGCTTCAACTACCTCGGCCAGTACGACACCTCCGAGGCCGGTGGCGGCTTCTACGGCGCGCCCGTCCCGTACGACGTGCCCACGGCTCCGGGCACGGACCGCCGCCACCACCTGCTGGACATCGTGGCGGTTGTCTCCGGGGGCCGCCTGGAGGTCCAGGTGATGTACGCGACGGACACCTATCACCCCGCCACGGTGACGGCGCTCGCCGAGCGGTTCACCGCGGCCCTGACGGAGATCGTCACCGCGGGCTGAGACCGCCGGGACCGCTGAGGGAAACGGCCGCATCCGCGGCTGTTTCCCTCCTTCGTGGGTTATTCGGCGACCGCTGAACATCAATTTGGCCGTGCCTTTAGCGCGTTGTGCCGATCGCCGCGTCGGTGGTCTTCTCGATGCTCGATTACTGCTGGGTTCAGTTTCTATGCGTGGGGGAGTGGTCCGGGTGCCCGGTTTCGGTGGCGCGGTGATTACCGAGATCTTCGCGGAGTGGGTGGCGCGGGCGCCTGAGGCGGTCGCCGTGATGTGCGGCGGCGAGCGGGTGACGTACGCGGAGTTGGACGCCCGAGCCAACCGGCTCGCGCACGCCTTGCTGGACCGGGGCATCGGTGCCGGCGACCGGGTGGGTGTGTGCCTGCCACGCGGCATGGAACCGGTCGTCGCCCTGCTCGGCGTGCTCAAGGCGGGTGCCGCCGCCGTGCCGCTCGACCCCGAATACCCGCGTGAGCGCCTGGAGTTCATGGTCCAGGACGCGGGCGTCTCCGCCGTGCTGACCGACCCCACGACCGGGCCGCTGATGCGCCAGGCGGGCGCACCCGCCCTCGTCGCGACGGCCGATGCTTTCGACCAGCCGGCCACCGCTCCGGCGGTCGTCGTGTTTCCGCAGAGTCCCGCCTATGTCTTCTACACCTCCGGTTCCACCGGTCGTCCCAAGGGAGTTGTGCTTCCGCATGAAGGCTTCCTGCGCGTCGTACGGGACCCGAATTTCTCTATCACGCCT
>NZ_JAJPWK010000055.1:0-17059 GCF_046549115.1 Streptomyces sp. x-19 | reverse complement strand
GCATGCCCTGGGTGGTCCCCCTGTGGGCGGTCGGCGGCGGCTTCGCCGCCACCCTCCTCATCGGATCGGTGGCGGGACTGTATCCGGCGGTCCGCGCCGCCCGGCTCTCCCCGACCCTCGCCCTCCACGCGGGGTAGGACACCGACTGCAGTGCCGGGGCTGTGCGCGTGCCACCGCGCAGCCCCGGCACTGCCTTGCGCTTTCCCTGCCGGGGCTCGTCAGCCGGCGGCCGGGGGCACCTCACGTGCCAGCAGGGCGGCCTGGACGCGGTTCTCGACCTGCAGCTTGGCCAGGATTCGGCTGACGTGCATCTTCACGGTCGCCTCGCTGGCGGACAGGGAGCGGGCGATGTCGGCGTTCGACAGGCCCTGGCCGACAAGGAGAAAGACCTCGTGCTCCCGTGCGGTCAGCGAGTCGATGCGTGCGCGCTCCTGCCCGGTCAGCCCCCGGTGGCGCTGCAGGAGGATATCGATGACGTGCCGGGTCACCGCTGGGGAGAGCAGGGCATGTCCCGAGACCACCGTGTGGACAGCCTGGACGATGTCGGCGGGCCGGGTGTCCTTGAGGAGGAATCCGGCTGCTCCCGCATGCAGCGCCTCGGCCACGTACTCGTCGAACCGGAAAGTTGTCAGGATGATGACGGCCGGGGGGGCGGGCATTGTCATGAGCCGGCGTGTGGCGGCGATGCCGTCCATGCGAGGCATGCGGATGTCGACGAGGGCGACGTCGCAGGCGTGGATCCCGGCCGCCTCGACGGCCGCCTGTCCGTCGGCGGCCTCGGCGACGATCTCGATGCCGGGGTCGGCCTCGAGGATCGTGCGCAGTCCGTGACGCACGAACGGCTCGTCATCGACGATCATGACTTTAATCAAGGGGGGACTCCGAAGGAGCGTGTGGTCCGGACGGTGTGGTCCGGGCAGGGGTGTGCGGGATTCCGGCGCGGACGCGGAAACCGCCGTCGCGCTGGGGGCCCGCTTCGAACGTTCCGCCCAGCAGGCGCAGCCGCTCGGCTAGGCCGAGCAGTCCGTGACCTGCAGATGGCAGGTTGTGGGCAGGGCTCTCTGTGGCCACACCGTTGGTGACGAGGATCCGGACGGCCCGGCCGTCGTCGCTCACCTCAGCCGTGACAGCAGCGCCGGGTGAGTGTCGCAACGCGTTGGTGAAGGACTCTTGAAGGACGCGGTAGACGGCGAGTTGGACGGCGGCAGGAAGAACCTCCAGCGAGCCACGCCGGTCCAGGGTGATGTCCATGCCCAACCGGCGGCAGTCGGCGACGAGTGTGTCGAGCTCGGCCGTGGACGGGGTGGGTTCGAGTGGGGCCGTGCCGTGCTCGCTGTCGGTGAGGACGCCGAGGATGTCGCGCAGCTCCACCAGAGCCTGGACGCCCGCGCTGCGGATGTGTTCGGCCTCCTCGCGGACCCAGTCGGTACCCCGACCGGCGCCGACCTGAAGGGCGCCGGCGGCCAGGACGACGTGGCTGACGCGGTGGCCGACCACGTCGTGGAGTTCCCGTGCGATCCGGTTGCGTTCTTCGGCCTTCGCCCGTGCTTCGAGCAGGACTTGCCGGCTCTCCAGCGCTGCGGCCCGTTCCTGCATCGTGGTGAACAGTCGGTGCCGGGTGGCCACGTACAGGCCCATCATGAGCGGGGCCGCCACGAAGGGCACGGCGTGTACGAGGTCTTGTCCGGCACCGGCCAATTCGTCGGCCGCCAGTTCGGCCGCCAGTGAACTCAGGCCCACGGCGACCAGCTGTGCCGGGCGCCGGTAGAGACCAGCCAAGGTGTAGATCATGACTGCCAGCGCACCAGGTGCGTAGCACAGCACATGGGCGACGAGGACGACGGCGGACACGGATCGTGTGAAGCGGCGACGCCACAGCACGAGCAGGCCGACCATACCTGCGACGAGGGCCGCCCACTGCGGCCTGCCCGTCAGCAAGCCGCTGACCGGGTGGACTAGGGAGTCGCCGACGCCGTATGCGGCGGCTGCCAGGGCCAGTGCGACATCCGTAGAGGAAGGACGCCATCGGCGCACCTGCCGTGAATCGGAATTGTGAAGTGCCGTGGAATCCACAATGAAATCCTACGAGGCCGAGCAGGCGAGGGGAATGCCGGTTGGGCTCCTCCGGAAGGAATCATCCATTTCCGCGACGATCAACCATCGACACCGCCCCTCCCTTTACGTATGACGCACCGTGTTCACATTCGTGCAATCCGTTGCAAGGTTGGTCGACTTTCGTCTGCCTGCACTCCCCTCATTTTGGGGGTCGATCTCTCCGCGGATTCTCTGCTGTGGTTGACGCATGACTTCTCGGCCGTAGCGGCAGGGAAGACCGGCTGAGGCGTCCGGCCTCCGAAGAGCCAACGAGATCGGACGTTCTGCGGAAAGGAGCCGGAATCATGTCCACGACCACCCCCCGGGCACGAAGTTGCCACACAGTGACCTGGACCCGGCAGTCGCTCGGTGAGCAACCTCTACGCGACGTTCGCTTCAGGGCCCGACAGTGGCTCTTCGCGCGTGGTTGCGACGACGATCTCGTCGACACCGCCGAACTGGTTCTCGCCGAACTGGGGGCCAACGCCGTGGCACACGGCGGACACCTCACCGCAGTGACCTTGGACATCGTGCCGCCGACGATCGAGGAGCCTGGAGTCCTCCGCGTGAGCGCGCATGACACCGGACCGGACCTACCGTCTCTCGGTGCAGCGAGGACCGGCCGTACGGACGAGCCGCTGCGTGAATGCGGCCGCGGTCTGGGCATCGTGGCGGCCTTGAGCCGCACATGGGGAGCGGTCCGGCAACAGGGTAGGCACAAGCAGGTCTGGTGCGACCTGTCGTTTCCGCAGCACGCGTGAACAGGCGCCATCTCAAACCTCTGCTCTGTACGGCCTCCCGGCTCTGCAGGCACCAGATCAACCGATACAGGAGTTCACATGTCACACCGCCTGCGGGCCTCTGGTGTCCCGCCGGGTACCAGAGGCCGCCCTGACAGTCGAACCTCCTTCCGACCCGCAGCCGTTGACGCCCGAGGAGATCGCTAGTGTCTGCTCTGGACTCACTCACCTCCGGCATCGAGAACACCGTCAACGGAGTCTTCAACCCCATCGCCGAGAAGCTCGCGGGATTCGTCTTCGGCGAAGTCACGGTCTTCGGCACGACGTTCCCCTGGATCGTCGCCTGGCTGGTCGTCGCAGGAGCCGTCTTCACCGTCTGGTTCGGGTTCGTACAACTCAGGGGCATACGCCTCGCCGTCGACCTGGTACGTGGAAAATACTCCAACAGCGATGATCCGGGAGAGGTCAGCCACTTCCAGGCCCTGACCGCGGCCGTGTCCGGAACTGTCGGACTGGGCAACATCGCCGGTGTCGCGGTCGCCGTGACCATCGGCGGACCCGGAGCCACTTTCTGGATGATCCTGTGTGGTCTCCTCGGCATGGCCACGAAGTTCGTGGAATGCACCCTCGGCGTCAAGTACCGGGAAGTCCACGAGGACGGCACGGTCTCCGGCGGCCCGATGCACTATCTACGCAAAGGACTTGCCGAGCGCGGCATGGCGGGCGTCGGCAAGGTGCTCGCCGTGGCCGCCTCCGTCGCCCTGCTCTTCTTCGGGCTGTTCGGCGGCAACCTCTTCCAGGCAAACCAGAGCTTCTCGCAGCTCAAGTCCGTCACAGGCGGCGACGACGGCCTGCTAGGCTCCTCCTCCGGGGCCCTGATCTTCGGTCTCCTGCTGGCCGGACTGACCGGACTCGTCCTCCTCGGCGGAATCCGCTCCATCACCAAGGTCACCGTCCGACTCGTGCCCCTCATGGCAGGCACGTACATCCTGGCCTGCCTGGTCGTCATCCTGGTCAACCTAAGCGCGGTGCCGGCCGCCGTGGCCACCATCGTCGGAGGCGCGTTCTCTCCCGAAGGCGTGTCGGGCGGCGTCATCGGCGCACTGATCGTCGGTTTCAAGCGGGCAGCGTTCTCCAACGAGGCCGGCACCGGATCCGCGCCCATCGCCCACTCGGCCGTCAAGACCCGGCACCCCGTCACCGAGGGCCTGGTGGCGCTGCTCGAGCCGTTCATCGACACCGTCATCGTCTGCACGATGACGGCCCTGACGATCGTCATCGCTTCCACCCCCACGTGGGACAAGGCCCGATCGAACGCGGCCGAATCCGGTGCGTCCCCCGAAGGCGTGACCATCACCTCGGACGCGTTCGCCACGGTCATGCCCTGGTTCCCCTACATCCTGACTGTCGCGGTGCTCCTGTTCGCCTTCTCCACGATCATCACGTGGGGATATTACGGACTCAAGGCGTGGACCTACTTGTTCGGGCGCCGCCGCGCCAGCGAGCTCACCTACAAGGCCACCTACACCGCATTCGTCGCGCTGGGCTCGCTGCTGTCCCTGACCTCCCTCATAGACATGGCCGACGCGGTGCTCTTCCTGCTCGCAGTCATCAACATCACCGGCCTCTACCTGCTGGCTCCCGTGGTCAAGAAGGAGCTCAGCTCCTTCCTCGCACTGGTCCGGAGCGGCAAGTTCGGCCCGAATGCTGATGCCGGTCCCACAGACGCCGAGAAGGCAGACGTGCCAGCCGCGGTCGACTGAGTGCCCCAGCAGGGACGCGGCCCCTAGCCTCGATGGAACGTCCCACCGAGTGCAGCGCGGTGGGACGTTCGACGTGGTCTCTCAGGCCGGCATCCAAAGGCTTTGATGCGGCCCTGTATCTACCGCAGCAATCCTCAACACCGATGCGATGCAACTCAACGACCTGGTCGAAGCGATCCAATCCAGGGGCACAGACACGCCTGCCGCGGCCCGTCAAGAGCTCCGGGAATTCCTGCTCAAACCGCTCCGCCCATCGATTCAAAGAGCCCGCCCACAGGCTCGCAGCCCAATCGGAGGAGCGGAACCGCGCTGCTTCCGAAGCCCTCACCCCGGAATCTCGGGCCGCAACCCTGGATCTCGTGCCTCAGGCACACCGTCGACCCAAGGGTGGACTTTCAGGGCGAGTGTGCCCCTTGCCGCAATGAAGGAAGATCCCATGGCCATCCGTGTTCTGATTGTCGATGACCAGAGCCTCATCCGTTCTGGGCTGCGCTCCGTACTAGAGGCGGACGACCAGTTCGTCGTCGTCGGGGAGGCCGCAGACGGGGTAGAGGCGGTCAGCGCAACCCAGGAGCACCGGCCCGACGTCGTCATCATGGATCTCCGTATGCCACGCATCGGCGGTGTCGAGGCCACCCTCAAGCTGATGCGGCTTGACAGCCCCCCGAAGGTGCTGGCCCTGACCACCTTCAACACCGACGATCTGGTGATCGAGGCCCTCAACGCGGGTGCTTCGGGCTTCCTGCTGAAGGACCTCAGATCCGAGGAACTGGTCACTGCCGTGCGGATGGTGGCGATGGGCGGAACGGTGATGTCACCGGAGATCACGGCCAAGCTGGTGAGCCGGGCCCATACGAGGAAGCCTGCGAGTTCCAACGGCCTCCAGGAGAGGATCGATTCACTCAAGGACGGCGAACGTGCCGTCCTCGCCCTCATCGGCGCCGGCTACACCAACCAGAGGATCGCTGAGGAACTCCACCTTTCCCTCGCCAGTGTCAAGACGTATGCGTCGCGCATGCTGACACACCTCGGGCTCGAAAACCGGACTCAGGCCGCCATCCTCGCCTACGAGGCAGGTCTCGCGCCGGGCAACCGTACCCAGGGTGGCAAGAACTGACCGCATCGCCCCGTCGACAGTCAACTCTCTGCTGATACAATGACTTATCAACTCTCGGCGGCATCTACACCTGGAATGGCTGCCTGCCGCCGCGGACACGGTCCGGATACTCGGAAGACGTCTTCCCTGAAGGTGGCTTCTATACGGCTGCCTCGCCGGTCAGCAAGACGCCGCCGATGGCGTATCACTCCCCGCTGTGCCTCGGAGCCCAGTCCGTGCTGGACCGACTGAAATTCCCAGGCGCGCAAGTGGTGGATGCCGCAACCGCGTCGGCAGCGCTGGTCCTCACGCTCCTCGCCGTATCCAGTGAATGCCGCACCGGGCGCCTCGTCGGCCAGCATCCTTCGCCGTGGCCGTCGGCTGTGCCTTGACCCGGCTCGCGCGACAGCGAGTGCCCGAACTGGCCCCCGTCGCCAGTTATCTGGCGACGGGCGACACTGCATCACTGATCTTCAGCACCTGGGCGGTAGCGCGTCATGGACGGCGATTCTCCACCGCACTGTTGACGGCCATCGCCCTGGGGTACTGCCTGACCCGGCGCGTGATCGGTGAGACCTGGCAGTTGGGGTCGAACCACCTCGGCGTGTATGTCGTGCTGGTCGCCGCGGTGGTCCGTGTGCTGTGCCGGCAGCATCTCAACGAGTTCTTCTGTCCGCACGAGCGCATGCTCGGAGCTGTCAATCAGGCCGCACGTTACGCGGTGCTGGAAGAGCGCTCCCGGTTGGCTTTCGATATACACGACGGAATCGGTCAACAGGTCGCGGTGGTCAGTCTGCAGGCCGCCGCCGTCGGGACAGACGCGCAGAGCCCGGCAAGGCGCTGGTAGTAGCAGATGCGATCCAGGACGCCGCGCGGGAGGTCATAGCGGAACTGCGTGCAATCCTCGACATCCTGCGCAGCAGCCCGGGGACGGCACTGCGCCCACCCGTCTGACCGAGACGGGTCACGAAGTGTTCCGCGGGCTCTTGGTGCACACCATAACGCCGTCGGCGTCGAGGCCTCCTGTTCCGTGAAGGGACCCCATCGCCCTTGCCCCAGAAGGTCCAGGGCGTCCTACCGGATCGGCCAGGAGAGGCTGACCAACGCCGTCAAACATGCGCCGGGCTCCGTCATATGCACGGTGCTCGGCTCCAGGCAGGGTTGGGTGGACTTCTCCATCGAAAGTGGTCCGCCGACCAGGAAGAGCCCCGTGCTCGGGGGCGGCACGGGCCTGGAGAGTCTGTGTGCGCGGGTGCACCGTCTCGACGGCCACTTGCGGGCCGAACGAACCGCAGGCAGAGGCTTTGCGCTCCAGGGCCGTATACCGTTGTCCGCCGCCGACGCCGCCGGATGACCGTGCGTGCTCAGGAAGCGGGGGCCTCGAGATGCAACTCACCGGGGTGGTCCCGCGTGTCAGCGGCCTGTGGTGCGGGCAGGGCGATGTGTACCCTGAAGCCACCGTTTGCGGTGGGGCCGGCCTGAAGCCGTCCCCGTGCCCGGGATACCTGCTCCTGCATGCTGATCATTCCAAGCCCTCCAGTCAGGGGAGAGAGCGGGGCAGCGGTGCCCGGGCCATTGGTCACCTCCAGGCCCACTTCCTGCGCGCTGAACTCCAGGTGCAGCGAGATGGGCGCGCCGTGCCCGTGCTTCACCGCGTTGGTGAGTGCTTCCCGTCCACAACTGCGGAGCACGTTGTCCACGCCGGGGGAAAGCAGGCGCGGGGTACCGGTCCGGTGGAAGGAGACGTCGATGCCGGCGGCCGTCAGGTTCGACACCAAAGCGGCCGCGAACTGGGCGTAGGCCGTTTCGCCGCGGCCCGACGGGTCGGACACGCCGCGCAGGACATCGAGGATGCCGCGCATGTCGTCAAGTATCTCCCTGGCGCCCTCCTCCACCGTCGATGCCAGGTCGGACGCCTTCGGGGGCATCCCGGGCGTGGTCCGCAGGGCTTGCGCCTGGAAGATGAGGACTGTCGCCCGGTGCCCCAAGCCGTCGTGGATGTCGAAGGCGAGCCGGGTCCGCTCGTCGACGACTGCCTGGTGTGCGGCTTGGTCGACGGCGTGCTCCACGGCCACCAGGCGCTGCTGCAGCAGCCACGTCACCTCGCGCCGGCGGCGCGTCAACTCGCCCAGCGCCGCGGGGAAACAGAACTTGACGATGACGTCATACATCATGGCGAACAATCCCGGCGACGGTTCCGTCCATGTCTGGATGACCGTGTACAGGAGGCCGCCCATGGCGATGCCAGTCCAGCGGATGCGTCCACCGTAGCTGCCCAGTGCGTACGCCGCGAAGAGCAACAGTGTGGTCTCCTCAGAGGCCAGCGTGCTCAGGACGGCCGCAGCCATGGGCAGCATAGGGGTCGTACGACGCAGCAGCAGGGTGCTGGAGGCCAGGAGCACCACCAGCACTGAGCCCCAGAAACTGGGCACTAGGCCACTGTGATGGGCCTGCCCCAGGGCGAGCAATGCGGCCGCACAGGCCGCGAGGCAGGTGACAGCGTCGACGATCCGGGGGTGCCGGATGGCGTAGAAAGTGCTGGTGGGGAGGAAGCGAGGAGATTGCTCACCGGATGCAAAGGATCTCATGTTCTGCTGCCGCTCGAACGAGGTCTGATCGGTCCGGTGCAAGCTGACCGCACCGCTGAAATTTTCTCCGAAAGGAAGGAACGAAGCTGCTCTGAACAGCATCGATTCCCTCAGCAAAGGGACGGTTCGCACTATTCTGCCGTATGCTCCGGGCGCCCGGCGGGTTCCTCCACCCTTGGACGGATCCTGCCGAGCTGCGAAGGGAACTCCCCTGGGCACTTGCCTTACCTGTCGTCGAAAGGTGCAGGCCGCGTTGAAATCGATCGATATCCGATGAGCAGGGGGCGGCGTCGAGGAATCCATGGCCGGTACGCCGATACACCTGTAGTTCGCAGAACGGTGATGTGTCCTATCGGCCTTCGACTGCCGGGGCGGGGCACATGGAGACGCCCGGGCAGCGCAGGAACTTCACCGGATCGATCGCGCAGCTGTAGTTCGGGGTGGTTGCGGATCTCACCATGGAGGTGCGGGGCCGGAGGAGCTGCCGAGTTGCCCGACGGGGCTACTGACTGATCGTTTCAGAATGAGGTGAGCAGGGCGCGGAGGCAGATCAGGCAGGCTGCCAGGTCGCGCAGGTCCTACGGACTAGCGTGTCAGCCATGTGGACGGACGACTGGTTGTCCGACACCCGAACCTCCTACGACACAGTCGCGGTTGGCTACGCGGACTATGTGCGCGATTCCCTCGCCCGGCTGCAGTACCTGCGCGCGGCCCTGGCGTTGTTCGCCGACAGTGCGCGTGCCGGGGGCGGAGGGCCGGTGGCGGACATCGGCTGCGGCCCCGGACACGTCACCGCCCACCTGCACGCTCTCGGCGTCGACGCCTTCGGAATCGACCTTGCTCCAGGGATGGTCGCCGTGGCCCGGCGCGACCATCCCGGCCTGCGGTTTGAAGTGGGCTCGATGACGAACCTGGACCTCCCCGCCGCCTCGCTGGCCGGATTGCTGGCCTGGCAGTCGTTGATCCACATCCCCGACGACGAGGTGCCGTCTGTGATCGGGCACTTCCATCGGGCGCTGCGGCCGGGTGGACCGCTGCAGCTCCTGTTCCACGTGGGTGACGAATCGCGACTGAAGACCGAGGGCTACGGCGGTCACCCGATGAAGGTCCATGTCCACCGTCGCCAGCCGGGCCAGGTGGCCGATTGGCTGCGCGACGCTGGATTCGAGGTCGAGGCCCAGCTGCTGCTGGCCCCCGAGGAGAAGGCATCACAAGCGATTCTCTTCGCACGGCGTAGCTGATCGTTGAAGAGCGCGTTACGCCGCGGGTCTTGTGGCCGGCGAGCTTGATCGGCAGGGTGTCCGCATGCGTGCTGATCTTGTTCCTGACGACCTGTGGGAGCGGGTGGCTCCGCTGTTGCCACCCGCTCCCGAACGGTGGCGCCGCTACCCGGGCAGAATGCGTGTTCCCGACCGGGCGGCTCTGGCCGGTGTCATGTACGTGTTGCGGACCGGCGTCGCCTGGCGTGATGTCCCCGCGGAGACCGTGGGCTGCTCGGGGTAACGGTCTGGCGCCGGCTGCGGGACTGGACGGAGGCTGGCGTCTGGCCCCGACTGCATGCCACCTTGCTGGCCGAGCTGCGCCGCGCCGACCTGCTGGACTTGGACGACTGTGCCGTGGACGGTTCGCATGTCCGAGCGCTGAAAGGGGGGATTATGTCGGGCCTTCGCCCGTTGACCGCGCCCGTCCCGGCTCCAAACATCACCTGATCGTCGACCGCCACGGAACCCCACTTGCCGTCACGGTGACCGGCGGGAACCGGCACGACGTCACCCAGCTTCTGCCGCTGCTGGATGCAGTTCCATCGATTCGCGGCCTTCGGGGACGGCCCCGCCGAAAACCCCGCCGCTTGTATGCCAACCGGGGCTACGACTTCGACAAGTACCGCCGCCTGCTGTGGAAGCGTGGCATCAAGCCGATGATCGCCCGACGCGGCGTCGCCCACGGTTCCGGATTGGGCAAGGTGCGTTGGGTGGTCGAGCGTGCCTTCGCCTGGCTGCACCAGTTCAAACGGCTGCGCATCCGCTACGAACGACGCGCTGACCTCCACCAGGGCCTACTCGAGTTGGCCTGCAGCCTGATCTGCCTCCGCCGCCTGCGAACCTCATTCTGAAATGATCAGTAACTCCCGGCGCATCCAGGAACGGCTCGACTGGCTCAGCCCGATCGAGTTCGAGGAGAAGCACTACATCAAGCAAGCAGGCGACGGCCGGACCGGCGAACCTGAACACCCGTCAACCCTCTCTGACCAGCTGATCAACACCCCTCGCACAACGGGGGAACCTCAGTTTGACCGTTTTATTGCCCGCCTGAAATCGTCTGATTGAGGCTGCTCATGCCGAATGCGTCGGGGTGATGTCGGCCGTCAGGCTCGCGTTTCATCATGATTCGCCCGGTAGATCCTGTCCGGTTCGAACTCGCGAAGAACGCCCACCTCAGGTCACTCCGACGAGTGACACCTCACCGCAACTCCCTGCTGTATCAGTGATGTTGTGACGACAAAGCCACCCCGCAAGTCCTATCCGAGCGACCTGCCCGACGCCCGCTGGGCCCTGATGGAGCCAACACTGACCGCCTGGCGCACTGAGCGACAGAAGACCTCGCTCAACCTCGACGGCAAGGCCACTGACCTGCGGGAAGTCCTCAATGCGATCCTCTACGTCAACCGGACTGGGATTCCCTGGCGTTACCTACCGCATGACCTTCCGCCGCACACCACGGTCTTCTCCTACTTCAGTGCCTGGACCGCCGACGGGACCATCGAGAAGCTCGGCGTCCACCTACATCGGATCGTCCGAGAGCGGGAAGGACGCACTGCCGAGCCAACTGCCTGCGTCATCGATGCCCAGAGCGTGAAAACCGCTCCCAGTGTGCCCACCAGCACCCAAGGCACCGACGCCGGCAAGAAAATCGTGGGCCGCAAACGCAGCATCGTCACAGGCACCCTCGGCCTGTTACTGCTGGTCATGGTCACCGCGGCCAGCGTCTCCGACAACCAGGCAGGCAAACAACTCCTCACCCAAGTCGCCGCCAACCACCCCACCATCACCAAGGCATGGGCCGACACCGGATACAAGACCGAGGCCATCGAACACGGCGCCGCCCTCGGCATCGACGTCGAGGTCGTGCCGCGAAACACACAGGTCAAAGGCTTCTCAGTGCTACCGCGGCGCTGGGTGGTGGAGCGAAGCTTCGGCTGGCTCATGATGCACCACCGCCTGGCCCGAGACTACGAAACCAAACCCCAACACTCCGAGAGCATGATCCGCCTGGCCATGCTCTCCAACCTCGCCAAACGAGCAACCGGCGAAACGACCACAACCTGGCACAACCCATGAACTAACACGCACCTGAACGGGACGTCCTCTAATCAACGGCGGATCCGATGATCAAGGAGACGCCTGATGAGCGAGACCATCACCGAGCACGAGGCCGTGGAGGAGCCGGTCGTCGAGTCGACTGCGGAGGCGGTGTCGGACGAGCAGTTGATCGCGATGCTGGTTGACCGTGCCCGCTCCGACGGGCTGCAACTGACCGGGGAGGGCGGGCTGCTGCAGCAGCTGACCAAGCGGGTGCTGGAGTCCGCCCTGGAGGGCCAGATCGCCGATCACGTCGGCTATGACAAGCACGACGCAACTGGCAGGAACAGTGGCAACAGCCGTAACGGCACCCGCTCGAAGACCGTGCTGACAGACGTCGGCCCGGTCGAGGTGAAGGTGCCCCGCGACACCGCCGGCACCTTCGAACCGCAGATCGTCCGCAAGCGGCAGCGGCGCCTGACCGGTGTCGATGAGATGGTGCTCTCGCTGTCGGCGAAGGGCCTGACTCATGGGGAGATATCGGCTCATCTGGCCGAGGTGTACGGGGCGGAGGTGTCCAAGCAGACCATCACCACGATCACGGACAAGGTGAAGGAGGGCATGGCCGAATGGCAGTCGCGGCCCCTGGACCGCGTCTATCCCGTCGTCTTCGTGGACGCCATCAACGTGAAGATCCGCGACGGCAAGGTCGCCAACCGCCCCATTTACCTCGCCATGGGTGTCACCGTCGAGGGCACCCGCGACATCCTCGGCATCTGGGCCGGCGACGGGGGCGAGGGCGCCAAGCACTGGCTCCAGGTCTTCACCGAGCTCAAGAACCGCGGCGTCGAGGACGTCCTCATGCTCCTCTGTGACGGCCTGAAGGGCCTGCCCGACGCGGTCGAGACCGTCTGGCCTCCCACGATTGTGCAGACCTGCATCGTTCACTTGATCCGCAACAGCATCCGCTACTGCGCTCGCCAGGACTGGGACAAGGTCTCCAAGGATCTGAAGCCCGTCTACACCGCGCCGAGCGAAGCCGCCGCGACGGAGCGGTTCCTGGAGTTCTCCGAGAAGTGGGGCACCAAGTATCCGGCCGTGGTCAAGCTGTGGTCGGACGCCTGGGCCGAGATGGTGCCCTTCCTCTCCTTCGACGTCGAGATCCGCAAGGTGATCTGCTCGACGAACGCGATTGTTATCTGGAGTCGCCCGGAGGGCGTCCATCATGTTGAGTACGGGTCGGTGAAGGGCCGTTCGGTGTGTCGTGGATGTGGTTATCTGCCGCCGTCCAGAACACGGGTCGGTCGGAGGAACGGTGCTCGTACAGCGTGTGGTGTTACCGGCTTCGGGGCGGGAGTCGTGGACCGTTCTCGGGGACGACGACGTGCCGGTGGCGCCGGTCGAGAACTATCTGGCCTACCTCAGCGACATCGAAAGATCGCCGAACACCGTCAAGGCGTACGCCCATGACCTGAAGGACTGGTTCGACTTCCTCGACGGCCGCTGCCTGGACTGGCGCGAGGTGCGTCTGGAGGACGTCGGCGAGTTCGTGGCCTGGCTGCGGCTGCCGCCCGAGGGCCGGGCAGGGCGGGTGGCGGTGCTGCCGTCGGTGACAGGGCACTGCACCGAACGCACGGTCAACCGGAAGCTGTCCGCGCTCTCTGCGTTCTACCAGCATGCTGCCCGGGGCGGTGTCGATCTGGGAGATCTACTGCTGTCCTGGCAGCCGACGCGTGGACGCGGCTCGTCGTGGAAGCCGTTCTTGCACCACATCAGCAAGTCTTCTCCGGTTCCGGGTCGGGCGATCACGACGCTGAAGGTATCGCGCAAGCTGCCGCGGGTGCTGACTCCCGGTGAGGTCCAGCGGATCCTGGATGCCTGTGAACGGCTGCGGGACCGGCTGCTGTTCGCCCTGCTCTACGACTCGGGTATCCGGATCGGCGAGGCACTCGGGCTGCGGCACGAGGACATCGCCCCGGCCGAGCGGACGGTGACGATCCGGCCCCGGGAGAACGCGAACGGGGCCCGCACCAAGTCCGGGATCACTCGGACGATCCCGGTCAGCGCCGAGTTGGTGCGGCTGTTCGCGGACTATCTGCACAGCGAGTACGGCGATCTCGACTCCGACTACGTCTTCGTGAACCTCTGGGGCCGCCCGCGGGGTCATCCGCTGTCCTATCCGTCCGTCTATGACTTGGTCAGACGGCTACGCCGCCGCACGGGCATCGCCTTCGACCCGCACTGGTGGCGACATACATATGCGACCCGGCTGCTGCGGGACGGCACCCCGATCGAGGTCGTCAGCACGTTGCTCGGGCATGCTTCGGTGACCACCACCGCTTCCTTTTATGGGCACTTGAGCGTCGAGGACGCCCGCGCGGTGCTGGAGAAGGCCGGCTGGTTCACCGGCCGGGAGGTGACCTGGTGAAACCCCATGCGCTGCCGGGCCGGCCGGTGGGCCGGGGCAGTCTGCTCGGCAAGCTGATGGAAACCGTCCGCCCCGAGTTCCGTGCCGAGAAGCTCGTCTTCGACGCCGGGGACCCGGTGTTCGGCACGGGCGCCCGCCGTGTTCCCTCCTGCCACCGGCATGTCCGCAACCAGGGACTGTGTCAGAGCCATCACCTGCGCTGGAAGAACGAAGGGTGCCCGGACCGGGAGGTGTTCATCGCCACGACGGACCCGCGGTGGGCCAGGCAGCGGCCGAATCAGGTCTGCAAGGTCGACGGATGCGGCTACGGATCAGCCTGTCAGGGCATGTGTCAACTGCACGGGCAGCGGTGGATTAGAGCCGGTCGTCCCGACCAGCAGGTCTGGCTCGCGGATGCCCCCGCCATCCCGCAGCCGTCCCCGGGAGCATCCTGCCTGATCACGCACTGCGCGCTCTGGCCGCAGGCCGACTCCTCGTTCTGCCACGCCCACGTGAACACCTGGCGGGTCAACGGGCGCCCTGATCCTGCCGAGTTCGCCCGGTCCTTCGCACGCGAGGTGGTCCCCTCCGATCAGGTCGTCCACTTCGACGCGCTGCATCCCCAGCTGAAACTCGAGCTCCAGTACGCGTTGCAGTGCCGGGCTGACCAGCGAACGTCGAAGACCCCGCCCCCGGTGATCATGCGTGTCGTCCGATTCCTCGCCACAGCGAAGGAGACCTCCCTCCTCGCGGCAAGTGAAGAGCAGTGGCGGGGCCGGATCGGGCGCCCGGCACCGAAGGACAACAATCCCCGAGCCCTGCTCGTCTTCGCCCGCCGAGCCGTCGAGGACCTTGCCCTCGGCGCCGGCTGGGACAGCGAGTTTCCCCGGGATCAGTGGCAGCTGCGGCGCCTGGGTGTCACCGAGGCCAACCGGGTCTTGCATTTCGAGGGGATCGGGCAGCCGCAGCTGCGGGAACTGGCCAAGCGATGGGCGAGATGGCGGATCACCTGCGGCCTGTCCTACGAGGCCGTCCGCCGCGGCACCACCGCGCTCGTCCGCTTCGCGCGATTCCTGCGCGAGGACGCCGGCATCGAGGTCCTGGCCCAGCTCGACAGGGGCGTCCTGGAACGCTATCTCGCCGATCTGCACACCGAATACGGCGGCAATGCCCAGCGCCAGGGCAGCCATATCGGCCTGCTGAACCTCTTCTTCCACGCGGTCCGCCAGCACCAGTGGGACACGAGCCTGCCGACCAGTGCGCTGTTCTTCGCCGAGGACTATCCCAAGCGCACCGAGCGCCTGCCCCGAGCCCTGGCCGAGCACATCATGGCCCAGGTCGAGCACCCCGAGAATCTCGCCCGCTTCGACGACGACGCCTACCAGCTCGTCACCCTGATCCTGATCCGCTGCGGCCTGCGCGTCAGTGACGCCCTCAAGCTGTCCTTCGACTGCGTGGTGACCGATGCCGACGGCGCCCCCTACCTGCGCTACGTCAACCACAAAATGAAACGTGACGCGCTGGTCCCCATCGACGAGGAAGTCCACCGCCACATCACCGATCAGCAACAACGCGTCCGAAGCCGGTGGCCCGGCAGCGGACTGCTGCTGCCGAGGCCCACGAAGAACCTCGACGGGCAGCGGCCCCTGGCCAGTTCGACCTACCGACTGGCCCTCTACCGGTGGCTAGAGTCCTGCGACGTGCGCGATGAACACGGACGCCCCGCCCACTTCACCCCGCACCAGTGGCGCCACACTCTGGGCACCCGCATGATCAACCGGGATGTTCCGCAGGAAGTCGTCCGCCGCATCCTCGACCACGACTCGCCCCAGATGACCGCCCATTACGCGCGACTGCACGACACCACCGTCCGCGAGCACTGGGAGAGGTCCCGGAAGATCAACATCAGCGGCCAGGACGTGGTCCTGGACCCCCAGGGCCCTCTCGCCGAGGCCGCCTGGGCCAAGCACCGGCTCTCCCGCGCCACCCAGGCCCTGCCCAACGGCTACTGCCAACTGCCCGTCCAGCAGAGCTGCCCCCATGCGAACGCCTGCCTGACCTGCCCGATGTTCGTCACCACCCCCGACTTCCTGCCGCAGCACCAGGCCCACCGCACGGAGGTCCTGCAGATCATCTCGGCTGCCGAAGCCCGCGGCCAGAAGCGGCTGGTCGAGATGAACAACCAAGTCCTCATCAACCTCGACACGATCATCTCCAGCCTCGCCGAGACCCGCCCCGCTCACTTGGGAGATGCCGCCGATGCCGGCTGACAACAGCAGCCATCTGCTCACCGCCACCCGTCGGCGCCACGAACTGACCCGCTCCAAGGCCATCCAGGCCCTCCGCGAACTCGAAGCCGGCAGCGTCCCGATCACCTTCGAGCGCGTCGCCCGGCTCGGCGGAATCTCACGCTCCTGGCTCTACACCCAGCCTGACCTGCGGTCCGAGATCGAACGGCTCCGCGAACTCCAGCAGCGCAGTTCCCACCGGCCCGTTCCCACACGGCAACGAGCCTCGGACGAGTCGCTGCTGCGGCGCCTTGAAGCAGCGAACCACCGCAACCGTGAGCTGACCGAGGAGAACCAGCGTCTCCGCCGCCAACTCGCCCGCGCACTCGGCGACCAACGCGCCAGCCGCGCGCCACAAGCGCCCCGTTCACATCGCGGTTCAGAAACGATCGGCCCCTGCTGAACTCGGCGCCACGAGCCCACCCACGTGTGTTTCGGACACTGTTCACGACACGAACCACCAGGTCAGCCGGACGGGACGCATGCGAACTCCAGATAACGATGGAGAGCGTGAACGCCCGCATCCGCAAGGCGGTCCGGGCCCGCGGTCATTTCCCTTCGGAGGCCGCCGCGTTGAAGTGCGTCTACATGGCGCTGATGAGCCTGGACCCGACCGGCACGGGCCGGCGCCGCTGGACGATGCGCTGGAAGGCCCCGTTACTGACCTTGAAGTTGTCTTGTCGTAGGGGCTGACGGTTGGTGATCGTTGCGGTATGCCGGGTGTATGAGGTATCCGCAGGGTGGGGGTCTGACCGCGGAGAGGCAAGCCTTCCGCGAGCGGATC
>NZ_JAJPWK010000054.1:0-18120 GCF_046549115.1 Streptomyces sp. x-19 | reverse complement strand
GTGACCGACCCGCAGCAGCACCTCTTCAAGCTCGCCCGCCCACACGTCAGGCCGCACATCGTCTTGCATGATCAGTACAACAGCGGTCAAGCGCGACCGGTCACGAACAACCGCCACATGACGGCACGTCAGCTCGCTACACTCAAGAAGACGCCCCTGACCAGCGCAAATAGCGAACTGCAACTGGAGTACTAGGCGTGTCCTTCGACACCGCTGACGCTGGCCTGATACCCCACGCCTTCTCGGTCCGTGCCAAGGCCGCCTGAACCGACTCCGAGGGCGAGCCCACCGTCAGCAGGCCAGCGCCGTGAGACGGTCGGCAGGGATGGCAGACAGGTCCCCGAGCTTGTTGAGCCTGATGAACTGGTCGATGGCCTTGCCCTCGTTCGTGAGATCGGCCCCGAGACCTCTTGCATATCTCCAGTGGTCCTCCACCTCTCCTTGCTTTGAAGAACGCCGCGATAGATAGCGCCCATGCCCATAATGTCCGCATGCCTCACGTGCTCTTGATCGAAGATGACCCTGCCTTGCGTATCGGCCTGGAGATGGCACTGCGGCGGATGGGGCATGAGGTGGCTGCCTGCGGCAGCGGTGAGGAGGGGCTGCGGCGCCTTGGTGCCGGCGGAATCGAAGTCGTGGTGCTCGACCTGATGCTGCCGGGAATGGATGGGTTCGAGGTATGCCGCCGGATCCGGGCGGCTGGGCCCGTGCCGCTGTTGATGCTAACCGCGCGCGGTGATGACATCGACGTGGTCGCCGGCCTTGAGGCGGGTGCCGACGACTACGTCGTGAAGCCCGTAGAGCCACGTGTGCTGTCAGCGCGCATCAGCGCGGTTCTGCGCCGTAGTGACCCGGCACCCCGGGATCCCAGCGAGCAGCACGGTGATGTGATCATCAACCGTGCGTCGCTGGTGGTGAGCAAGGGTGGGGCGGTGATGGCACTGCCGCCGACCGAGTTGCGGCTGCTGCTGACGCTCAGTGCGGATCCGGGCCGGGTCTTCGGCCGGGAGGAGCTGCTGGAGGTGGTCTGGGGCTACGACCGGGTTTTCGAACACCGTCTGGTCGATGCGGCCGTGCAGCGTCTGCGGCTCAAGCTCGAGGATGTGCCGGGTGCGCCGTGCTATGTGCAGACCGTCCGTGGTTTCGGCTATCGCTTCGGACCACTGTGACAGCCCGTTCGGGAAGGTTTCGGGGGTTGCGGGCCCGGCTGATGACTGCGTTCGTGCTAATGGCGGCGTTCAGCACGGTGGCGACGGCCGTCCTCACCTACCGGCAGGCGCGCAGCAGCATCCTGGAGCGGTCCCAGTCGGTCCTTACCGGCGACTTCCGCAGCCAGGTCGCCGCTCTTACCCCCGGTCTGTCCTGGCCTGCCAGTGAGGCCGATCTGGCCCGTTTCATGGATCAGCTCGTCCCCCGTACCCGGCAAGCGAGTGTGCGGGTCGTTCACAGCTCCGGCCAGACGGCAGGGGACGCGTCAGCGTCCGGGGTGCCGGTCCCGGACGAACTGCGCAGCCGAGTGCGCGGTCAGAGCGGCTATGCCTATCAACGGGTGGTCGACCGTGGTGTCCCGTGGCTGGTGGCCGGTGCGTCCCTGAAGGTGAAGCAGCCTGCAGGGGCGAAGGCCTCCGAACCGGTCGAGGTGTATCTGACGGCGTCACTGCGTACCGAGCAGGAAGACACCACGGCCGTCCTGGACGCGGCGCGTAACGGCGCGCTGCCGGTTGCGCTGGCGGCGATCCTGCTCGCCCTGTTGTCCGCGCGGCGGGTGCTGCGGCCGGTACGGGACCTGGGCCGAGCAGCCAGGGAGCTCGCCGAGGGAAGGCTGGGTACCCGGGTGACCGTGAAGGGAGGGGACGAACTGGCCGATCTTGCTGACACGTTCAACAGATCAGCGCAGGAGCTGGAGTCCACTGTCGAGGAACTGCGGGACATGGAAGCCAAGGCGCGGCGGTTCGCCGCCAATGTCTCGCACGAGCTGCGCACCCCGCTGTCGGTCATGACCGCGGTGACGGACGTCCTGGGAGAGGAGGCCCCCAGTATGCGGGGTGATGCCGCGACGGCTGCCGGGCTGGTGGGGTCGGAGACGCGACGACTGGTGCGGCTGGTCGAGGAGCTGATGGAGATCTCCCGCTTCGACGCGGGGGCCGCAGAATTGCGGCGCAAGGAGCTGGACGTGGCCCGGCAGATCATGGCCACGGCGCGGTCCAGAGGCTGGCAAGACCATGTGCGAACCTGTTTCCGGGAAGGGGTACGAGCCCGGTTGGATCCTCGCCGCCTGGATGTGATCGTGGCCAACCTGGTGGGTAACGCTCTGCGGCACGGCGGCGAGCCGGTAACGGTGACACTGCGGTGCGAGGCGGAGGATGTGGTGATCGAGGTTGCCGACAGCGGGCCCGGTATTCCTGGGGACGCCCTGCCACATCTCTTCGAACGCTTCTACAAGGCGGGCACCGCGCGGTCGAGGTCTGAGGGGAGTGGGCTGGGGCTTGCCATCGCGTGGGAGAACGTGCGGCTGCACGGCGGCGAACTGACGGCAACGAACCGGCCGGAGGGCGGCGCGGAGTTCACGGTGCGACTGCCTCTCCAGGGTCCGGAGCGGAATGACGAAGAGGCAGGATCATGAGGAGACCCTGGGTTCTGCTGGTGAGCGGCCTGTTGGCGACCGGCTGCGGGATCGGTGCAGCCGGGCCCTACAAACTCGGCGGTATACCGGCGGAGGTGACGGCGATCCCCCGGCTGTACTGGGTCACTCACGACGGTCGTCTGCGTGCCGCCGTGGGGGCCGAGTACGCCAAGCAACCCTCGGAACCCTCCTCCGAGCAGGCGGTACGGTCGCTGCTCGCTGGGCCGAACGAGGTCGTACGCGCCACCAACTTGGACACGGCGCTGCCCGAGATGCCGACCGGCCATCTGCCGCGGCTGATCGTACGAGGAAGGGACGAGGGGCCGCTCACTCTGGAGTTGCCCCTTGACGTGTCCGGGTTGAAGAAACTCGCCGTGGGGCAACTGGTGTGCACCGTCTGGAGTACGGAGGCCGTACGGCGGGGAGACATCGCCCAGGTGGAGGTGACGCTCAGCGGCGGAGGACGGCGCAGCGGACCGCACCGCTGTGCCGACTATCCCACCGCGCCGGGCCCGTCAGCTTGAGCTGAGCGCCTCGGTCGGTGAAAGCCTCGAGGCCTGGACAGCCGGGTAGAGACCGGCGACCATACCGATGACGACCGTGGCACCGAGCCCGCCTCCGAGCGCCCAGGCGGGTACCACCGTCGGCCATCCCTGGACGGCCGCGAAACCGAAGGTGGCGAGGGCGCCGAGCAGGGCACCGGCCACGCCGCCTAGCCCGGAGAGCAGCAGGGCCTCGGTGAGGAACTGGATGCGGATCTGGCCGCGGGTCGCCCCCATGGAGCGGCGGAGGCCAATTTCCTGGCGGCGTTCGAGTACCGAGATGACCATGGTGTTGGCGACCCCGACCCCACCGACGAGCAGCGCCACCGCGCCCAGGCCCAGCATGAGGCCGGTCAGGGAACCGGAGGCGGCCTCCTTCGCCGTGAGGGCGTCGGAGGGACGGCTGACTTGGACGGTTTCGGGTGCCTGGGGGTTGACCGTGCGAGTGAGGACAGCACGGACCGAGGCGACGGCTTCGTCGTTAGAGCGTTCGTAGAGCCGGGTCGGATGCCCGTCGAAACCCAGGCGCTTTTCTGCCGCCTCCCAGCCGACAAAGGCCGCCGTGTCGAGGTCCACGGAGAGTTCGAGGGGCTGCATCACCCCGATGACCGTGAAACGGTCCTCGCCGATCCAGACCAGTTCACCGGGCGAGGCGCCCAGCCGCGTCGCCGTCGACGCGCCCAGGACGACTGTCGGGTAGGCGGCTGTGGCGGAGGTGAGCCAGCGGCCGCGCGCCATGCCGCCGCTGACCGCACCCAGGAGGTCCAGGTCGGCCGCCATCACGTTGATCCCGCCGTTGCGTTCGGCGGGAACCAGCTCGTTCCGGCGGATCGTAGTGTCCTTGAGCAGCGCGATCGCACTGACCTTGTGCACGGGTCCGATTCTGGACACCATCTCCACCGCTTCCTTGGGCAGCTTCGGTGCCCCGTCCCCGCCGTCCAGGGGCGCGCCCGCCTCGACGGTGAGCATGTCGGTGCCGAGGCGGGCGAGTTTGGTCATCAGGTCGGCCTTGCTGGAAGTGGAGATGCCGACGACGGCCACCATGGTGGCAATGCCGATCGCGATGCCCAACGCGGACAGGAAGACGCGCACCGGGCGGGTACGCAGCCCGACCGCGCCGACCCGCAGGACGTCACGCGCGCCGAGCCGGGCGGGGTGCAGCGAAACGTCACTCACGCCGCGATCACCGGTCCGCAGTCATCGACGATCTCGCCGTCGCGGACCCACACTTGACGGGGCAGACAGGCCGCGATCTCCTGGTCATGCGTGATGATCACGATGGTGGCCCCGTCGGCGTTCAGGTCACGCAGGACGCCCATCACGGACTCCCCGGACTTGGTGTCCAGCGCGCCGGTGGGCTCGTCAGCCAGGATCAGGTCCGGCTCGCCGACCACCGCTCTGGCCACCGCCACCCGCTGCTTCTCCCCACCGGACAGTTCGTACGGCCGGTGCCGGGCACGGTGGGCGAGCCCGACGCGCTCCAGCGCAACCGCGGCCCGCTCGCGGCGCTCACGCTGTGGAAGTCCGGCGTAGAGCATGCCGTCGGCGACGTTGTCGAGGGCACTGCGCCCTGGTGCCAGGTGGTACTGCTGGAAGATAAAGCCCAGATGCCGCGCACGGAGTGCGGACAGCTGCTGGTCGTCGAGTACCCCCACGTCCTGCCCGGCCACCCGGATCGTGCCGGAGGTGGCACGGTCCAGAGTGCCGATCAGGTTGAGCAGAGTGGACTTCCCCGATCCCGAGGGGCCTACGATGGCCGCCAGCTCACCGCGTCGCACCTGGAGATCCACTTCGTGCAGGACGGTGAGGTCACCGTAGGACTTCACCACGTCGGACAGGTTGATGACCGGCTCGAGGGGCATTTCGAGGGCACCTCCACCAGGGCGCCCTCGGTCAGGTCGGAGCCCGTGAGTTCGACCTTGCCGTCGGCGTAGGTACCGGGCGTGACCTGCACCGTCTTCTTGGCCGAGCCCGTGACGACTTGTACGCCGTACCCGCCTTCACGCAGCGCTACCAGTGCTTCGACCGGCACGGTCAGTGCGTCCTTGGTCACTTGGTCGGCGAAAGCCACCGTGACCGGCAGTCGGTCCTGCACCGATGCCTCGACCCTACCGTCGAGGGCGATCTCGACCGTGGCCTTGGGCTTTTCCACGGATGCCGCTCCGGTCTGAGTACCGTCACTGCTCTCGGCCGCAGCCAGCGTGATCTCGGTGATCCGGCCCGGCTTCTCACCGGCACCGGGAACGGAGACCTTCACCGACGAGCCCTGCTTCAGCTTGGCGCGCATCGCGTCCTCGACCTGCGCGGTGACGACCCGCTTGTCCGAGCTCAGGGTGAGCACCGGAGCGTTGGCCTCGATCTTGTCGCCGGACTGCGCCTTGGTGTCGGCCACGCGGACCTCACCGGGCAGGAAGACCAGGTGCTCCGGTTTCACCACCCCGGTCTGCTCGACGCCCAGCCGTTTCTGCCAGCGCTTGACGGCGGCTTCTGTGCCGGCATCGAACTTACCCGCTCTGGAGACACCGTAGTAGCCCAGCGCTCGCAGATTCTCGGTGAGCTGGACGACATCGATGCCGTCCACGCCCTTCTTCAACTCCCGGTACATCGGCACCTCGCCGTAGAAGAGCACCACCGGCACCCGGTCCACCTCGTACAGCGGCTGATTACGGCGGATCGTGTCGCCGGCCTTCGGCGGCCGTGCGGTGACGGTGCCTGCGGCACTGGCCTTGAGATCGCGCTGTGAGGCGTAGGTGAGGGTTCCGGAGAACGACGTGCTGGTGACGAGATCGGACCTCGTCACCTTCGCGGTGGCCGTCGGGGCGCTGCTCGCAGCAGGTTTCGCATCTCCGCCGGTGCCGTACACGGCATAGGCGCCGCCCCCGACGGCCAGCACCAGCATCACGGATGCCACGCACAGCACCGCCTTGCGTGGGGGTCTGGTCATTCCTGCGCCCCGTCATTGCCGTACGCCTGCTGGCGGCAGACCGGATCGGCGGCCTTGAACTCGGAGTCTTCCAGCGCCTTGCCCGCGTCGTCGAACAGTGCGCCGCTGTCCTTGGGGTCGTTGACCTTGACACCCTTGCTGCGCAGGCAGTCGGCGTACTTCTGGAGCTTCTTCTTGCCCTCAGCCTCCGCCTTCGGGTCAGCAGCGAGCTTGTCATTTGCTTCGGCCATCTTGACCCGATCGGGCTCACACGCCTTGTCGGCCTTGTGGCCCAGCTCAGAGACGCCGTTCTCACCATCGGAGTCGTAATACCCGGAATCCGCACTCGGCTTTTCCAGCCCCTGCCCGGGCTTGATGTCGGGCAAGTTGATCCCGTTCTTGCGCATGCAGGAGAGGTACGCATCCTGCAACCTCTTTTGTGCCGCCTGGTCGGCGCCTGTGCCGGGCTGGTCCTTGTCGCTGCCCTTGGCTGAGGAGGACTCCGCGGTGGCCACACCGTCGTTGGAGGTGATGTTGCCGCCGCAGGCGGTGACGATGAAGAGGGCAGGAAGCAAGGCGAGCACGCCGGGTCGAGCAGCCCGCAAACGAATGATTTTTCGCATGCCTGCAGGCTGCCGCGCATAGATCATGACAACCGCATCGCTACTTCATGGGTGCGTAACAGCTCCACCGCTCTCGCTGGCAGGAGAGAGCGCTCATGACGGCCAACCGCCTCTCGGTGCACCGCTGTGACGCGGCCATGAAGTGCCGATGAGGTTGTCATGATGTGACGACGGCAGCGTGTGGCCACCGACATACCCGTGCTCGAAAGGCAGGTTCCCATGTCCGTTCCCGGTCCACGCCCGCTCCGGTCGGTACTCGCGTTCCTGAGCGTCGCAGCTGTCCTCGGCGCTGCCGTACCGGCCCAGGCGAGCCAGGCAGAGCCTACGGCGCCGGTCCCGGGACGGCCTGGCGCCGACCAGCGCTACCCCGTCGCACGAGATAGTTACGACCTGGGATCGACCGCCTTCGAGGACGACGTCAAGGCCGAGATCCAAGGGGTCGCGCACCATCCCAAGGACGCGCCGGGCAAGAAGTTTCCCGTCATCGTCATGCTGCACGGCGGTCATGACACCTGCGCAGTGGGAGGGGAGTCCTCTGTGGCCTGGCCCTGTGCGACGGGTGCACAGCCGCTCCCCAGCCACAGCGGCTACGACTATCTGGGCAGGGAACTGGCCGCACGGGGGAATGTGGTGGTGTCGATCGGCATCAACGGCCTGACGGCCGCCGGGGCGGCCGAGGTACTCGGCGGGAAGATGATCAATCAACATCTCGCGCTGTGGCGCAAGTGGCAGACCCCGAGTGCCGATCGTGCCTTCGCCCGTGTCGCCGACCTGAAGCGCATCGGATTGTTCGGCCATTCCCAGGGCGGCGAGGCGGCTGCCCTGGCAGCGGCAGGAAACTCGGACATCGAGCAGATCAAGGCGCCCGTCAAGGCTCTCTTCCTCATGGCACCGGGTTCCATGGGGGAACCTGCCGCGCTGAAGCAGCCCCTGGCGGTGATGCTGCCCACCTGCGACGGCGATCTGAAAGACCTGAACGCGATGCGGCACTTCGACAAGAGCCGCTACCTGTCCGGCCCCGGGCCGAAGTACGTGTTCACCGTGCCGGGCGGCAATCACAACTTCTTCAACACCACATGGTCCCCCAGCAGCCAGCTCCCCGGGGCCAAGGACGACGCGGCCATCGCCAAGCCGGGTTCCGGGTGCGAGCCCGGGGCGGCGAACCGGCTCAGCGAGAACCGACAGCGCGAGATCGCCGGCCAATACGTCGGCGCCTTCTTCGCACGGCATCTGAAGGCCGACAAGAGCCAGGACGCGATACTCACCGGCGCAGCCCCAGTCCACACCCCGGCAGGAGAAGTCCAGGTCACGTACCAGGCACCGGCGGCACAGCGGCGGGACATCAACAGGTTCGCTGAGCAGCAGAGCCTGACGAGCAACCAGCTTGGCGGTGGGGTAAGGGCGGACGGCGGGCTGAAAACAAAGATGTGTGTGCAGCCCCGGTTTGAGGACATCGGCCAGGAGGAGCTGGATCCCTCGAAGTGGCCGAGCGGCCTGGCCGGGGGGCACGACGCAGCGTACGACGTCCACTATGGTCACACCATGCCGGTGCTGGGCGGAGGCCCCACCATGCTGAAGGCCAGCTGGGACCGGCGCGGGGGAACCCTGTACAACGACATACCGCTGAAGTTCCGGAACTTCAGCGCCTACCCGACGCTGAGGCTACGCGCTGCCGTCGACCCGACCGACCGGCGCAATCCGGCGGAAGCCGCGCAGGACTTCTCCCTGCGCCTGATCGACACCAAGGGCCGCAGGGCCTCGTTGCCCGTGTCACGGTACAGCCACGCCGTCGACGCTCCGCAGACCAGCACGGACCCGGAGGGCCTGAAGCTGTTCATCCTCAACGACATACGGATCCCCCTGGACCACTTCAAAGGTGTAGACCTGAAGGACATCGCACAAGTACGGATGGACTTCGACCGCACCAACCGCGGACTTGCGGCCCTGATGGATCTCCGGCTCGCACCCTGAACAAGTCACGCCGGACACGGAGCACCGGGCAGCCAATCTCCAGCAACCCCCTTCGACCGGATCGTGTGAAGCGCCCCGACGTTTCCGGACAGGCGTCCAATAGGATCGTCTGGAACAGACCGTCACCGAGGTAGGACATGAGCTCGAAATCAATCCGGAAACAGTGGCCACTCTGAAAAGGCTCAGGGTTTCTTGGCCCGGATGTCAATGCTTTGGCGATAGAGGTGTTCGAGCGTGTCCTGCAGTCGGGCACCCAGGGCAGTGGCGAGTGCCCCGGCATCGGGATCGGCCAGGCGGTCAGCAACGGCAAAGATCCCCGATTCCGGTTCCGGTTCCGGTTCCGGTTCCGGTTCCCTGCCCCCCTTCTTAAGATTGGCCCACGCCGAACTCAGTTTCGCGTGGAAGTCGCTCCACTCCTGAACCCGCGCCGTGGCCCATTCCTCCTCGTCCCACTTCTCCTTGCTCGCGTCGTCATAGTGCTGGTCGGCAGTTGCGCCGGCCTCAAGGACGTCCTCCACCGCTGCCTGCCAGTCCTTCAGGGCCGTCTCCAGACGCCCGACCGCCGCCTTCGCCCGCTCTTCACGCAGACGCTGCTGATCGGCAACGGTAGCCTTGAGGATGTCCGTTGCGTCCTGGGCTATTTGGCGGGGCAGCTCACCGGAAAATGCTGGGGTCAGTAGCGCCGTGCGCACCGACTCGGGGAAATATTTCGCAAGCTCGGACTTTACCTTATCGCGGTCGATTTCCCCGTTAGGCTTGCCGAAGGCTGTGTCTTTGAAGGACCAGGTGCCGGGATCCCACAGGGTTTTCAGGGCCTTCCGGATAGCAGCTACCACGCGATCCTTCTCCAGGTTTTTGAGAGCGCGAGGGGTTTTCTCTGTGGGCTGTTGAGTCGTCGGAGCCTGGCGGTCCAGGTATTGCGTCAGGGAAGCCAGAAGGCCTTCCTGGAGTGACCAGCAGTGGAGCCCGATGAGATCAGCCGTCGTATCCGGCTCATACCCCACCTGCACCGTCTTGTCGCCGGAGAAAACATGATACGTCCGGCTCGATCCCTCAAACTTCTCAACTGGCATGAACGCGTCGATGCGAGTGAAAGCCGCATTCGCCAGCTCAGGCCACAGCACGCCTTGATTAATCTTCCCCGGGCCAGCAACCAGAGTATCCCGGCGCCCCTCAAGTCGGATGCGGCGGAAGGAGTCACCGGAGAAGACATAGTACTCGTTTGCAACTCCGGGGACCGGAAGGACTGCATCGACAGATGTGAAGTGAGGTGGATCGCCTTGACCGAGAGATGGCCAGAATTGGGCGATATTGCTGGATCCAACTATGGGACTGTCCTGCCCAAGTTTGATAAGCCGGTAATGAGTCCCGCTGAAAACGAAGTATTCATCCGAGCCGGTACCCGCAGGCATGAATGCGTCTACTGCATAGAACGAGGGTGTGCTAGGTCCTGCAACTAGGGACGGCCAGGTGGCGGCACTGATATCTGTCGTGCCCTTGTTGGTCATGCGCTGGGTATACATGCCGCCAAACACTATTTTCGTTCCCCTGCCCGTGCCCGCGCCGTAAGCCGCGAAGTGCGGCTGTGGTTGCGCATCCGGATTCAGGGGTACGGACCCGAGGCTGACGACCAGGCTGAGCGGGGACGGGACCATTTCCCGCCAGCCCCAGGTGATGGCAAGGGGACCGTATACCAGCTCGCTCTTCCCGCCTCCTGCAGGGACGGTGATGAGTCGGTAGCTGGATCCCTTGAAGATGTAGTAGTCACGGCTCCCTGGTACGGGAATCACTTCATCGACCCGGTCGTAGTCGTCGTTATCGATACCATCGGGCGACTTGCCGAATAGAGCTGGCCAGGTGTCACGCGTTATGGTATTCGCAGTCCGCCGCTTGCACTTCTCGCTAGTGGCCATCTCGACATGGACATACCGATTGCCCTCGAAGAACCAGAACCGCCCCTTCACCTGATCGGGCATCATCGCGTCCACATTCCGCAGACTGATCCCCCTACGCGCGCCCAGACCACTGAAATACTTCTCCCCGAATTCAAAAGTTGCAGGACTGGGCACAATCGCACTACCATTTTTAAGGATGAACGCACCCTTGAATTTACGCTCGTGCGGCGCCTTCAAGAAGAGGTGGCGCGCGAGCGCCTCCCCCCATTCTCCCCAGTCATGGTCTACCATCGAGGAGCTAAAATCGGCCGCACCCCCGAAACTACCCAGGAACGGCGTCTCACCAGTCACCGAGTCGAAAGCAGCGACCTCCCGCGCACTGATCTCGCGGTAAGTCCCCTGGGAAGATTCACGGGAAAACATATAATAACCAGAAGAACTCTTCGGGATGGATAGGGCTGCATCGAGCCTCTCGAAGGGTCGGTCCGCGCCACTGAGCACTGACCAGTCTTTGTAGAACCCCGTGGGGAGACGGAATTCCAGACCCTGACGTTGCTTCGCTCTATCTACGGCTTTGGCCTGCCCCGTCGAGAGAGAGTCAGCAGCCTTAGGGTTGAGCGGCTGGTAGACGAAGGTGTCCTCGTAAATATGTTGCCCGTATCTCTCCCATTGAGCATATGCCGCTGTTCCCTTAGGGGGCACGTTGTTGTACTGCGGGTAGGATGCCACGTTCCCGACGACTTGGCTCATGCGGCGAGTACCTGCCTTGAAGTCGGCATGAGCAGTTTCCAACCAAGTGGCAATGTTGCCCACGTTGTTCGTCTGGGCTTTTGACTTCGCAATGTCCGTGACGGTCTTGGCTAGTTCCTCGACGGTCAACAACTGTCGCTTGTAACAGTTCTCGAGTCCCGTCCGGGGAGTCTCGCCCCGGTAATTCTCGGGGAGTCCCGCCGGAGAATTGTCCAGGCCGTCGAGAAGTATCTTCAGACCACTGCTTCCCGCCGCATCCCGCAGTTGCCGGTACAGGCACACGCTCAGATGGCAGTACACACGTCGCCGCGCTGCATCGGTAACCGCACCGGGGCTGCCGTACAGCCAGCCGTTGTACAGCGTCTTACGGTCCTCAGTCCACTTGGCTGCCTGGATCTCCTGGTCGAGCTTGTCCCACCATGCTTTGTCCAGTTCCGCGAATCCGGCTCCCTTCTGCAGCACCAGTGCTGCCAGATTGTCGATGGTGGCGATGGTGACCTGTGCATCATGCGCAGCGGCCGATTCCAGACGCAGCGCCTCGCCGCCCAGGGCCGTGGCCATGTCCCCGAACGCCTGCGCCCAGAGTGTCTCGGGGGCCTTGCCGAGGTCAGCCTTGACCTCCTTTTCCAGCCACGCGATCACCTCGTCCTCGATCTTCTTTCTCTGCGCATCCACCGCCCACTTCTGCTTGATGACATCCGCTGCCATCGACAGGGCAACCAGACCCCAGCCCACCGGCCCGGCCCCCATCAGCTCCAGCATCGCGAACGCCGACAGCCAGGCACCGAGCTCCACCACTTTCTCGCCCGCCGCCTTGAAATCGCCGTGCACAATGTCATTTGCCACATACAGCGCCGTGGCCGGCTTAAACCACCGCGGATTGAGCGCCAGTACATCCGCCGCCCTGCGCAACGGCGGCGTCCCCTTACGAAAAGCATCTTCCAACAGCCCAGGGGCCTGCAGAGCGGCCAGCGTCATCTCCGCAGTGACACCCTCACCCCCCGGACCAAACTTCGCCCGGAACTCCTCCAGACGTGCCACCTTCCCCTCGCCCCCCACCGTCAGCTCCCGGTGGACAGCCCCGGTCGCCGCACCCAACTCCCCCTTCATCAGCACCGACGTTCCCGGCACCACACTTCCCGCCTGCGACCACACGCCCCTCCCGCCCGGCAAACCTGTCATCTCGCGGCCCAGCCGTGTCATAAGCCCGGCCTGCTCGCTTCCCTCGAACGTCTCCTTCCACGCTTGCTGCCAGAGCGTTGCCTCCGTTTTGATGAGTGGATCCAGCTGAGGATCCTCGATGTCAATTTCCTCCAGCTCCACCTCGGCATGTAGGTCGCAATCAAAAGCGTCTTCTGGTTTCGGTTGCTCTTCCGCGCGGAAACTCGAAGAGTCCCGGCCAGGCACACTGTAGGGCATCAGAGACGGGGTGTGAGGAAGCCAGATCCTCGAAAAATTCCTAACCTGCGGCGGCTGTCCGGGAATACCACTGTCAATAGTGAACTGCCCTGATCCGTCATCGCCCGGCGGCAGCCGGTAATGGGACCGGCTCAGCTGACCGATCGGAATGATGGGATCGAGCCTCACCCATCCTGTAAGGGGAAACTTGTAGGTAAGTCGACATGGACTCTGCAGTTTGGTTTGCAGGGCGAGATGACCTTCGCACTTCCAGGCAGTCTGCTCATACGCCGCCCTATGGTGAGCGAGCTGAAGTTCAGAGTTCTGGCCCGGTGCGACCTGGCCCCCGCCCACGCTTGACTGCTGGAATAGTTCCAGCCAGTAATCTGGAAAATTGAGGCGGCGAAGCTCTACAGCAATCATCTGCATGAGCATCCGCGACCTGTGGGCGCTGTACACCTCTTCGTGGACCTTGATCCGGTCCCCTGTCGACAAGACGAGGTCGCGGGAACCCAGTACTTTGAGTGCCGCCTGCCTTCCCTCGATGGAAGACCCAGTGAAGATCTCTTCGGTTTTCTCCTCCTTCTTGGACATGCGAAAGTACCGATCCGGGCCAGGCCTGACAAGCCTTTGATAGATCTTCATCAGGGAGCTGTCCGAATATGGTGCGACGGTTTTTCGAAATCCGCCCGCTCCACAGCCCGTCAGCCCATGAAGCGCGTGTATCAGCTCATGCCCGAGCCCCAACTCCAGCGGCATAATATCGTGCATTCCCGACGGACCGCCCACTGTCTTGCCGCGAGCAGTGAGAAGGGGGTTGTATGCAATCAGCCCTACACTTCCTCTCGGTATTCTCTCCGTGGGTGCGGACTTCGGATCCCATATCTCTGTAATAGCCTTCCATTCGTCCTTCACGGCGGTCGATCCGGGCGCCATACCTCGCAAATTAGTTAAATGTCTACTCAGGCCTTCCAATGCTTCCTTCGGAGCCATATAATAACTATTCACGTAACCAGAATTTACCCGCTGGTAGTTACCTTCTGCGATCCTACTTGTCAGGGCAGCATTCGTCTGCGGCATCATCAAGACTGCAGCATCGACCAGTACGGCCTGGCCTGCCCGGGCCGTGGTACGGGAATCTGCCGCCTCGAAGCCGGCCCAGTGAGGATTGCCCCGACCCTGGTACGTACTCACCTCTTGAGTCAGAATAGTTTTCGTCTGACCAGGCGGGATGAGGCCACTGGGTTGAAGTGGGCGAATACGTCCGATCTGCTCCAGAAGTTCCCTGCCCTCAGTATTCCTGTGAAGCTCATCAATCAGATCCGCCACCTTGTCCAGATATTGCTGGACGGGATCGACACTCGGGCGTAAGTAGTCTTTAGGAGCATCAGGGTTTACCCCCGCGAACCCGTGTTCACCGCTAAGGTACAGCGGACCAGGGTAGACGATGATCCCCGGACAAATGCGATACACCCAGTATTTCTGCATGACATAACGCAACGAAATAACAGGTTTGACTGGCAGTTGAATCTCAAAGACAGCCCCACTCCGTGCCCCCGATATTGGATCGGGCTTCTCCCGGTCGACATGAGACATCTGGGTGAGATCGAAACGAGTTGCATACGGCATAGCCAGTTCAACTCTTCCCTCAAATATTGCCGTTCACTCAGCCACTATCCATAACAGAGCTATGAAGCATCCCCACAACAAGCTTGACCTGGGAATTTATGACGTGGCAAGACCAGCGGAGTCGGCACCAATCTAATTTGCTCAGATTCGGAAGAAATTTGAGAAGTGAAACGGCGAGCCAGTAGGTCACAGACTTGATCCGCTGGGGTGCCAGTCGGTAATCACGTGGACCCTTGTGTCCGGCCTGGCAGCCGATCCAGTTGAGGAGAACCTTCACGGTGAACTTGCCGGGAACGCCCGCGCCCCGACCTTCTCCTCCGCCAGCATCGCACTAGTCGCTTGGAAGCGCACCCCGGAGGCTGACGCGAAAGTAGAGTGAACCGTGCACCTCAGGCTGTTGTGATCGGTTCGAAGCGGACGGTCAGGCCAAGGCTATTGGCTTCCCTGAGCATGCGGCACATTGCCCATTCGGGGACACGCTTGGCGAAGCGATCGGCGCCGAGGTCAAGGTCCTCGCCCGATGCCGTACAACTCGGCGACGAATGCCCCGAGTGCCGAGGCCGAGGCCAGGTCAACCGCCGTTGCTCGCACGCCGAGTGCGGACACGGGCCGCTGCACTCGTGGCACTTCCACAGCGCTCCCTGCACCCACCCCTCCCACGCTGCCTAACCCGACCCCGCTGACATGTGGGCCCCGGCCGCTCGCTTCCCAGGGCACCGGCCAGGGCTCCACCAACAACGTAAGGAGGCACCGAAAGGATGCCGGAATCCCCAGACGCACAGATTCGAACGTACGTAGTTACGATTCCTTCTCGTGTGCCTAAGAGTCCCTAACGCAACGTGTTTTGCAGGCGTCGCCAGCAGATCAGTGAGCAGGCGAGTTTGAGGAACGCCTCGTGGATGTCGTCTCGGGTTTCCCAGCGGATGCGTAGGCGGCCGAACCAGTGCAGGAGCGCGATGGTCTGTTCCACGACCCATCGCTTGGTTCCCAGGCCGGAGCCGTGGTCGGTGCCGCGTCGGGCGATGACCGGCTTGATGCCCTTTGCCCAGACCTGGCGGCGGTGGCAGTCGTGGTCGTAGCCTCGGTCGGCGTAGACCTCCTTCGGTCGCTTGCGGGGCCGGCCGCGTTTGCCGCGGATGGACGGGATCGCTTCCAGCAGGGGCATCAGCTGGGTGACGTCGTTGCGGTTGCCGCCGGTCAGTGTGACGGCCAGGGGGATGCCTGTGGCGTCGCAGATCACGTGGTGTTTGGAGCCCGGCCGGCCTCGGTCGACGGGGCTCCGTCCGGTTTTGGGCCGCCCTTGAGCGCCCGGACGTGGGAGCTGTCGATCACCGCCCGCGACAAGTCCAGACGGTCGGTGGCCCGCAGTTCGTCCAGTAGCACCTCGTGCAGCCGCTGCCACACCCCGGCGTTGTTCCAGTCCCGCAGCCGCCGCCAGCAGGTCATCCCCGAGCCGCACCCGAGCTCACCGGGCAGCCATTCCCACTGGATGCCGGTGTAGAGGACGAACAAGATGCCGCACAGCACCTTGCGGTCCTCCAACGCCTTCTTCCGCCCCGGCCGCCGCTGACCATCGGGTGACGATGGCAGCAACGGCTCAATTCTCGACCACAACTCATCGCCAACCAGCCAGGGTTGAGGGTTCCGCTTGCCCATACCCAAGCAACCGACACATCCGCCCGGAGGACACGGCTACCAGCGTTGTGTTAGGAGCTCTAAGCGCGCACACCTCGGGGCCGACCACCGGGCGGCGGGCGTGGGAACCCAACAATCCGAGAAGCAGCGCACCGTGGACGCGCGCCCCGGAGCCGACGAACTGCGCATACGCGCCCACATGCACGTGGCCATGTCCCGGCCAGGCGCATGGTCTCCGTTGGCTGTAGATGGCGTAGAAGCCCAGGTCAACATCCTTTTTGCGGTTTTATGGCCAGTCGAGGGGAGGGGCTAAGCTTGTTTTTATGGTTTGCGAGCTTTGAGTTGATTACGTTCAGCGATGCTTTCAGGGCGTCTGGTTGATTTGCCCACGTCGTAACGGGTGGCGGGTCGCCGGTTCTTCGAGCCAAGTGGGCGTCCTGGGCCGGGAGTTGAGGGTTTGGGTGCACGGGCCGGACTGTGCAGGTGGGGGCGGAGGTTCCTGAACCCCCGGCGGACGCGGGCCGGGGTGAGCCTGGCGGGCTCGGCCCGCTTCTCCCAGGGACGGCGAAGATCGGCCGCGGCCTCGCGGGTGAGCCTGAGCTGGGTATGCGCCGCGATCACGAGCCACGTCCACCGGTCCGCGGCCTCGGGAGTACGGAGCCTGGGACGGGTCCAGCCGAGCGTCTGTTTTACGAAACGGAAAGTATGTTCAAGATCGAAGCGCCTCAAGAAGGCTTGCCACCGCAGGTCGGTGTCTGTGCTTGTCATGCCGGTCTTGGAGGACCACAGCCAGACTGGCAGTGGGTCGCCTCCGCCGGGTAGACGGTCCACCTGGAGGCGGATCAGGGTGCCCTCGATGATGGGGAGTTCGCCATCGTGGTCGATCCACGCGCTGCGGGTGGTGAGCCGGGGGTGGATACGGTCCCAGGCCATCGCCTTCGCGGTGCCGTAGCGGTCGGTGACCTGCACGGTCGCCGCGTCGGGCTCGCCCCAGGTATCGGGCCTGGCGAAGCGGAACTCCTTGCCGTGCTTCGGCGGCCGCCCGCCCTGGGGATAGGACAAGGCGTACTCCTTGAACGAGGGCCTCGGCCGTCGCATGACACGGTCCGCACGCATCCGCCCCAGCACCTCGACGGGCAGGCCGTCGAGGAGGTAGGCCATGCGCGGGGCGTCGTAGCCGGCGTCGAAGACGACCAGGATGTTCTCGTCACCGGCTTCCCACTGCCCCTGGCCGATCAGGTCGGTGACAACACGGCGGACCTGAGCGGCGGTGACCTCGGCGACATCGTCGTCGGGACCGAGCCGGATCGCATCCAGCAGCTGGCACCACGACGTGCCTCCCGTCTCCAGCGCGGCGACGAACGAGTACGGCCAGCCGGGGATGAACTGGTCGCTGGAGCGTCCCGAGCGCCCGTAGACGTGACAGAACAGACGGTCCGGGCTGGTCGGCGCGTCGGGCCGCAGCCACGCGGAGACATCGACCGCCAGGACCAGGCGCCCGTCCGCGGCCTTGGCCTGCGGCAGCATGGCCAGCGCCTTCCGCAGTCCGTCCACGTTGATACGGCCGTAGTTGAGCGCGTCGTACAACGCGCCGTGCCCGCGCCGGTGCTCGGCCAGCAGCGTCAGGTCGACCGGCGAGGTCACCGGGCCGTCCTCGCAGAGCATTGCGTCGCACAGCTCGAACAAGGTGTCACCGCGCCGGGCCAGACACGTGTAGAGGTCCTCCCGAAAGTGGGACGTGAAGTCGAACGCCTCGTCCCGGGCATCGTGATGCAGCAGACTCATCCTGGGTGGCCTTCGCTCGAGCCTCTATGACGGAGCACAGGATCGAGTGAAGGCCGCTCTCGCGTCCGGTACTTCCCTCCACGAGCGGTCATGTTCGAGAGCCATTTCGATCGGAACTCAGTGTTCCTGGATCAGTTGCGGAGCAGTGAGGCGTGGATGCGGGCGATGGCCCGCAGTACCTCGTCGCGGTTCTTGGCTTGCTGCATCCATGCGGGCAGGGGGTCTGTCAACTTAACGGTGTAACTGGTGTGGTTGTTGGGTCAGATGCGGGTTGCTGAGAGGCGGCCGTCGAAGGCGATGTCGAACGCCTGGAGGGCCCGCTTCCAGCGCATCGTCCACCGCTTGC
>NZ_JAJPWK010000053.1:0-18206 GCF_046549115.1 Streptomyces sp. x-19 | reverse complement strand
GCGCGCGTCCTCCTCCGGAGGAACGACGCACGACCCTACGGGTCGTCAAATGCTATTCCCCTCCGGGGAATTGATGAGACCCTTCGGGTCTTGCTATTCCTTCGGAATAGCTGGGAATTCCTCCGGAATTCCGCACGGGGTTTCCTTGGAGTGTGTCTTGTCTGGCGTGTGGCGGACTGTTGGTAGTGCCGGACGTAAGGCTGGCTACGGGTCGGGTTCCTTTGATTGCTCTGGAGTGCCACCTTTGGGCCTCGGAGGCGGCGCCTGACTGCCAGTCACTGGTCTTTCGTCGGGTGTGACTGGAGTGGTGGTGTCTGACGATGACTGGGCGGGAAGTTGGATGCCTGATGATCCGTCACAAGGCTTACAGCGTAGCAGGTTTCGATGGACTTGTAAGCTGTTCTCTGCCGGAACCATGCGTTCGAGTCCATCCTGTCTGAACTTGCCGAGTCACCAAGTGATGCAGGGGTAGAGTTCGTGAAACCACGGCACCACCCTGAAGACCAGAAAAACCGGGGAACTCCGCACGGAGAAGGATCAACTGATGTCGGAAGACCGATTCACCGAATCCCTATCTCAGCTACCTAGCGTCTTCGGTGAATCCACCGAAGACGCTCTGCGGGAGCGTCAGGAGCCCGAAAGCCGTGCGGCCTCGGACCTGGCCCCGGGGTCTTCCCGCTACCGGATCGTGGCGCAGTGCACGGCCCCGGAGCACTCTGGGCAGCTGTGCTGACCAACTACGCCTACGGGCGGTCGGTCGAGGAGGCGGTCGCCAGGGTCCGTGCGGCGTTGGAGGGGCCGGGCGGTCTGTACGGGGATCGCGGGATGTACCGGGTGGTGGAGGTGGTCGACGAGGGCCCGTGCAGCCAGGTTCGGCAGCAGGAAGACGTTCGCCGTCGGTACCTCACCACGATCCTGGAGAGCGCCACGGCCACGGTGCGCGGCCGTGAGCTGGACAGTCCAGATGCGGCCCTGCTCAGCGTCTTGAATGACTTCTTCACCCGCGCCGTCGTCTTCCCCGCCCCGCGCACCGGCGGCGTACAACCGCGGCCCCACCAAGCCACCTTCGGCTGGACCAGCGAGCCGCCCGGGATTCAGCACGCCAGTGATCCCGGCCGGGCCCTGGCCCTGTTCCTCCGGGCCTACCTCGACCACCACGGCCTGGGCATCGAGGGCACCGAGGAGGTTGGCCGGTGATCTGGAGCAGCGAGGACGTCGCGCGGGATGTGGTGCGGCGGCAGGGCGCGGGCATGCCTGCGGCCCGGGTAGCCGAGGCGGTTGCCCAGGCGGCCGTCCGGGAGCGGGAGGCAGCCGAGGAACTGCAATCTCCAACGCCGGCGGAGCGGGAACTGCTCGCTTCGGATCCGGAGGAGCTCGCCGAGGCGTGGGCGGCGCGGCATGCGGAGTGGCGGCGTGTGCAGGCGCTGATGGAGGCGTCGGGCTGGGCAAGTTACGAGCCGGAGCGGGACGGTGTCGGGTCGGCGTGGGCGGCAGATCGGGTGGCCCGGCGGGAGCAGGCGCTGGCCGCGCATGCCGCGCACCAGGAGCGGCGGCGTGAGGCTGCGGACGAAGTGCCGACCAAGGTGTGGTTGCCGGCAGGCCCGGGCCGGCTGCTGCGGCAGGCCGCGGCCCGGGCGGGGCTGACGCCGCAGGAGGTACTCGCGCAGCTCGCGGCGCGGCTGGTCGTCGACGAGGACGGCACCGTGTCCGTCGCGCCGTTCCTTCCTTCGTGTTGACTTTCCGTCGGAATTGCGGGCTCGTTGAATTGCTGGATTGTGAAAGTGGAGGGGCACGGAATGGGCAACAGGATGGGTGAGATTCCGCTTTTCCCGCATCAGGTGGAATTCGTTGATGCGGTTATTCGGGGTCTTTCAGGGCCGTTGGACGGGGTGTTGCCTGCCCGGGGGTTGCGCGGGACGGTGGTGTCGGCGACCGGTACGGGCAAGACGATCTCGGCAGCCACGGCGGCGCTTCGGATGGTGCCGCGGGGGCTGGTGGGGGTGTTGGTGCCGACGCTGGATCTGCTGACGCAGACAGTGGAGGCATGGCGGGCGGTGGGACACACAGGGCCTGCCGTGGCGGTGTGCTCGTTGGGGACGGACCCGCTGCTGGAGGCGTTGGACGTGCGGTGCACGACCAACCCCACGCAGTTGGCGCTGTGGGCCGGGAGCGGGCCGATGGTGGTGTTCGCGACGTACGCGTCGCTGGTGGCGCAGGGTCTGGAGGACGATCAGGGCGGAGACGAGGAAGCTGCGGCCGGCGGTGAGCGGGCCGGGGCGCCGGGGGTGCTGGAGCAGGCGCTGCGCGGCTCGTTCGGTCAGCGGATGGGTGCTTTTGACCTGCTGGTGGTGGATGAGGCGCACCGGACCAGTGGGGCGATCGGGAAGGCGTGGGCGGTCGTTCACGACCAGGAGCGGATTCCGGCGGCGCGGCGGCTGTACATGACGGCCACACCGCGGCTGTGGGCACCCTCAACCGCATCCTCCGGGGCATCGGGTGGGGCCGGTGCTCGGAGTGGCTCTGAGGGCGGTTCGGGGGCGTTGGGTGGGCGGTTGGTGGCGTCGATGGACGACGTCGAGTTGTACGGGCCCGTGCTGTACGAGCTGGGGCTGATGGAGGCGGTGGAGCGGGGCATCCTTGCCTCCTTCGAGGTGGATGTGCTGGAGATCCGCGACCCCGAGCCCCCTGGCGAGGGCGCCGAAGTCGAGGAGGTGCGCGGTCGGCGACTTGCCGCCCTGCAGGCCGCCCTTCTCAAGCATGCGGACGCCGTCGGGGCGCGGAATCTGATGACGTTTCACTGGCGGACGATCGAGGCGATGGCGTTCGCGCGGGCGCTGCCGGAGACGGCCGAGGAGCTGCACGAGACCAACCCCGCGATCTACCCGAAGCGCGTGGGAGCGGAGTGGTTGTGCGGGGAGCATCCGGCGGCGCACCGGCGGGTGGTGCTGGACCGGTTCGCGGACGGCCTCGACGCCGAGGGGTGGGTGACCGGCCTGGGCATCCTGGCGTCCTGTCAGGTGCTGGGTGAGGGCGTCGACATCCGCGGCAAGCGCGGCGTCGACGGCGTCGTCTTCGCTGATACCCGCTCCTCGCCGGTGCAGATCGTGCAGATCACCGGCCGCGGACTACGCCAGGCCCCGGGCGAGGGGAAGGTGGCGCGGCTGATCGTGCCGGTCTTCCTCCAGCCCGGGGAGGACCCCGAGGACATGATGGCCTCCGCCTCCTACCGACCCCTCGTAGCCGTGCTCCAGGGACTGCGCGCCCATGACTCCCGCCTCATTGAGCGCATGGTCCTGCGCACCACCAGCGCCCGCGGAAAGGCCACCTCGGTCGTCGCCCTCGACCCCGGGCACGAGGAAGACGCACACGAGGAGGGCGAGGAGGAGCAGCCGATCGCTGGTGACGGCGAGGCCGGGGAGGGCGAGGACCGGGACGTCGAGGAACAGGACGAGGCGGCCGACGAGGCCGTGGCCGCTGGCGTCGGCGGCCGGCGGCCCACCGACAGTGAGGACGAAGGCCAGGAGGACAAGGACGGTCGCGGGGGTGTGCCGCTGCTGCGGTTCTCGCTACCGCGCAACCCCGACGTCATCGCCGCCTTCCTGCGCACCCGGGTACTTCGGCCGGACAGTGAGGTGTGGCTTTCCGGACTCAACGCCCTACGCAAGTGGGTCAAGGCGCAGGGGCATGCCCAGGTGCCGCTGGATGCCGTCGTGCCGACCGGGGCGACCGGGGCGACCGGGGCGACCCAGAGCAACGACGCCGGCGACGTCGACGGCGGCACGTATGCGTTGGGGGCGTGGGTCAGCGAGCAGCGCCGCGCGTTTCGGGCGGGCACGTTGAAGGCGTGGCGGGCCGAGCTGCTGGATGAGCTGGGGATGGTCTGGTCGGTCGCCGACGCCCGCTTCTACAAGAGCCTCGCCGCCGCCCGCACCTACTTCGCCCAGCACCACACCCTCGCCGCGCCGAAGGACGCTTCGATGGACGGGGTGGCGGTGGGCCAGTGGCTGGCCAACCTGCGCAAGACCGGCGGCCTGGGCAAGGACGAGGAACGCGCCGCCGACCGCCGGGCCGCGCTGGAACGCATCGACCGGTACTGGAAGCCGCCGTGGCCACTGGCCTGGCAGCAGCGCTACGCCGCACTCGCCGTCGTGCTGGCCCAGGGGGCCACGCTCGCGGAAATCCTGCTGGGGGTGGCCGTCGGCGGCCAGGACATCGGCACCTGGCTGCACGCACAGCGGCAGGGGTGGCAGCAACTGGGCGAGCAGCAGCGCGAGCTCCTGGCCGCCCTCGGCGTCGAGCCGCTGCCGGCCGCCGAGAAGGAGAAGCCGACGGCAGCGGCAAAGGCCCGGAAGGGGGTCTCGGCGGCCTTCGAACGAGGGATCGCGGCCCTGGCCCAGTACAAGCACCGCGAAGGGCACGTGAAAGTCCCCCGGGACCACGTCGAGACCCTCGTCGCCGACGACCAGGAGCACACGATCAAGCTGGGCGTATTTCTCTCCAACGCAAAAGCGAGGCGCGGCAAGCTCACCGCGGACAAGCTCGCCGCGCTCGCCGAACACGGACTGGACTGGGCGGCGTGAGATAGCGGAGGGGGACTCACTTGAAACGGTGAGCCCTCCGCACGATTACTGCTGCGGTGCTGCGGCCGCGTCGGTCTTCGGGTCCGTGGCGGCGTTCTCCACTGCGGTCAGTGCCTCCTTGATCTCAGCGCGGACGTGCACCCACAGCTCCCCTTCAGCAGGAGGTCGACGGAGCCGTAGATGTCTTCAGCGGCGACGGTCTCCCGGTCGAGCTTGGCCGCCAGCTCGTCGGCGAGACGGGCCATACCCACCGTTCCCTGGCTGTTCATGTGCCGGATCCCGTTGCTACATGCACCCCGCTCATCCTGAGCGCGCCCATCCACCCCCCGCCGGTACTCACAACATCAGGGGAGACCCGTGACCCGCCGCTCCATCCGACTGGCTGCCGCGCTCTGCGCTGCCGGAACCCTCGCCGGCGTGACCATCGCCCAGGCATCCGCCTCCGATGAGGCCGCTGCGCACCACAAGGCCGCCGCGCGGCATGTCCTGCTGGTCTCCGTCGACGGCCTGCACCAGTCGGACCTGGCCTGGTACATCGCCCAGCACCCGCAGTCGGCGCTGGCCCGCCTGGTCCACGGCGGCGTCCAGTACACGCACGCCAGGACCACCACTCCCTCGGACTCCTTCCCCGGCATGGCCGCCCAGGTCACCGGCGGCGGTCCGGGCACCACCGGCGTCTACTACGACGACACCTACGACCACGCCCTGCTCCCGGCCGGCACCACCCACTGCCGGGGTGCCAAGCCCGGAGTGGAGGTGGACCTCACCGAGGACCTGGACAAGAACAAGGCGTCGCTCGACGCCGGCCAGGGCCTCAAGGGGCTGCCGGGCAGCATCCTGCAGATGACTGGCCGGCCGCAGAACCTTCTGGACCCGGCCAAGCTCCCGGTCGACCCGAAGACCTGCAAGCCGGTCTACCCGCACTCGTACCTGCAGGTGAACTCCATCTTCGAGGTCGCCCGCCAGGCTGGTCTGCGGACCGCGTGGTCGGACAAGCACGCGGCCTACGACATCCTCAACGGCCCGTCCGGCACCGGGATCCAGGACCTGTTCGCCCCGGAGATCAACAGTGCCGCTCCCGGCTATCAGGCCGACGGTGACTGGACCACCAACAACAAGGCCACCGAGCAGTACGACCACTACAAGACGCAGGCCGTCCTCAACGAGATCGACGGCTACGACCACAGCCGCACCCACAAGGTCGGCACCCCGGCGATCTTCGGTCTGAATTTCCAGTCCGTCTCCACCGCCCAGAAGCTGCCGTCCTCCGACGGCCTCAAGGGCGGCTACACCGCGAAGAACGTGCCGGGCCCGCTGCTGGCCAGGAACCTGAACTTCGTCAACGGCGAACTCGCCTCGCTGGTCAAGGAGATCGAGGAGCGGCACCTGGAGTCCGGCACCACCATCGTCCTGTCCGCCAAGCACGGCCAGTCGCCGACCGACCCGGCAGCCCTGAACCGCGTGGACGACGGCCCGCTGCTCGACGGGCTCAACGCCGCCTGGAAGAAGCTGCACCCGAAGGCCGGCACACTCGTCGCGCACTCCGTCGACGACGACGGCATGCTGCTGTGGCTGAACGACCGCTCCACGACGGCCGCCGAGTTCGCGAAGAAGTACCTGCTGGCGCAGCACGGCGACGGCACCGACATCAACGCCAAACCCAAGGCGTTCACCCACGGTGGCCTGAGCACGGTCTATGCCGGCAAGGCCGCGGCCGAGTACTTCGGCGTCACGCCTGGGGACGCCCGTGTCCCGGACGTCTTCGGCACCGCCCAGTACGGCGTCGTGTACACCGGCGGCACCAAGAAGATCGCCGAGCACGGCGGCGCCCACGCTGACGACCTCGACGTCCCGCTCGTCGTGTCCGGCGCGGCCACCCCGTCCGGCGTGCGCACCGCGGCGCCCGTCCGGACCGCCCAGATCGCGCCCACGATCCTGGCGCTGCTCGGTCTCGACCCGCAGCACCTCCAGGCCGTGCAGCACGAGCACACCCCGGTGCTGCCGGTCCGCTGACCGGCCGACCCCTGGGCGAACGCGCAGGGGCGCGCACCATACGGTGCGCGCCCCTGCGGCGTAGGTGGCGTCCCCCGTCCGAGACCGCGGTGGGAGCTCTTGGAGACCGGCGCAACACCGGATATTGCTGGCCGAACGGCATGCGGGGCAGGTCGGTGTCACCCGGTGGAGGTGCAGGGGCCGCACGTCTTGGAGCACCGACAGTGCATACACCTGGTACGACACGGTGGTTCCGTCGTCGACGTGCCGGTCGCAGGTGCCGAATCGGCGGCAAGACCGAGCGGCGAGCCGGCGGTCGGCGCCCGCAACTGACCTGCGGCCGCGGCGAGGGAAGATGCCGCCCAACGATGGCCCGAACCCGGCCCCGGGACGGGACGAGCGCGGGTCAGCTCCGCGAGACCGGGACTGTCCCGCAGTGCGGGACAGTTCACGCACGCTCGGCCCGGCGTCCGACGGCGGCACGAAGACGAACCGGGCCCGGGCGGCGCGGAGAGCAGGCGGAGCCCGGCCCGAGGCGCATCAGGCGAGCGCCGGGTCCCGCGAAGCAAGATCCGCTACGACAACCTGAAGTCGGCCGTCGCCCAGGTGCTGGGCCTGAGCCGGGCAAGGGTGGAGACCGACCGGTGGATCGCTTTCCGCTCGCACTTCAACATCGAGAGCTTCTACTGCCGACCCGGAATCGAAGGAGCCCACGAGAAGGGTGGCGTCGAAGGGATGATCGGCTACTTCCGCCGCAACCACTTCACCCCGGTCCCGGAAGTTGACTCGCTTGCCGAGCTCAACGACATGGTTGACCAGTGGGACCTGCACGACGGGCACCGAAGGATCGGTTCACGGCCGCGGACCGTCGACGAGTACTTTGCGATCGAGCAGCCGCTGCTGATGCCGCTGCCCCAGGAGCCGTTCGAGACGGGCCGGCTGTTCACGCCGCGGGTCGACCGCTACAGCCAGATCACCGTCCGCACCAACCGCTACTCGGTCCCGACCCGCCTGATCGGCAAGCGGGTGCGCGTCGTCCTCCATGCCTCCCACCTGGTGGTCTACGACAGGAACGTCGAAGTGGCCCGGCACGAAAGGCTGATCGCGAGGGGCAGCTGCCGCCTGGACCTGGACCACTACCTCGAAGCTCTCATCCGCAAGCCGGGCGCTTTCCCCGGTGCCACAGCCCTGGAACAGGCCCGGTCGGCGGGCAAGTTCACCCCGGTCCACGACGCCTGGTGGACCCAGGCCCGCAAGGTCCACGGAGAACAGGACGGCACCCGGGCCTTGATCGAAGTCCTGCTGCTGAACCGCCACCTCGCCCACGAGCACGTCGTCGCGGGACTGGCCACCGCACTGCGGGCCGGCGCTCTGACCGCCGACGCCGTCGCGCTGGGGGCCCGCAAGGCCGCCCAGGCGGAGGACGAGCCCACCATCAGCGCATCCGCCCCGGCGGTTCCCGGGCAGCCGTCGGCCACCGTCACCTCGCTGCACGAGTGGCGGCTCGCGCACCTGCCGCCGGACACTCGGCCGCTGCCGTCGGTGACCCCCTACGACCAACTGCTCCGAAGCCGTCGCACCAGCGGCAGCGACCACCGTGAGGGAGAAGCACAGTGACCGCCCTGCCCCGCCAGCGAGGCTTGACCGAGCAGGCAGCCGACGCCGCGATCGACACCGCCTGCCGCCTGCTGCGGCTCCCCTCGATCCGCAACGAGTTCAACGAGATCGCCGACCGGGCGGTCAAGGACCAGATGACCTACCGCGGCTTCCTCGCCGAACTGCTGATGACCGAGTGCGACGACCGGGCCCGCCGCCGCTCGGAACGACGGATCAAAGCAGCTGGCTTCCCGCGGGAGAAGTCCCTGCGGGCCTTCGACTTCGATGCCAATCCCAACATCGACGCAGCCACCATCCACACTCTGGCCAGCTGCGAATGAATCAAGAAGAGCCAGCCGCTCTGCCTGATCGGCGACTCCGGCACCGGCAAGTCCCACATACTCATCGCCCTGGGCACCGAGGCCGCCATGAAGGGCTACCGCGTCCGCTACACCCTCGCAACGAAGCTGGTGAATGAGCTGGTCGAGGCCGCCGACGAGAAGCAGCTGAACAAGACCATCGCCCGCTACGGCCGCGTCAATCTCCTCTGCATCGACGAGCTCGGCTACATGGAGCTCGACCGCCACGGCGCCGAACTCCTCTTCCAGGTGCTGACCGAGCGGGAGGAGAGGAACAGCGTCGCCATCGCGTCCAACGAGTCCTTCGGCGGCTGGACCAAGACCTTCACCGATCCCCGCCTCTGCGCGGCCATCGTCGACCGCCTTACCTTCAACGGCACCATCATCGAGACCGGCACCGACTCTTACCGCCTCGCCAGCACCCGGGCCCGAGCCGAAGAGCCCGCCACGGCGAGCTGACTCTCGCGGATTCCGTCTCGACGGCTCGCAACCTTCACGGGTGGCGAGCCGCCACACAACGCTGCCTGGCCGTCTTCGCGGCCTTGTTACCTTCTCCAGCTGTGTCAGACCAACTGTCGCAGCCATGAGCCGAGAGCCGCATAGTCGCTGTCCGTCAGGCCATGGCGGGGATCAACACGATGAAGCAGGGCCTGTCCCTGATGATGGGCGGCAACCCAGGACCGATCAGTGTCGGTGATCTCGTCGTCGACCCAGGCGAACGGGCGTCCCGCAGCCCATGCGACCAGGGCACGGGTCTTCCAGTGCAGTCCGTTCCGTTCGTCCTGCTCATCGACATGGGACGGCTCCGGCCAGACCACCACTGCCAATTGCGGCAAACCGATGCGGGGCGCGATGCACTCGTTCGCGTCCGCCATCCATGTCGTCGCCCAGACCACCTCACAGGGAAGCGCCGCCAGCCGGGGGCCGTGATCGGGATTGATCCTGGTCAGGAGCGGATTCGCGTCGGCAGGCAGTTCAGGGCCCGTCGCATAGGTCGGATACGGCTGGGACACCGCGCCGAACGGGATGAGCGGCCCATCGACATCGAGAAACAGCAGTGCCTGCTGCACGGAACCAGTCACGGGAGCACGATAACGGCGGATCCCTGTGGCGAACGCCTTCGTCCACAGGCCCAACGCCGCCTCACCCGCTGCTACTTCTCGTGAACATCCACGGCCTCCAAGATCCACAACTGGTGCTCAAAACGGTAGACAAACGCTGCCGCTAGAAGTGAACGAAGCCAGTTATGCCGGTCATGAACTCAGTTGACGCCCCTGGCCTCCCCACCCCATCCGTAGTGCCCCACTGCCGCCACTGCCTGCAGCCCCGCGTCCCACTCGGTGGCCTGGGGCCGGCAGGAGGCCGCAGCATGGTCGGGACGCTGCTGCTGGTGTGCTCGCTGTGCGGCGCCGCTGGGCCGCTGCACGTCCAGGGCGACGACCTGGACAACCTCACCCTCGACGCCCGCGAACACCTGGCCCGGCACCACCCCGAATCCCCCGCCGACATCCTGGTCATGCACCAGCACACCGCCTCCGGCACCGGCACCCCAAACCAGGTGGCGCAGTGGGCTCGGGGCCTGCGATCAGCAGTCAACCGCCCGCTCACTGAATAAGCCCCAGCACCCCGCGACTGAACTGCAGTCCCCCATAAGGGACACCGATCCTCCATGAGGGACAGCAGTCCCCTCCAGGGGACAGCAATTCACCACCACGACCACCACCACGAGACCCCGCCCTCGCCCGGCCGCCAGGCGACGGACCACGACCAGCGCCAGCTCGGACGGCCCGCCGGCCGGACGACGGCAGAGCGGGCGGGCCGCGAAGCGGCGGGCAGGCGGCCGAGCGGCGAGGCGACCGCGAGCGGACCGTCGTAGGCGGGCGGCCGCGAGCGGGCCGTCGTGGGGCCAGGCAACGGCCGACGGCCGAGCGGCAGCCGGCCGGACGGGCGGCCAGGCGGCGGCGGGGCGGACCGCGGACGACGGCGCGGCCGAGCGGACGGACGGCGGCGCGGACTGAACGGCCGGACACCGGCCAGGAGGCGGCAGGCGGGCACCGAGCGAACGGAGCGGACCGACGGGCGAACCTGGACGGCCGAGCGGCGAACGGCGGAGCAGCCAGCGGCCAGGCGGACGGCGACCAGCCACGAGACGCCCCCGCCGCGGCACCAGGGCAGGGCCGCAACCGGGCACGAAACTCGGCCCCGGGCGGCAGCAGGAGCGCAGCGACCCGGGCCCGGCACACAGGACGAACGAGCGGCCGGACAGCGGCGGGCAAGCGAACGGCGGCGGCCGGACGGAGCTGGGCCCGGAGCAGTGCCTGGCCCGAGTCCGAGTCCGCGGTCAGTCGAGGGTTCGTTGTGATCCCGCGGCGGTGGGCCATCGAGCGCAGTATCGGCTGGCTCAGTCTGACCAGTTGACCGTTCGACGCTGCGAAGGCGATCGCTTGGTCCTTCACGAGGCTGGGGGAGGTTCACCCGGCGCGTCAATCGAGACCGGCCCGCTCCTGGTGTCAGCCTTGGCTGGCGTGGGGTGCGGGCCGGTCTCGATTGTGTCAGCGTGTGGATCGCCGCTTGGCCACGTATCGGGCGGCCCGGGTGGCGCCCATGAGTATCGGTGCCGCGACGATCCCTCCGGCCAGCCCCCACAGGATGCTGGCCCCGAAGGACTGTTCGCCCACACGCATGCTAAGGATTACCCCCAGCCCGCTGAACACCGCGAGCTCGACGGTCCGCTCAAGGCCGGTGGAACGGCTTTCCAAGTCGTCTGCCATTGCGGTACTCCTCAGGTCGTGTCGTCCGGGATCGAGGGAAGGCGGCGTCGGCTGTCAGCTGAGGAGGCCGCCGATCGCCCCGCCGATGCCACCGATCACACCTGATGCGACAGCTCCGGGGAGGCATCCGGCTCCCCCGGCGAGGGCGCCGGCCGCACATCCGCCGATCATTCCGGTGGTGACTCCCTTGGCCGCGTCGTCCAGCCACTTGGGGTCGGCGACGACGGGGAATGCCGTGGTGTTCGCTATCCGTACCGTTTGGACGAGGGTGTTGCCGTCGACGCGGTAGCTGGTGGGTACGGGGTTGCCGTTGGCGTCCTTGGCCCAGGGGGCGGCGAAACCGCCGAGGAAGGTGCCGTTCTTGGCGACGGCGGCGACCGCGCCGTTGTCCAGCTTGACCAGGCGGGCGCCGTCGGGCAGGCCGATGTCGTAGCGCTGTTCGCGCGGGGCGGTGGCGTCCTTGAGGACGGCCAGGGCGCGGATACCGCCATCGGTGGTGGGCTGGACGGCGAGGTCGGTGGCCTTGGCCGCGCCGAGGTAGACGGTGGTGTTCTTGCCGGCCCTGGCGCCGGTGACGTTCTTGATGCCGGGAAGGGCGATGGATACGGCGTCACCCGTCGCGGTGGTGGCCTTCGCATCCCCGGTGGAACGCTGAGGGATCGTGATGCCCGGGGCCGGGACCGGGGCGACGTCGGTGGTGCCGGTGGCCTTCTCGATGACGGCCGCGGTCCGCTCTGCTGGGGAGGGGGTTTCGCTGGCGAAAGCGGCGGGGGCGGCCCCGAGGCTGAGTGCGGCCACGCTGATGGTGGTGACGATGGTGCTGGCTATGCGCTGGCAGTGGTTCATGAAGACCCTTCGTAGGCAGATCCGCAAGCCCCTGACGCCAAGTGGTGGCATATGCCAGGGGCAGGCGGCTTTGAGCCTGGCATATGCAGGGCGGCACTGAAAGGTTGAACAGGTGATTACCCCGAGAATCGGGGCTCTGGTCCCAGAGCTTGTGGGCCGGATGGCTGGGCCCGCTATCGATGAGGCCCAAGTGATTGGCGTGACAGCCGGGACTTTGGTCCCGGGTTTGCGAACTGGCCTGGCTGGGCCCGCTACTGACGAGCTCGCAGTAATAGCGGGGCGGGTGCCGTGCAGGCGGCGGTCCGCATTACCGGAGGTGCCGTTTGGGGCTGGAGGAGCGGCGCGGCGAGCGGACGGCAGACACAAACCGGCCGACAGAGGCAACACGAGCCCGGGACGAAGCCGGCCCAGGGCGACGCCGGCCCAGGGCGACGCCGGCCCAGGCAGCGCGGTGAGCGGCCAGCGCGGTGAAGCGGCCGGTCCACGGCAGTTGGGCCGCCGGACAGGCGAACAGCGGCAGCCGCGAGAAAGCGGCCCGCGACGGCGGACGGCGGGGCGTCCGCGGGCGGGCCGACAGCCAGGCGGCAGGGCAGCCAGGCCGCGGAGCGGCGGGCAGGCGGCCGAGCGGCAGACGGCGGGGCGGCGGCACCAGGGCGCAGCCGCGACCGAATGCCGGGCACGGCCCCGGGCGGCGACACGCGAGCACAGCGAACACGGGCCCGGCACCAGGGCGAACGAGCGGACGGGCGGCAAGGCGCCAACGAGGCGGACGGCGTCCGGCCGGGCGGAGCTGGGCGCGGACCACCTCCGCCCGCCGCGAGCAGGCCGCCCGCGACGACGGGCAGCGCCGGATCGTCGACGGCCGCCCGCCCGACCCAACCCGGTCGGCAGCAGCAGCAGGCGGGCGGCCACGGGCGGGCGGTCGGCAGGTGGCCAGGCGGCAGCGGGCCGCGGCGGCCGGACGGGACGAGGGCGAGGCGGGCGGCGGACGGACCCAGGCCGCCCGGCCGGCGGCCCAACTACCGCCCGCCGGACACCGAGCAGGGCAGCGGCCAGCCAGGCGACGGGGGGGCGGCGGCCGAGCAGCAAACGGCCGGCCGGACGGTGGCGGCCAGGCGGACAGCGGCGGCCGCGAGAAAGCGGCCGGCACCCAGGCCGGTCGGCAGCGGCTTCCCAACTACCCCCGGCCGGACGGACGACGGACGCGGCGAGGCGGCCGGGCGACGGCCGGGACAGGGGGTGTGACGGCTCCACGTGCAGAACCTCGGCCAGGGGCGCGCCCCCGGCACGCCAACCACACCAACACCGCGGCGACTTCAACCACGGGCGGACGTCCGGGCGGACGGACGGCGAGGCAGCCGACGGCGGGCAGCGGCGTCCAGGCGGCAGGGCGACCACGGGCTGGCCGCCGTTCGCCCGCCGGGCGGCCAGGCCGCAGACGGGCGGCGGACACCGGGCGGCAAGGCAAGGCGGGCGGGGCCGGGCGGAGCTGGGCGCGGACCGCGACCCGCCGCGAGCAGCCAGCCCGCGACAGCGGACACCACAGACCGGGCGGCGCCGGACCCAGGCCGGCCGGGCAGCGGGGAGGCGGACGGCGGGCAGGCGCACTGCGGGGACGACGGCACGCGCCCACCGCCGCACGGCGAAGCACCGGCAGGCCCCCGGCGAACGACCCAACCCGCAGCCCCGGACAGGCCACGGCGAATCCCCTTGGCCGGCCCCAGCGAGCGATCACGGGCAGGCGCAAGGGCGATGACGACCACCCGACGCATGTGATCCGTCGACTCGCCGACGCCGCATTGCTTGCCGAGCCGAGCCGAACGGCACAAGCGCAGAGGCCGGAGCGTGCTGATCCTAACTTTCGACGAACGTGACGGTCTCGTCGAGCGGCGCCCGGCCCGTACGCTTGTAGCCCACCGTGACGTCCTCGAACCCGATGGACATGCCGCAGAAGAGGATGAGCTCGTCCGGGGGTGACAGGATCTCCGCGACGGTCTTGCGATACACCGACCACGCCATCTGCGTACAGCTGTGCAGTCCTTCGGAGCGCAGGAGCAGCATGACGGTCTGCAGATACATGCCGACGTCGGACCATTGGGGCCGGCCCATGTCGCGGTCGATGTAGCAGAACAGGGCGGCGGGCGCGCCGAAGAAGTCCCAGTTCGCGGAAGCGGCCCGCTGGCGCGCCTCCCAGTCCTCACGTGCAATGCCGAGTGCGCTGTAGCGCTCATGGCCGAAGGCGGACCGGCGCTCGTGGTACGGGGACTTCAGTGCGGCCGGGTACATCTCGTACTCCCGCTCGTCCCAAGGGTCGCCTGCGGCCACGCGCTCGCCGGCGCGCCTCTTGAGCTCGGCCAGCGGCCGGCCGGTCAGCACGTAGGTACGCCACGGCTGGAGATTCGACCCGGACGGCGCCCAGGCCGCGGCGGACAGTACGCGCTCCAGCACCGCCCTCGGTACCTGCCGGCTGGTGAATCCGCGAACCGCTCGTCGGCTCGTGACCGCCTCATAGACATCCAGGACCATCCACCTCCCTCATCTGCTCCGTCTGACCCTTCGTGGACAGCAGACGGAAAGCCCGGCCCGCCTGCCGGTACCGGCGCGCCCACCGCTGTGCGACTGCGGTCGAATGACGCGACGTCGGCCGCCAGGTCCCGCCCGAGAGCCGCGCTGCCGATGCGGCAGGCCTCGAGCCTGGCGGCGCGCGGCAGGCAGTTGGCGAGGCGGGCGACGAGAGAGCTCTTTGCGGTCTGCGCACCTCCGAGGGTGAGCGGGTTAGGAAAGCCAGTCGGTGTAGTGGGTGGCGGCGAGGTGGGCGTCCTTGTCGGTGAGGACGTCACCCTTGACGACGGCGAACATGCCGGCGGTGGGGTCGGTTACGACGGTGCGTTTGTCGCCCTTGTGGGACAGGGTGATCCGGCCCAGCTCGTCCAGGGTGAAGATCTCGGGGCCGGCGATGTTGCGCCTGCCGTTCAGCGGGGCGCCGGCGGCGACCTCCGCGACCGCGGCGGCCACATCCTTGGAGGCGATCGGCTGGATCGGCGTGGCGGGCAGCCGGACGGTGTCGGCGTCGGAGGTCCAGGACATGACGGCGTCCATGAACTCCATGAACTGTGTCGCCCGGACGATCGAGTAGGGGATCGGTTCGGCCGCGAGGAGATTCTCCTGGAGTGTCTTGGCGCGGTAGTAGTCCAGCTCCGGCACCTGGTCCGTGCCAACGATCGAGAGGATGACGAAGTGGCCGACGCCGCCCTTGTGGGCCGCGGCCAGGAGGTTGTCCATCGAGGTCTGGAAGAAGGCCGGGGAGGCTTCGTCGAAGGTCGGGGAGTTCGTCAGGTTGACGACGACGTCGGCTCCCGCCACCGCCTCGTCCAGCCCCTGGCCGCTGATGACGTCGACCCCGGTGGACTGCGAGTGGGGTACCGCCTCGTGCCCGGCGGCGTTCAGGTCGGTGACGACCTGCGATCCGATCAGTCCTGTACCGCCGATGACTGCGATCTTCATGGGATGCCCTTCGTTGGGATCACATGGGCAAATATGGCATATGGGGCACTATGTGGGTGGCAACATGCGCCGCAGCCGGCTGAGGCCGGGCGGCTTCAGAGACCGTCGGCGAAGGTGGCCTCCTCGTCGAGCGGGGCCGGCCCGCCCTGTGCGGGCGTCACGTTCTGTGGCGTCTTCGAGCCCGATCGGCAGGCCGCAGAGCGCAGCGCCGTGTCGACGAGGGTATTGACTGCGGCTGATGCACAAGTGGATCGCTTTCGCAGGTGGTCGTTCTTGAACCACTCGCCTGCCCGGCGGTCCATCCGCGGCGTCGTCGTTCACACGGTCTGGGCCAGGGTGGTGTTCCAGCCAGTCGTACATCGTCTGGTGGGCCCGGCCCATGGCGCCCATGTGGCAGTGCTCACCGGCGCCTTCGGCCTCGGTGAGGGTGACCAGGGTGGTGGCGGGGGGGCTCGGGGGTTGCTGCTGCCGGGCCCGGATGACGGGATGTGGCGGAAGGTGCCGCTGCATCTGCGCGAGCAGATCGCGCTGCAACTGACCGGAGCCGCCCGGGCGGTGGCCGGCGACCTCCGCCGCGCTGCCGCACTGCTGCCCGGCGAGCACCCGGCCCGCGTCCTCGCCGAGTACGTCCTCGAGACGACCGGCCGCCGGCTGTCTGGCGGGCTGCTGGACCCGAAGCAACTGGTGACGTCCTCCCCCAACGCTGTCGGGGCCCAGGCCGGGGAACAACTCTCCACCGGGGCCTGGCACGGTACGGAGGTGCCCACCGCCTGAAGGGGGTGTCCAGGTCTCGCCAGGCGGGGTCGTAGTTGTCGTACTCGGGGTCGTCAGGGCCGGGACCGATGTGCCCGCAGCAGTTCATCGGCGCCGTTGGTGGCTGTGGCTGCCGCGATGCGCTCGGTCGGAGCCGGAATCCGCGGCCGGCTGGCGCTAGTGCCGTGACCGGCAACGTTCACCGGGTTAACCGTTGGAGGGAGTCCTTGCCCGCCTTGTAGGTTCCCGGCGTGAGTGACGAAGGCAAGGCTCAGATCCGATTCGCGGCGGAGGCGGACGCAGCCGTGATCGCGCGTATCCACATGACCTCTCGGTCGGCGACTATGCCCTATCTACCGCCGCAGAAGCGCGATCATGAGCAGGTGACCCGATGGGTCCGGGACGTCCTGCTCAAGCAATGTCGCACCTGGGTCGCAGTGCGTGATGCGAAGATCACCGGCTATGCCGCCCTTGACGGCGACATGCTCGAACACCTCTATCTGCGCCCCGACGTCCGCCGGCAGGGCATCGGCACGCTACTCCTCGACGAGGTCAGGCGGCACAGCCCGGACGGGGTGTCTCTGCACGTCTTTCAGCAGAACACCGACGCCCGCGCGTTCTACGAGCGCCACGGTTTCACCGTCCTCGACACCAGCGATGGCGATCGCAACATGGAGAACCTGCCGGACATGACTCTTCGCTGGACACCCGCCGACGCCCGGTGAACCGTGCGCCCGGACGAGCCGCATGGCATGACCGATCCGGTTACGCCGCGTTGGCGAGGGGGCGTCCGCCCCAGCGGATGCCCTTCTCGCTGCGGATCCGGGCGCGTTGCTTGCGTTCGGCGGCCAGGACATCGCGCGCTGGCTGGCGTTGGCGTTGCGCCAGCGCAGGTAGGCGTGCAGAGCCCGGGTCTGCACGGTGTGGTTGGGGTGGTTGGAGTTGGCGATGGTGAACTGCCGCAGCGGTCAGAAGTGGGCTTCGATCGGGTTCGCCCAGGACGCATAGGTCGGGGTGAAGCACAGCTCGACCTTGTGTTTCTTGGCCCAGCGGCGGATGTCGGTGCCCTTGTGGGCGGACAGGTTGTCCAGAATCACGTAGATGGGTGCGCCGTCAGGCCGGGCGGCGCGGATCGACTTCAGTGCGGCCAGCGTGTTCGCGGCGCCCTTCCTGCGGTGGTTGACGCCCCACAGGGTGTCGTCGCCGACCGAGTAGCAGCCGTGGAAGTACCGCACGCCGTGAGTGCGGTGATAGGTGGCGGGCAACCGGTCAGGGCGTTTCTGCTCCACCCAGCCCGAGCCCGCGATGGGCCGGATTCCGAGCGGGCCGAACTCGTCGCATGCGAAGACCCGGTCGGGGAAGCGGTCGAGGACCTCCTCGATCCGGTCCAGCTTCGCCTCCCGCTCGGGGTCGGGGGATTCCTTCCACGTCTTGGTGCGCTGGAAGGTCACGCCGCGGCGGGAGAGCAGGCCGCGTAATGCCTCGCAGCCGATGCTGATCACCCGGCCGTGGGCTTTGCGCAGGTAGACGACCAGCTTGCGCAGTCACCAGCGGGTGAAGGGCTGGCCGAGCTTGGTGGGGCGGGTGTGGCCGTCTGGATGACGAAGTCCTCGTCGTCAATGCTGAGTCGGCGGGGACGGCCTCCCGCCCACTTAGGGTCCAGGCAGGCCAGGCCGACCTCGTTGAACCGGTGGATCACGTCCCGAACGGTGTCCTCGTCGGCCTGCACCAGCTGGGCGATCACCGGCACCCGGTTCCCGCCGGCCGAGGCCAGCAGCATCATCGCGCGCCGGTAGCGCACCGAG
>NZ_JAJPWK010000052.1:0-18385 GCF_046549115.1 Streptomyces sp. x-19 | reverse complement strand
GGACGCCGTCGTACTGGGTGTCACGGGATGGCAGGGTGGGCGCCGCCTACCCCTTGTGACCAGCGCAAACGTCATGCGGCGTCATGAGTCGGCATCCCCCAACACATCCCCCTCCGGACTTTTAATCCATTGGTTCAGGGTTCGAGCCCCTGATGGCCCACCGAATCCCTCGCAGGACAGGCCGCCTGACCTGCGGTTCAGTGCCTCGGCTGGATCTCACCGGCCGAGGCGCTTCGCTTTTCCGGCCGAATGCGTGCGCGATGCGTGAGCGGACGGAGCGGCAGGCGCCCCGTCAGATACCGGGCGGGCGCGGGGAACGAGCCGCGCGGCGGCCTCGGCTGCTGCCTGATCGACCTCGGGCAGCAGGCTCGTGTAGGTGTCCGAGGTGAGGGTGATCGTGGAGTGCCGGAGCGTCTCCTTGATCGTGTGGAGGTCGCCGCCTCCGCCATGGGTGAGCGTCGCGGCGACATGGCGTAGATCACGAAGGGTGATCGGCGGGAGGTCGGTGGTCGCCAGGATGCGACGGAAGGTCTCCGAGACGGTCTCCGGGTGGAGCCAGGCTCCGTCCTCTTGGGTGAAGACCTTGCCGGTGTCCTGCCAGGCGGGGCCCCATGCCTTCCGCTCTGCCTCCTGGCACTCGCGGTGCGTTCGCAGGACGGCCGTGTTCAGGCTGTCGAGCGCGATCGTGCTCGCGCTGCCGTCGGTCTTCGGGGCGGACTCGTACGGGTCCCAGCCGTCGACCACGATCTCCTTGGCCGGGGTGATCAGGCCCGCGTCCAGGTCGACCTCCGTCCAGTCTTGGCCGACGGCCTCACCGCGTCGCAGGCCACGGGTCCCGATGAGGTGGAAGAGCGCGTACAGCCGATCGTTCTCGGCGGCATCGAGGAATACGCCGAACTGGGCAGGCGTCCACACCATGACGGCGGAGGGCTTCTCGCCGGTCGCCCGCCAGCGCTCGACCCGCTGGTCGGTCCAGAGCAGGGGCTTGGGCCGCTTGCCGGACTCCAGCTCGACGTGGGCGGCCGGGTTGAAGGTGATCAGCTGCTGGGCGATGGCGGCGTTCAGTGCCGCGCGTAGGGTGCGGCGGACGCTCTGCCGGGTCGAGGGCCCGGCGGCCTTCCGAAACGGCTTCATATCGGCCAGCACGGCCCGCTCTTTGCCCAGCCGCTCCCGCTCGGCCGCTGTGGGCCGTCCGGCCCGGCGAGGCTTGCAGCGGGCGACCTGCTCGCGCCGGGCCGCGTTCTCCGCCGCGATCACCTCGTTCTCGTCGGCGATGGCGTCGAACATCTCCACCAGATGCCCGACATTGAGACGGTCAAGGCGTATGCCGCCTATGCGCGGCTTGAGATGGACGCGTATGTGGGAGGCGTAGCCGTTGGCCGTTGTCTTCCGGACCTTCTTCGCCGAGAACCAGTCATCCAGCCACTCGCCCACGGTGAGGCGGCTGGTGAGGTCCAGACCGTGGCGGAGCCGGCGCCGGGTCGCCTCGACATCCGGCAGCGGGGCCTTCTCGTCGCCCGCCGTCTCCAACATCTCGGCGATCCGCGCCAGGTCCTCCGGTGCGTCGGCATCCGCCAGGCCGAGCAGGGCGCGGACGCGATCGAGGTCGGCCTGGGCGGTCTTGAGGGTCTCGTAGCCGGCGCGGCTGAAGGAGCGGCGGGTGCCGTCCTCGCGGGGCGGCAGCTCTTGGCGTATCGAGTACGAGCCGTGCTTCCGGTTGGTGAGCTTCGGACAGGTCTTGCCGAGCGGCTTGCCGGTCTTGGGGTCGCGGCAGTAGCAGCGGCGGTGGGTGGAGCCCTTCAAAGGCGTTCCTCCGAGGTGGTGTTGGCTTCCGATTCGGGCGGGTCGACGTCGCCCAGTGCGGGTGGCAGGTCGGGCGGGGTGGCTCCTTCGTCGCGGATGCCCCGACGGAGGTAGCGAAGGTTGTACTTGGCGGAGATGGCCTGGTCGGCGTATTCGCTCCGCTTGCGCTCGGCCTCTTCGCGCTGGGCGCGGCTGGTCGCCGTCTTGGCCGTGAAGCGCGCCTGTTCTTCCTCTTCGAGCGCGGCCAGCGCGGTGCGTACGAGGCTGGCGTGGCGCTCGAAGTCGGGGACCAGGCCCGCGTCGTGCAGGGCCACCTCCTCCTCCCCGGTGAAGCGGCGCAGGGCCTCCCAGGTGGGGATGAGGTCCTGGAAGGGGAGTTCCTGGGTCCGGTCCACGTAGCCGACCGGGAAGATCAGGCAGGGCGGGTAGGTCTCCAGGGCGGCGGCCAGGACCATGACGTCCACCAGCGGAAGGTTGGCCCGACGCCCGGACTCCATGTTGGCGATCACGTTGCGCGGGATGGGATGCCCGAGCTGCTCGCAACGGTCGGCCAGGTCCTGCGCGCTCCATCCCATCTCCTTTCTCCTGCGGCGGACTTCGCCGGCCACGTTGGCCTTGATCCGGTCCGCCCACTCGGGAACGTCGTCCTCTTCATCATCGAAACCGCGCTGTGTCATACAGACACATTAGCTTGGCCATCCTGGTTAGTAGACGCCTGGAGCCGGACGTGATGCCCGCGTTCGCCGACGGCTGTACCGAAAGGGGTGCGCTGCATGCGCGAAATCGAGATCACCGACCGGGTGAAGGGCATGAGTCGGGAGGAGCTGCTGGCCCTGCCTGCGGCTGTTGACCTGGAAACGGGTAACCGGGCGCTCGGGTTGGGGCGGAGCAAGGGGTACGCGTTGGCGAAGCGGGGCCAGTACCCGTGCCGGGTGCTGCGGCTGGGCAACGCCTATCGCGTGGTGACGGCGGACCTGTTGGAACTGCTGGGGCTGGCGGCGTGAGAGCGGGGCACCGTAGCAGACGTTTCTGCGTTGAGCTGACACAGAAACGCTGGACTGTGCCAAGGGGTGGACGTACTGTCCGTGTTCCGTCGCGGGACGCCCCGCGTGTTCAGCCACGGAACGCCCCGGATGTCCCGCCACGGAACACCCCGCACGTCCCGCCACGGGACAAAGCGAGCCCCCGGCGAGGCAACGCCGGAGGCTCAGCACACTCCCACCGCCCGTATCCACCGAACGACCCGCGTGCGCTGAGCCGGCATGCCCGGCGCCGCAGGAGAGGAGCTGCCCTGTGCAACCTACGACACCCGACGCACATTCCCAGACCGGCGAGACGATCTGGCCGGTGGCCGCGATTCCAGGGAAGCCAGGTGCCCACCTGACCGACGAGCGAGCCGGCGGGGGAGACACGACGCCATCGGCCGGTGACGCGGCCCAGGACACCTCTGTCCCGAAGCCTCGAACGGAGAGCGCCGGCACGTTCGTGGGGCCTCTGCGTCAGGGCGAGCAGGTGCTGGCCGACCTGCGGGCGCAGATCGCGCGGTACGTGGTGATGCCGAGCCAAGAGGCGCTCACCGCCGTGACGTTGTGGGTCGCGGCGACGCACCTGCAGCGCGCGTGGCAGCACGCGCCGCGCCTGGCGATCGTTGCGCCGGAGAAGCGGTGCGGGAAGTCCCGGCTGCTGGACGTGATCACCGAGACGGTGCACAACCCGCTGATCACGGTCAACGCCAGCGCTGCGGCGATCTTCCGGTCGATCGGCGACGAGGACCCGCCCACGCTCCTGGTCGACGAGGCCGACACCCTCTTCGGCACCACCAAGGCGGCGGAGAAGAACGAGGAGGTGCGCGGCCTGATCAACGCGGGCCACCAGCGCAACCGGCCGACGTTGCGGGTGGTCGGGCCGGAGCACAAGCCGACGAAGTTCCCCACCTTCGCCATGGCGGCGCTCGCCGGGATTGGCGACCTGCCCGACACGGTCATGGACCGGTCGGCCGTCATCCGCATGCGTCGCAGGGCGGGGAAGGAGAAGGTGGCGCACTTCCGCACCGTTCGCGACACCCCCGCCCTCCACGCGGTACGCGACGGCCTCGCCGCCTGGCTGAAGCCGCTGTTCCGGCAGGCGATGGACATGGAGCCGGCCATGCCGGTGGAGGACCGCGCGGCGGACACCTGGGAGCCTCTGGTGACCATCGCGGACCTCGCCGGCGGCGAGTGGCCCGTGCTGGCCCGCACCGCCTGCCGCGCCATGACCGACTACGAGGCAGGGCAGGACGAACAGGGCGGTCTGCGCACGCGCCTCCTGGTCGGCATCCGCCGTGCCTTCGCCGCCGAGAACGACCCGCCGGCGCTGCGCACGAAGCGCCTGCTGGAGCACCTCAACGCGGACAAGGAAGCGCCGTGGGCGGACTACGGCCCCGACGGTCTGACCCCGCGCGGCCTTCAGGAGCGGTTGAAGCCCTACGGCCTCAACTCGTCCAACCGCCGCTTCCCCGACGGCACCCAGGCCAGGGGCTTCACCCGCGCCCAGTTCCTCGACACCTGGGCGCGCTACTGCCCCGAGCCGAAGTCTTTGGCCGAGCCCGCCGAACAGGCCGCCGAGCCGCCGCCCGGCACCGAAGCCTGACCCGCCACGACCCGTACCACCCGTCCCCGCGCAGGTCAGCGCGGGGACGGGTGCCCGACCCGCAACGGGTCGAGTCGACATCACCGCGCCACTCGTACCTGCTCTGACCAGGCATGCAACGGGTGGTACGAGTCACCGCACCGTACGGCAGCCACACCGTGCCCCGACATTGCGGCCGCCGCTTGCTCAACCTGGAGTTCCACGCTTGTCTTCCCCCAGCCCCACCACGCTCGCCGCCATACCGGGCACCACCGCGATCCGCACCGGCATCGCCCTGCTCGCCGCGTTCGCCTTCGCCCTCTCCTACGACGCCCTGCGACAGATGGCCGTCGCTATCCACATCCGCGGGCTGCTCACCTACGCCTTCCCCCTCGTGATCGACGGCTTCATCGCCATCGGCGTCGGTGCCCTACTCATGCTGCGCGCCGCCCCGCTGCGCTCCCGCGTGTACGTGTGGGCCCTCGTCGGCCTGGCCACCGTGACGAGCATCTGGGCCAACGCCCTGCACGCCGTACGCCTCAACGAGCAGAGCCCCCAAGACGACGGCCTCCGGCTCGGCGACCTCACCGTCGGCGCCCTGTCCGCCATCGCCCCACTCGCCCTCGCCGGCGCCGTCCACCTCTACATCGTCATCCGCCGCCACCCCACGCCTCCTCGCCCGCAACAGGCCGACGCCACCGAACGCCACAACACCGCCAGCCCCAGCCGCAGCAGCATCAGCCTCACCGCTTCTGCCGCCCGCGTCGACGAAGCCCACGGTGCCCCGACTGGTCCCGACGTGGCTGACGAGCCCGCGGGCTCGGCTTTGGACACCACCGACGTGGCTCCTGCCCCGCGGCCCTCCGCCGAGCCACAAAGCCACAGGCGCCAGGACATCCCCGCCGAACGGCTCGCCATTGCCCGCACCGCACCGCTGGGACGCAACGGCCGTGCCTCACGCCGCCACATCGAAGACGCATTCCGCAGCAGGCACCTGACCATCGGCAGGGCAGAGGCGGACAGGATCAAGGGCATCCTCCAAGCCGAACTCGACGAAGCCGTCTCCCAGAAGCAGAGCGTCCGCGAGGAAACCCCTGCCGGCGCCCCCTGATCGCCGAGGTCGCGCAAACCCCCAATGCAGCCTCCCGGCTGCCCCGTGCACCGCGCAGACCAACGCAGGACACCGACGCCAGCACCCCACGGAGAACCGACCCATGCACGACCCGCACCATGAGTTCCCCGGCCCCCAGGTGAAGAGGGCCACCGACCGCGACGACGCAGCAAGTTGTCGGGTAAGGAGTCCTTACCCGGCCTCCGCCCCAGGGGAGGCGGAGGCACCCGGCGCCGAGGGAGCACCGGAGTCGGCCGGCCCGGGGGAGCTGACCGAAACTTGGACCATCGAGCCGTCGCCGAACGTGCCGCAGCAATCCGCGCCGCGCCGTCGCCTGCGTGACAAGCAACTGCGTGAGCGCCGCGTCCATCCCCGCTACAACGACGACGAGTTCATCCTCGTCCAGAAAGCCGCTGATCTGAGCCGCATGGCTCTCGGCGGCTACGTCGCCGAGTGCTCGCTCGCCGCCGCCCGCGCCGACGACCCCACTGCGGCGGTGGCCGACTACCGCGCCATGGTGAAGGCACTGATGGCAGCCAACGGACAGCTCGGCAAGGTCGGCAGCAACCTCAACCAGCTCACCCGCCACCTCAACCAGGACGGCGCCTGGCCCCACCACGACACCGTCCAACGGCTCCTGGACCGCGTCGAGGCATCCATCACCAAGCTGGACACCGTAATCGCGCACGTCACCGAGGGACGGTGACCCAGTGATACCCAAGATCATTCTCGGTACGGGGCCACACGCCACGCGCCGAACGATCGGCTACCTCTTCGGCAAGGGCCGGGCCAACGAGCACACCGATCCACACCTGGTGGCCTCCTGGAACGGCTTCGCCCCCGACCCCGGCCGCAGGCCCCACCGCAACCGAAGGGGCGTGGAGGACCAGCTCGTCGCACAACTCAATCAGCCCGTGAAGATGTTGGGCGACAAGGCACCGAAGTACACCGTGTGGCACTGCCCCGTCCGCGCCGCACCCGAGGACCCGATCCTCACCGACGACGAGTGGGCCGACATCGCCCGCCGGATCGTGGCTGCCGCCGGCATCGCCCCCGAGGGGGACGAGGCGGCGTGCCGCTGGGTGGCCGTCCGCCACGCTGACGACCACATCCACATCGCCGCCACCCTCGTACGCCAGGACGGCAAACGCCCTCGCCGCGACCACGACCAGCGGGCTGTCCAGCGCGAGGCCCGCAAGATCGAGGTCGACTTCGGGCTCAGGCGGCTCAAGCCCGGCGACGGCACCGCCGCCAAACGTCCCACCAGCAAGGAGCACTTCAAGGCCAAGCGCCTGGGCCAGGACACCGCCACCCGCGATGTCCTGCGCCTGCGGGTGCGCCGCGCCGTCGCCGCGGCGGCGGACGAGGCCGAGTTCTTCGCCCTGTTGGAGGCGACCGACGTGACCGTACGTCTCAGGCTCGGCCCTTCCGGCGACGCACTCGGCTGCAACTTCGCCCTGCCCGGCGATACCAATGACAAGGGCGAGCCGGTGTTCTACTCGGGCTCCACCCTTGCCCCCGACTTGTCTCTGCCCCAGATCCGCAAACGCCTCGTCGCCACCAGCCTCGAACCGATCACCGTCCGGCCCGGTAATCCGTGGCACCAGGCAACCGCCGCCACCGAACGCATCCCCAGCCACCTGACCGGCAGCGACGACGCAGTGGCCCAAGGGCAGCTGGAAGCGCTCGGCGGAGCACTGGACCTACTGCCGGCCACCGCACCAGCCGCGGTGAAGACCGACCTCGAACGGGCGGCTGCCGTCTTCGAGCGCGCGACCCGCTCCCGCATTTCCGGTGACCGGGACAGCGCCCGCGTCCTGCGCCGCAGCATGCAGACGATCTGGCGCGACCGGCCCCAGGACAGGGACGGCGCCGGGTTCGCCATGCTCCTGGACACCATGCTCACCGCGGCGGCCTACGCGATGCACTGGCACCGCACCCGCCAACACGCCCAGCAGGAAGCCGCAGCCCAGCAAGCCCTCGTCCACCTGCAGACCGCGTACGCACAGACCGCCGAACCGGTTCTGGCCGGCCTCGCGCCCCGCGCCCCCAGCCTCCAGATGAAGCGCCGCTTTGCCCACCACTTCCAAGAGGCGGTACCCGAGCACGCCGAGCGCATCCTCAACGACCCGGCCTGGGACGCACTCGCCACCGTCCTCGCCGAGGCAGAAGCCGCCGGGCACAACGCAGCCACCGTCCTCGACCAGGCACTGGGCCAACGCACACTGGACGACGCCCACAGCCCGGCCCGCGCACTGACCTGGCGCATCCGCCGCCTCGGCGAACGCCACGCCCCCAGCCCCCGGGCTCAGGCAGCCATGGCCCGCAGCAGCCGTTCGACGCAGCCACGTCCCACTCCGGCACCCACTCCGCCTCAGTCTCACCCTGTGACCAACGAGGCCACGCGCCGTCCGCCGCGTCGCTGAACTCACGACTGCTGCAACCGGAGGTCACCAGCCCTGCCGAGCGCCAAGCCCTCCACCAGCACTGGCCGCAGATCCGGCGGTGCTTCCGCCGCCGCGGCTGAGTCATGCACTGTCAGTGCCCATCCGTACGGTGAGGGCATCACATCCGCGTTGTTGTTGGCTGCGGCAGTGCAACTCAGGAACCGCTCCGCCTGGAACAGCGCCCGGAGCGTGGCGAACCGTCTGGAGGAGATAGTGAGCGACGAACTGGTGGCGTTCCTACGATCACGCCTCGACGAGGACGAGGCAGTGGCGCGGGCAGCGTTTCCGGGGCCCTGGGTCCGGCGTGACCAGATCGCGGGCGTACATGCCGCCGACGCAACACCGGAAAGACCCTTCGGGTCAGCCGTGGCCGACTGCCGCAGAGTTCCTGGAGGGTTCGGCTACGGAACCGCCAACGCCGATCACATCGCCCTCCACGACCCGGTCCGTGTACTCGCCGAGGTCGAAGCCAAGCGCGAGCTTCTGACTCGGTACGACGAGCCGGAGACGTCGGAAGCTCTGCCCGAGTCATTTAACCGCCTGACGAGGCAGGTACAGCGAAGCATGCTCAGCGAGGCATTCCGGTGCCTCGCCCTGCCCTACGCCGACCATCCCGACTATCGCGAGGAATGGCGACCCTGATCACGCCCGGTGGACCCGCTCGCCCTCTCCCTGCCCACCGCGCGAGGGCGAGCGGCCTGCGGCCACGGTCTTTGCGCTTGCGGTTGGCGACCTGGTCCGAGGGCTGAGGGATCACAGCTCGGAGCCCACGCCTTCGTAGGTGCTCGCGGATGGCCCTGGATGAGTAGGCACGGTCCGTCAGAACCACAAGTGGCCGGGTGCGTGGCCGGCCGATCGACCTGGGAACGCGCAGGGCAGCCATGACATGCTCGAACGCTGGCGCATCGTTGGCCTGGCCGGGTGTGGGGACGAAGCACGGCGGGCGGCAGTGGCCGTCCGCAGCCAGGTGGAACTTCGTGGTCAGCCCACCGCGGGAGCGTCCGATGGCATGGTGCTGGGGCTCGCCGCCCGGAGCCCCTTTCGACGGGCTCTGGCCGCGTGCTGATGTGCGCGGACGATGCTGGAGTCGACCGCGACGGTCCAGTCCGACCCGCCCTCAGCGTCGGCCTGGGCCAGCGAGGCGGTGAAGAGCTTCTCCCATGTGTCGTCAATGGCCCAATTCTGCAGTCGCGTGTAGGCCCCTTGCCAGGAGCCGTACTCGGCGGGCAGGTGGACCCACTGCGCGCCGGTTTTGAACTTCGAGGCAATCGCGTCGATCACCTGACGATGATCACGCCACCGGCCACCCCGCTTCGGCGTCCGGTCCGGCAACAACGGCTCTATCCGCGCCCACTGCGCGTCAGTCAACGGCACGCCCAGGCCGACGATCGGATCATCAGACGAAGCGGCTTACTTCTCGACGGTGATGTCGGCGAAGGAGATGGCGAATGCGTCTGGGTCGTCGTCCTCGTCTAGGTGGTAGGTGGCGCTCGCCCAGGCGTCGATGAGGCGGATCCGGTGGGACTTGGAGTCTGTAGGGTCGCCGACGACGAGGACGACGTCCTGGTGGGTGCTGGTGTTCTCGACGTCCTCGACCCACTTGGTGGTTGCCTCGTCGCGGATGTCGCCGCGGGTGAGGATCATGCTGCCCCATAGCGGCACGGGGGCGTTGTAGTCGCCGGCCGCATAGGTGTCGATGTCGAGTTCAGTGTCGATGAGGGTGAGCTTGGTAACGGACTCCAGTGCTTCGGTCCGGTTGTTGCCGAGGTCAAGGTGGTACGTGGCCATGATTCGGGTCTCCTGATGGCGAGGGGTCAGTAGAGCTCGGGGGAGGTGCGGACGGGCATCTTGACCTTGAAGACGGTGCCGTTGCTCAGGAAGAAGATGACCCGGGCGTTGTCGCCGGGAGTGATGAGGTGGGTCGGCTTCTCGAACATGAGGTGGTAACGGCCCGGAACGAACGCGAACTCGCCCTTGGCAGGGATGTCGATCTTGTCGAGCTTGACCATCTTCGAGCTCTCGGCATCGGCGACGGTCTGGTAGATGGTGATCTTCTGGTAGTCGGGGCTCTTGATCTTGGAGAGTTCGAAGGAGCTGTCGGAGGAGTTCCGCAGGGTGATGTAGCCTGCGGCAGGGAGCGCGTTCGGCAGCCAGCGAACCCAGACGCTCTTCTCGGCGGCTGTGATATCGATCGAGACCGGTGTCTTCGCCATGATGTGACGTCCTTTCGGGGGTCGGCTGTCGACCCTCCGCGGTAAGCACACCGTGAAGCCAAACGATCAAGCAAGGTCGCCCCCAAAAGGTCACCTGATCTAGTGAAGCCGGTTCGAGCGGCTCGGGGCATGGACCTGCACCTGCTGGAAGAGTCGGCCAGGCTGACAGGCGAGATTGATCGGAAAGAAACGGCCTAGCTTGCGAGAGCGGCGTTCAGGTATTTCTGCACCGGCCCGAACAGGCCGTAGGGAACGTACTCGGGGATCTGGTCGTGGGTCACCCAGGCAAGCTCGGCCAGTTCCTCGGTGTCCGCGACGTGCGCGGTTCCGCTGACCACTTCGCAGGCGGTGTAGGACATCAGCCTGCCCGTTGCCGGGTGGACACGCTCGCCCAGCAGCTTGACGGCGGAGACGTCCAGCCCGGTCTCTTCCTTGGTCTCTCGCACGGCTGCGTCCTCGCGGGTTTCGCCGGGCTCGACCTCGCCGGCCGGGAACTGCCAGGAGAGCTTCCCCTCACTGACCCGGCGCCGGACCATCAGAACGCGTCCCTCGTGAACGATGATGGCCGCTGCAATGCCGGGTCGCTCATCGGCTGTCTGCTGCGTCACGTCTGCTCCTCCAGGGCGGCAAGCACGGGTGGGAAGATCGTATCGACGGGGATGAAACGGGTCACCGCGTTTCTGGGAACCCACATCACATCGATGTTCTCGATGGCATCGGAGTTGGTGGCCTGGCCCGCGAGGTACTCGCACAGGAAGTATTCGCACAGGACGCCGGTCACCGGGTGAAGCCGGTTTCCGAGATGCTGCCGGATCGCGCAGTGCACGCCAGTCTCGTCCAGCGTTTCCCGCACAGTCGCCGTCTCGGCTCTGGCGCCTGGCTTGATCACTCCAGCCGGGAACTGCCAGCTGAGGCCCGTTGCGTCATCGTCTCGCCGACAGACCAGCAGTACCTCGCTGTCACGTATGACCACGGCGATCGCAACGCGCAGGGCCTGCGCGCCTGCTGGGCCTGGTGCGGACGAACCACGTTCACCGGAGACTAGGAGCGCGAACCGCTGTCGTGCTGTCGGCGGGGCTTTCTCGTGGACGGTGTCGAGGAGCTGTTGCATCTCCTTGCGTGGCACTACGGCCGGGTCGGCGTGCCAGGCTGCCACGGTCCGTACCGCGATGCCGAGCCGGGCCGCGAACTGTTCATTGGTGAGGCGCAGGGCAGACTGCAGCAGGCAGGCGTGGCGGCCGCTCCAGACCTCGATCACATCCACGTCCGCCCTCCTCCTTCGCCGCGCTCTCAGTGCAGGAACTCGCGCACTGAAGGTGCACTCCGGCTGCACTGGCGGTTCATGGCCGTCTCGTAGGTGACTCGGAAGAATGATGGTTACCAGGGCGGGGTGAGCCGCGGGAGACGCCCTGAACGGCCAACGCGCCTGTGCGCAAGAGCGCCAGTCGACCAAAAGGAGAGTTTAGGTGAGCACCCCCAACGAGTAGGCGTGCAATGGGACTTGGCTGAAACGAGTCTCTGTTTTCAGCCCTATCGTGCCGCCTCCCGGTGTCCGCCATCCGAGGGAAGGTTCGAGCGCCCGGTCGAGCAAGTGGGCGCCGGTAACCTCAGCTACCTGGCGGCTGATGCGCCGTCAATCCCCATGCACACAAGCCGAAAGGGACCCCATGGCTGAGGATCAGGGAAACCCCGTTGAGCGCACGCTCGTCCTGCTCAAGCCCGATGCGCTCGTACGCGGTCTGGCGGGCCGGATCATCACCCGGTTCGAGGAAGCCGCACTGAAGATCGTCGGCACCAAGATGAAGTGGATGGACGAGGAGTTCACCCGGCGCCACTACTTCGATCTGGAGGAGCGGCTGGGGGCGGAGGTCTACCGCGTCACGTCGACGTTCATGCAGCAGGGGCCGGTCATCGCGCTGGTGCTGGAAGGGTTCGACGCCATCGCCACGGTGCGGAAGATCGTCGGCAGCACGTACCCGAACCAGGCGCCGGCGGGGACGGTGCGAGGCGACTTCTCGCACTACAGCGCCGCGGGCAGCATCGCCTCGGGCAAGGCCGTGGCCAACCTCGTGCACGCCTCCGGCAACAAGGAGGAAGCGCAGCAGGAGGTCGAGCTGTGGTTCGACAAGGACGAGCTGCACGACTACAAGAACCTGGCGGAGATCTACACCTACTAGCGGCGGGTTACAGCGTCACCGCGGGGACGCCGATGCGTTGAGCACCACCAGTGCACGACCGAACTTCAGAGGGGAAACCATGACCATCCAGACCCGCCTGGCCTCCGCCGAAGAGCTGGAGTCCATCTTCCAGCGCGAACTGACGACAGACCGGTGGGCCGCCACCGAGACCGCGTACGCCCTGGCAGTACGCCACCGTGACTTGGGCGACCGGCCCAAGTCCCGTGAGTGGGTGCAGCAGTGCCTGCGACTCCTGGAGGGCTTCCCCAGCGACACCGAAGACCAGGTGGCCACCAGCCGCACCTCGGTGGGGGGCGTGCAGCTCCCGACCTACCTGCACGAAGGCGTAGTTCGGGAACGCTTCGGCGACTCGGACTGACCAGTGATCCATCCGGCGGGGTGGTGAGTCGGGCCGACTAACGGTCGCACCGCCCCGCCCCTGACCCACAACCGCAGAAGCAGCAGCCGCCGAACCGGCTACCCACCCCCTTGGCGCCGGTCCGGCCGCTCCGTCATGCCTGATTCAGGAGGCGATACGCCCATGCCCATCGAGATCGAGATGCGCGCCCGCTTCAGCAAGGAAGCCCGTGACCTGCTCCTCGACCGTCTGAACAGGGACGGCGAGGATCTGGGCCCCGACGACAAGCACATCTACTTCTACGTACTGCCGGACCAGTTGCTGAAGGTCACCGACAACACGGCTGCCGGCACCGCCAAGATCACCCTCAAGGAAAGCAAGATCGGCCAGGGCGCCGCATTCGCGGAGACCGAGTTCGCCATCGCCTCGGCCGACGTGGGCGCCGCGGTGAAGCTGTTCAACGCTCTCGGGTTCGAGGACGCGATGCATGAGGCGTCCAACCTTCGGCACAACTTCCGCTTCCACGGTGTCGAGATCGCGGTCAAGTGGAGCGAGGCATGGGGTTACCACGCCGAATTCGAGGTGCTGTTGGCCGACGGCGCCTCCGACGCCGCTCGCACCGAGGCGGTAGCAACGATCACAGACGTGGCCAACGAGTTGGGCGTCACCTTGATGACCGAGCAGGAGTTGGCCGAGTTCACCGCCGCCTTCGAAGCCGCTGAGAAGCAACGTAAGGAGCGCGAGCGGCAAGCCGCGCTCATCCGATAGGAGCACGTCACCGCGGAGACCACCAGGGGGTGGGCACTGATGAGCACGACCCCAACGACCGCAAGCCTGATCGATCTTGCTGCCCGCGGGCAGCTGCCGCTCCACCAGTACATGGACCGGGCCACCATCGACTGGATCACAACGAACCGGCCCGATCTCCCGCGGTCGCCGCAGCCGGTCCTCCGGCCGCTATCGCAGTACCTCCTGCGGCGAGCCGCACTACCGCGCGACTGGATGGCCGAGCCGCGGCTGTACGACTCGATCCACGGCGTCCGGCACGCCATGCGCACCGCAGCACTGGCCGCCGTCCTCGCTGAGGCGAACGGCTTGGACGACGCCGATACCACCACTGCCATCGTTGCCGCCGCCGTCCACGACTGCCAGCGCCATCACGACAAGGACGACCGCGGCCACGGGGAACGCGCGGCGATCTGGCTCGCCGCCAACGCGGACACCGTCTGGGGCCGCTTCGACCTCACAGCCACACCGCGCGGCGTCACCCGGGCCGCCACCGCCATCCGGCTGCACGACGTGCCCTACGGCGCATTCAGCCCTGACGACCAGGCCGACTACCTGCGGAGCCAGATCATCTGCGACGTGGTGAAGGCCGCCGATGCCCTGGACCGCTACCGCCTGCCGAAGACCAGGTGGTGGCCGAACGCCCAGCACGTCAAAGAGCCTGCCTTCGACGCGTTCCGCAGCCTTGCTTTCGACCTCGTGAGCATTTCCGAGAAGGCTCACCTTGCCGGCGTCCACAGCCCGGCGGCCGTCTTGTACGCGCTTGCGGAGAAGGAGCTGGCGTGACCATGGACTTCCTCGATGCCTACCGCCTCTGGGCCGACGCCCACGCCTTCTACGACACCGCCCTCATCCCCAGCCCTGCCGACACCAACGACCCGCTGGCCCAGCAGTCGGCAACCTGGGACGAGCGGCTCGTCGCCACACCGAACGGGCAGTTGCTGCGGCAGAACTCTCTTTTCGACGCCCTCAACCGCAACGGCACACTGCACCTCCTCCACGTCACCCACGCCCTTGAGCAGATTAGCGAGCAAGGAGTCCTCTACCCGTCCGGCGGCTGCCTCGTCGGCAGCATCTATTGCGCCCCGCTCACGGCTACGGACCGGGGCCTGCGGATGCACAATCTCGCTGCGTACGTCCTGACCAAGGAGGCGCCGGCCTTCGTGGCCAAGCTCGGCGTCACCGACCGGGCACCCACCCCGCTGATCTTCGAGATCAACACCCCACCGCAGGCGTACCAGGGCTTGGCGGGAGTGGACTATCTCCGGCTGGGCCTCATCCACCTGCGGATCTACTGCCACCTCGAATACCTGCTGAGCAAAAGCGAGCGCCACCGCTTACGCGAGACCGTCGTTGCCAGGGTGAAGAACTCCGCCGCTTTCCTCTCCACCGCGGCGGCCGTGGCCTACCGAGGTACGCGCATCGCCGCCCGGCCCTTCCTCGGCCTGCTCGACGAGACGATCCCCCGCTTACCGATCCTCGGCTACCTGTACTTCGAGGCGCTGGCGGAGTACCTGATGCTCCACTCGACCTCGCAGCACACGCGACGCCTGGCCGACATCGGAGAGCTGAACAACTGGCTGTACAAGGAGATGCTCTTCGCCTCCTACCCGAACATGGCCGGCAAGTTCGACCTTGCGAGGTTCCGCCCCAGGCCCAGCCAGCTGGCCGACCTCATCCACCAGGTCGACCCGACCATCGAGATCAACCACGCGACCCACTACCTGGTCGAACGAATCAGCCACCTCGTCGCAGCCCGGCTCTTCACCGCAGGGGAGGTCCCCGAAGCTTGGCATCACAAACGCTGGGAATTCGACGCCCTCTCCACCCAGCTCGGCCCCCTGCTGGGCCACCTCATCCACCGGGAACTACGCACGTTCGGTCGCTACCCCGACTTCTACTTCTACTTCGACCAGTACAAGGCTCTGCAAGCCTGGAACTACTGGAACCACATGGACATCGTCGCCCCGTTCAACGGCACGATGCCCAAGGGCGAGATCGGCATCAACCCCGCCTACCCCAACCTCGACTACCGCGTCTGGCGCGCCGAACAGGACGACGCAGGCCACCTCCACCCGGCCGAGCAGCTCTCCTTGACCATCGCCCCGCGGCTGGTGGACATCAAGTACACCCTCATGCGCAACAACCAGTGGACCGCCCCGGCGCCCAGCGTCGCGTAACCACCACTGTCTTCACCAGCAGCTGCTCTGCTGCCTCTTCCTCCCAGGAGCCCCGCCATGAGCTACTTCGGCATGCCCTCCGTCGACCTCCTCGGCGAGCAGATCGACGCCGTACTGAGCGCGCCCTCCACCACCCACGGCCTGGCCCGATCACTCCGCACTGCGGCGTGGGAGATCGAACTCCACCGCTACCACCAGGCCAGCCAGCGCGCCTGGCCCGACGGCCGCATCAACCGGAAGCCCTCCAAGGTTCAGATCGGCGGCGGAACCCACCACATCGAGGGCTTCTTCAACATCGACGCCATCCTGCCGGCCGACCTGCTGTGGGATGTCCGCGAAGGCATCCCCCTGCACGACGACACCGTCGAGCTGATCTTCTCCGAGCACTTCCTGGAGCACATCGACTACCCCCGCTCCGCCAAGAACTACGTCCGCGAGGCTCACCGCGCGCTCACACCGGGCGGCAAGATCATCACTGGCGTCCCTGACGCCGCCTTCGCTCTCAGCCAGTACCCCGGGCCGCTGAACCCCGCCGACGAGATGGTCGAGCGCTGGTATGCCAAGCGCGACTGCCGCAACGACATCAACACCCGGCTCGACCTCGTCAACCTCGTCTTCCGCGACCAGGACGACGACCCCAAGTACACCCCGCACCTCTGGGCCTACGACTACGAAAAGCTCGTCCAGCTCTTCACCGAGGCCGGCTTCGCCACAGTGGAGCCGTGGACCTTCGACCCCACGATCGCCAACCCGAAGCGCCGTTGGGGAAGCGTGTACGTCATCGCCGCGAAGTAGCGATGACGTAGCCCACCGACCACCCGGATAGCGACCTCACCCTGAGGGCTGGCATACCGACACCGGTCGGCATGCGGCGCCCATACACAGCCGTCCCCGCTGAGGGAGGCAGCCGCCGTGAAGCACGTCGGCCTGCCGCTCAGCGCTATCCCCTCGCCTCAACCCCCGGTCTGAAGTCTGTCGAAGGGTCTCCGGCATGCGCCTCCACAGCCAAAGCTTCCTTCTGGTCCGCGATCCGACCTCGGTGCCGATCAGCCGTCGCCGTCTCCAGGGTCTGGTGAAAAAGTGGGGGCTCCGCCTCGACGAGTCCTCCGATACCGCGCTGACCGTCATCACCTCGGAACTGATCACCAACGCGGTGCGGCACGGCACCGGGACAGTGCTCACCATCACGGTGACCGCCAACCTCAGCCGCCGGCGAATCCTCGTCGAGGTCTACGACGGTTCGCTCGTCCTCCCTGTTCCGCACTGGACGGATTCCGAGGACGAGTCGGGGCGCGGGATGGCACTCATCGACCGCTTCTCCCTCTGCCACGGGGCCGAGCACACCACCTGCGGTAAATGCGTCTGGGCAGAGATCGCCATGCCCCCACAGCGAGTCATCCGCCAACGACTCATTGTCCGACCCCGACGGGCCGCCAGAGCTATCGCCCGCCGTTTGGGCGCAGCCCGCCAGCCCCTGACGACCGGACGCGCCGGGCTCTAAAAGGGGATCCACACGGGCCCCCTCGCCGGTCGACCGGAGCCGGGCTGCTCAGCCCAATCCCAGATCGATCGCGTGCACCCCGCCGTAGCGGCCAGCGAAGACCAACTTGCCGTTCGCAACAACGGGCCGCCCTCGTTCGCCTTCTACCCATCCGGGGCACGGCATTGACCCGACCCGGTCCCCCGTAGCCAAGTCGAGCGCAAGCAGTCGCCCACCACGGTGCGCCACGTACACGGTGTCCTCAACCAGGATGGGCGGTGTGGTGAACTCTCCTCGCTCCTCGCAGCGCCAACGTTCCGTACCCGTAGCAGCCTCCAGAGCCAGAAGCAATTGCGGGGCGCCCGCCACAAGCACCAAGTCTTTTGCAACGACTGGAGGTACTGGCGTGCGCTGCTGGGTTTCGTGGGTCCACCGGTGGTGAGGGTAGGCGGAACTGTACGTCCGGACCACGCCTGACTGGTCCAGTATGTGACTTGCAGAACTCGATGCGACGGGCGGGCAGGCGGCGGCATCAGCCAGCTTCCACCTCCCAGACACTTGCCCACCGGCAAGATCAACGGCCACTAAGTACTGAACCGTCTTGATCTCCTCCAGCAAGTAGAGCGTCTGGCCTGAAGCCGTCCAGTGCGGCAGAAGTGAGCCCTGTGCCTCATAGACCCGGCGCTCCCTTCCGTCGCTCGGATCCACGGCCAAGACGCACCCCTTCGTCGATGGGGCGCCGCTCCCCCGGTTCAGGGGAGGCCCAGCGAGGACGATCAGACTGTCCGACGCGATACGCACTCTGGCGAGGATCGGGTGCCCGGGAAGGAGAACCGACCTGTGATGGGTGCCGGTTCGAGGGTCGATGGCATAGAGTCCACCGCTCTGACCAGGCGCGTAAAGCACGCCCTCGACGAAGGCCATCATCGCGGGGTCAACCCGGAGCCGGATGTCCCAGCGAGGTCTGAAATTCGGCAAGTGCAGCGCCCTCAAACGATCAGGAACCGTGGGGACGAAGACGGCCTGGTCTCCGATCACAGGCTGGTGCGGAGAGAAAGTCTTGAGCCCACTCGACTGTTTGGCTCCTGTCTGGCTGTGTGACGGCGGAAATGCGAAGCTCCCCGTAGGCGGTTCGATCGCCTCCCCGCAGGCGGACACGGGATCTCCCCGTTGATGGACGCGTGATCCTTCCGGTGTCTTTATGTACCGGCCTGTTCCTTTGG
>NZ_JAJPWK010000051.1:0-18575 GCF_046549115.1 Streptomyces sp. x-19 | reverse complement strand
CCTTCCCGGTGCTGGCCGCCGCGCTGTTCGCCCTGGAGGCGGACCGTAAATTCGGTGCCCATGTCTTCGACGCGGCCAATGGCGGCGCATTGCTCTGGCAACACCTCTTCTGGTTCTTCGGCCATCCGGAGGTGTACATCATTGCGCTGCCGTTCTTCGGCATCATTTCCGAGGTCATTCCGGTCTTCTCCCGGAAGCCGATGTTCGGTTACGTCGGCCTGATTGCCGCGACGATCTCCATCGCCGGTCTTTCGGTGACGGTCTGGGCGCACCACATGTACGTGACCGGCGGTGTGCTGCTGCCGTTCTTCTCCTTCATGACATTCCTCATCGCGGTCCCGACCGGTGTGAAGTTCTTCAACTGGATCGGCACGATGTGGAAGGGCTCGCTGTCCTTCGAGACGCCGATGCTCTGGGCGATCGGTTTCCTGATCACCTTCGTCTTCGGTGGTCTGACCGGCGTCATCCTGGCGTCGCCCCCGATGGACTTCCACATCTCCGACTCGTACTTCGTCGTGGCCCACTTCCACTACGTCGTCTTCGGCACGGTCGTTTTCGCGATGTTCGCCGGCTTCCACTTCTGGTGGCCGAAGTTCACCGGCAAGACGCTCGACGAGCGGCTCGGGAAGATCACCTTCTGGACGCTGTTCATCGGCTTCCACGGCACGTTCCTGGTCCAGCACTGGCTGGGCGCCGAGGGCATGATCCGCCGGATTCCCGATTACCTCGCCGCGGACGGCTTCACCACCCTGAACACCGTCTCCACGATCAGCTCGTTCCTGCTGGGCATGTCGGTCCTGCCGTTCCTCTACAACGTCTGGAAGACCGCCAAGTACGGCGAGAAGATCGAGGTGGACGACCCGTGGGGCTGGGGCCGTTCGCTGGAGTGGGTGACGTCCTGTCCGCCGCCGCGGCACAACTTCACGTCGCTGCCGCGCATCCGCTCCGAATCCCCGGCGTTCGACCTGCACCACCCGGACGTCGCGCCCGCGATCGAGGCGTGAGGAGGCCCATGGGTGAGGAGAGCGGCGCGGGGCAGGACCTGCGCATGGCGACGGCGATCAACGAGATCGAGGGCTACCTGCTGTGGGAGGCGGAGCAGCGGCGGGCCCGCGGCCGGGCGGAGGAGTTCTGCGCCCGACTGCCCTGGCTCACCGACTCCCAACGGGCCGACGTGGTCCGCCACTACTGCCGGGAACAGCACGAGCAGTCCCGGTCCTACCTGGAGCGCATCGCGGTCCGCAGCGCCGCGCTGCGGACCGAGTACGAGGACGCCTACCGCGCGCTGCGGCGCCGCCTGGTGGCGGCGCTGCTCGGCGCCGGCGCCCTGGGGACGCTCGCCCTGGCGGTGCTCTCCCTCAGCGGTAGTGCACCTGGAGTTCCTTGACCCCGTTGAGCCAGGCCGAGCGCAGCCGTCGCGGGTCGCCGGCCAGGGAGATCCCGGGCACGGCGTCCGCGAGGGCGTTGAAGATCAGGTTGATCTCCAGCACGGCCAGCGACTTGCCCAGGCAGAAGTGCGGGCCGCCGCCACCGAAGCCCAGGTGGGGATTGGGGTCGCGGGTGATGTCGAAGACCTCGGGGCGGTCGAAGACCGCAGGGTCGTGGTTGGCGGAGGAGTAGAAGATCCCGACCCGCTGGCCCTTCTTGATGCGCGCGCCGCCCAGTTCGGTGTCCTGGGTGGCGGTGCGTTGGAAGGAGACCACCGGGGTCGCCCACCGCACGATCTCCTCGGCGGCGGTCGCCGGCCGCTCGCGTTTGTAGAGCTCCCACTGGTCGGGGTGGGTGAGGAAGGCGTGCATGCCGTGGGTGATGGCGTTGCGGGTGGTCTCGTTGCCGGCCACCGCCAGCAGCAGCACGAAGAAGCCGAACTCGTCGGAGCCGAGGTTCCCGTCGTGTTCGGCCGCCACCAGCCGGCTGACGATGTCCTGGGCCGGGCACTCCTTGCGGGCCGCGGCGAGGTTCATCGCGTACGAGATCAGCTCCATGGCCGCGTTGGCGCCGACCTCTTCGGTGATGGCGAGTTCCGGGTCGTCGTAGGCGATCATCTTGTTCGACCAGTCGAAGATCCGGGCCCGGTCCTCCTGCGGGATGCCGATGAGTTCGGCGATGGCCTGGAGGGGGAGTTCGCAGGCGACGTCGGTGACGAAGTCGCCGGAGCCCTTGTGCCGGGCCTCCTCGACGATCTGCCCGGCCCGCCGGCGCAGCGCCGCCTCCAGGGCGCGGACGGCCCGCGGGGTGAAGCCGCGCTGCACGATCTGGCGGACCCGGGTGTGTTCCGGCGGGTCCATGTTCAGCATGATCAGTTTCTGGACCTCGATCTGGTCGCGGGAGATGCCCTGGTTGAACCGGATGATCGAGGTGTTCAGATTGGCCGAGAAGACCTCCGGCTTGGTGGAGACCTCCTTGACGTCCTGGTGGCGGGTGACGACCCAGTAGCCGTCGTCGTCGAAGCCGGCGATGCCGTGCGGCTGGGCGTTCCACCACACGGGCGCGGTCTGCCGCAGCCGCGCGAACTCCGGCAGCGGGACCCGGGACTGGTAGACGTCGGGGTCGGTGAAGTCGAACCCTTCGGGCAGCGCGGGGCAGTGCATCGGCGACTCCTGGTCCAGCGGACGTCGGACGCTCTGACGGTACCGCCCGACAAGGTGTCTGACGGTGCATCAGATGCAGGTCGCGGTGAAGGTAGTAACGAGTTCCACAAGTGGCAAGAGCCACGGCAAGACCTCTTGCGCACAAGGGCGTTGCAGCCCTCTTGCGCCACGCCGGGCGGCTCACGAGACTGTTCGCAGAACTAGAACGCGTACTAGTTCTTCCCTCCGTGGGCGTCGGGACGCCCACGGACGCGAGGAGAGGACGAGTTGAAGTCATGGCCGCGGAACCCGTCATCGTCGAAGCCGTACGCACCCCGATCGGCAAGCGCGGAGGTGCGCTCGCCAACCTCCACCCCGCCTACCTCCTGGGCGAGACGTACCGCGAACTCCTCGCCCGCACGGGCATCCAGCCCGACTGCGTCGAGCAGATCGTCGGCGGCACCGTCACCCACGCCGGCGAACAGTCCATGAACCCCGCCCGCAACGCCTGGCTCACCATGGGCCTGCCCTACGAGACCGCCGCCACCACCGTGGACTGCCAGTGCGGCTCCTCCCAACAGGCCAACCACATGGTCGCCAACATGATCGCGGCCGGCGTCATCGACGTCGGCATCGGCTGCGGCGTCGAGGCGATGTCCCGCGTCCCCCTCGGCAGCGGCTCCAAGCACGGCCCCGGCAAGCCCTGGCCCGACGAGTGGAACGTCGACCTGCCCAACCAGTTCGAGGCCGCCGAACGGATCGCCCGCCACCGCGGCCTGACCCGCGAGGAGGTCGACGGGCTCGGCCTGCGCTCCCAAGAACGGGCGGCCACCGCCTGGGCCGAGGAACGCTTCAAGCGCGAGACCTTCGCCGTCCAGGTGCCCACCACCGAGGAGGAACAGGCCGCCGGCCAGGGGATGTGGCGGCTGGTCGACCGCGACGAGGGGCTGCGCGACACCAACACGGCGGCGCTCGCCGGCCTCAAGCCCGTCATGCCCTCCGCCGTGCACACCGCCGGCAACTCCTCGCAGATCTCCGACGGCGCCGCCGCCCTGCTGTGGGCCTCCAAGCGGATGGCCCGCGCCCTGCGCCTGAAGCCGCGGGCCCGCATCGTCGCCCAGGCCCTGGTCGGCTCCGACCCGCACTTCCACCTCGACGGGCCGATCGACGCCACCCGGGCCGTCCTCGGCAAGGCCGGCATGTCCCTCAAGGACATCGACCTGGTCGAGATCAACGAGGCGTTCGCCTCCGTCGTGCTGTCCTGGGCCCAGGTCTTCGACCAGGACCTGGAGAAGGTCAACGTCAACGGCGGCGCCATCGCGCTGGGCCACCCCGTCGGCGCCACCGGCGCCCGCCTCCTGGCCACCGCCCTCCATGAACTCGAACGCCGCGACAAGGAGTTCGCCCTGATCACCATGTGTGCGGGCGGGGCGTTGGCCACCGCGACGATCATCCAACGGCTGTAGCGGCCACCGGGCCCGGTCGGAGCTCTCCCGGCCGGGCCGTGATGCCGGTCGGGACAGGTCAGGACCGGTCCGGCGGCCCGCCCGGCGCCTCGAACGCCACCGGCGCCTCGAACGCCGCCCGGCGCGTCGCCCGGCGCAGCGCCTTCAACACCGTGCCGCCCAGCACGAAGGTGAGCACGACCGTGACCACCGCCCGCGGCAGGTCCCACCCCAGCGACGTGGCCAGGCAGTACGCGAGATAGCGCGTCAGGTTGGCGGAGAGCGGATCACCCGGCACGAACGAGACGCCCGACGCCAACCCCCCGATGTACGGCCACCCCTGGAGGTTCATCACCAGCCCGTAGCCGACCGACGCCACCGCCCCGTACCCCGCCAGCAGCAGCAACTCACGGCGGCCGCGCAGCCACCCCCGAGCTCTCGACCCCGCTCGGCCAGGGGCGTCCTCCACGGCCCCCGGCAGCAGCCCCGCCCCCATCGACACCCAGCCCATCGCCAGCATCTGGAACGGCATCCACGGCCCGACGCCACCGGTCAGCAGCGCCGACGCGAACATCGCCACCGACCCCAGGACGAAACCGAAACCGGGCCCCAGCACCCGCCCGGACAGCACCATCAGGAAGAACATCGGCTCGATGCCCGCGGTGCCCGCACCCAGCGGCCGCAGCGCCGCGCCCGCCGCGGCCAGCACGCCGATCATCGCGATCGCCTTGGCGTCCAGCCCGCGGTCCCCGATCGTCGCCACCACCACCGCCAGCAGCAGCGGCAACAGCGCGGCGAACAACCACGGCGCGTCCTGGGAATGCGCCAACCCCGAACCGGAACCGGCCAACAGCGGCCACCCGAAGGCCACCACCCCGATCGCCGACACCAGACACAGCGCGGCCACCGACCGCGGACCGAGCCGGACCGCACGCACCTGCCGCGCGGACGCCGTCACGCCACCGCCCCTTCCAGCGAACGCGCCACCTGCGCGACGGTCAGCCACGGCAGCGGCGCCAGCACCTTGGCGACCTGCGGGGCGAACGCGGGGGAGGAGACCACCACGTCCTCGGTCGGGCCGTCGGCGACGACCTCCCCGTCCGCCAGGATCACCACCCGGTGCGCCAACTCCGCGGCCAGTTCCACGTCATGGGTGGCCAGCACGCACGCCTGCCCCTCGGCGGCCAGCCCCCGCACCACCTCGACCAACCGGGCCTTCGCCGCGTAGTCCAGCCCGCGGGTCGGCTCGTCCAGCAACAGCAGCGGCGGCCGCGCGGTCAACACCACCGCCAGGGCCAGCGCCAGCCGCTGCCCCTCGGACAGGTCCCGCGGATGCGCCGCGTCCCGCACCCCGGGCAGCAGCCGGGCCACCAACTCCCGGCAACGGCCGGCCGGCGCGGCCGCGTCCCGGTCCGCCGCGACGCACTCCGCCGCCACGGTGTCCGCGGACAGCAGGTCACGCGGCTCCTGCGGCACCAGCCCGACCCGGCGCACCAGGTCCCGCGGCCGGGTCCGGTGCGGGACGGCGCCACCGATCCGCACCGACCCCGCCGACGGCTGGTGCATGCCCACCAGCGTCCGCAGCAACGTCGACTTGCCGGCCCCGTTGCGGCCCATCAGCGCGACCGTCTCGCCCGGCCGGACCGTCAGCCCGACCCCGTGCAGCACCGGCGTCCGGTCCCGGTGGACGCCCAGCCCGGCGACCGTCGCCACCGGCTCCGCGTCCGCCGCCGGCGCCGGCCCGGGCGCCGGCGGGGCCATCGCCGACAGCCGCTCCCGCAGCGGGGCCGCCCTGCGACGGGCGTCGCGCACCGACAGCGGCAACGGCGACCAGCCGGCCAGCCGGCCGAGCTCGACCACCGGCGGCCGGACCGGGGACGCCGCCATCACGCCGGCCGGCTCACCCATCACCGGGGCCGCGCCGGGACCGGGCAGCAGGATCACCTGGTCCGCGTACTGCACCACCCGCTCCAGCCGGTGTTCGGCCATCAGCACCGTCGTCCCCAGGTCGTGGACCAGCCGTTGCAGCACCGCCAGCACCTCCTCCGCGGCCGCCGGGTCCAGCGCCGACGTCGGCTCGTCCAGCACCAGCACCTTCGGGTGCGCGGTCAGCACCGAACCGATCGCCACCCGCTGCATCTGTCCGCCGGACAACGTGCTGATCGCCCGGTCCCGCAGCTCGGCCAGGCCCAGCAGGTCCAGGGTCTCCTCGACCCGCCGGCGCATCACGTCCGGCGCCAGCCCCAACGACTCCATGCCGTAGGCCAACTCGTCCTCGACGGTGTCGGTGACGAAGTGCGCCATCGGGTCCTGGCCCACCGTGCCGACCACGTCGGCCAGTTCCCGCGGCGGATGGGTGCGGGTGTCCCGTCCGCCGACGGTCACCCGGCCGTGCAGGGTGCCGCCGGTGAAGTGCGGCACCAGCCCGCACACCGCGTTCAGCACGGTCGACTTGCCGACCCCGGACGGGCCGACGAGGAGGCACAACTCCCCCTCGGGCACGGTCAGGTCGACCCCCTGGACGGCCGGCGCGGCGGCGTCCGCGTAGGTGACCGAGACCTGCTCGAAGCGGATCACTGGGTGGGCTCCTTCATAGACGGATCGGGACCGGAACGCCGGCCGGACGCGGCGGAGGCGCCGGATGCGACGGACGCGACGGAGGGTGTGGAAGAGGCGGACGGGACGGAAGACGTGGACGCGGCGGACCCGGCGGAGCGGCCGGCCGACGCGCCGCCCCCGGCCCGCGCCGGCACCGGCGCCACGAACGCCGGCAGCAGCCCCACCACCACCGACAGCGCCGGCCACAGCGGCAGCACCGGCGCCGTCAACGGCACCGCCGGCGGATGCAGCGCCCCCGGCGCGTAGCCGTTCGCCGCGATCATCAACGCCGCCACGGCGATGCCCGACCCCGACACCAACCAGGCCCGCACCCCCCACGGCTCCGGCCGGTAGCGGGTCCGGACCGACCGGCGGCCCCCCAACCACAGCCCGGCCAGCGCCGCCGCCAGCCCGACCGCCAACAGTGGCAGCCCGTAACCGGCACCGGTGTCCCCCAGCAATCCGTACGAGCCCGCGCACACCCCGAGCAGGCCGCCCAGCGTCAGCACCGTCGTCAACCGGCGCACGGCCGTCGGCACCTGCGCCGTCCGGCCGTACCCCCGCGCGTCCATCGCCGCGGCCAGCGCCACCGACCGCTCCAGCGCCCCCTCCAGCACCGGCATCCCGACCTGGAGCAGCGCCTTCACCCCGCGGTCCGGACGGCCGCGCAACCGACGGGCCGCCCGCAGCCGCTGCACGTCCGCCACCAGGTTCGGCGCGAAGGTCATCGCGACCACCACCGCCACCCCCGCCTCGTAGAGCGCACCGGGCAGCGACTTGAGCAGCCGGGCCGGACTGGCGAGCGCGTTCGCCGCCCCGACGCAGATCAGCAAGGTGGCCAGCTTCAGCCCGTCGTACAGCGCGAAGACCATCCCCTCCGCGGTGACCCGGCCCCCGACCCGCACCCCCTTCGCCCAGTCGGGCAGCGGGAGTTCGGGCAGCGTCACCAAGGTGTGCGTCCCCGGGATCGGCGACCCCAGCACGAACGCGAACACCAACCGGATGCCCAGCACCACCAACCCGAGCTTGACGAAGGCCCCGTAGGACCGCGCCCACGGCGCCTCGGTGCGGCGCGCCGCCACCACGTAGCCGGCCACCCCCACCAGCAGCGCCAGCAGCAGCGGATTGGTGGTCCGCGACGCCGCCGTCGCCAGACCGAGCGCCCACACCCACCAGGCGCCGGCGTGCAGCGCGGTGCTGCGGGTGGCCCGCGGCGCGCTCATCCGCGTCGCCGGCGCGCCTGCCACACGCCGGCCGCGCCCAGCACCACCACGGCACCGATCCCGCCGACCAGACCGGCCGACGGGCCGCCGTCGTCGCCCTCGCCCGCGGCGCTCGTGCGGGGCGCCGCCGACGGCTCCGCGCCGCCCCCGGACACCTGCTCCGCGCAGCCCGACCGCGGATAGCCCGCGATCGCGCACAGCAGCGCGTTGGCGTCGTACCGCAGCGGCTTGGCGACCGCGGCCAGCGCCTCGCCCGCCGAGGCGTCCGCCGGCACCTGCGCGCAGGCCGTGCGGCCCGCCGGCGGGCGCTCCCCCGACGGCGCGTCCGCCGCGGTCCCGAAGTCGATCACCACGCCGACCCGTTTGGCACCGGAACGGGCCGGGGTCCGGTCGCAGAGCGCGGCGAAGTCGGGGGCGGTCCGCGGGCCGGCCGCCTTGGCGGAGTCCACGCTCACCGTGAAGCGGAACCCCACGACGGACCCGTCGGCCGGCCGCGCGGTACCGGGCCCCTCCGTGGCGTAAGCCCACGAAGCGGTGGCGCCGGCCGCGGCCGGCTTCCCGTCCCAGAACGACCAGTACCGGTACTGCTGTGCCTGCGCGGGCCCGGCGCCCAGACCGGTCACCACCCCCGCCGCCAGCAGCACCCCGGCGGTCCGCCGCGCCCGCATCACAGCCCGGTCTTGTTCTTGTTGCGGCCGCTGATCAGGAAGCCGACGCCGGCGCCGACGGCCAGCCCGACGCCGATCACCCACCACAGTCCGATGCCGCCGCCGTCGCCGTCCTTGGCATCGTCGGCGGCGGCCGGCGACGCGGCGCTGTTGCCGGCCGGCGCGGGGCCGGTGGCGTTGAGCGCGGCCACCAGGTCGGTGCCGCCGAAGGACCGCGGGTCGGTGCCGGTGGCGTGCGCGGCGAGGACCAGCTGGGCGTACGCGGCCGGGCCGTTCTGCTTCGCCCAGGCGGTGGCGTTCTTCTCCAGCCAGGCCAGCGGCTGCTGCGCGGCCGCACCGTGCCCACCGGCCGCCAGCGCGACCACCGTGTCCGCGGTGTTGCCCACGTCGGGCTGCTGCTCGGCACCCGGCATCGCGGACTTCAGGTGCTGTCCGTTCGCGTCGAGCTGCCCGACCAGCCAGCTGGCGCCGCCGTCCGCGACCGCCGCGCGGGCGTCCGCGCCGCGGCCCGCGGCGCCGCCCTTCGCGCAGTCCAGCGCCTTGACCGGCTGGCCCGCGTCCTTCCCGGCCGGTGCCACGACGAAGCCCTTGCCCAGCGCGCCGGTGATCGCGGCCGCGGTCGCGTCGGCGTTCGGCGCGGCGTTCTTCAGCTGGAAGGTGAACGCCCCGCGCTCGCCCTCCTTCGCGTCGCAGCCCAGCTGGAAGCCCAGCAGCGCGTCGTACGGCGACTTGCCGCCCTTCGCCGTCACCGACTCCGGCTTCTCGCCCGCCGCGGCGAGCGCCCCGATCACCACGGCCGTGGAGTTGGCGTCGCTCTCCGAGCCGCCCTGTCCGCCGGGCATCGAGCTCCAGCCGCCGTCCGGGTGCTGGACGGACTTCAGCCACCCCACGGCCTTCTGCACCGCGTCGCCGTGCCCGCCGAGCGCGGTCAGCGCCTGGATCGCGGCGGACGTCTGGTTGGTGTCCCGCAGCGTGCCGGCGCCGCACGCCGTACCGGGATCGGCCCGGAACGCGGCGAACGCCCCGTCGGCGCACTGCTGCCCGGCCAGCCAGTCCACGGCGGCCGTCGCCGGACGCACCCCGACGGTGTGCTGCGCCAGCAGCGCCAGCGACTGCCGCCACACGCCGTCGTACTGCGGGTCCTTGCCGCCGTACAGCCCCTTGGGGAGCTTCTGCTGCGGCGGGGCCGCCGGGCCGTCGGCGTACGCGGCGGGGGCCGCGGCACCGGCCAGCACGGCGGCGGTCGCCAGGGCGGCCAGCGCCGTGGCGGCGCGGCGCGGCCGGGGGGCGGCGGAGTGCGGCTGCGGCGCAGCCGTGGGGGCCATGCGGGCCATCGGGTGGGTGCCTCTCGGGTCGGTCGGGTCGCGGCGGGATGCGGAGCCGAGCCGCGCTCGGGCGACCGTCCGCCGCACCCCGGGGGTGCGGCGCGGTGGCACCGGGCTCGGTTCCGCATACCTCGACGGTGGCGCGCACCGGCCAGCCGCAGCAGCGGCATGGGGGTCCCCGGCCCGAGCGAAGCCGAGAGCGGGGAGGGTCCGGTGGCGGGAGCCTTGGTCGTGCCCCATCGGGTGCTCCGGCTTACAGGTCCGCGGGGCGGCCTGCTCACGGTTGCGGGTCAGTGCCGGATTTCCACCGGCTTCCCCCGATCGGGTACGGATGAAGTTGTCCCGCACACCTTAACGCCGGCGCCGACGGCGGTGGGGCGCGCATCGGAGCGCGACGGGAGCGCCCCCAGCGCGCCCGCCGCCCCGCACCCGCCCGCCGGGGCCCGGCTACACCGCCACGTACCGCACCGGCATCGAGCCGGCGACCGGCTCGACGTGCCCCCGTTTGACCAGGTGGCGCAGGTGGGCCTCGGCCTCGGAGACGGCGATGGTGCGGGAGCCGGCGGGGATCTCGGCCCAGGGGCGGTTCCACTGCATGGACGTGGCGAGCTGCCAGGCGGTGAGCGGTTCGCGCAGCAGCGTGCGGAGGTCGGTCAGCCGCTCCTCGTGGTGGGCGATCAGCTGCCGGACGCGCCCGGCCGCGTCCGGGAAGGCGTGCTGGTGGGCCGGCAGCACCTCGGCCGGTGCGAGGCGGGCGATGCGTTCGAGGGAGTCGAGGTAGTCGCCGAGCGGGTCGCCCCGGTCGAGCAGGTCGGGGGCGACGTCGTCGGGGTCCTCGTACAGGCCGATGTGCGGGGTGATGCCGGGCAGGAGGTGGTCGCCGGAGAAGAGCCGGCCGAAGCCGGTGGGGCGGGTCGTGGCGGGGGCGCCCTGCTGGGCGGGGTGGGTCTCCTCCAGGTGGAGGCAGACGTGGCCGGGGGTGTGACCCGGCGTCCAGATCGCCCGGACGCGGCGGCCGGCCAGGTCGAGGAGTTCGCCGGGCTCGATGGCCCGGTCCGGCAGGGCGGCCCGCCGTCCGGGCAGCTTGCGGCCGCGCCCGGCGGCGCGGGCGGCCCGCAGCGGCTCCAGGTGGTCGTCCGGCGCTCCGGCCGTGGTGAGTTTGACGAGCACGTAGTCGAGCCACTGCCCCGGTTCGGCCGCGCGGCTGCGCCGGACCACCGCGGCGTCCGCGGCGTGCATGGCGATCCACGCGCCGGAGGTCTCCCGCACCGTGGCGGAGAGCCCGTGGTGGTCGGGGTGGTGGTGGGTGATCACCACCCCGTGGACGTCGGCGGGGTCGAAGCCGCAGGCGGTGATGCCGGCGGTGAGGGTGTCCCAGGAGTCCGGGTCGTCCCAGCCGGTGTCGATCAGGACCGGTCCGCGGTCGGTCTCCAGGAGGTGGACGAGGGTGTGGCCGAGGGGGTTGTCCGGGATGGGGACGGCGATGCTCCACACCCCGCCCTTGTGGTCGATCACCTGCGGTGCCATGGCTACCGTCCCCTCCCGCGCCGTCGTCGCCTCAACTATAACTAGAACGAGTTCCAACAACAGGGCGACGGCCGTGCTGGAGAAGGGAGTTGGGATTCGGCGGTGGGCGTGGACTCCACCGGGTGGAACTGGTATCAGTTCTGCTGGAACCGCAATCCTGATGGACCGTCAGAAATCGTGGTCCGTCGGGAGCGCAATCCGTCGAGACCGTCGGGAGGCGGACAGCAATGGGCGACCTCGTCGAGCACGGAAAGCTCTACATAGGCGGTGAGTGGGTCGATCCGGCCGGACCGGACACGATCGAGGTCGTCTCGCCGCACACCGAACGGGTCATCGGCCGGGTCCCGCACGCCGCGCGGGCCGACGTCGACCGGGCGGTGGCCGCGGCCCGGGCGTCCTTCGCGTCCGGGGTGTGGGCCGATGCCCCGCTGGACGAGCGGATCGCGGTGGTGACCCGTATCAAGGACGCGTTCGCGGTGCGCAGCGAGGAGTTCGCGCGGGTCATCGGCGCGCAGAACGGGACGCCGGTCACCTCGGGCGTGATGGTGCAGTCGCTGGCCGCGATGATGGTGTGGGACGCGACGCTCACCGTGGCGCGGGAGTTCGCCTTCGAGGAGCGGCGGGCCGGGGCGTTGGGGCCGCTGTTGGTGCGCCGCGAGCCGGTGGGGGTGGTCGCGGCCGTCGTGCCCTGGAACGTCCCGCAGTTCACCGCCGCCGCCAAGCTCGCGCCGGCGCTGCTGGCCGGGTGCTCGGTGGTGCTGAAGGTCTCGCCGGAGACCCCGTTGGACGCGTACCTGCTCGCGGAGATCGCCTCGGAGGCCGGCGTGCCACCGGGGGTGCTGTCGATCCTGCCGGCCGACCGGGAGGTCAGCGAGTACCTGGTCGGGCACCCGGGCGTGGACAAGGTGTCGTTCACCGGCTCGGTGGCGGCCGGCAAGCGGGTCATGGAGGTCGCCGCCCGCAACCTCACCCGGGTGACGCTGGAGTTGGGCGGCAAGTCGGCGGCGGTGATCCTGCCGGACGCGGACCTGGACGCGGCGGTGGCCGGCATCGCGCCGTTCGCGTGGATGCTCAACGGCCAGGCGTGCGTGGCGCAGACCCGGATCCTCGCGCCGCGCAGCCGTTACGACGAGATCGCCGAGCGGTTCGCGGCGGCGGCGGGCGCGCTCGTCGTCGGCGACCCGCTGGACCCGGCCACGGAACTCGGACCGCTGGTCGCCCGCCGCCAGCAGCAACGCTCCCTGGACTACATCGCGTTGGGCCAGCAGGAAGGCGCCAAGGTGCTGGCCGGCGGCGGCCGCCCGAAGGGACAGTCGACCGGGTGGTACGTCGAGCCGACGCTCTTCGGAGAGGTCGACAACGGGATGCGGATCGCCCGGGAGGAGATCTTCGGCCCGGTCATCTGCCTGCTGCCGTACGGGGACGAGGCGGAGGCGGTGCGGATCGCCAACGACTCGGAGTACGGGCTGTCGGGCTCGGTGTGGACCGCGGACACCGACCGCGGCATCGACCTCGCGCGACGGGTGCGCACCGGGACGTACTCGGTGAACACCTTCAGCATCGACATGCTCGGTCCGTTCGGCGGCTACAAGAACTCCGGCATCGGCCGGGAGTTCGGGCCCGAGGGGTTCGCCGAGTACCTGGAGCACAAGATGATCCACCTGCCGGCGGGTGCCTGATGGCGGAGCGTTGGCAGGTGACGGTGGACCGGCGGGTCTGCATCGGTTCGGGACTGTGCGCCGGGACCGCACCGGAACGGTTCCGGCTGGACGCGGCGCGCCAGGCGCACCCCGTCGAGCCGGAGACGGAGGCCGCGGACGGCGTGCTGGCGGCGGCCGAGGGCTGCCCGGTGGAGGCCATCGCGATCACCGCGGCGGACAGCGGTGCGGCGGTCTTCCCACCGGACGAGTGAGCGGCGGGGCGGGGGAGTCGGGCCCGTAGGGGGCGGGGCGGCCCGGCCCGTAGGGGGCGGGTGGGCCCCTTGCGGGCCCGCTACCCGCGGGCGGGAGCGGTCATGCGGAGGGAGGTTGACGGCGGTGGGGCCGCACCGGGGTCGTGAGGTCGATCAGCCGGCAGACCGTCTCGATGTCGATCTTCACCTGGGCGATCGAGGCCCGCCCGGACAGCCAGGTGATCAGCGCCGAGTGCCAGGTGTGCTCGATGACCCGGACCGCGGAGAGCTGCTCGGGGGAGGGCGGACCGTCCAGCCCCATGGCGTCGAGGATGATCGCGGTGGTCAGCCGGGAGACGGTGTCCACCTCGGGGCTGACGGACCGGTCGGCGAAGGTCAGCGCCCGCACCATCGCGTCGGCCAGGTGCGGTTCGCGCTGCAGGGCGCGGAAGGCCCGCATCAGCGTCTGGGCGACCCGGGCGCCGGGGTCCTCCTCCGACGGGGGGCGCTTGCGCAGCGTCTCGTGCATGTGCTGGAGCTGGTCCTGCATGGTGGCGACCAGCAGGTGCACCTTGGAGGGGAAGTAGCGGTAGAGGGTGCCGAGCGCGACCCCGGAGGATTCGGCCACCTCGCGCATCTGGACCGCGTCGAACCCGCCGCGGCTGGCGAGCCTGGCGCTGGTGTGCAGGATGCGGCGGCGCCGGGCCTCCTGACGCTCGGTCAAGGGAGGACTCGCCGGAAGCGCCGGCCCGGCCGCCTTGGATTCCGTAGTCATGTATCCCATTCCGTGGCTTTCCGTCCGCGATGCGGTGCGTGCCGGTGGTGCGATCGGCACAGCATGGCAGGGCCCGTGCCGTGGCGCGAATCACCTGGTGTGGCTCTTTTCGCTCCGTTCCCGGCCGGTAGATTCGAAACTCGGTGAACTGATCAGTAGCTTTTCAGTTCTGAAACTTGTTCTAGATTACCGCCAGCGGTTACGCTCCGGCGAAAGTCCAGCGAGAAGGGGGCCGTGCGTGACCGCAGAGGCCGTCCAGGCAGCCGCGCCCCGCCCGGCGGAGACCCCCTCGGCCTCCGCCCCGACGGACGGTGAGCGTCCCCTGCGGATCGCCATGCTCACGTACAAGGGGAACCCGTTCTGCGGCGGTCAGGGCGTCTACGTCCGCCACCTCTCCCGCGAGTTGGCCCGCCTCGGCCACACCGTCGACGTCATCGGCGCCCAGCCCTACCCCGTCCTCGACGGCGTGGACCCCGCCCGGACGGGACCCGGGGCCGTGACGCTGACCGAACTGCCCAGCCTCGACCTCTACCGCCAGCCCGACCCGTTCCGCACCCCGGGCCGCGACGAGTTCCGCGACTGGATCGACGGCCTCGAAGTCGCCACGATGTGGACCGGCGGCTTCCCCGAACCGCTGACCTTCTCGCTGCGCGCCCGGCGCCACCTCGCCGCCCACCGCGGCCAGTTCGACGTCGTCCACGACAACCAGACCCTCGGCTACGGCCTGCTCGGCGGCCCGGACGCGCTCGGCGCCCCGCTCGTCACCACGATCCACCACCCCATCACCGTCGACCGACGGCTCGACCTGGCCGCCGCGCAGGGCTGGAAGCGCCGCGCCTCGGTCCGCCGCTGGTACGGCTTCACCCGGATGCAGAAGCGGGTGGCCCGGCGGCTGCCGTCGGTGCTGACCGTCTCCGGCTCCTCCCGCCAGGAGATCGTCGAGGACCTCGGCGTGCACCCCGGCCGGATCCACGTCGTCCCCATCGGCGCCGACACCGACCTCTTCTCCCCGGACCCGGCCGTCCCCGAGGTGCCCGGCCGGATCGTCACCACCTCCAGTGCGGACGTCCCCCTCAAGGGCCTGATCCACCTCGTCGAGGCGCTGGCCAAGGTCCGCACCGAGAACCCCGAGGCCCACCTGGTCGTCGTCGGCAAGCGGGCCGACGACGGGCCGGTCGCCGCCGCCATCGAACGGCTCGGCCTGTCCGGCGCCATCGAGTTCGTCAAGGGCATCAGCGACGCCGAACTCGTCGACCTGGTGCGCGGCGCCCAGATCGCCTGCGTGCCCTCCCTCTACGAAGGCTTCTCGCTGCCGGCGGCCGAGGCGATGGCCACCGGCACCCCGCTGCTCGCCACCACCGGCGGCGCCATCCCCGAAGTCGCCGGCCCGGACGGCGAGACCTGCCTCGCGGTGCCGCCGGGCGACGCCGGGGCACTCGCCGCCGGCCTGCTCCGACTGCTCGGCGACGAGGGGCTCCGCCGCCGACTGGGCACCGCCGGCCGGGAACGGGTGCTGGCCCGCTTCACCTGGCGGCAGGCCGCCATCGGCACCGCCGAGCGCTACCGGGAGGCCATCGCCCGCCAGGTGGCCGGCGCCGCCGTGCGGGCCACCGGCCGCCGGTGACCCGCGCATGCCGTCCTCCCGCCGCCCACGACGTACCCCACCCCGCCCCTGACCGCCGGACGAAAGCGTAAACGCCGTGCTGACCGTCGACTTTTCCCGTTTCCCGCTCGCCCCCGGCGACCGCGTGCTCGACCTGGGCTGCGGCGCCGGTCGGCACGCCTTCGAGTGTTACCGGCGCGGCGCGCAGGTCGTCGCCCTGGACCGGAACGGCGAGGAGATCCGCGAGGTCGCCAAGTGGTTCGCCGCGATGAAGGAGGCCGGTGAGGCCCCGGCGGGCGCCTCCGCCGTCGCCATGGAGGGCGACGCCCTCGCGCTGCCGTTCCCCGACGACAGCTTCGACGTCGTGATCATCTCCGAGGTGATGGAGCACATCCCGGACGACAAGGGCGTCCTCGCCGAGATGGTCCGGGTGCTGCGCCCCGGCGGCCGGATCGCCGTCACCGTGCCGCGCTACGGCCCGGAGAAGGTCTGCTGGGCGCTCAGCGACGCCTACCACGAGGTCGAGGGCGGCCACATCCGCATCTACCGCGGCGACGAACTCCTCGACAAGATGCGGGAAGCCGGCCTTGAGCCCTACGGCACCCACCACGCCCACGGTCTGCACAGCCCCTACTGGTGGCTCAAGTGCGCGTTCGGCGTGGACAACGACCAGGCACTGCCCGTGAAGGCGTACCACAAGCTGCTGGTCTGGGACATCATGAAGAAGCCGCTGGCCACCCGCCTCGCCGAGCAGGCCCTCAACCCGCTCATCGGCAAGAGCTTCGTCGCCTACGCCACCAAGCCGCACCTCCCCGAACCGGCGGCGCAGCCGGAGCCCGCCGCGCCGAAGGCGGCCAAGCGCACCCGTTCCGCGGCCAAGCCCGCCGGCACCCGCGAGGCCGCCAAGTGACGAGTCCCGGGCGCACCGAACGGCTCGTCCTGCCGGGCGTGCTCACCGCCGAACAGGCCGCCGAAACGGTCGCCGGCATCGTGGCGACCCAGCGCACCGACGGCGCCATCCCCTGGTTCCGCGGCCACCACCTCGACCCGTGGGACCACATCGAGGCCGCCATGGCCCTGGACGCGGCCGGCGAACACGACCGCGCCGAGGCCGCCTACGACTGGCTGGTCCGCCACCAGAACCAGGACGGCTCCTGGTACGCCGCCTACGCCGACGGCGACGCCGACGCCCCCACCGACCGAGGCCGGGAGACCAACTTCTGCGCCTACCTCGCGGTCGGGGCCTGGCACCACTACCTGTCCACCGGGGACGAGACGTTCCTCGACCGGATGTGGCCGGCGGTCCACGCGGCGATCGAGTACGTCCTGGAACTCCAGCAGCCCGGCGGCGAGATCGGCTGGAAGCGGGAGGACGACGGCACGCCCGTCCGCGACGCCCTGTTGACCGGCTCGTCCTCCGTCTACCAGGCACTGCGCTGCGCCCTGGCCCTGGCCGAGCAGCGCGAGGAGCCGCAGCCCGACTGGGAACTGGCCCTCGGCCGCCTCGGCCACGCGATACGCCACCACCCCGAGCGGTTCCTCGACAAGTCCCGCTACTCCATGGACTGGTACTACCCGGTGCTGGGCGGCGCGGTGCGCGGCACGGCGGCCCGGGAGCGGATCGACGCGGACTGGGACCGCTTCGTCGTCCCCGGCCTGGGCGTGCGCTGCGTGGTGCCCAACCCCTGGGTCACCGGCGGCGAAAGCGCGGAACTGGCGCTGGCACTGTGGGCGATGGGGGAGTCCGACCGGGCCGTGACGATCCTCAAGTGGATCCAGCACCTGCGCGCCGACAACGGCATGTACTGGACCGGCTACGTCTTCGAGGACGAGGCGATCTGGCCGCGGGAACTCACGTCCTGGACCGCCGGTTCGCTGCTGCTGGCGGTGGCCGCACTGGGCGGCGACGAAGCCACCACCGCGGTCTTCGGCGGCGAACGGCTGCCGGTCGGGCTGGCACCGGACTGCTGCCGGTAGGCCCCGGACACTGCCCCGGCCGGGTGGGGGCGCCCCCGTACGGCCGTTTCCGGCTGGCGCCCCTCCGGCGGGCGGGACAGGCTGCGGACGATGCTCCCCCAGCCGAACCGAGCCCGCCGGAGGCGCGCCGTGACCGTTCCGCAGCCCCCCGTCCGTAACCGCGCCGCCCTGCGCCGGGCCGCCGTCGCACTGCCGCTGGTCTGCACGCTGAGCCTGGGCGCCGTCGCCTGCGGCGGCTCGAAGAAGGACGAGGGCCAGGCCAGCGCCTCACCCGCCGGCTCGCCCAGCCCCACCAGTTCGGTGGAGAAGCAGAAGTTCGCCAAGACGCGGTTCGTGACCAACGCCGGCCTGGCAGCCGGCGCCACCTACCAGTGGATCATCAAGCCGTACAAGGCCGGCGGGTTCCAGAAGGGCGCCGACCACCGCAAGACCACACTGGTCAAGGCGGGCCTGGCCGGCGTCTTCACCTACAACCGCCTCAAGGCCGCGGTCCGCAACGCGCAGGGTGATCCGACGCTCTCCAAGGCACTGGCCCCCCTCAACAGCGGCATCGACTCGCTGAAGAACCTCGGCACCAAGCTCCGCAAGGGCGAGGCCGGTCCCGGCGACGTCGACCAGTTCCAGAACGTCATCAACAACGTCAAGGACGTCGGCAAGAAGAACGGCGCCGAGGTCACCAACCAGGTCCCGAGCGCCTCCCAACTGAGCGGCGGCTGACGGGTCGCTGCGCTTGGCGGGGCTTCCCACGTTGTCGGCCGTCCCGCCGTGGGGGTTGTTGTTTGCGCCTGCGGCGCGGGGCCGCTGCGCGGGGCTTGTGGGGTGCGGTGCCGGGGGTGCGGGTGGTGGGGTGGAGTTCGCCGCGGGACCGGGCGTTGCGGGACTGTACGGACGCGTTCTTGTTGGGGGACGCGCTGTTGGTGGCGCCGGTGTTGGAGGCGGGGGCGGTGCGGCGGGCGGTGCGGGTGCCGCGCGG
>NZ_JAJPWK010000050.1:0-18810 GCF_046549115.1 Streptomyces sp. x-19 | reverse complement strand
GCGGATCCGGCCCGCCGGACGCGAGATCCGCAAAAACACCGCCGGACCGGAGCTGCCCGTGCACTGGCTGCTGGCCGAATGGCCCGCCACCGAACCCGAACCCGTCCAGTTCTGGCTGTCCAACCTGGGAGTTGCCGCTGTTCCTGCCTGCGGCGTCGTGCTTGTCGTAGCCGAAGTGATTCGCCCTCCAGCCCTGACTCCAGCACCCGCTGGTCGGCTTGACACGCCCGCTGCTTCCTTCAGGTTAAGCCATTGCTGTGGGCATGTGTGCCCGGTGGCGGTATGCGGGGGGGCCGTGCATCATGAAGTTGATATCACGGTCATTGAACGTGTGCGCCCCGGTCATGATCGTCTGCGGCAGAGCCAAGGCTCGAGGACCGGGGCGGCAGACCGCGGGTCACCGTCGATGGCCCGGCCGCCCCGCCGTCACACTGCTTTCCCGAATGACATGGGAAGCATTGGAAGCGGCGGAGCTGAATCCACGTCGTCGCTGGGTGCCCGTATCGCCTGAGCGCACCCTCCGGTTTCGTCCACCCCTGATCCTGCCTAAGAGGGGTTGTCCATGCCTGAAACAGCTGAGGAAGCCGGGCTGTTGCCGGTCGAGCAGAATGTCCGGCCCGGTGAAGCCGTCACTTTCCGGTACACCGTTCCGTCCGTTTCCCCGGGTCATCGTGTGGCTGTGTATCACAGTGGCGATGCGCCGTGGGTTTCTGGCGAGGAGAACTACGGCTACCTCCATGATGTGGAGCTGGATCCTCAGAACACGAGTGGGTCCGTGGTGTTTCCCGCGGGTTCGTTTTGCGCTCCTGGCGAGTACCGGGCTCTTCTCCTCGCGGATGGCTTCGAGTGGCTTGCGCAGGCCCCCGCGACGTTTACCGTCACCGAGCAGGATCCAACGCTGGACGTAATCCAGGCAGTCGTCTCACCTGGTGCCACGATCCGGTTCAAGTACAGCACCCCGGTCGCCAACCGCAGGAACTGGATCGGCCTCTACGCCGCAGATCACGCGCCTGAGGAATCCGGTGTGGATCATGGTCTTCCCCTCTGGGAGGATTGGGTGTACGCGCCAGACAGCAATGGCGAAGTGCGAATTCCCGCGCCTGTGCAGGAAGGGGAGTACCTCGGCTTCTTCTTCGAGGACGACGGGTACTTCTGGCTGACCGAAGCGGGTGTGCCTGTCACGGTACGAGGTGAGGAGGCTCCTGGGGACTCATTGCAGTGGCTGCTGCGGCGGGCCGGGGCCCCGGACGCTGCACCCCCGCGCCCGTTGGTTCCAGCGCTCTCCGATCTGACGGTGCACAGGGAGACGGAATCCGACTTTGCCGCCACTGCCCATGCTGCATCTCCTGGGGGCACGGACGCGCACGTGGTGGTGGTGCGCACCACGGTGGACGGGCGAGCTGCCGACGTCGACGGCAGCCTGTCGGGCGTACGGCACGTGCGTTCCGCGGTGATGGCAGTGGTGGAGGCCGGGACGGACCTGGATGCTGCGGTGCTGCCACTCCTGGGCTTGGTGCGCGGTGCGGTGACGGTCCCGCACGTGCGTTTTGTGTATTGTTCGGCCGCTTTGTCCGCAGTGGAGGTTGAGGGGGTGAACGCGGTCATCGGCGGGGGACTGCCAGCGGGTACGCCGCTGCTGCCGGTGGTGGAGTCCGGTTACGGTGCTGGCTGGTCGGCGGTGGTGACTCACCAGGCATCTGGAGCCGAGCCCGGCCTGGTGGCGGTGCCGTGGGACGGAGAGGCAGCCAGCTGGTACGCCGGGCCGGTCAAGGCGTCGGCCTTGCGGTCCTCGACTGCCGGTCGAGGAGCGGTGGAGGTGCGGCAGGGACCGGTCGGCGTCGATGGTGTGCGGGCCCGCTTCCAGGAGGACGGGCTGCATGTTCATCTGGACTGCACGGTGCAGGCGGGGACGCTGCAGTTGGTGCCCGAGCGCCTGGGCTTTGCGTTGTCCCTGGAAGGTGACGGTTTCGTCCCTCGGGTCACGCTGGAAGGAGCCGTCGTCACGGGTGGCGGGGAGCGGATCACCGTCGACGGCCCGCTGGGGCTCGAGGACGGCACCGGGAGTTCTGTTGCCCTAGTCGGCACTGTCGCTGCGCGGATCGAGCTGGTTGTGGGCGAGCCGCCGTTGTCGCTGCCGATGTCGGCCTGCTGGGTGCAGGAGGAGCCCGGCGAGCCGGCCGCGTTGCTGCTGTATGCCGAGCAGCAGGCCGCGGGGGGGAGCGGTGCCGTGGCCGGGGGGCTGTATCCGATGGCCCTTTCCGGTGTATCGGCGGGGTTCGGCGCGCACACCGACCTGCGGCTGCCTGTGCCCGGTGCTGAGGGGACGTTCCCGCTGGTGCAGCGCCTGGACACGCCCGCCGGGGAGCCGGCTCTCACTGCGCGGCAAGTGCTGGATGTGCTGCGGAACGGCCAATGGCTGGTCGTACAGCAAGGCGGCTGGTGGATGGCCGGCGGTGTGGAGTACAGCATCTACGGGTACATGCATGCGCGCGGGCTGCTGGCAGCGGAGACGGCCGGCTCCGGTGGCGTAGTGGCCCGGGGCCGCGAGACCCTGCGGTTCCCGCCCACAAGGACGCTTGTTCCCACCGCGCATGTCAATACCGACTATGTGCTGCTGCAGAACGCGGATCAGGGGCTGCTGTACTACGACACCACGGCTGGCCCCGGGTCGTATTTCATGGACAGTGCCCTGCGCATCGACGGGGGCGTCAGCCTGCAGCTGTGGACGCACGGTCCGCAGGCGGGTTGGTTCGTGCTGTCCGCCGGCGGCTACCACCCCAACTACGGGGGCGGCGGTCGGCCACTTCCGCGTCCGGCCCCGCTGGGGTTCTCCTGGTCGCCGGGCGGGGGGATCACCGCCTCCGGGCAGATCTACGGTGCGGTCACCAGCAATACCTCGATGTTCGGCGGACGGCTATCCCTGGACTATTCCTCAGGGGGGGGAGCGATCGGCGTCGATGTCCGCCTCAAGGCCTGGCTCGCCCTCCGCGTCGACGCGGTTTCCTCGTGGAAGCCTTTCGCCGTCCACGGCACCAGCGGCTTGCGTGTGGGCGCTGAAGCCACCGTGAAGGTCCTCTTCATCCGCGTCCGTGTCTCCGGCGAGACCGGCGCCGACCTGGAATTCTGGGGCCCGCGCTTCGGTGCTTCCGTCACTGTCAAATTCTGGTTCATCTCCTTCACCCTTCCCATCGGCAACAAGCGTCCCTCCATCCCCGGCATTACCTGGCCGGAGCTACTGGTACAGCTGCACCGCCCGGTCTCGATCGGCTTGGAGGACGGTCTCCTGGCGGATGCCGCCCCGTCCGAGATCACAGCCCGCGCCCGCCGCGGCGCGCCTGCCCTGGTCTCCCGTGACGGCTTCACTCTCACCGTCGACACCGCTCTCCCCCTCACCCTCATCACCCTCAACGGCCAGGCCTACACCCTTCCCGACGGCAGCTTCCCCGACTACGGGCCCACCCCCTCTATCCGTCCTATGCGCGCGCCCGCCATTACGGTCGAAGCCCGCATCACCCTCACAAAAGACGGAATTCCCTTCGAGCCCCACGAACAGCGCTGGCACACCGAACCTGTCACCCAGCGCCTCCCCAATGCCCTCTGGGGCCCCCTCCCCAGCAGCCCCAACGCCCCCCTCACCGAAGAGCCCCTTCTCGAAGAACGCCCCACCGGCCTGCGCATCACGGTTCCCCCGCCTGAGACCGGCACCTCCACGGGCCCCGTCACCGACAGCACTCTCGCAACGGAACCCCTCCCCCACGGCAACACACCTCTACGCGACCCGGACCCCCAAGGCCCCCGCCCTAGCACCGACCCCCACACTCTGGACGTCATCGCTGAGACCATCGCCACCCTCACCACCCACACCGACCGCACCACCCTCCACCGCCATCTCACCACCCACATCCCCGCCCCCAACACCAACCCCACCACCTACGCCGCCCAAGCCCCCCACAGCCACACCCACCCACCCCTCACTCTGACCACCCCGCAACGCTGAGACATATCGGCCCGCACGGAGGCAGGAACGCTCATGGCCGTCAAGCCCTTGGGTTCCCAGGACGAGCCGGAACTCGATGTCCTCTTCATCGACTACGCAGAACCGCTGGCCAAAGCCGGCACGTACACAGTCCGTGCGGAACCAGTCATCGAGAAGGACGGCAGCCCGATCTGGGAGGGAGAGGACGACCGCCTGCAGCCGGTCGAGGACACCTACGAGGTCCACGCCGCGCGCTTCTACCTCGACGAGGCCTCAACCCAGGCTCTCTATCCTGCCCGCAACATGTCAGGTGATTTCGGGCTCGTCCTGCCGCACATCGCCCTCAGGCAGCCCACCCTCCCCTGGGGAAGGTCCATCAGACCCCAGCCAGCCGGCACGGAGCGGGGCACGGCCAGTGAGGCGCCGTGGATGGCACTGCTGGTGTTCATGGCAGAGGAACTGCCCGACAACCCCGCGGGCGAAGCAGTGCACCGGCCGGTCAAGGAACTCATCTCCCCCGAAGAAGACAACGTGGCCGGCCCGGATCTCCGCCTGGGGGCGAACAGGGTCGTGGACGGCATGCTGGACGAGGGGGTGTCCGAGGAGAGTGCAGCCAGCGACTGCCGGACCATCGACGTTCCCGCGCAGCTGTTCACAGCCATCGCGCCCACCGAGGAAGAGCTGCACTATCTGGTCCATGTCCGCCGTGTCACCCCGCACGGCCAGGTTCTAGGGGGAGGGGAGAAACTGGCCGAGGGCGCCTTTGCGGTCGTGGCCGCCAACCGCTTCCCTTACCTGGAGGGCCCCTACGCCGCCCACCTGGTCTCCCTCGAAGGCCATCGGAACCACCTTCTGCCAGGAGGCATCGCGCCAGGCAAGGACCGGGTGCGGCTGTGCAGCCTGAAGTCCTGGGTGTTCCACCACAGCCTCGACGACGATCTCGATGTCCCCGGTCTCCTGCAGAACCTCGCCGCACCCGGCGGCCGGGCTGAGCCCGAGCCCGGCGAGGAGCCCCCGGACCCGGAGACCATCGAGAACCTCGCCCTGCGCCTGCCGCCCCCGCCTGAACCCGAGGACGGCTCGGACCCCGACACCTTGCAGTACGTACGGGAGCGATTCCGGCACGGCTACGTACCCGTGCCGCACACGCTGCCCTCGGGGGAGCTCAGCTTCGGCTGGTACCGCGGCCCTGCCACCCCTGTCACCGCCCCCCGCATCCAGGAAGGGCCGGACCGATGGCCCTACCCTCCCGGCCCAAGCCATGGCGGCCCCCCCACCACCGCCGACCACGCCCTGGTCCACGAGCCCGCACACGGGATCTTCGATGTCAGCTACTCAGCCGCCTGGACCCTGGGCCGCACGCTGGCTCTCTCCGACGCCGAGTACGCCGCCGGCATGGTCCGGGCCCGGCGCGAACTGGCCAACCTCGACGCCACGGTGCTGGCCCTGTCCGCCGACCCGCACCGCTCCCTGGCAGACCCCGACGCCCCGCCCGGCACACACGCCCTGCGCGAACTGGCCTCCCCCGGCTTCGCCCAGTCGCTCCAGCAGGCCCTGAAGCAGCCGACGGCTCCTCAGCAGCCCCTCCCTGGACCACTGCCCCGCCCCGTGCCCGTGACCGCAGACGAGGCCCGTACCCGCCGCGCCGAACCACGCCTCACGGCCCTCGTGCACAGCGCAGCCGACCAGCACGCCGCCGCATACGCCGCCTGGATCGACCGCCTGGCCTGGCTGGAAAGCGTCCCGTTCTCCTACCTCGTGCCCCACTCCCAGCTCCTGCCGCCGGAGTCCCTGCGCATGTTCCGTATCGACCCCGACTGGGTCGAAGCCCTGCTCGCCGGAGCCGCCAGCATCGCCGTCAGCACCTCTCAGGACGCGGATCTCGCCCTCTTCCTGCAGCAGGCTCTCGCTCGTACGCGCACCAACACCGTCCCAGCCGCGGGAGTCCTGATCCACTCCGGGCTCGTGGCAGCTTGGCCCGACGACTTCGACATCATCGCGCGGCAGGACGGCCGGCGTATCACCGAACTGCGGCGCGACCGCCCCGCCGACAACATCCTGCTCTGCCTGTTCGACCAGGTACCGGACGAGCTGTCCATCCGTGAACCCGGCCAGGGCATCCATTTCGGCCTCGACATCGAGGGCGGAAAGGAAGTCATCAGCCTGCGCAGACTCACCCCAGACACGGGCTCCGGCGAAGAGATCGGATCCTCGCTCCAGAGCTGGTTCCCCGCCCCCGGCAGCGGGGACACGGTCTTCACCCGATACCTGCGCGAAAGTCCCGCCAGCCCGCGCCGCATCCTCAACCTACGGGGAGCTAGCACGTTCGTCGCCGACCTCGCCCGGGCCCTCGCAGAGGCCGATTCCATCCCACGCACGGACCTCGCCCCAGGCGAACTCGCCCTGGAACTTGTCAACTCCCCCATCGAACAACGGCTCATCACCCGGCGACAGGCCGAATGACCCCTTTCCGCTCCGCTCTACCAGGGTTCACCGTCCCGAAGTCCACACTCCAGATGTCCACCCGGAGAAGGCATGAAGACCTCACAAGACAGGGCCGACACGGACCTCATTGTCCCCGTGGAAGTACACGCTCTGACCGCCAACGAACTGGTCCGCAAGGATCCTTACTGGGGGCGCTGGCAGGCCCAGTTCGCCAACATGATCGACTCCAAAGACCCCGCCGAACCCACGCCCTGGGAATCCAAGGAGCAGCAGGACGACCCGAACTTTGAAGGCGTCCACGTACGGTGGCAGCTCCCCGAAGCCCTGGTCAATGGTCTGTACAACGAGACCAGCGGCGAGACCGAATTCCCGCTCGTTCCCAACCGCTGGCTTGTCGTGCGGTACGCCCGCGTGAAGCGCCCCTTCGACCAAGACTGGGGCCCGCTGACTGCAGCCGGCTGGATCATCCACAGCGACTACATCGCAACCGACTACACAGGGAACGTCGAGTACCCGCCCGATGGCGGATATCCGGAGAAGACCCCGCGCGGCTCGTTCTACCTCAGCCCCCGCGCCAACCCTGCTGAGGAAAACCCCGATCTGCATCAGGTGCGTGTCGGCCGCGTGCAGGAACTCCTCCCCCGCCGCCCCTGGCAGGAACCCGGGGCAGAGGTACCCCTGTTCCTCACAGCCGTGGGCCCGGGCCTGCCCGGGTTCTCCTCCTACGCCCCCTACCAGGACAAGATCTTCGGATTCCAGGACGTACTGACCGACCTCAAGAACGAAGCCGATGCCTACCCGCCCCAGGCTCAGCTGAGTTACTGCGTGCTGGGCTGGTACTCCCAGGAAGACCAGGACATCCTCCACACGGCCGCCGATATTCCCGGTCTGCTGCCGCCCGATGCCTCCTGGCCCGGCAGCGTCCTGTCGGCCCTGGGCTGGGCAGTCGCCGACGTGGTCCCGGAAAGCCTGGAGCGCACTCTCTACCACGGGACAGCGCTCGGTGTGCAATGGAAGCAGGACGGCCCCATCCCGGTCTCTGAGAAACCGTCCGACCCAAGAGAGGTCCAGGTCGCCTTCGGCCAGAGCAGCGCCGAAGCACTGGGAGCTCTGCCCACCCCGTCCGGGGACGCCCGTACCGGGCGGCTGCTGCAGGCCCTCTACCACGGCACACTGGACACCTTCGACGGCCCCGATGGCGAAGAAGACCTGGACGAGGTCACCCGGCGTTCCTGGTTCTCCCACCAGAGCGGCGGACACACCTGGCAGGTTGTCCCCCAGCCCACCCAGGACGGAGCCCCGGTCGCCCCGCCGGAGCAGCCGGACTGGCTCCACGAGCTCAACGCCAAGCAGGCCACCTACGACCGAGAAACCCACCGGCTTGCGCACGTCCAGTGGCGCCTGTGGTCGGTGTACTGGCTCAAAGACCTCCCCACCGTCCCAGACGAATTCCACGAGAAAGCACCGGCACTGCTGGAGCAACTGAGTCCCGAGGTCGTTGCACTGCAGGAGGACGTCACCGGTCTCAGAGAGCAGATCCCGCACGGGGACACTCCGGACGAGCTCCAGGCGTCCATCGACGAGTTCACCAGCCGGCCCGGGCACACACTGCCCGAGGGCTCGGAACTGCGGCGCACACCCCGCCAGCCCTTCCACTATCCGTCCGATCCCGCCATCGTCTTGACCAACACCGGCTCCCACAGACCACTCGCCCGCGACCCCGACGACCCCCTCCCCTGCCGGCTGGCCGGCGACCTGCTGACTGGAGCCCGCATCGGTGAAGGATTCGTCCCTGCACCGCCGGCTCCGCTGGAGCCGCCGAGCACCCTGGTAGGACTGCCCGCGACAGCCCTGCCGCTGCTGTCCGAGTTCCAGCTTCTCGACCAGGCCGTACGTACACCCGCCAGTAACGACGAGACCGCGCTCGACGACCTCATCAAGGACGAAGGCCTCGCCGACGGGCTCCTGCCGGAATACCTCGCCCGCTGGCAACAGCCCTGGCTGCCCATGTACCTGGAGTGGGACATCCGCTACTGCGCCGTCCCCTACCACGACGACAACGGATACAACTGGGCCTTGGACAAAACACCAGGAGAGGACTCCTACCGCTACCACTGGCTCAAGTCAGGCGCCGAAGCGGGGAGCGACTCCGAAGGGAACCTGCGCTTCAACATCTTCAAAAACCGCGCCTTCCTCGCCCCCTCCGCCGCCTACATCATGCGCAACGAGCTCAAGCGCTACATCACCACCTGGCCCCAGGCAGCCGCCCTCGACTTCAGCGCCCTCAACGAGGCCCTCACCGAGTCCAACAGTGTCCTGTCGCAAAACCTCGACGGCTTCAACGACTGGCTCCTGCAACGCAGCGGCCTGGCCCAGCTCGCCGCCCCTCCACAAATCGCAGCCCTGACGGGTGACGACAACCACTCACCCGCACCGCCCTACCTCGGCGAGGAACATTTCCAACCAGTGCGCGCCGGGTACTTCTACGTCCGCAACCTGCGGATTGTCGACCAGTTCGGCCGGACTTTCGAGAAGGTTTCCGACGACTACGAGGCTGACTACTTCGGCTTCGAACCTCACCGTGCCCTGAGCGTCCGCCCGGAACATGACCTCTACGAAGGGGTGCACGGGCCACAGCGGTACCTCACGCTCCCGCCCTACATCCTGCAGCCCACGCGCGTCCGCCTCGAGCCCCCGGAACCCAGCACAACCGGCTACGGAAACATCACCGGATGGCTCATGCACAACCACATCGACCGCACCCTCATGGTCTACGCACCCGACGGTAGCCCCCTGGGCGAACTCCGGGAAAACACCACCCCAGAGGGACCGAAGACCGAGTGGTACCCGCTGCCCCACGCCCCCTACGCACACCCCCGAGAATTCGCCAGCAGCCACCCCGATCTGGCGGACTTCCTTCTGCATGTACTGTCCGAACAACCCGACAGCATCGCAGGAGCCTTCCGCGCCCTCCTCGACGTCATCGACAACGGCCTGTCCACCACGTTGGACACCGCCGCACAGGCCGACAGCATTCCCGCACGACTCACCGGCAGACCCGTCGCCCTCGTCCACACCACCCTCGGCTTGGACCTCGCCGACCCCCCGGTGAACGACTCGAGCTGGGACGAAACACTCCAGCCGCCCAGCCAACAACCACACATCGGCTACCTGTGGCCCATCCGCCTGGGTTCCCCAAACAGCCTCACGGACGGCCTTATCGGCTACTACTCCGACCCCACCACACCCGGACGCATCGACTACACAAAACTCCGTACCGACCACACCGACAGCTACGACACCTACCTCACCCCCATCGGCAACGGCAAAGACCTCGAACTCCCTGCACGCCCACCGGAGCAACCCCAAAGCCGCCGCCTGGCCATCCTGGCCGCCCCCCACACCGCCATCCACGCCATCACCGACATCCTGCCCATCCACGCCTTCACGCTCGACGCCGATGCCGTCCACCAAGCACTGACCCGCATCCGGGCGTCCTTCCGTCTCGTCTCCCTCCTCGCCCCCGCCCGCGCCAGCGGACAACTCACGGCCGACACAACCATGGACACCGCCGAGCCCCACACCATCCTCAACATCCTCGACAACAGCCTGGCCACCTTCTATCGCAGCCAGACCCGTCCCGAAGCAGACAGAGACTCCATCACCCTCGACCTCGGCGACGCCCACACCATCACCCGCATCGATGCCTACCCCGGCACCCCTGACGGCCGACTCCTGTGGCCCGAGACCATCCTGGAATACGCCATCCACAAGACCTCAGCGTGGGTCCCACTGGCCAACTGCCCACCTCAGCAAGAAGAACTCCACTACTCGCTCCCCGAGAACCAGCCCGTGACCGCACGGTACGTGCGCCTGCGCATCCTCAAGCCCGAAAACCACACCGACCCCGTCGCCCTGAGAGCCTTCACTGCCACTACCACCCCACCCCACCACCACCTCGTTATGCCTCAGCCCTCCGCCCGGCACGGCACATGGCACTGGGCACAGCCCACTCCCGACGACCCCGCACGCTGGACTGAACTCCCCCTTACACCCGCCGACACCCAAGCCCACCCCGACGACCCCCTCCCCACCGCCCGCACCGGCTACCTCCAGCTCACCCCGCCCACCGACACCACCCCCACCTGACCCCCGGAGCGCCCGCCATGACCACTCCCACCCCTCTCCTTCCCATCACCCTGACCACCCAGCCCGCACGCCACACGCCACCCCCCTCCGACACCCCACCCGCCCGCCACCGAATCAACTTCACCATCGGCACGCCCACCAGCACCCTGCCCATGACCCAACCCGTCCACTGCGAGGACATCACCCTCTGCCTCCCCACCGGAATCGCACCCACCGACCTCCTCGCCCCCCAAGCCGCCCCCCACATCACCGCCGTCCTCCCTTACCCCGGCAACGACGTCCCCGGCTACAGCTGGACCGCACGCATCACCCGCACCCCCCACCAAACCCTGATCACCTTCCGCCCGGAGGACCCTCGCCCCGCCATCACCGCCGAACACCCCCTCATCCTCGGAATCCAGAACATCCCGCCCCACCCCACCCCCGGCACCACCACCATCACCATCACCGAAACCACCACCCCTACCCCCAACACCACTTCCACCCCCAAACAGACGCGCATCACACTGGACAAAGAAATACTGACTAGCCAACAGCACCCGACTACGCACCAGGACACGCCATGACCATCTTCCGCAACTACGGCGACGACGCCCGCCTCCACTGCGTCACCGTCGCCGACCCCGAACGCGTCGTCATCACCAACCCGGCCGAAGCACCAACTCAACGCACAAACACCTTCTACTTTCAAATCGACACCCCACGCCCGGAAACAGTCCCCCAGTACGTGTACTGCAGGAAAATCGTCATAAAAATACCCTCCGGAGAAGGAGAAACCGACCTCACCGACGGCCCAATCGGCCCCATCAGTTCGCAGCGGCCACCCGAAGGGATTGGCACGCCAGGGTACAGCTGGAGAATGGATAAGACCTCCGACAGCAACAGTATGTTCGTCTGGACATGCACCCCGGAGGGGGATGACGACCTCCCACCCAAGGTTGCAAGGTTCCCTGGAGACAGAGCGTGCGTATTCACGATCGGACCCGTAAAAATCAACTCCGAAGCCGGAACTGCCGAAATAGTCCTGGAAGAAGAAACCGCAACATCCCCGAACGGCCAGTTCGAAACTAGAACATCCCGCATCCCGATAGAAAAACAGGACGGCAGCTTCTTCCTCCGCAACTTCCGCCCCGAATATTCCCTGATCGAGCGCGGAACCAGCCCCACCCTGATATGGGAAGCCGGAACAGCCTCCCTCACCATGTTCCAGGACAACCACGTTTTCGGCGAAAATAGCCCCAACCGCCCAAGAACACCCCCATGGACCAGCCCCATACCCATCGACGACAGCACCACCTTTACCCTCCTCGCCGAAACACAACGAGGCACCAGGAAAATCCAAGAAATACTCACCACCATCGTCAAAGTAAAAGAACCCAACATCAACGCGCACAACCTCACCACTACAGGAAGCTCGCTAATAAGCACCGGCGGAGCAATCAACTTCACGGCACACGCCCTCAATGTAGCGTTTTATAATCTTGATAACATACTGGACGGAAAGGACACCACCTTCGCGTTGAGCGCCATATCCAAACCGTTACAAAACGCGAGTATCACAATCAACCTGAGCCGGCCGAGCCAGGCCGGACGGGTTCGCATCACCCACGGCGACCCCACCGGAAATGCCCGGATCCAGTTTGGGGTAGTCGAATACCTGCCTGTCGGGACTCAGGATTGGATCACTCTCGGCGCGATTACGAATCAAATGGCGGTTTTCGACGAATTGATAGAACAGGATGTGAATCCGATCCAATCTGTACGCGTGAGACTACAGGATGGACAGAGTTCCGATTTCGAAATCCGGACAGTGAAAATCCAGGTCCCCGAACCCCTCCCTTCCGGTCGCGCTCTGTTCGGGGCAGCCGGAATCGCCATAACAAGCCCATGCACAATAACGGGCCCGCTGACGGCCGAGGACGTCCGCTATATCGGGGCCAGTGATCTCCGCATCAGCGCCTCTAAGGACCTTCACATCGACGCCTCTGACGACCTCCGCATCAGTGCCTCTAAGGACCTTCACATCGAGGCCAGCAGTAACGACCTTATCGGCGACCTTAATGTCAAGGCCTCTAATTTGGCGTTCTCCGGAAAGTGTGGACTACTGAGGCCGCACCAAGTAATCAAGGCGGCTGTACAGCCGGGAGAGGGCTGGATATCTGCAGTTGCACCTTCGGACGGTATGGCAAGCCTTAGCACTTCCGATATCACAGTGCACGCCAGGGTGACCAGAGGCATAATTCCTCCTTATACTGTCGTACTCAATTGGTACGAGAGAACGGGATGGCTGCCGGTCGAACGCGGCGAGAGGATCCAATTCCAGCACGTATGGGATCAGCCAGCAGGACTAGCACGCACTGTGTCTATAGATTGGGTCCCTATTGGATCGGACGAAGGAATTCTCTTTGATCAGTGAGCCTCTTTCATCTTGAATAGTTGCAGATAAGGAGGGTGTCAGGGCCAAAGGCCTAAGGCCGGACTGTATCAACCCACGGAATCCCCTCACGTCGAGCTTATACATCAGGCTCCGGGTGACGGAGCCCCACGAGTCATCAGGCGGCGAACACGATGCAGCCTTACCAACCTCGGCGCCACCAATCTTACAAATGACCAGTTCCAACCCGCACCAGATGGATAGAGGGCATCATCATGAGTGAAAGCCGTGAAATGCCGCAGGAAATTGAAGGCATCGCTTCACCCTTCTCCCCAGACCAAGGACCTGAGATCACGGAAGAAGAACGGATCTCCTCGCATCCCATGGGAGAAGATGAGGAGGACTTCCTGCGTGGACAGGAACCGCTCGAATTCACGGGAACAGAGAGCATGCCGAAAGTTCCCGGCGGACAAATCCAGTCTGGACTGAATAACTGGATGTCGGGAGTTCCCGATTCCACTAACCTCAAGGATATGACGATACCGGGAACCCATCAGACATGCGCACAGGAAGACGACACTGCATTCGGACTTGGGCGTTGTCAAGGTCAAAGTCTAGAATGGCAGCTCAATAATGGCGTACGATTTATTGACATCCGATGCTATCTCCGGTACCCCTTCGGTGTTATTTTCGAGATTTTTCACGGTAGCATCGATCAGCACCTCACTTTCAGTGACGTTCTCAACGTATGCAAGGGTTTCCTCAGCAGAAACCCCAGCGAGACCATCCTGATGCTACTTTCGGAAGAAAGGTCAAATTATCCCAACGATTTCCGTCGAACGTTCAATGATTGGTACCTTAAGCATCTAGGCTGGGAGTCGTTGTTCTACGACCTGAATAACACGTCAAGGATCCCCGACTTGGGAGAGGTTCGCAACAAGATCGTCCTATTCTCCAATCAGCCCTACCTTGATATGGGACTGAATTTCGGCAGTGGGCTCTTTGACACCCAGAACGACTGGAACGGTCCTTCACTCGACAGGAAAAAGAACGCTGTCCAACAGCAACTGTACAAAGCCATGAACGCATCGCCACCCAGGCAAGAGATGTACATCAACTACACCAGCGCCACCGGGCCCGGCCTTAGTAGAACGCCTTGGGGCTTCGCCAAGGAGCTCAACCCGTGGACTCTCGCCAAAATCAACGAGAGCGGCCACGGGCGTCGCTATGGCGTGATCTTGATGGACTGGGTCGACCGCCCCAACGGCCTCACCAGCGGCGGCTATGTCAATATGATGAGCACCCTCGCCCTCTGTAATCCACTTACCGATATTCCCCGCACAAACAGCATCCGATACAGAGGCGCCGACAGTCAGGATCATCTCCTGAAAGGGGGCGACGTTTTCCTTCTTTATTGGATGTCAGAAGCGAATGACGGTTACTACCAGAACAACGTATTTTACCCCGTCGGCCTATGGGAAGGAAAGGATATGAGCGGGAAAAAGAAAGCAACAAAGGAGGATGTCGTACAATTTCGATTCAATGCTCATCACCCCTACCTCGACAGCGGTTCCCTGCAAGGAGTTCCTTTGGAATACCGAGTCGGCAATTCCTCGTGGCGCACCCCAATGCAAAGAAAGGGGGCAGAATATTATTTTGCGGCGACAGGCGATAATACTATGCGGTCGATCGAAAGGGCATACTTGTACGGCGATCCGCACGTTACCCGATTCGCGCTCCGCATGGACATAGTTGGCAAGGGTGATTCGTGGATCTCGGCAGATCACTACACGACAAGCATCCGGATGCGCGACACGGAAGGTCGGCGCGCCTATCTCGTTGCCGTGCATTACGGTGACACACCGGGCGACCCGTTCGGCTCCAAAACAGTCTTTGAACCCATTTCACGCCAAGAAATGCTCGGGCCAGTTCGCACCAAAGAGGTCGAACACTGGACACGCAGCACCACCGGCGCAGGTAGCTGGACAAAGATGGATACGGGCCCGAGCTGGCGCACCGAATACACACCAGCTATCGCCTCCTACAACGGCAGCCTACACGCCGTCTTCTGCGACAGTGAAAACAAGCTGATGTGGACCAGCTACAACGGCACCTCCTGGACCACTCCACAGCAGATCCGCGACTTCAGGTCGCAGGCGCAACCGGCACTGGCCGTCTGGCAGAACAAACTGTTCTGCGCCCACCTAGGCATGGACGATCCATCCGTTTACGTGAACTACTATGCGAAATACGATAACTACCAGGACTGGCACGAGGCCCAGAGAACACCCCTGACGTCCTTTACCGGCCCTGCCTTGGTTGCCCTCTCTGATGGTCTCAACGTAGTGGCGCCTCGTCTATTGTCTCTATCACCAACTCGCATTTACATCTATCGTGTAGGCGGCGATGGTAACTTGTGGGGCACCGAAACGGCTGTGCTTGACGTACAAAATTTCTTCCCCAAAACCGTACGCTCGCCCGCAGCGTGCTACACCGGAGAGCGTCTGCGAATGGCACTCACCGAAACTGACGACGAGATCCTCATCGGCACACTGCTTGACAAAGGGACATGGGACCACAGGAGCACACAAGGCGAATCGTGGCACTGGCGCACCGATAGCGGCCCGGCAATGACCACCGACGGCTCAAAAATGTGGCTCGCCCATCGCGGCGGCGCAGGCTACATACACGTCAGCGAAGGCACCCCCACCCCCGACGGCACCAGTACTAGCTGGGGCGCCGTCAGCACCATCCACCAGGTAAGCAAAGATGCGCCCGCACTCACTCTCCACAACAACACCCTGCACCTCATGTTGCTGGCGAGTTGATGCCAGTTGTCGACTCGGGAGAGCATATCTGAAAGATCGTGTAAGTCCGCGATATCTCGGGTGTCGGTCTGGCCGGCGATACGACTGGCCTTGGTGCCTTGAGTTTGATCTGCCGACTGTCGTGTGAGGTCTCGGGACTTTGTTGACAACTTGGTCTCAAGACATCGGTGACGGTCTCAGGTGATGGTGGACACCGCGTCAGAGTTTAGGTGAGTGGATCTTTGCTCTGAACCGGGTGACCGGGTGCTGGTTCTTGCGCGGGTGCAGCGCGAGGTCGGCGCCGTTCAGGGTGATGCGGAAGTAGGTGTCCTCGACGTGGACGATGACGATCTCTCCGGCGTAGGTGCGGCCGACGCGGAGCCGTTGGCGGGCGACCATGATGACGCCGTCGGTGGGAACCTTGCGCTCGACCCGGACCGCACGAGCGGCGGGTGCGGGTAGTTCGCCGGTGCCGACTCGGGCGCCTCGCAGCCCGGTTCGCTGGTCGGCTTCGAGTGGCGCGGGCAGGGTCTTGGCGAGTACGCCGTCATGGACGACGTGCATCAGGTGCCCATCCAGACGCAGTCTGACGCGCTGGCCGGCGAGTTCGTATCCGACGGTCACCTTGGCTTTGCCGAGGCTGGCGACACCGCTCAGGTCGACCTTCCGGTCGATCTCGATCACCGTGCCGGGCTCCAGACGGCCCAGCCTGCTTGCGGCAGCAGCCGCAGGTGGAGGTCACGCCCAGACGGCCCCGCGCATCGAGAGCTCGTGCAGATTGCCGGCGTCCAGGCGGGAGGTGGCGCTCCTGACCAGCTCGCCGTCGATGACGATGTGGACCGTGTGCTCGTCGGCCCACACCCGTGAGCGGCGCCCCGCATAGCTGGTGCCGAGCCTGACCCGCTGAACGCGGGGCAGCACGCCGACGATGCCGGTGGCCGCGACGACTGCCTCGAACTCCACCGCCGGTGCCGAGGCCGGAATCAGCATGGCGACGGGCGCCGCGGGCTCGGCCACGGTGGACGGCTCCGCAGCCGTGGCCGGAGCGGCGACAACGGTCGGTTCCGGTGGCGGGTTCGGCCGGAACCGGCTGGCGGGGGTGGCCATGTCGAGGGCCTGGTGGGGCCGCGCCGTGTTGTAGGTGTGCACCCAGGCATCGACCGCGGCCTGGGCCGCGGGCAGATCGTTGAACGGACCGGAGACGTCGAGCAGTTCACGGCGCAGGGTCTGGTGCCACCGCTCCTGTACGAACCCGTCAGCCACGGCCCGGCCAGACGGCACCGCTAGGACGGTGGCGATGACGACGAACCGGGAGTGATCGTCGATCCCGGCGAGCATCTTGCACTCGCGGCCGTCGGCCAGGAAGATCCCGCCGACCAGGTCCATCTGCCACAGATGCATCGGCGTCTCGCGCTGCCACCGCTTGTACTTACGGCGGTGTTTCTGCTCCTGGCGCCGGATGAGCCCGTTGCGCGCCAGGACCCGGTGGACGGTCGCCCGTGACGGTGCGGTGCCAGTGCCGGTCCGGGCCACCTCGAAGGCGATGCGGCGGGCACCCCAGCGGGGGTTCGCCCTGCGCATCTCACACACCAAGGCCTCGACCTCGGAGGGAAGCCAGGTCGGGCTGGTACGCGGGCGCCGGGATCTTTCCCTCAGCCCTCCCAGCCCCTCCCTCTCTGTCAGCCTTGGGTGAGACGTCCCGCTTCGTCGGGTTAGCCTGAGAGGGTACGACAGGAGAACCACCCCCTCATGACCAGCACCACCCCCGCCGGATCCGACCCGGCTCCGCGGCCGAAGCGTCGCACTTTCAGTCCCGAGTACAAGCTGCGGATCGTGGCCGAGTACGACGCCGCGCCCAAGAACGAGAAGGGCGCGGTCCTGCGCCGCGAGCGTCTGTACCACTCGCACGTCAAGGAGTGGCGGGCCGCGCGGGATGCCGGGGCACTGGAGAAGCTGGTCGACAAGCGGACCAGCCCGGCGAGGCCGAAGAAGCCGGCTGCCGAGGCGGAGAACGAGAAGCTGCGCCGCCAGGTGGAACGGCTGGAGAAGGAACTGGCCCGGAACAAGGCCGCGCTCGAGGTCATGGGAAAAGCTCCCGCGCTCTTGGAAATGATCTCCGAGGGCGCGGACTGAGGACTGCCGCCGACCCGGTGGCCGACGACGCGTTCGCCGGCATCGAGGGCAGGCTGGGCGTCACTGCGGCCTGCCGGCTGACCGGCCGCTCCAGGGCCACCCACTACCGCCGGTTGCGGCCCCCGCCGGAGCGAAGGCCCAGGAAACCGCAGGTCAGCCCTCGGCCCTCACGTCCGAGGAGCGGGCGGCGGTCCTGGAGCTGATGAACACGGGCGAGTACGCCGAACTCCCTCCCGCGCAGATCTGGGCTCGCGAGCTGGATGCCGAGCGCTACCACTGCTCCATCTCCACGATGTACCGGATCCTGCACGAGAAGGGGCAGTCCGGCGAGCGCCGCCGCCAGGCCACCCACCCGGCGAAGACGGTGCCCGAGCTGGTCGCCACCGCACCCTCGCAGGTGTTCACCTGGGACATCACCAAGGCGGCCGGGCCGGTCAAGGGCTTCTGGTATCACGCCTACGTCATCATCGACATCTTCAGCCGCTACGTCGTCGGCCGTCGAGCGGGCCGAATCAGCGGTGCGGACCGAGGAGTTGATCCGCGAGACCATCGCCCGCAACGGCATCGCGCCCGAGACCGTGCACGCCGACCGCGGCACCTCGATGACCTCCAAGAAGGTCTCGCAGCTGCTGACCGACCTCGGCGTCACTCGGTCGCACTCGCGGCCGAAGACCTCCAACGACACCCCCTACAGCGAGGCCCACTTCAAGACCACGAAGTACATGTCCGACTACCCCGAACGGTTCGACTCGCTGACCCATGCCCGCGAGTGGTTCGACGCGTTCATCGCGTACTACAAGGGACTGTAAATAGAACGGTGTAACTCCGATCATGGAGGATTGCACCTGTGACCAGCGAGAACATAGCCGCGGAAGCGTCCGGGGACGTGGCCGTGGAGACGGCTCCGTCAGCGGTGGCGGACGAGA
>NZ_JAJPWK010000049.1:0-21809 GCF_046549115.1 Streptomyces sp. x-19 | reverse complement strand
CAGCAGCCCCCGCAGATACACCGCTCCCCACCGGCGCTGATCAGCCCGCGCGAACGGCTCGAACACCTCCGCCGCGAAGTCCTCCAGATCACACCGGACCGCGGCCAACTCCCCACCCAGCACACCCGGTCAACGACACACCCGATCAAACGGACACGCCACCGGCGAGTGAACCTGACCAAGCACTACTAGGGGCGGGTCTGCTGGAGTTTCATGTCCTGGGGGCCGCCGTCGGGGGTGCTGCGGCATGCGACAGCGTCGTGGGGTTGTTGGTGCCAGTGCAGGGTCAGGCAGTGGCCCAGTGCCTGTTGGCCGTAGGCGTTGGGGTGGATGGACTCCTGTGCGCTGCCCTGGCTGCCGGCGGTGATCAGGAACCTTACCCATTCGGCTTGGTGGCCAGGCAGTCTGTCGGCGGGGGTGCTCTTGCCGGTGGCTTGGGTTGTACCTATGCTGCAGACTTCTTTGCCGTCGAAGGCGTCTTGCAGGTCGAGGAACGGGGTGTTCTCCTCCTGGGCCGCCTTCTTGAGCATGGTTGAGATGCGGGGTACCACGCTGTCGCGGGCCCAGGTGGCGTCGTCGTCGAAGAGGGGGCAGCCACCGGTGCTGAAGCGTGTGTAGGTCTCGGGGTACCGGTTGTCCCCGCCCCGGGGGACGGGGGAGGGGTACGACTGCAGGACCAGGTGGTAGGAGTCCGCTGAGTATCCTGCCTGGCCCATCACGGCACGGATGTCGCTGAGGGTCTTTGCGACCTTCGCCTGGGTCTCTTCCAGCGCTGTGTCCAATCGGCCGTTCTGCCCGGGTGTGCAGTGCCAGTTGCCGGTGGGCACCATGAAGCCTTTGACGCAGTCGGTGATGATGTCGGTGAAGCCGAGGTCGTTGCCACCTATGGACAGCACGATGAGTTTGATGTCGTGTGTGCGTGCTGCGAGGGCGAGTTGGTCGGCTTGGGGCTCTTCCCCTTTGAAGGGGAGCCCGCCTTGTGCCGTACGGAGGACGTTGTTGGTGGTGGCGCCGGAGCAGGCGAGATTGATGCGCTGGATCCCCGGGCCGAGGTCTGCGCTCATGATCTCCGCGGTGTCTGAGCGGTGGCAGCCGTTGCGGTGCGAGTCGCCGTAGATGGCGGAGGGGTCGTGGTTGCACCAGCCGGCCCATTCCCAGCAGTTGTTGGCGGCTCGGTCGGTGCCGTAGCGGTGTCCGGCTGACCAGGGCGCGGCGTTGCCGTACCAGCGGCCAGCCTCACCGGAGATGAAGCTGTCCCCCATGGATACCGCCGCCGCTGGTCGCTGACTGCCAAGAGAGTCGGCGCTCGCAGCTCCGGCTGGGATTGCCCACTGCAGGTTCAGAGCGAGGAGAAGAGAAAGCGTCGCGGCGCCTAAGACTGTCCGCAGCCACCGGAGCCTGCGCCAGGGTTGCGCTGGCCCGGGTGGAGAGACGTAGCCGTCGAGGGGCATGGAGTTCTCCCACATAATCACTTCCTCACTTTAGGACGACGGACTCCGCGCCTCGTGAAAGGGGACAGGGGGTGCGAGGCAGCTGCTTGGCGCACGGGGGCGGAGCCGCTGTGCGCATGGCATCGAGCGGCTCACGAGAAGGGTTGGTGTCAGTGCTGACCGAGCGCCTGGGCGGTGGCGATGGCGGTGACAGGGCTGGCAACCAGCGGTATCGGGGGCTCGTGGGGGCCGGCGGCATGATAGATGAGCTGACGGGCCGGTCCGAGAGCCACACGGGGCCGGGAGCCTGCCAGAACCATGGTGGTGCGCCAGGGTACGGGGGTGTGGAGCGTGGCGATGAGGTCTGCGCGCAGCGCTTGGGGGTCGGTGGTGAAGGTGCCACGGCTGGGCAGGGCGACCGGTGCATGAGGGCGGCGGATATCGGTGGCAGCAACGATGTCGCGCCATTGGGGTTCGGCAGAGCGCATCAAGGGGCTGTGGCACGCGTGGGGGGCGCCCAGCGCATGGGCGCGGGGGCCAACGGCAGTCAGGTAACGTTGAACGTTCCTGTGCGAGCCGGCGAAGGTGAGATGGTGGGGCCCGTCATCGGCAGCCAGATGCAGACCCAGTTTCCTGGCGAGGGCAGTCAGCCTGTGGCGGGGGAGGGCATTGGAGGCAGCCGCGGTACACATCTTTCCCTCTCCGGGAGTCGCCACGGTGATCTCACCGTGGCGGCGGGCCAGTTGTACCGCGTCCGAAAGTGATATAGCCCCCGTGGCAGCCAGAGCCGTCAGCGTGCCAAGACCATGGCCCGCCGCCAAAGCCGCGGGGACACGCAAGGACTCCAGAACGCGCCACGCCGCCAAAGCCGTGGTGACCAGTGCCGGCTGGGCGTTAGGGGCCTGCGCCAGAGTGCGGGGCGTCGACTGCCAGCACAAACGACGCATATCGGCATCCAGGGCGGCGCTGGCTTCATCGAAGACATCCTGCGCCGCGGGGAAGGACTCGACCAGACAACGGCCCATGCCTGGATGCTGCTCGCCCAGCCCCAGTCCGGGGAACAACGCGCAAATGGCTTTCACAGGGTGGTTGCCCCTCTCTTACGGGCGAGGTGTGCTTGCGGTCGTGGTGACATGGAGGCAGCGGCGTGGCCGTTCGCAGGTCTGGACCTTCTGGTGGTCTTCGCCTCCGCCGGTCGAGCGGCGAACCGGGCATGAGAAATGCAGGGGAGACCAGTCCGACATGACGCGACGTCAGGCATGTGGGCTCGCGGGGCAGCGCCTCGTGTGCCCTTCGTCTGGGGCAGTTACTCAGCCCGTGGATTCCGCCATCGCGCCCGAGGCGACGCAACCGCACCATACGGGCTGTGCCGCCGCGGTGCCTGGCGAAAGTTCTGTGCCCGGCCGCGCCAAAATCATTCAACTCCTGCGCTGATGCGCACTTTCTATATCAGCAATGCGACTCTGCATAGAGGAACAGCTCCCGCATGAGTAGGTGAGAGGGGCAATCCCCATTTCAGCCGCCACCCAGCCCCACGCACAGGGACCAAAGCCCTGACCCCACCGGGACTTTCTACTCTGCCGATGCAAAACGAAGGTTGAATACCAACTCGGCCCCCGAAGAACAGGCTGAGCTTGATCTGTCCCGGCAGCTGTAGTTCTTGATCGTTGAGGGATTCGTGCTGGTGAGCGGCCTGACGGGGTGTCTGTGGGAACGCGTGCGGCCACCGCGATGATGATCGTCTGTAACAACGGATCAGGACGCGGTGGCCGTGGGTGCCACCATAGCCGGTGGGGTGTGGAGCGAGTGTTTTAGGGCGGCGATGGCGGCGGTTGCCGGCCGCTTCCCGCGACGGGAGTCGCGGCTGCTCGCCAGTGCCATGACCGAGGCGATGCTGACGGGGCTTGAGACCTGCAACTGCTGGACGCTCGCCGAGGCGTTGGGGCACGTGTCGCCGTCCCGGCTGCAGCACTTCCTGTCCCGCGGCGTGTGGGATAACGACGCCGTGCGCGACCGGGCAGCCGCCTGGGCGGCCGGTGAACTCGGTGAATCGATCGATCAGTCTGGCACCCAGCTTTGCCCCGGCAGCATCGCCGCAGGCTTTCACCGTGGCCTCCCCACCGACACGCCAAGTCGGCTACGGAGTCAGCCCGTTCCGTGAACGGACTGTGCACTGCAACCCGGCCCATATCCACCAGATTTGAGCCGATGCCACGCTTATGGAGCTTTACCACTGGTTCCGATCGTATGCCCCCTGAGCTCACTCGCCGGACCCGGCCCGTCTGGTAGTTCCGAGCAGTCCCGGCTTTGTCAGCGCTGCTTCCTGCCCTTCCCGGCGTCTCCCGGGGCGGACCGCGCTTGGCTCCCACCAGGCTGTATCGACAGCCTGGCGAGGAGGGTCTTGCACCTCCTTCGATTCACCGCGCCTCACGATGCACAGGCGCCTCATGGCGCACTGCCAGCGGTCCGCGACCTGAACCGCGTCCGGTGCGCCGAGGCGGGCGCCTTCGGTAGAGCCGGCGGCACGGTCGCGGCAGATGACCTCGACTCCGGGGTGGTCGGTCAGCCAGCGGGCCAGGGGGGCGGACTCAGCAGGTCGACGGGCCGGCGGGTCTCAATGTTGATCAGGACAGTGCCTTGACATCCTCGCCCACCTAAAGGGGGGCGATTCCCGTCTGCCGCGCCGTTGTCGGGCGCGGCTCCGGGTGGGTTCCTGCTTCATCGCGCTGTGCCGGTACGGGTACCGGTCTTACCTGCGCTCCACGGGCTGATACGGCCAGTCCGGCCGTCTTGGCGACGTTGACCGCCGCGTTGATGTCTCGGTCCAGGACCGTCCCGCACTCCTTGCATGTCCACTCTCGGACGTGCAGAGGCTTGGGGCCGTCCTTGACGCCGCAGGCGGAGCAGACCCGCGAGGTGGGCGCGAACCGGCCGATGCGCACGAAGGTGCGCCCGGACCGGGTGGCCTTGTATTCCAGCATGGCTGTGAACTGCGACCATCCGGCGTCGTGTACGGACTTGGCCAGACGTGTGCGGGCGAGTCCCTTGACCGCCAGGTCTTCCACTGCGATGGCTTGGTTTTCGCGGATCAGCTTGGTGGAGAGCTGGTGGTGGAACTCCCGCCGTGCGTCGGCCACCCGTGCGTGAGCGCGGGCGACCTTGATACGGGCCTTGTTCCGGTTGTTGCTGCCCTTGTCCTTGCGGGACAGGGCGCGCTGAGCTTTCTTGAGTTGCTTCTCAGCCCGGCGCAGGAAGCGCGGACTGTCGATCTTCCGCCCGTCCGAGAGGACGGCGAAGTGGCCCAAGCCCAGGTCTACGCCGACCTCGGGTGTAACGGGTGGGAAAACTTCTTCGGGGCCGGTCTCGATGACGAACGAGGCGAAGTACCTGCCCGCACTGTCCTTGATCACGGTCACGGTGGTCGGGGTGGACGGAAGGGTGCGCGACCACTTCAACGTCAGGTCGCCGATCTTCGGCAGGCGCAGCTTTCCACCTGGGGTGATCTTCCAGCCGGCGTTCGCGGTGAAACGGATCGTCTGCCGGGTGTCCCGCTTGGACTTGAAGCGGGGTGGCCCCATCTTGGGGCGCTTGCCCTTGAGGGAGTCGAAAAAGTTCCGGTAGGCGGTGTCCAGGTCCCGAAGGGACTGCTGGAGGATCACCGACGACACCTCGGCCAGCCACGCCCGCCCGGGTGTCTTCTTCGCGGCCGTGAGCCGCTTGGACAGCTCACCCGAGGTGACGAACGACAGCCCTGTGGCACGGGCGTCCTCACGGACGCGAAGCGCGTCGTTGAAGACCACCCGTGCGCACCCGAACGCCCTGGCCAGCGACCCGCGCTGACCGGCACTCGGATACACGCGGAACGCGTACCGAAGCTGCATACCAAGATCGTACTAAAGTTGGTTCATGTCACCACGATGGAACCCGAATCCCGATGTACGCACCGGACGACACGTCGCATACAACCTTCACGTCCACTTGGTTTTCGTCACGAAGTACCGACGCAAAGCCATGACCGACGCCATGCTGACGCGCTGCGAGGAGATCATGCGGGAGGTGTGCACAGACTTCGAGACCGAGCTGAAGCAGTTCAACGGCGAGGACGATCACGTACACCTCCTCGTGCACTACCCACCGAAGGTCCAACTCTCCAAGCTGGTCAACTCCCTCAAGGGCGTCTCCGCCCGGCTCCTGCGCAGGGAATACGACGCGCATGTGCGCCGGTACCTGTGGGGAGGCCACTTCTGGTCCGGCTCCTACTTCGCCGGAAGCTGCGGCGGGGCGCCCCTGACCGTCGTGAAGCAGTACATCGAGAATCAGAAGCGCCCCGTGGGCTGAGGTGAACAGTGCGGACCCGTGCCTCCGGCGCGGGTCAGAGCAATTCTGAGATGGCCTTCACCCCCGCCCTGAAGGGCGGAGCACTGGCCAAGATCAAAGGGTAGACGTGGCCGCGGAACGCGAACTCGTCAACCCCGAGTACGGACAGCTCCGGGACTTCCGGGACGTCCATGGTGCGGATCAGCCGCAGCAGCGTGGGCCCGATCACGGGGACGGCAAGCCGCTCGGCGAGGCGTTCACCAGCCTGTCCGCCAAGCGCCAACGCCACCTGTTGCAAGAGTCGTTGGAGCGTCACAGTTCGCCGACCGTAGCGGAAGGTGAGCTGCTCGACTTGTTCGGCGAAGGTCTTCTTGGCGCAGTCGGAGTTGTCGCAGAAGAAGCAACCGGACTTCGAGATCGATCGCCGTCTCCTGCCCAGAGACCGCAGTGTCGGCAACTCTGCGGCCGTAACGGCTGTGGACCCGCGACGACACGGCGGTGCATCCCGAACACCGGGCAGTCGGCGCGGTGCACCTGGCGGAGATCCGTATGGACTTCCCGATCCGGGCAACGCTGTTGACCACCACCTGTGACAGGTGCGGGAAGAGAACTTTCAGCAGACCAGAAGCATGATCCCCCACCAGGAAGGGCTACCTCAAGATCATCCGCCTCACGGAAAGTGCCGAAGAGCCCGCCCCAAGAGGCCGTTGACAGTTGGAGCCGATAGTTGATTGAGGAGTCGCTCTTCGGTGTGGATTAGGACCGACCGGCGATTGATTCTCGGTGTGCTCGCACATAAGAATGAAACCGTTGCCAAGCTGTCTCTTGCCTTTTTGGGGGTCGTCCGCTGGCCTTGGGCCAGCACTGCATCATCGCTGCAGTCAGCCGAGAACGGAAGCGACTCGCCATGAACCTCACGAGCGGCAGAGATGCCCGCACTGTGTTCGTGTGCCGGGTCTGCCGGTGATGCCCACGCTCTGCCGGGCGGCTGCGGGTTCCTGCCCCCCCCCACAGCGTTGTCCGCAGTCCCTGCCCGGCGCCGGAGATTTCCCTGTGCTGGCTTCTGCTCTGAACTGCAGGAATGGAGAACCTCAGCATGCCTGGACCGGATGTCACGGTCATCATCGCCGCATACAACGCCATGCCGTATGTGACCCGCAGTGTCACCTCTGTTCTCGGTCAGAGCCTGGGCGCGAACCGGATCGAGCTGATTGCGATCGATGACGGCTCCACAGACGGGACGGCGCAGGAGCTCGACCGCCTGGCGGCGCAGGCGCCGCTGATGCGTGTGATCCACCAGCCGAACTCTGGAGGACCCGCGGGTCCTCGAAACCAGGGTATCGGCCAGGCCACCGGTCGGTACGTCTTCTTCCTCGACGCGGACGACCACCTCGGGCCCCAGGCACTGCAGCGCATGGTTGCCGCGGCTGACACCAACGGCTCCGACGTCGTTCTGGGCCGGATCGTCGGAGAAGGCGGGCGCAGTGCGCCGCGGTCGATGTTCCGGCGGAACCAGCCCAGGACCGATGTCTTCGCCTCCCGGGTTTACTGGACGCTGAATCCGATGAAGCTCTTTCGCCGCGAACTGATCGACCGCCTCGAACTTCGTTTTGATACGAGGCTGTCGATCGGCGAGGACCAGCCGTTCGTCGCCATCGCCTACCTCGAAGCTGCAGCGATATCCGTGATAGCTGACTACGACTGCCTCCACTGGGTCGCGCGAGAGGACGGCAGTAACATCACCTCCCGGATACATAGCCCGCGGATGTGGATGGAGCTGTTCAAAACGATGACCGAGCTCGTCGCACAGCACGTCCCGGCTGGCCCCGACCGCGACACTTTGATGCTTCGGCACTTCGCTGTCGAACTCCGCTCCGTGGTCCTGCAGCTGTGCCAGGAGCCGCAGCGCAGCCGCCAAGACACACTCCTGCGCGAACTGGCCGGTCTGGTCGCGCGGTATTGGACCGAAGGACTGGCAGCCCGCCTGCCCGCCGTGGTCCGGCTGCGCTGCCATCTCATCCGCCACAACCTTCTCGACGGACTTCTCTCCCTAGTCCGTTGGGAACTCGGCCAAGGCGTCACCGGCTACGGCGCTACCACTCTGGCCGCCACGAACCCTCAACTCCACGTTGAAAACGGGCGCGCCTACGCCCTTTACCCCTACTTCCGTCACTCCACGCTCAACGTTCCCGATGACTGCTATGACATCACCACCGAGCTCCCGGTCCGGCACCGCGTCGACTCCGCCGGCCTCAACGCCACCGGGCTACGTCTGACCGGCCACGCATATATCGACCGCATCACCACGACCGAGGTGAGCACCGAGGTCGTCCTACGCGACCGTGCCTCCGGCCACGAGCGCCGTCTCCCGGTCCGCCAAACACCCACCCTGGGTCTGGGAGCCGACGAGGACAACGGCTGCTACGGGTACGCAATGGCGGGCTTCGACGTCACGATCGACCTCGCACCACTACCGCCCGGGCTCTGGGATATCTTCCTGGCCGTAGGCGCCCAGGGCATCACCAAACAGGCCCGCCTTGGCAGCAACCGCACACCATCGGTGACCACCGCGATCACCTCGCTCATCACCCCGCAGGGCACTGCAGCCACGCTGTACACCACCAAGTCGTACGGCAACCTCACCCTGGACATCGGCGAAAGCCAACACAAAGTACCGCCACACCTGCGCGTGACGAACGCCACGTGGTCCCCCGTTGCCTCTGCCACCCTCTGCGTTTCCGGCCACTGCACCCTGGCAAGCTGGCCACAGGGCTCGCTGGCCCTCCGCGCCCAAAGTTCGGACGGCTTGGATCACACCGTCGCAGTGCAGCTCACCGCACCTGACGGCACTTTCACCGCACTGCTACCGACCAGCACACCAGGAGAGTGGCAATTCTCGCTGCACCTCGCCGTACCCGGCAAGGGTGTATGCTGGACGGTCCCCATCCCACCGCAGACATCACTCCAACCCGCACGCTGGTACCGTCTCGGCCTACCCCACTACGCAAAGCCACTGCCCGGGCATGACACACTCACCCTCCGGGTCGGACGAGTGCAACTATTCAGAGCAGCACGGAATCGACTGAAGCGGGGTCTGGGCAGGGCCGTACGCTGGCGCGGAATGGCTTAGTGAACCTCTTTCATCCTGTGTTAGGAGGGTGAAATGGCCTGGCCAGCGGGGGTGACAGAGCCAGGGCCCCTCGTCGTTGGCGTGGTGATTCCACTCAGCACACCGGTAACCGAGGAGCCCTATTGGTTCCGTATCCTTCCATGCTCGACGTCCCGCACGAGTTGGTTGAGTACGTCTCGTTGCTCATCCATGCGCGAAGGCGTGAGCTGAAGTCGCCGTGGCGGAGGCTGGGTTGCTTCAAGCAGGCCCTTCTGGTGTTGGCGCATTTGCGCTAGTGTGATGCGCCGGAAATCATGGGCTTAAGTTTCTTGTTGGTTGTTTGTGTCTGGCGGGGTGATCCTGGTGAGGTAGTCGGCGAGGGATTTGAGGATCTCGTCGGCGGTCTTGGTCCACCTGAAGGGTCTGGGGTTCTCGTTCCAGGTGTCGATCCATGCCTTGATGTCGGCTTCGAGGGCTTTGACTGAGGTGTGGACGCCGCGGCGGATGAGCTTGTCGGTCAGCAGTCCGAACCACCGCTCAACCTGGTTGATCCAGGAGGAGCCGGTGGGTGTGAAGTGCACGTGGAAGCGTGGATGTTTACCCAGCCAGGCCTTGATCTCGGGGGTGTTGTGGGTGGCGTAGTTGTCACACACCAGGTGCACATCGAGTCCGACGGGGACTGCCTTGTCTATCGTGACCAGGAACTTCTTGAACTCGATGGCTCGGTGGCGGCGGTGGAGTTCACCGATGACGGTGCCGTCGGCGATGTTGAAGGCGGCGAACAGGCTGGTGATGCCGTGCCGTAGATAGTCATGGGTCCGCCGTTCAGGCATCCCCGGCATCATCGGCAGGACTGGCTGGGAGCGGTCCAGTGCCTGAATCTGGGCCTTCTCATCCACGCATAACACCACTGCCTTCTCTGGCGGATTGTGGTACAGGCCGACGACGTCGACGACCTTGTCGACGAACTGCGGGTCGGTGGAGAGCTTGAAGGAGTCCTGCAGGTGCGGTTTAAGGTCGAACTTCTTCCAGATCCGCCCGATGGTGGACTTCGATAGTCCGGTGCGGGCGGACATCGACGCCCGCGACCAGTGTGTGTCCCTGCCCGGTGTGCACTCCAGCGTCGCAACGACGACATCCTCGACCTGGTCGAGCAGGACCGACGGTGGCCGGCCCACCCTGGGCTCATCGACCAGCCCCTCCAGCCGGTGGGCGATGAAGCGGACCCGCCAACGGTTGACCGTCTGGTGGCCCACGCCGAGTTCGGCAGCGACCTGCTTGTTCGTCCCACCCTCCGCGCACCGCAGCACGATCTTCGCGCGCAGCGCCAGGAACTGAGCGGTCTTCGCCCGCCTCGACCAGCGCGTCAGCTGGGCCCGCTCAGGATCGCTGAGCACCAGCTCCGCCTTGCGCCGCCCCAGCCGCGGCTCATCCGCAAGCCCAGCCAACCGCCGGTCGACGAACCGCGAGCGCCACTTCCTCACGGTGTCCGTGGACACCTCGAACTCCGCAGCCACACGCGCATTCGGCATCCCCTCTGCACAAGCCAAAACGATGCGCGCCCGCTCAGCAAGACGGGGCACCACTGCCCCACCTGCCCAATGCAGCAACTCCGCACGTTCCTCACCGGACAGCGCAACTTCGACAGCACGAGGACCCCGAGACATAAAAACAGGCTACAGATTTAAGCCCGTGAATTCCGGCGCATCACACTAGAACGAGACGTTCGCGCAGGTCGGTGCTGGGTTCGGAGTGTCGAAAGCGACTGCCTGGCGCTACGTCAACGAGACGATCGAGGTCCTCGCCTCCTGGGCGCCCGGCCTGCACGAGGCCCGGGTGGGGCTCCGCGAGGGCGACTTCGTCATCGCCGACGGCGCCCTCATCCCGACCGACCGCATCAAGGCGGACGAACCACACTACTCCCACAAGCACAAGAAGCACGGCATGAACGTCCAGGTCATCGCACGTCCGCACGGCACTGCGCTCTGGTTCTCCCGGGCCACACCCGCACGCACGACCTGACCGCGGGCCGCGCCCACGGCATCGTCCAGGCCTGCCTCACCTGGCAGATCCTGGTGCTCGCAGATCGCGCCTATCAAGGCGCCGGGACAACGATGCGCACTCCGTACTACCACCAACAGCCCGAGCACTTCCAGCAGTTCAACCGCGACCACGCACCACTCCGCGCACCCGGCGAACGCCCCTTCGCCCGCTTCGGCGAGCACGCTGCGCGACCAGCCCCATCGGGAAGACCGTGGCAGCCGTGCACACCCTCCTCACTTGCGACTATTCAGGATGAAAGAAGTTCACTGAATGCCTGGCTCACGTCCTGTCTCGGGGGGCTGACGTCGGCCGCGTAGCCAGCCCAGTTTCCAGGTGATCCCTCTACCACTGGATCGCGGACTTGACGTGAGGCCCAGCTTCTTCGTCAAGATCGAGGCCGGGACTTCCGAGGCGAGAGTGAACCACGCTGCGTTTCGGCGCTGCCGAGGGTGAAGGTCGATCGACGGGAGCCGTCTGGCAAGGGCTCCTTCCGTCCGTCCGCCCATCCCCCACCACAACGCAAAAAACTCAATAGTTCCGACTCAAATAGCGCTATCTAGAGTAATCCAGGCGAGTCCCGCTCGCGGAAGCCTAGGCTGCGTGTACGTTGAGTGAAGTCTCTGAGCTATGTATCCGGGCCTGAGGCCTGATCTGGCCCATGCTAAGCCCAGGAACTTTGTGAAAGCAGCCGTGAGGTGACAGTAGGCATTTTGGCGTGACCCCTGTCTACTGCTGGATGCAATGTGAGGAGTCGATCACTTCATGGTCTACACATTCCGCTTCGATGTCTCGCAAGATGACCCTGTTGCCCGGGAGCTGGCCGATGCACCGGCGATGCGCACCGGCGCTGTCTATCAGATCAAGTTGCCCGTGAGAGCAACCGGAGAAACTTATGAGATGAAAAATTTCTGGGTTTACAGGATTTGCCCAGGGGTAATTGTCTATCCAGGGCCTCTATTTGGAACTACGAACGAAATGCTAGATTTCGTGAATCCGGCTGCACCTGGCGACCGCGGAGTGAATGATGTGCCGAGGGTTCAGAAATATCTGGATGATATGGCATCGGTGATTGAATTGCTCCATGGTAACGCCGAGGGGCGGAACCTTTTGTATCATCTCGCTCGCGTTCGTCCGCTCCAGCCGCCGGTCGATGAATTGACTTCAGCGGTGAAACTTATGGCCGACAAGGGATACGTACACTGGTCCGGGTTCGAGCTGTCCGACTCTCGGACACCAGAAATCGGCGGCAAGGCTCTTCTGGCCCCTGATGGTCTTCTGATCATGCCGCAATCCCACGGGGCCACTCCGAGTCAAATCGTTGTGGGGACGTCATCCTTCGTGGGCGGGACCATTGGGGCCAAGCTCTCCCAATACCGCGATCCGAATAGCGCACCGGACGACATGTTGACCAGCCTGCAGGTTCACCTCGAGGATTTGAAGAAGCTTTCGGACGGCTCCGATGCCAAATCGGTATGGGACAGAGTGAGCGGCATTTGGAAATACCGCCCCGGCGAAGGCGTTGCAAACATGCCGCGTGGGGCGGCTGTAGTCATCTCCTGGCAGCCCCGGTTCACCTTTCGGCGTAGAGCACTGGAAGACCTAGGGAGCTCGAATGTCATGCCGCTCGAGGTCGGTCTGGGGCACGAGATGCTGCACGCTCTGCATACCTTGTCCGGATGCAGAATCCCGGGAGAGGTTAGAACTCTCGAGGCAGACCCTGCCTTGCCTAGAACTGTTTCGGACATGTTGCCGAGGTTCACTGAGCCAGACAAGAGCCGGTACTTCTATCTGAGCACCAATACAGTGCGGCATGAGGAGATGATGACGGGCACTTCACTGGAGGGGCGGCATGCGGCCTTGAAGGTGATCGGCAGCAAGGACCTGGAGCTCCCTGATGTCCCGGGGCAGCCCGGAAAGATTTCAGTGAAGGTCTGCAACGAGGTGTACAGCGCGCACAGGTCGCGAGTGCTGATGCTGGACATCGCGGCGGAGCTGAGACGTCTGGGAGTCCCAGAGTACTGGGACGAATTGTTTCCCCGGAGCGTAAATGATAGAGGGGTCGGCCAGGACTCCTTGGCGCAGCTTGCCGCGCACCGGAGGGCTTACGAGAAGGCTGCGTGGAAATGCGAGGGCCATCTGGCAATGGGATCAGCGCTGCAAGCGCCGGTCCGCTTCGCCTACACTGAGCCTCTTGTGGAATCTCTGCAGCTCAGAGAGGAAGTCCCGATCGAGGAGCTGGGTCGGTCACAGTATCGTCTTCCCATCAGTGAATACGGTGATGTCGAGTTCTCGAGCGAGGCCGGACGGGTAACTATCAGGGGCATCTTCACGCCTGTTGTCGATCCGGTCCCCATTTCATTCTCCGGACCTGCTTCAAGCCCTGTCCCCCGGGAAGAACTGGAAGAGGTGGAGCCTGCGGAGCTTGTCTGCAATTTGCGGGCCCCTGTGGCTGTCCAGCGTGTGGATATCGACGACCCGGCTCTGGACGTCGTGGTCAAGGCGCAAGTAGAGCGGTGGCGGTCCCCCTGGGGGGAGGTCTTGGCCGACACCCGGGAGCAGTCGCGGATCGTTGCGGAGCTGGGCCGTGAGCTCACCGGGCTGCCCGGAGGGCGGGGGGTCTGGTCCACGGCGGGGTGGGCTGTACCGGGCAGTTCCGTATTGTCCAGAAGGCAGCTGGGGGCTGCCACGCGCCCGGTGCACGACGGCCTCACACAGGCCAGCCCGGAGGAGGGGGAACAGCCTGCGCTGGAGGTGTGGAAGGGCAGGTTCCGCACGGAGGCCGGCGCGGCCGACCTTCACAACATCACGCTCGCCCTGATGACCTATCCCCAGGCGCTACAGGATGCCTTTGCCGAGGGCACCCCGTGGCTGCGGCGTGCCGCAGACGTCCTCTCCTTTTATCCCCTGGTTTCGGCCCCGTTGTATGCGCTGGACGACCTGGTGCACGGTGACTATGTCGGGGCGGCGAAGATCGGGGCATGGCTGGGAGGCTTCGCGCTGGTCGATGTCTTCCTGGGGGGCCCAGTGGCCTGGGGCTTGGCAGCCTTGGTCACGTTTGTGGAATGGGCCAAGGCCGGATGGGAAGAGGCACTGGCGGAGAAGAAGGCACAAGACGAGATCCGCCGGTGGCTCGCAGATGCGACCCGCGAGACCATCGGCAAGCTGCCCATGACGCTGTGGACGCGGGTATTCAACGACACGGCTGCGGTCCTCGGCGGTGAGGCGCTCCGCCTGGAGGCGGCCGCCGTCCATGATGCCCAGGTAACCATTGCAGCGGCTGACAACCTGATGGCTTTGGCCGTGCAGTCGGGAGCTGGTTTCATCACCTTGGAGGTGGCCTGGGACGAGCTCGACAAGGCCATCACGCAGTCCAAGTGGCCGGAAGACCGCCGGACGTTGTACGAGGACTGGCTGTATCCAGCGGATCCGAGCATCTGGGACACTGCGGGGGATGAACAAAAGCGCCGGGTCTACTGCCATCTGAGCGTGTGCTTGTACCGCCAGCTTAAGTCGGTAACCGCAGCCGCAACTTTGAAAGACTTCCTCGACAAGCTGGAGACCCCCCTGACAGGGGACAACATTCCCCCCGTCGTCAAAGACAAGACGCCGGGCGACGGCCTTCGAGCCTCCTACTCGGCCCAGCTGCGCATCGCCGAGTACCTGGCACAGACGCTGACCTCCATCGCCGAACACGCGCGCACCAACGCCACCGCCAATCTAGCCTCCTTGCTTGTCCACAGCCGCGCTGCTTTCACCGCAGGTACCCGGCGCCTGCACAGCATCACCTCTCCAGGCAGTAAAGGGAGCAAGCAGTACTCAACGTTCGGGAAGTATGTCTACCAAGATGTATTCCTCTACACCCCGCTCAATCCGGTCGGTGACCTCGACTACCAAGCCGGGCAGGACCGTGCGACGCAGCGCGCACAACAGCGCAGCAGAGAAGACTTCCGCCGCCCCAGGGATATCGGATTGGGCTGGAAGTCGCTCACTGAGGGTGAGAATTCATTCCAGAAGGTGGACGCGTTCCTGCCCGACTCACAAGACCCTCTGAGATACGCCGTGTTTTCCGGGGGGCACTATCGAGAAATTCGGCTCGGCGAATGGTTTGAACTCGGCAGACTCGCAGCAACCCCAAGACTCGGAAGTAATATCGTTGCTTCACTGAGTGTGCCGAACACCATTAGTCGTCGCTACATCTTCTTCAGGCAGAAAAGCGGACCGGACAAATTTAAGGCCGCAAAGATCGCCGGGCAGTACCTCCTTCGCTACGAGGGAGATGAACAGGAAGTGGTCGGCCGGAACTTTGAAGCTCTCCGTGTGCGACGCTGGGGAATCAGTCTCGCGGCAGTGGACGCGGTGATGCCCAGCCCGACGGCCGGCGAGTTCTGGTTCTTCCGTGAGGGCGAATACGTCAAGCTCCGCGTGACCGACTACAAGAATACGGAGCGCCTTGAATCCGGTTATATTGACAGTGTCAAGTGGCCAGCATTCTTTGCCGGCCAAGGCGACCACTATGACCGGGTCGATGCAGTGTTGCCGATCCCGAACACCCGCGACTACTTCGTCTTCAAAGACGCCACCTACCGCCGCATCCGCATCCCGGTATCCGGACCCAGCCAGTTGGTCTCCGGCCCCAACAATATCAACAGCGACTGGCACGGCCACTTCTCAGATGTCGAAGCCGTCATCAAGGGGTTGGGCAATGCCTTCCAGATCATTCACAGCAAGGGCGTCAGTGCACTCACCGTCAAGTCGGCTCCCAGTCCGGCGGCGGTGCGCGGCTCCACCCCCATCGACGTAGCTCACTGGCCTTCCCTGGCAGACGGCGAAAACGCCTTCGCCTCGGTGGACGCCGTGCTGCCAGTCCCCGACAGCACGGACTTCATCGTGTTCAGTAACGACAAGTACCGGCGTATCCGGGATGCCCAAACATGCATCACCGGCAGCACCGCGATTTCTGCGACCTGGACCTCACTGACCAGCGGGGACAGACCGTTCCCCTCGGTGGACGCGGTGCTACCCACCGGCGCTGCCCGCGAATACTACATCTTCTCTGGCGAGTATTTCCGCCGCATTCGTATCGATAGCAACCTCACCAACACGCTCATCGTTGGCAGCACCCGCATCGACGCCGCACCCACCTGGTCCGATCTCCATCAAGCCGGCCTGAAAACAGTCGATGCGTTCCTACCTGTTCCCCAAAGGCCCGGATATTACACAGTATTCTCCGGGGAAAGGACTCTAGATGTCGCCCCGGCTCCCGGCCCAGAGGGGGACATCCTCGGACTTACCTGCTGGTCCGTGCAAGATGCCCTGCTAACAAGTGTCGCCCAGACCGGAGTCCTGGAGCTGGAAGTATCGATTCCAGTGACATGGACGAAAACCGGGTATACGAACGTTCCGCTCAAAAACGCCGAAACCAACCCTCTCGTCGGAGACATCCGCAGCGCTCTGAAGGCGTTGTGGAACCCGGGCACCTGGTCCTTCAAAACCACAGCCTTCGGCCGCAGCGACGGGAACTTGGACACCACCAAACTCAAGCGAGAGCTCAGCAAATACTTCTCCAATTCGCCCCGCACGGCACTGCTGACACCGACCGAATCCGGCGAGCTCCCACGCCAACTGGCCCAGGACACCACAGATATCCTCGCCACGCAGGACCCAGACCAGCAAAAGCAACTGCGCGACCAACGAGCGACCGACGCAGTGAACCGCCTAACCACCCGACTCCAAGCCCTGCGCGACGCTCTCGCCGAGGCACTCAGACTCGGCGCCGAGGCCGACCAGGACGACGACCAACACTCGCAAGAACGTGTCACACAATGGAGCGCCTTCCACGACGAGCTGAGCCGCGCCTGGAGCAGCATCTACTCCGCCATCGACAGCTTGACCGACCCCGATGTCGGCCAACCTGCCACCGCACTCGGATCCCAACTCATGGACGCCATGCACCAGCTGAAAGGCGAAAGCACAGACATCCGCGCAAAGAGAGCCGCCGCCAGCGAGCCATTTCCAACCTCCGCTTGAGCAGGTCGTGTACCGGGTGAGGGCGGCCTGGAGAACGTGGCTGAAAATGCTCCTTACCGTATTGACGGGTTCATTCCGGTCCTTCGTACGATCGGGAGACCCGGGGGCCTGGGTGTGCCCTGGCGCCATTGGCCAGGGGCGATGAGCCGTTCCACGACCTCGCGGATCTGGGTGGTGGTGAGGCCGAACGCACTCTGGGATGGATCATGAACGCCCGCCGCAACGCGCGAGACTACGAGCGCCTCCCACAGCATTCCGAGGCTCACCTGAACTGGTCACTCATCACCCTCATGACCAGACGGCTCACAAGCAAGAAACCCGCCCCCGGCTGGTCGAAGAAGAAGGATCCCTCAACCTGAGCCGGTCACGAGGACGAGGCCGGGCTGTCCTTGCCGAACCGCTGGTGCCAGCGCAGGGCACCCAACTTTTGCCACAACACCCCGAGTTCGATCTGCGCCTGGGTGAGCCTAATCTCCTCGGCCAGCTCCCCCGGGCTGATCCTTCCGCCGTGAGCACAGGTCACACAGCTCAGGCTGGGTCTCCTCCTCGTCGGCCTCGTCGGTGAAACCCGTGTCGTGGTCGCAGCCGAGCATCCGGGTGACTTGCGAGAGTCAGACGGTGAAACCACCGTCGACGTTCCAGTTGGCGCCGGTGATGAATGCCGCCTCCGGCCCGGCCAGATAGCTGACGGCACTGGCGATCTCACGGGGACGACCGTAGCGCCCCAGTGCCATGATCTCGCGCAGCGCATCTGCGGCTTCGCTGTCCTCGGGGTTCATGTCCGTTGCGGTGGGCCCCACCTGAATGTTGTTGACGGTGATGCCGCGCGGTCCGAGTTCGCGAGCCAGCGCGCGCGTCAAGCCGGCGACCGCCGCCTTGGACATCGCATACATCGACAACCCAGCAAGGGGTACCCGGTCGGCGTTGACACTTCCGATGTTGATGATGCGACCAGCGGTGCCCAGGTGCGGGAGGGCGCCCTGAATCGCGGCGAAGACGCCTCTGACATTGACAGCGACCAACCGGTCGAACTGTTCCATCGTCAGCGACTCGATGTCGCCGGCGTAGAGGGTGCCGGCGTTGTTGACGAGGATGTCCAGACCGCCCAGCTGTGCCACAGTCTGGGCGATCGCCCTGGCTACCTGCTCGGGGTCCCCGCTATCGGCCTGAATCGCGACCGCGGTGCCACCGGTTTCGGTGACCTCGGCTACCAGTTTCTCGGCCTCGGCGGCCGAGGCGCCGTAGGTGAAGGCGACCGCGGCGCCGTCCTGGGCCAACCGCCGTACGATCGCCGCCCCGATACCACGCGAAGCCCCGGTCACCAGCGCCTGCCGTCCTGCCAGTGGTGCTGCCACGTTATCGTCCCTTCGAATTGCATATTTCTGCATATGCCTGGGCAAAAATCGTCAAATACAGGAACGGCTGTTTCGGTGAGATTAGTTCCCGCGACGAGGGTTCCTCGTCGGCGCGTTGCGCTGAGGAGAACCCCGTCGAAGCCGGCCAGGTTTGCCGTCGAACTTCGCGTCAACCGCGTGGATCGACAACGAATCCAGGACCAGGGCATACCACTGAATCCTGTCTGTGACCATAGCCCCGCACAGATCACACAGCTCAGGCTGGGCTCTTCCTCGTCGGTCAAACTCGTGTCGTCGTCGCTCACGCTTCCTGTCTGGGAGCGCCTCCAAGGCACCGCCACTTCAACGCCCCGGGAAGAAAAACACTCACTTCGACGTCGTCTCATTTGGTGAGTCTGCGGTAGCAGATGAGGCTGCAGGCGATGGCGGTGAAGGCGAGGAAGTGTTCGGCCTTGCGCTCGTAGCGGCGGTGCAGGCGGCGGCAGCCGGCGAGCCAGGACATGGTGCGCTCGATCGTCCAGCGGTGCCGGCCCAGTCGGGTGGAGGACTCGATGCCTCTGCGGGCGATGCGGTGCCGGATGCCTCGTCCGCGGAGCCATCGGCGCAGGTCGTCGTAGTCGTACCCCTTGTCCGCATGGAGCTTGGCGGGCCGTCGTCGGCGTGGCCCGCGTCGCGAGCGGATCGGTGGGATGCCCCGGACGAGCGGCTTGAGTGCCTGACTGTCGTGAAGGTTCGCGCCGGAGATCCCGATGGACAGGGGTAAACCGGTCCGTTCCGTAATCAAGTGGATCTTCGATCCCTTCTTGCCCCGGTCGACAGGATTCGGACCTGTCAGCTCCCCCCTTTCAGAGCCCGCATGTTCACCGAGTCGATGGCGCAGCGCGACCAGTCCAGGTCCCCGCGCGATCCCAGTTCGTCGAGGATGACGCGGTGGAGCTTGGCCCAGACCCGGGCGGTGGTCCACTCGGTGAAGCGCCGGTGGGCGGTCGGCCCTGACGGGCCGAAGACCGGCGGCAACTGCCGCCAGGTGCAGCCCGTCGTGGCCACGAAGATGATCGCCGCGAGGACCTCACGGTCACCGCACCGGCGTCGCCCCCCGCCCTGCGGCCGTGACGGAGCGGGTGGCACCACCCGCAGGAACAGGTCGTACAGCTAGTCCGGCACCAAGCGTTCCACGATCAGCACGAGCACCAGACTACCGACGAGCCCAAATGAGACGACTTCTTAACCGGTCCGTCCGTGCACAACACAGCGTCGGTGAGCTCGAACAAGGCATCCCCGCGGCCGTTCAGGCAGTCGTAGAAGTCACCCCGGAAGCGCGACAGCCTTCCGAAAGCCTCCTGCCGGTCCCACTGTTGCAGCACACTCGTCTCCACGGCCTCGGTCTGGTCAGGTGTGTCCTTGGTCGGAGCGCATGATCAGGCCGAGGCCACCCCCACATCCGGCAAATGCTCAGGTGAGCGACCCAGTTCGAGGACGTTTCGACCTCACCAGATAAACGACAAACTCAGGCCATGCACAGGACAACGCTCCTGGAAGCAGGATCGTCGAGAACACCTCAATGGGGGCTGCATCATCGGCTGCGCCTGGTTGGGACTTTCGCCTCTGTCCGGCAGTGGCGAGGCAAGACAGTTTGAGTGTGGGCGGCCACCCTGGGCCGGCCAGGCGTAGTTGCCTGGCCTTGGTGTTCGCCATCGGCCCCGCGCGCATCCCCTGTGCCGATCGCGCGGGGCCGAGTCCCGCCTATCACGGTCGGGAGGGCGGCGGACGCGACATGAGTCCTCTCGACGCTGGTCGAACTCTGGTTGTTCATCAGGGAGCTGGCCCGCAGGGCGGGTGTGGAAGCCGCAATAGCAGCGATTGCTGCGGCTTTTGTTATAATTTTGGAAGAATGCAGCTGAAGTTCCGCCACTGGCCCAGAAGTTGGCATTCGAGGCAAATGGGTAGACTGTTCGGTATGTCGATTCGCATCCGGTCTCATGCGCGTGAGCGCCGCCGGTATGTCGTCGTTTCCCGATGGGCTGCGTCTGTCGTGGCAGCTCTGTGCGTGTTTGCGCTCTCCGCTGTGGTGCTGAGGTCGGAGGGGGATTTCAGCACCACAGTTGACCAGTCGACGCACTCCTCCGGCGCCTTGCGTGCTGAGGCGACGCCGGCGCACACACCCTGGGACGACTCGTCAGGCAAGAGTCCATCCTGCGAGCGCCGCGGGAGCTGGTCTCTACCCGTCCTGGCACGCAATCCTGTTCCTCCGCTGCCAGCGCCGAGTGCGCAGGTGTCGTCCAGCCAGGACGCAGTCGGTCCCGTGGGCCTGTGTGGGCCGTCGAGGCCGGAGGTCAGTTCGGTCGACCTTCATCGATTGCGGGTCCAGCGACTGTAGGCCGCAATGCAACTTCCTAGCCTTGGCGAACCGCGGTCTCCCCTGTCCGGAGCCGGCTGGTTCGTGACGACGCTCAACCTTCACATCCGCCATGGCGCGCAGCAGGCAGGCATGGCGGGGACTAGCACTCCAGTTGTAGTTCGCTATTTGCGCTGGTCAGGGGCGTCTTCTTGAGTGTAGTGAGCTGATGTGCCGTCATGTGGCGGTTGTTCGTGACCGGTCGCGCTTGACCGCTGTTGTACTGATCATGCAAGACGATGTGCGGCCTGACGTGTGGGCGGGCGAGCTTGAAGAGGTGCTGCTGCGGGTCGGTCACCGGTTCGGCCGGGCTGATCTGCGGCGGCGGATGCGCGCGTACGTGCACGGCCTGCTCGGTCCGGTAGGCAGGAAGAACAGCTGGCAGCTCGCCGAACACGCAGGTCACAGCACACCTCATGGGCTACAGAATCTCCTGAACCGGGCACGGTGGGACGCAGACGGGGTCCGTGATGATGTGCAGGCGTACGTCGCCGAGCGGCTCGGCGAGGACGACGGTGTCCTCGTGATCGATGAGACGGGGTTCCTCAAGAAAGGTGAGGCCTCGGCTGGGGTGCAACGGCAGTACTCAGGCACAGCCGGCCGTACCGAGAACTGCCAAGTAGCGGTTTTCGCGGCGTATGCGTCTTCGCGGGGCCGGACGTTGGTGGACCGGGAGTTGTATCTGCCGAAGTCGTGGACGTCCGACCGGGAGCGATGCCAGGCAGCGAAGGTGCCCGACGAGCGTGCTTTCGCCACCAAGACGGAGCTGGCCCGGGTACTGGTCGCCAGAGCACGGTCCTCGCCGCTGCCCTTTGCTTGGGTGACCGCGGACGCGCTCTACGGCCAGGACGGCCACTTCCGCCGCATGCTCGAAGAAGCCGGACTCGGATACGTCGTCGCGGTCCCGAAATCACAGCAGGTCAAGTCCCTGGCCGGGTGCTGGCGCATCGACCAGCTCATCGGTGATGCCCCCGGACGAAGCCTGGGAACGACTGTCCTGCGGTGACGGCGCGAAGGGCCCGCGCGTCTATGACTGGGCAGCCGCACAGCTGCCGGCCGTCCCGTTCTTCGGCGAAGACGAGCCCTCCCACCACCGGCGGATGTTGGCCCGACGCAGCATCGCCCGCCCTGAC
>NZ_JAJPWK010000048.1:0-23797 GCF_046549115.1 Streptomyces sp. x-19 | reverse complement strand
CTGACCGAACAACGGAGGAGCCCAAAAGCCCCTGCCAGGGCCTGACCCTCTACCAGGCCCTGGACCTCCTCCAACACCTCCTGGCCACCTGGACAGGCACCTGCCCCACCTGCCACCAACCCACCCCCTGGCAGCCCTACGACACCACCTAACAAAGCACTACTAGGCGGTTCCAGGAAGGTCACCTTGATATCGATCATGGCCAATAACTGCTTCTGGCGTTCCAGCGGCAGGTCATGCAAGGTCCTGCGTGCCATGACAGCAAGCTCAACCAGCTGGGCGGACCTCTCCTGCGCCGCATCGCCTACTGCCTGACGGGCAGTTACCTCCTTCTTGGATTCGATCATCGCATTGAGTTCGGCCTGCGCAGGAGCGATCAGCCGCTCCAACAATGTCTCCGCCTCCGCCAGGCACAGATCAAGTGAGGCAACCTCCCTGACGGCCACGCTGAGGGCGATGGCAACGGCCCGGGCCTGGGCCTTGATGCGCCTGTCGAGTTCGCCGCGACGCTCCTCGGAGCGCACGCACTGCCCCTCCATCGCTCCGATCCAGTCGCCAGCCGCAGCCCTGAGCCTGTCGGCATCACTGAGAAATGTCCTAACCTGTTGCCACGTCTGCTCTTCAACTGGGCGGGCGGCCAGGTAGGGGCAGGAACAGGTGGGTGCACCGACGTTTGCCTCGCTCCGTCCTTGGCACCCGTATATCTTGGCTCGGCTGATCGTTCCTGCACCGATGTAGCGCTTGCCGCAAGGGCTGACGATCCGACCACTGAGGGTGTAGACACGAGCCTTCTGCAGTGTGCGGACCGGATATCTGCTGGCGGCCGTGACCTCCGCGACCTCGGCTGGGGTGAAGACAGGAGGCAGCGGAATGACCACCGGATCGCCGTTCACAGGCCGACCGTCGTGATCCCGCTTCACCCTGCTTGAGCCACGGAACGCCTGCCGTGCCTCCAACACAACGGGACTGAGCACCTGTTGACGCAGACTCTGGCCAACCCACGGCTGGCCGTCCCGCTTCGCAGAGCCCTCAGTGTTCAGCGCGACCGCCGCCTTGCCCCAGTCACGCAGCACAACGAACAACCACCGCCCTCACCGTCTCGGCGGTGAAGTGCCGTCCCAGCAGGTCCGGGGCTTTCGCGGCGACTGGCCTGGCAACGTGGTCCGCACCCTCTTGCATAGTCGCAGCCCGGGAACGCCGATGAGGCGCATGGCGCGGGCGACGCGCTTGTGGTTGACGTGCTCGCCGCCGTCGCGGAGCTCGGCGGCGATCCGCGGGACACCGTAGGTGCCGTCCGACTGGCGGTGGATCTCCCTTATCCTCGCGGCGAGTTTCCCATCTGCAGCCTGGCGCTTAGCCCTGGTCGGGGCTGGCTTGCGCCAGTGATAGAAGCTGGATCGGGCGATCCCGAGTACCTGGCACAACCGCTTCACGCCGAAGCGGCGCTGGTGGTCGACGACGAACTGGAAGCGGTTCACCAGCGCGTCTCCCCGGCGAAATACTTCGCCGCCCTCCGCAGGTTCTCTCTCCTGCCGCAGCCCCGCGATCTCCTTACGCAGGGGCCTCGCTCTCCGCCGCGGGTCAGCCTACGGCCGATCCGCAGCCGCAACGCTCGCCGCGACGCGCCGGCCCCGCGGACGGGTGGCCCCCTCTACACGAATCCAATTCCGCAAAGTCTCCGGACTGACGCCCAGGTCAGCGGCGAGCCCCTTGATCCTCGCCTGCGGACGGGACCGGTGCAGCTCGACCGCGTCCTTCTTGAACTCGATCGGGTAGTGCTTCATGCCCACAACATGTCCACTCTCAGGCCCTAAAGACCTATATGTCTCAAGTATCCAAGATCGGGGGGCAAAGCCCGTCACAGGCGCCTGGAACCAGAGCTGGCTTCAGGGCGTGACTGGAGCTTCCGTCGGACCAGCGGGTAGAGGGCGATGGTCGCGGCAAGGCAGGGAAGACCAGCGAGGATGGCGAGGCGGAATTGGTCCGTGAAGGCCATCGTCACAAGTACGGCCACGATGGAGGCCATCGCCAGGACGGTGGTTACCGGCGCACCCGCCAGCCTCACCGGGGACACGGCGTGGCCTGCGGCCCTGCGGGCGCGGTGGAAGACCAGGTGCGTGGCGAAGATGAGCAGCCAAGTGATCAGGGCGTTGAAGAGCGCGACCGAGATCATCGCGGGGAAGACATGAGCCGGTGCGATGGCTGAGATCAGCACGGCAGCGAGCGCGCCGACGGTGGAGAGCAGCAGTGCGGACAGTGGAGTTCCGCGTCGGCTCAATCGCGCGAAGCGGGCCGGGGCCTGGCCGACTTGGCCGAGGGAATGCAGAGTACGGGCGGTAGCGAAGAGATTGGTGTTCATAGCCGACAAGGCGGCGGTGAGGACGACGAGATTCATGATGGCTGCGGCGGCCGGGACACCGGCGGCACCGAAGAGGCGCACGAACGGGCTCTGGGCGACACCGTCACCGTCCGAGGCTTCGGTCCAGGGCACGATGGCCACCACCACACACATGCTCAACACGTAGAAGAGAGCGAGCCGGAACACCGTGGCGCGAGCGGCTCGAGGGATGTCGCGGGACGGGTTCCTGGCTTCCGCAGCCGTGAGGGAGAGGGTCTCGGTACCGATGTAGCTGAAGGCGGCGATGCACAGTGCCATCCACAGGCCGGTCAGTCCGTTGGGAGCCAGACCTCCGTGGGCAGTGATGGTGGAGGCGCCGATGGGTTTCTGCCCGGGCAGACCGAACACGATGGCCGCGACACCGATGAGGACGAACGCCACGATCGCGCAGACCTTGACCATCGCGAACCAGTACTCGAACTCGCCGAAGAAACGTACGGACAAGGCGTTCACGCCAACCATGGCGGCGGAAAAGGCCGCCACCGGTACCCACAGCGGGAGGTCCGGCCACCAAAAGCGCGTGTACAGCCCGGCAGCCACCGCCTCGCTGCCGATATTGACGACTTGGGCTCCCCAGTAGGTCCAGCGCTGCACGAACCCGGCCATCGGACCGAGATAGGCATGTGCGACGGCACCGAATCCGCCGGCCTCCGGGTGCACGGAAGCCATCTCGGCGACAGCGAAGGTGACGGCGAGGGCCAGTACGGCCGCCGCCGCGTACGCCACCACCACCACCGGGCCGGCGAGAGCGAGTCCTTGTCCCGAGCCGAGGAACAGTCCGGTGCCGATAGCGCCGCCGAGCGCGATCATGCCGAGTTGACGGCCACTCAACTCCTGGCGCAGAGTTCCTGCCGTTCGTGGCGCACGTTGCTGTTTCCCAGTGCGTTGCACGCGCGGCCGGTCCAGCGCGGGTACCCCGTGCGGTGCGCGCATGCCGACTGCCGCCCGGCCGCGGTCGGGCCGGGCCGGATCAGGGACGCTCACTTTCGTACTCCTCTCGGTACAGGGGCGCCTCCCCGGTCCGTCGGGCCACGGTCCATCCTGGGCTGTCAGAGGCGGTCAGCTGCCCCACAGCTTCATGACGGCCGGCGCCGGGGCGGGCCATGGCCACTGCGTCGGTGTTGGCACCGGGCTTGTCCTGGCTCCAGCGAAGCACCAAGGTGCAGCACTTGACGCTGCCACCGCCTTCGAGAAGCTCGCCCCGATCCCTACCGATCGGCACATAGCCGCGTTCACGCAGCTGTGCAGCCAGTCCCGTTGCCGGTACGGCCAGCGCCAGCCGCCCCGTACGCCGCGTAGATCACTTGCCCAGCCGGCGTCGATAAGCCCGCATCGACAGCGGGAAGAAGACGAGGAGGAAGCCGGCCATCCAGGCCAGGCTGCCCAACAGCGGGCCCGTCACCTCGCCCTCGCCCAGTAGCAGGGCCCGGTTGACATCGGTCAGCAGGGTGACGGGGTTGATGTTCACCCACGCCTGCACCCAGCCCGGCATGGAGTCCGCGGCGGCGAAGACGTTGCTGCCGAAGCTCAGCGGCATGACCGCGCCGATCAGCACACCGGGCACGGAGGCCGGGGCGTCGAGCATGATGCCGGCCAGGATCGCCATCCAGCAGACGCACAGACCGAACGCGATCATCAGGCCGGCCGAGGCCAGCACGGCGAGCGGGTTGGTGTGCACGCGGAAGCCCATCAGCATGCCGACGCCCAGGACCACGGCGACCGACACCACATAGCGGGCGACATCGCCGATCACGATGCCCGCGAGCGGTGCGGACCGGGCGATCGGGAGGCTGCGCAGCCGGTCGAAGAAGCCCTTGGAGATGTCCGTGCACAGGGCGACGCCGGTACCGATCGTCACGTACAGCGGGCTGAACACCATCAGGCCGGGCACCAGTTGCTGGAGGTAGCCATCCCGGTCTCCGCCGCCGATGGCACCGCTGAACAGGAGCGTGAACAAAAACAGCATCAGCAGCGGCTGGAGCGTCACGTCCAGGATCGCCCCGGGGCTCTTCCACAGCTTACCGACGTTCCGGGAGGCCAAGAACAGGGCGCTCCCGAGGGCTTCCAGCGGGCCGATGCGCCGGCTCGCAGGGGTGGGGGTCGTCATCGCGTCTCTTCCGTGAGGGGGGCCCGCACGCCGCCCGGGCTGGTGATCGCGAGGAATGCCTCGTCCATCGTGGGCAGCCGCAGGCCGAGTTCGTCGAAGGCCACGTCGGCCGCGTCGAGCTTGTGAACCAGTGCGGAGAGGACCGTCGGGTCCTGGACCGGCACGGTGAGCCGGCCGGTGTCCTCGTCGCGGGCCGGCAACTGCCCGGTGATGCCGAGGATGATCTCGGCGACCGTGTCCGTCTGCTCGCGCCGGGCGGCCCGCACCTCCAGGGTCTGCCCGCCGGTCATCCGCTTGAGCTCGTCCGGCTTGCCCTCGGCGACGACCGTGCCGTGGTTGAACACCGTGATCCGGTCGGCGAGTTGGTCGGCCTCCTCCAGGTACTGGGTGGTGAGCAGCACGGTGACCCCGTCGGTGACAAGCTTGCGCACGCTGTCCCACACCTCGTTGCGGCTGTGCGGGTCAAGGCCGGTCGTCGGCTCGTCCAGGTAGAGCACGGAGGGCCGGCCGACGAGGCTCGCCGCGAGGTCGACGCGGCGCCGCATACCGCCGGAGAAGGTCTTCACCGGGCGCATCTGGACGTCGGTGAGGCTGAAGTCGGCCAGCAGCTCGCGGGCCCGGGAGCGCGCCTCCGTGGCCGGCAGGCGCAGTAGGCGGCCGATGAGCGTGAGGTTCTCGACGGCGCTCAGCTCCTCGTCGAGTGCTGCGTACTGGCCGGTCAGGCCGATGACGCCGCGCACCGCGACCGGGTCGCGCACGACGTCGTGGCCGCCGACGACGGCACGGCCACCGTCCGGGGTCAGCAGGGTCGCGAGGATGCGTACCGCGGTCGTCTTCCCGGCTCCGTTGGGGCCGAGGACCCCGTGCACGGTGCCGGCCGGCACAGCGAGGTGGACGTCCCGCAAGGCCGTCGTCTCCCGGTACCGCTTGACCAGCCCCTCGGCCTCGATCGCGAGCGACATGGGAGGTCCCCCTTTCGGTTGTCTGGCCGGGCCGATGCTTCCACCGGCCGGATCGGGCTCACAAGGTCGTTAAGGCCACGCCGAATCACACCGTCCGGGCACGCCACCCGGCCTGAGCAATCCCTTGCCCGGAAGGCGGGTTGGACGCGAGAGGCGGCGTGGGGCCACAGGTCGCAGGCCCCACAAAGGAGGCCGGTGAGACCGGCCACAGGGGCGCCGATCCCCATTGGTGTCGGCGCGCGTGCCTCCGCGTCTTGTCGGTCAGTTTCAGGCGTGCACAGGGGGAAGTGCCTGGGCCGGACCGTAACCCCGCGACCGGCTCAGCACCATGAGTTTCACTTTCCGCCGAAGCTTCCGGCACGCAACTCGAAGGCGTCCGGCGAGCATCCGCCAGAGCCACAACAAGCCTCCCACCTGCGCAAACACCTGACGGTTCGATAAGTTTCCCGCCAGTAACCATGAAGAATTCACGTTCCAACAGGAGAGGAATTCATACCTCATCCACGAATTACTCACATTGCGCAGAAACAAACCTGTACATAAGGTGGACGACGCTGCACGGGGGAGGAAGTGCATGAAGTCTATACACGATGCACATTCCGGCAAGGGGGAACTATGGATATTCCGGTTCACCGTCATTTCACAGACTGGATCATGAGCGAGGACTTTTCATGTCTGGCCGCCAAATCCGCCGTCCGGCGAGGCATTCTGACGCCCGTCCAGCTCGGCACGATGGGTAGTGCCGAAACCACGTCGGCACTCCATTCGGCAATTTCCGAATTCGTCGCCGGGCAGCTGCGCCCGACCGAGAATTTCGCGACCTTCGTCGCCGTCTTCGACGGACCGGCCGAGCTCACCGAGCCGGAATTCGGCGAACTTATGTGGCGGCAGCTCACAGACCTGCACCACCTCGACGCCGAACGCGGCTTCGCCTGGGCGCCGGACGTCGCCCACGACCCGGCCTCCCCGGACTTCGCGTTCAGCGTGGCCGGACACCCGTTCTTCGTCGTCGGCATGCACGAGAACGCGTCCCGGATCTCCCGGCGCTACTCCCGGCCGGCTCTCGCCTTCAACTCCAACCACCAGTTCCGGCGGCTGAAGCAGTCCGGCGTTTACTACGGCCTCCAGCGCCGCATACGCCAGCGCGAGGAGCGCCTGCAGAGCTCCATCAACCCCAATCTCGCGGAGTTCGGCGAGGCGTCCGATGCCCGCCAGTATTCCGGCGCGCGGACAGATGAGCAGTGGAGCTGCCCCTTCCATCCGCTGGACGCCGCCGTGTCCGGCGCCTGAGCCGCCCGACCCGCCGGTCCCGGTCCCCCACTTCTTCGATCACGGAGTGCTTTCCGCCATGCAACGCGTCCATTTTTCCGCCCAGGACCTGGCGCGCACAGTCGTCAAGGTCGCCGAGCGGCCTCTCGTGGAGACGCTGTTCGCCCTCGACCTGCTGGCCCGTCAGGGCGGTGGCGACGCCTACGCGTCCTGGCGCCGGCGGACCACGAGCCGGCTGGGGCGGCGCCCCTGCTCCCTGCTGCCCCTGGCCCGCACCCTGCGCACCGTCCCCGACCTGCTGCACATGGCCGAGAAAGCGGCGAATCCGGAGACCGGGACCGGGCGGCAGAACCTGACCATGATGCTGGAGGAGTTCCACAAAGTCGCCCTCGCGCCCTACTGGGACCGGGTGTCGGACACCCTCAACGACGACTGCGCCGCTCGCGGCCGCACCGTGCTCGCCGGCGGCATCGAGCGGCTGCTGTCCACGCTGCACCCTTCGGTGCGCTGGGACGGTGGCGTGCTGGAGATCCCCAGCCACCGCTCACAGGACATCGTGCCGGACGGGGCCGGCCTGCTGCTGGCCCCGTCCCTCTTCCTGACCGACCGTCCGGTGCTCGTGCCGGCCGCCGGCCCCAACCGGCCGCCGATGCTGGCGTACCCGGCGACGACCGGCTCCGTCGAGGCCGTGCTGGCCGCACCCGCGCCCGAGCAGAACGCTACCGACGCGCTCGGCCCGCTGGTCGGGCGGACCCGCGCGGCCATCATGAAGAGCCTGACCGAGAGCTGCACCACCACCGAGCTCGGCCGCCGCATCGGCATCTCGGCGGCCTCCGCGAGCCAGCACACCTCCGTGCTGCGCAACGCGGGCCTGATCACCACGCAGCGGCGGCTGAACACCGCCCGTCATTCGCTGACGCCCCTGGGCGCCTCCCTGCTCGACGGCTTCCATCGCCAGGACCTGGCGCAGGCCCGGCTGTAGCGCCCCACCGGGTACAACAACTGGCCCGTTTCAGCAGCGCGCGGTGAGTCCCACCAGCCGGGCCGCGACCTCCTCGGCGGACGCTCCGCACATCACGTCGGTGAGCCGTCCGTCCGCCAGGAACAGCGTCACGTCGGCGGCCGCCGCGACGGCCACCGACGACGTCGTCACGAGCACGGTACGGGCCTGGTCCTCCAGCGCCATCGCCGCGTAGAGCGGCCTCGCGTCCTCCAGGTCGTCGGCGACCAGCAGTTCGGGTTTCTCCGGGTCGGCGTGCAGCAGTCGGTCCCACTGCCCGGGCGCGGGCCGCGCGATCCGGTCGTGCAGGCCGACCCAGCCCGAGGTGGGCGTAAGGCGGCCGGTGGCGCAGTCCAGCAGGGTGCTCTTGCCCGACCCGGGCGGGCCGATGACCGCGGTCACCCCGCCGCGCACCAGCCCGACGGTCACCTCGCTCAGCACCGTCACGGAGCCGTACGAAAGAGAGACCACGTCCATTTCCAGGGCGTAAGGCGAGAACTCGGGGTGCGGGCAGTCCTGCGGGGCCTCTTCGATATTCATATCCGGGGGACCTCCAGTGCATTGGGCGACGGTGAAAAGCTACCGGTCCGGAAAGGGTCCGGGTAAGCACGCGGGATACACTTCCGAAAGTGGAGCTAGCTCCACCATGGAGTGGGGGGCCAGAACCAATGCCCCCACGATTCCCCCGCGTAGTCTTCTTCCCGGCGGACAAAAGGCTCCCCGGCCCGCATCGCGCTTATCCCCCGTGAGCGCCTGCGGGCCGGGGCTTTTCTCATTCCTGCGACGGTGTGCTGGTTCCCCGCGGCAGCGGCCCGGCATCGACTTCCCGCATCGGCTCGCCGGTGCCCGCGAGGTCGCGCAGCAGTCCGGCCAGTCGGTCCGTGAGCCGCTCGACGTCGGCGCGGTCGTGCACCGCCGCCGAGTACGACACCCCGACCGTAAGCCGCTCGCCCTGCACCCCGCACACGATGTCCAGCAGGTGGGCACGGGTGCCCGCGCCGCCCTGGGTGGCGGACGGGTCGTCCAGCAGACGCCTGTAGAGCCCAGGGTCGAACCCGTCGGACCGGCCGACGTAGTTGAAGCTCACGTCGGGCAGCGGACCGGTGAGCGGGGAGTCCTCGCGCAGGTGACGCAGGACGCCGTAGCCCAGGCCCTTGTGCGGGACCGCGCGCAGGCGGCGCTTGACCGCCGTCACCGCGGACCGCCAGTCCCCCGGCCCGGGCACGTCCCAGGCGAAGGGGAAGATGGTGGTGAACCAGCCGACCGTACGGGACAGGTCGACGCCGTCAGCCACCTCCTCCTCACGGCCGTGGCCCTCCAGGGCCACCGCCACCCGGTCCTGGCCGGTCCATTCCGCCAGCGCCCGGCCGAGGGCAGCGAGCAACACCTCGTTGGCGCGGGCCCGATGGCGCCCCGGAACCGTCTGGAGGAGTGCCGCCGTGGTCCGTTCGTCCAGCCGTACGGAGACGGTCTCCTCGGAGTCCGCGGTGTTGGCCGCGGAGCCGGATCCCGGCAGCCGCGGTACACGCTCGGCCTCCTGCCAGTACGCGATCTCCTCGTCGAAGCGGCCTGCCTCCGCCAAGGCGGTGAGCGTGCCGGACCACTCCTGGAACGAGGTGGTGCGGGCGCCGAGTCCGGGGCGCTCGCCCACCGCGATTCGCTCGTACGCGCGTGCCAGGTCGGAGAGCAGCACGCCCCAGGAGACGACGTCGAACACCAGGTGGTGGGCCACGAGGGCGAGCCGGACCGGCAGGTCCTGGCCCTGGTCGAGGACGAGCGCGCGCAACAGCGGGCCACTGCCGATGTCCAGGCCGGCGTGCGTCTCGGCGAGGATTCGCTCGATGGTCTCCTCGCGAGCCGCCGTGTCCTCCCCGGCCAGGTCGTGCCAGGTGAACCAGTCGCCGTCCTCCCGCGCGGCGACGGTCTGCCGCCAGGCACCGCCTTCGCGGGTGAAGCGGCTGCGCAGTCCGTCGTGGTGCTCGTACAGGGCCGCCACGGCCGCCTGGAGGGCGTCGTGGTCGGGCCGTTCGGCCAGTTCGGCGTAGACGGACATGGTGAACCGGCCGTAGGAGTCCCGTTCCCCATCCAGGAACCAGCGCTGGATCGGGCTCAGGGGCACCTCTCCGGTGACGCGGCCGGCGTCGGGAGCCTCTTCGGCGCCTTCCTCCCCGCCCGCCCGGACGGCGAGCGCGGCCAATCCGGCCACCGTGGGCGCGGCGAACAGATCCCTCGTGGAGACCGTCAGCCCGGCGGCGCGGGCGCGGGCCACCACCTGGATGCTGAGGATGGAGTCGCCGCCGAGCTCGAAGAAGTTGTCCTCGACGCCGACTTCCTCGATGCCAAGAACCGCCTGCCACACCTCGGCGAGCGCACGCTCGGTCGCGGTGCGCGGTGCCGTCCGGGTCTCGCCGCGTGCCGGCAGGTCCGGGGTCGGCAGGGCGCGCCGGTCGAGCTTGCCGTTGGCGGTGAGCGGGATCGTCTCCAACGCCACCCAGGCCGCCGGGACCATGTAGTCCGGGAGAGAACGGGCGGTGTGCTCGCGCAGTTCCTCGGAGCCGGGGCCGGTGCCGGGAGCGTCCGGGACGACGTAGGCCACCAGGCGCTTGACGCCGGGCTGGTCCTCGCGGACCTGGACGAGGGCCTGGCGCACGCCCGGGTGGGCGGCGAGGACGCTCTCGATCTCGCCGGGCTCGATACGGAAGCCGCGGATCTTGACCTGGTCGTCGGCGCGGCCGACGAACTCCAGCTGCCCGCCGGGCCGCCGGCGGACCACGTCACCGGTGCGGTACATCCGCTCCCCGGTGAACGGCGAGGGCACGAAGCGGCTCGCGGTCAGCCCGGGACGGCCCAGGTAGCCGCGGGCCACACCGGCACCGGCGACGTAGAGCTCGCCGGGGACGCCCTCCGGCACCGGGCGCAGCCAGGCGTCCAGGATGTGGATCCGGGTGTCCAGGTTCGGGCGGCCGATGGGCGGTACGGTTCCCGGAACGAGCCGCTCGCTGATGGTCGCGGAGATGGTGATCTCGGTCGGTCCGTAAGCGTTGTGCATGGCCCGGCCCGGTGCCCAGCGGCCGACCAGCTCGGGCGGGCATGCCTCGCCGCCCACCACCAGCGTGGTGAGGCCCGGGAGTTCCGCGCTGCCGACGCCGGCCAGCGCGGCCGGCGGGATCATGGCGTGGGTGACCCGCTGCCGTGTGAGCACCTCGGTCAGTTCCTCGCCCAGGACCCGGCCCGGGGCGGGCAGCACCAGGGCGGCGCCCACGGACCAGGCCATGAGGATCTCCATCACGGAGGCGTCGAAGTTGGCCGACGCCGCCTGGAGTACCCGGGAGCCGGGGGTGAGCCCGAAGCGGTCCGCCTGGGTGGCGGCGAAGGCGGCCAGGCCGCGGTGAGTGACGAGGACGCCCTTGGGGACGCCGGTCGAACCGGAGGTGTAGATCAGGTACGCGCCGGAGTCCGGGGAGACGGGGCCGAGGAGGTCCGTGCCATGGTCGGGCTCGGACGACGCGGGGCCGGAAGCACGGTCGGGCGTCGGCTCCTCACCGGTCGTCAGCACGCGCACCCCAGTGCTGTCGAGCAGCCGCGCGTGCTCCGCGTCAGTGAGCACGAGCGGGGCGCCGGAGTCGGCGAGCATGAACGCCCGCCGGTCGGCAGGGTAGTCGGGGTCGAGCGGGAGGTAGACGCCGCCCGCCTTCACTACGGCGAGCAGGGAGGCGAGCCAGTCGGCCCCACGCGGCAGGCACACCCCGACGACGGTCTCGGCTCCGACGCCCTCGGCCTGCAGCCGCCGGGCCAAGGCCGTGGCGCGGTCATCGAGCTCCGCGTGGGTCCATGTGGCGGTGTCGGTGACGACGGCTGGCGCGTCGGGACATTCGGCCCGACGCCGCTCGAAGAGAGCGGGCAGCGACAGCGGTGCCACGTCAGAGCCGGCGGCGTTGCCGTCGTGGAGCAACGCGTGCCGCTCGTCGGCGGAGAGCAGGTCCAGGTCGGACAGGACACGGGCCGGGTCGTCGGCGAACGCCGTCAGGGCGGAGAGCAGGTGGCCCGCCATGCGGCGGATGGTGGTCTCGTCGAACAGGTCGGTGTTGTAGACGAGATGGGCCTGGAGCTCGCCACCGGTCCCGCCGGCGCCGAAGTCGAAGGTGAGGTCGAACTGCGAGGTCCGCGTCGTGAGCGGGTGCTCCGACCAGCGCAGCGCGGTCGCGTCGGCAGCCTCCGGAGTGCCGGGGCCGTCGGCCTGGCTGTCGAAGCTGATGACCGCCTGGACGAGCGGACTGCGGCTGGGGTCGCGTTCGGTGACCACGGCGTCGACGACGCGGTCGAAGGGCACCTCCGCGTGGGCGAAGGCGTCCAGGACCGTGCCGCGCACCGCGGCCAGCAGCCCGTGCGCGTTCTCGCGCTCGTCGATCCGCGTGCGCAGCGCCAGGGTATTGACGAAGAAGCCGACCAGGTCCTCTAGTTCGGCCCGGTCACGGCCCGAGGTCACGGTGCCGAGGACCACGTCCTGCTGTCCGCTGTAACGGGACAGCAGAAGCTGCACGGCCGCAGTCAGACCCATGAACAGCGTGGCACCCTGGGCCTGACACACCTCCGTGAAACGCGCCACCAACGCCGCCGGAACCACCATCTGACAGCTCGCACCACGCGTGGTGCGCTCCGCCGGACGCGGCCGGTCCGTCGGCAGCTCCAGCACCGGGGCCTTGGCAAGCTGCGCCCGCCAGTACCCCAGACCCTCCTCCAACACCCGCCCGGTCAACCGCTCCCGCTGCCAGACCGCATAATCCGCGTACTGAACCGGAAGCTCCGCCAACGCACGGCCCGCGTACAACTCACCCAACTCACGCCGGATCACGCCAAGCGACCAACCGTCAGTGACGATGTGATGCATCGACAGGACGAGCACGTGCTCCTCCCCGCCCAACCGAATCAGGGTCGAGCGCAGCAACGGTCCGGTACGCAGGTCAAAGGGCTCGGCGAACAGGGACCGGATCTGGGTCTCCGCGGCAGGCGCCCCCGAGGACGACGACGGCCCCGCCTCGCGCACTGGCAGCGGCACGGCGACGGGCGGGTGGACGAGCTGGACGCCCTGCCCGTCGACGGTGTCGAAGGTCGTCCGCAGCGACTCGTGCCGGGCCACCAGGGCGTCCAGCGCCCCACGCAGCGCGCCGAGGTCCAGCGGTCCGGACAGGCGCAGCGCCATCCCGGAGTTGTACTCGGCGCTCTCCGGGTCGAGTTCGGCCGCGAACCACATACGGGCCTGGGCGTACGACAGAGGAAGCGCCGCGTCGCGGGCGGCCGGGGTGATCCGGTCGCCCGGTTCGGCGGAGGCGGCCACCAGGGCGGCGAGCCCGGCGACGGTCGGCGCGTTGAACAGGTCGCGGACGCTGACGTCGTACCCCGCCGCCCGCAGCCGGGAGACGGCTCGGGTGCTGAGGATCGAATCGCCGCCGAGGTCGAAGAAGTTGTCGTGGGCGCCGACGCGCTCCAGTCCGAGCACGTCGGCCCACGCGGTGGCGACTGCCTCCTCGTCCGAGGTGCGCGGCGCGGTGTAGGCGGTAGCGAGGGCCGCCAGGTCGGGGACAGGCAGGGACTTGCGGTCGACCTTGCCGCTCTGGTTAAGCGGGAAGGCGTCCAGGAGCAGCCAGGCCGCCGGGACCATGTAGTCCGGGAGCGCGTCGGCGGCATAGGCGCGCAGTTCGGCCGGGTCGGCCGCGGCTCCGTCGCTCACGATGTAAGCCACCAGGCGCTTGACGCCGGGCTGGTCCTCGCGGGCCACCACGACGGCCTGGGCGACGGCGGGGTGGCGGGACAGCACGGTCTCGATCTCGCCGAGCTCGATGCGGAAGCCGCGCACCTTGACCTGGTCGTCGCGGCGGCCGAGGAACTCGACGGTGCCCTCGTGGGTCCAGCGGACCAGGTCGCCCGAGCGGTACATGCGGCCGCCGGTGAACGGGCAGGCCACGAAGCGGCTCGCGGTCAGGCCGGGCTTGCCGATGTAGCCGCGGGCCAGGCCCGCGCCCTCGATGTACAGCTCGCCGACGACCCCGGCGGGAACGGGGCGCAGCCGGGCGTCCAAGACGAAGGCGCGTGCGTTGCCGACCGGGCGTCCGATCAGGGGGCGTTCGCTACCCTGGACGGTCCAGGTCAACGAGTCGCAGGTGCACTCGGTGGGCCCGTAGAAGTTGTACGCGGTGACCTCGGGGTGGGCCCGCAGGATGTCCCAGATGCGGCCGTCGACGGCCTCGCCACCGAACACGATCACGCTCGGCACGTGAACCTCGTCGGTCAGCATGCCGTCGGCGATGAGCTCGCGCAGGTACGTGGGTGCCTCGTCGATGACGTCGATCCGCGTGTCGCGCAGGTAGGTGCGGAAGGCGCGCAGGTCGATGTGGGTGTCGTGGTTGACGGCATGCAGCTGGTGCCCGCCGACCAGCCAGAGGAGGGCGACGCAGGAGGCGTCGAAGGAGATCGACGCGGTCTGAGCCATCCGCATCTGGCGGCCCCGGGAGGTGGGTTCGAACATGCGGCTGCGGTGGTGAGCGTAGAGGTTGCGGAACGCGCCGTGCCGGATGAGCGTGCCCTTGGGGAGGCCGGTGGAGCCGGAGGTGTAGATGACGTAGGCAAGGTGGTCGGCCGTGACCGACGGTACGGCCGGGGCCTCCGGGTCGCCGTCGGTGCCGCGTTCGAGGGTGAGCAGCGTGCCGCCGTAGTCGGCGAACCGGCCGGTCAGGTGCTCCTGGACCAGGACGGTCGCCGCGCCGGAGTCGCCGAGCATGTGCCGCACGCGGTCCGCCGGGTAGGCGGGGTCGATGGGCAGGCAGGCCGCGCCGGCCCGGAGGATGCCGAGCAGCGCGACGACGACGTCCGTGCCGCGTTCGGCGCAGATGCCGACGACGGTGTCGGGGCCCGCGCCTCGCTCGCGCAGGCGGTGGGCGAGCCGGCCCACGGCCCGGTCGAGTTCGGCGAAGGTCGTCCGCTCCTCGCCGTGGACCAGGGCGACCGCGTCGGGGGTCCGCGCGACCTGGGCGGCGAAGAGCTCCGGCAGCAGCGGCTCCGGGACGTCCTGTGCGGTGTCGTTCCAACCGTGGACGAGGGTGTGCTCCTCCTCGGCGGTGAGCATGCGAACGTCCGCGAGCTGTTTGTCCGGGCCCGCCATCCCGGCGAGCACGGTCGCCAGGTGGGCGCCCAGGCGCCGGACGGTGGCCTCGTCGAACAGCGAGGTGTTGTAGTTGATCGCGGCGGCCAGGCCGTCCTCGCGGGCGGCGAAGTCCACGGAGAGCTCGAACTGCGCGGTGTCGACGTCGAAGGGCTGGTCCCGCCAGGTCAGTCCGGCCGCGGAGACGGGCGCGGGGGTGGTCTCCATGCTGACCAGAGCCTGGACGAGGGGGCTGCGGCTGGGGTCGCGCTCGGTGACCACGGCGTCGACGACCCGGTCGAAGGGGATCTCGTCGTGGGCGAAGGCGTCCAGCACGGTCTCGCGCACGCCGGCCAGCAGACCGCAGACGCTGTCCTGCTCGTCGACACGCGTGCGCAGGGCGACGGTGTTGACGAAGAAGCCGATCAGGCCCTCCAGTTCGGCTTGGTCGCGGCCGGACGTGACGGTGCCGACAACCACGTCCTGCTGGCCGCTGTAGCGGGACAGGACCAGCTGCACGGCGGCGACGAGCCCCATGAACAGCGTCACTCCGCGGGCCCTGCACAGCTCGGTGAAGCGGTCCACGACGTCGGCCGGGATGTCGATCTCGGCGAGGGCGCCGTCCCAGGTACGGCGAGCCGGCCGGGGCCGGTCGGTGGGCAGTTCCAGAACCGGTGCGCCGGCCAGCCGCTCACGCCAGTGCTCCAGGCCCGCGGCGAGCGCCTCGGGGGTGAGCCGGTCGCGCTGCCAGACGGCGTAGTCGGCGTACTGGAGGGCGAGCGGGGGCAGTTCGGCGCCCTGGTAGAGCCGGCCGAGCTCGCGAACGACGATGCCCATCGACCAGCCGTCGGTGATCAGGTGGTGCATCGCGAGGACCAGGATGTGCTCCTCGTGGCCGACCCGGAGCAGGGTGGCGCGCAACAGCGGCCCGGTGCGCAGGTCGAAGACGCCGCCGAGCGCGGCACGGATCCGCGCGGAGACGTCGGCGGGTGCGCAGTCCTCGACCGGCAAGTGGACAGCAGTGGCCGGGCGGACGAGCTGGACGGCCTCACCGTCGGCCTCGGCGAAGGTCGTGCGGAGCGGCTCGTGCCGGGCGACGAGGGCGTCCAGGGCCCGGCGCAGCGCCGGGAGGTCCAGCGGGCCGCTGAGCCGCAGGGCACCGCCGGAGTTGTACTCGGTGCTGTCCGGGTCGAGTTCGGCCGCGAACCACAGCCTGCGCTGGGCGTACGACAGGGGCAGCGGGCCGCCGTCGCGGCGGGCCGGGACGAGTGGGGCGACGGCCTCCGGCACGCCGTCCCCGGTCCCGTCCGCCTGGAGCCGCGCGGCCAGGCCGGCGACGGTGGGGTGGTCGAACAGGATACGGACGGCGGCCGGGTAGCCGGCCCGGCGCAGCCGTGAGACGACCTGGATGCTGAGCAGCGAGTCGCCGCCGAGCTCGAAGAAGTCGTCGACCGTGCCGATCCGTCCGGCGCCGAGTACCTCCGCGAAGGCGGCCGCCACCGCCCGCTCGGCTTCGGTCGCGGGGGCGGCGTACTCCCGGACGAGGGTGGACAGGTCGGGGGCGGGCAGGGCCTTGCGGTCGACCTTGCCGTTGGCGTTGAGCGGGAAGGCGTCGAGGACGACGCAGACCGCCGGAACCATGTACTCGGGCAGCGAACGGCCGGCGTACTCGCGCAGTTCGGCCGGGGTCACGCCCTCAGCCATGGCATAGCCGACCAGGCGCCGGGGGCCGGACTGGTCCTCGCGGACCACGGCGACCGCCTGGGACACGGCGGGGTGCCGGGTCAGCGCGGCCTCCACCTCGCCGGGCTCGATGCGGTGGCCGCGCACCTTGACCTGGTGGTCGGTGCGGCCGAGGAACTCCAGCTGGCCGTCGCCGCGGCGACGTACGAGGTCGCCGGTGCGGTACATGCGGCCGCCGGTGAACGGGCAGGCCACGAAGGCGCCCGCGGTCAGGCCGGGACGGCCCGCGTAGCCGCGGGCGACGCCGGGCCCGGCGAGGTAGAGCTCACCGGCGGTGCCGTCCGGCACCGGGCGCAGCCAGCCGTCCAGGACGAACGCGCGGGCGCCGTCGACGGGCCGGCCGATCGGGGGCGTGGCGGTGCCCGGGGCGAGCGGGTCGCTGAGGGTGGCCGCGACGGTGGTCTCGGTCGGCCCGTAGGCGTTGACGAAGATCCGGCCGGGGGCCCAGCGGGCGGGGATCTCGGCGGGCATCGCCTCGCCGCCGGAGACCAGGGACCGCAGGTGCGGCAGCGGCAGATCGGGCAGGGTGGACAGCGCGGCGAGCGGAAGCATCGCGTGGGTGATGCGCTGCTCATCCAGGAGCTGGGCGAGGGGCTCGCCCACGCTCTGGCCGGGGCCGGCGAGGACGAGGGCCGCGCCGGCGGTCCACGCGTTCACCAGGTCGCCCATGGCGACGTCGAAGCCCGGCGAGACGCTTTGCAGGACGCGCGCGTCGCCGTCGAGCTCCAGGGCGCGGGCGTGGGCGGTGCCCAGGTTCCGCAGGCCACGGTGGGGGACGGTGACTCCCTTGGGGCGGCCGGTGGAACCGGAGGTGTAGATCAAGTAGGCGGCCGCGTCGGGGTGATCGGGCCGGACCGGGGGGTGGGGGGCGGTCCCGGCGCCGAGTGCCGTGATGTCCACGGGGTTCAGCTCGGGGGCGGTGCCAGGGTCGCCGAGGACCAGCCGGGCGCCGGCGTCGGCGGCCATGAAGGTGAGCCGGTCGGCCGGGTGGGCCGGGTCGAGCGGCAGGCAGGCGGCGCCGGTCTTGGCGACGGCGAGCAGCGCCACCAGCCAATCCACGCCACGCGGCAGACTGATGCCGACCACGGTCTCGGGGCCAGCGCCGGTGGCGGCGAGGTGGTGGGCCAATCCGTTGGCGCGCGCTTCCAGTTCGCCGTACGACAGCTCGGTGCCGTCGCAGACGACGGCGGGCGCGTCGGGGCGGCGGGCGGCCTGGGCCTCGAAGAGGGACGGCAGGGACACCGTCTCCCCGTCCGGGCCCGTCTCCGCGGTGGTCTGCCGGGCGGCGAACCGGTCCCGTTCCGCCGGGGTGAGCAGCGGGATCCGGGCCAGGACGGGCTCGTCGAGCAGGCCGCGGAGCAGGGCGGCGAGCCGGTCGGCGAGGCGCCAGGCGGCCGTGTCCCCGAACACCCGGGGGTCGTAGGACAGCCGCAGGGAGACGCCCGGATCGGTGCCGCCGACGAGCTGGCGGCCGGTGAAGGCCGTCAGCGAGAGCGGGTAGTCGCCGCCCTGGACGGCGGCGTCCGCCTCGGTGACGGACAGGCCGTGGCGCGCGGCCAGGTCATCGGCCACCGGGTAGTTCTCGAAGACCAGGACGCTCTCGAAGAGGCGGGTCCCGGCCGGGAGGCCGGCGAGCGCCGTGAGTTCGGGCAGCGACAGGTACTCGTGGGCGCGGGACTCCCACTGCTCCGCCTGGAGCCGCTGGAGCCACTCCACCACCGACGCGGACGGGTCCAGGACCGTGCGCACCGGAACGGTGTTGATGAACAGACCGATGACGGAATCGGCGTCGGCCAGGTCGGCCGGGCGCCCGGAGGTGGTGGCGCCGAAGACGATGTCGTTCCGGCCCGAGTGCGCGGACAGCAGCAGCGTCCAGGCGCCCTGGACCACCGCGTTGACGGTGAGCCGGTGCTGCCGCGCGAACTCGCCGACCTCGGTGGACAGCGTCCCCGGCAGCGCGACGTCGAGGTGCCGCATGCCCTCGGCGGACGCGACGGCATCAGGCGCGGCGGGCAGGGTGAGGGCGGTGTCGTAGCCGGCCAGGACGGCGCGCCAGTGGGCGCGGTCGGCCTCAGTGTCGCGGGCGGCCAGCCAGGCCAGGTAGTCCCGGTAGGGGGCACGGACCTGCGGGGTGCCGCCGGCGAAGCGGGCGAAGACGTCGTCCAGCAGCTGCGGCGTGCTCCAGCCGTCCAGGAGGAGGTGGTGGAAGGTCCACACGAGTTGGACGCGGGCGTCGCCCAGGGTGGCGAGGGACAGCCGCGTCAGCGGGGCACTGTCGAGCCGGATGCCGTGGAAGTCGCTGTGCTTGCGCTCGGCGAGGCGGACGGCGCGGGCTTCGGCGTCGAGGGAGGTCCAGTCCTCGGTGTGGACGGGGATCACGACGCGCTCGTGGACGAGGGCGGCCGGTTCGTCGGCCTGGTCCCACACGACGGACACGCGCAGCGCGTCGGAGGCGTTGACGGCCTCCTGCCAGGCGGTGGCGAGGCGGCCGACGTCGGCCACGCCTTCGAGCACGAAGGACATCTGCTCGACGTAGGCCGTGCCGGAGGGGTCCTCCAGGGAATGGAAGAGCAGTCCGTGCTGCATGGGCGAGAGCGGGTGGACGTCGGCGATGTGCTCGCCGGTGCCGATCACGCGGTCGACGGTGGCTTGGTCCCAGGAGACGAGCGGGAAGTCGGACGGCGTCCGCCCGCCGGTGCCCTCGGTCAGGCAGTACGCCACGGCCTCGCGCAGCGCTTCACGGTAGCGCCCGGCGAACTCCCGGGCCTGGCCGGACCCGGCCGCCGGGTGGTAGAGGTCGATGCGCAGCCGACCGTCCTCGACCCGGCTGACGACGTCCCACACGTGCGGACGGTGTTCGGCGGGGGCGTGGTCGCCGGTGACGGGCAGCATCCCGGCGAACACGTCCGGGTCGCCCTCGGCACCGTAACGGCCGAGGTAGTTGAAGCTGACCTGCGCCGGATCGGCAAGCTCGGCACCCTGCAGGAACCGCAGGGCACCGAAACCGATACCCCGGTCCGGAACCGCCCGCAACATCTCCTTCGTCGTACGGATCTGCTCACACCAGTCCGCACACGCACCCAGCGCGACGGGATAGATGGACGTGAACCAGCCGACCGTACGCGACACATCCGCACCGACCACGGCCTCCTCACGACCGTGACCCTCCAGATCCACAACCACGCGGTCACGACCCGACCACTCCCCCAACGCGCGGCCGAGCGCGGCGAGAAGGACGTCGTTGACCTGGGTACGGAAAACGGCCGGAACCTGCTGCAGCAACGCCTCGGTCTCCTCAACGGTCAGGGAGACGGTCTCGATCGCCGTGTCGGCGACGGTGGAGGTGCCTTCGTCGAGGAGCGGGCCTGTGCCCTCCACGACGTCGGTCCAGTAGGGCACTTGGTCGGAGAAGTCATGCGCGGCCAGCTTCGCCGTCCACGCCGGGAAGGACAGCGACGTCCCGTCCAGGACGACCTCTTCACCAGCGACCAGCTGACGGTAGGCGACCGCGATGTCCTCCAACAGAATCCGCCACGAGACACCGTCCACCACCATGTGATGCACAGCAATCAACAGCTCACCCTCGGAAAGGACCACCCGCACCAGCGGGCCACCCTCCAGACGGAAACCCTCCTGCACCACACCATCAACATCCGCCGCACACTCGACCACGACCACACCCGGCTCACCGGCACACTGCCGCCAGCCCTCAGCCGCCTGCTCGAACCGCACCCACAAACCCTCGTGATGCGACAACACCACCGACACAGCACGAGACAGAGCGTTCCGGTCCACACCCTTGGCGATCTCCACCCGCATCGACATACCGAAGTGATCCGGCGCCACCGGATGCGTCTGCAGGAACCACTCCTGGACGGGCGAGAGCACGACAGGACCCGTCACCTCAGGCTCCATGTCCACCGCACCGGCCTCACGCGCGGCAGCAGCAACACCCGCCACCGTCTGCCGCACCAACACATCCTGCGGCGACACCACCAAACCCGCACGCCGCAACCGCGACACGACCTGAATACTCAGAATCGAATCACCGCCCAGCTCAAAGAAGTTGTCCCGCACACCCACACGCTCGACACCCAGGACGTCGCCCCAGACCTCGGCGACGATCCGCTCGGCCCGGGTCCGGGGGGCGACGTGGTCCTTGGCCGTGGCCGCGTTCAGGTCGGGCTCGGGCAGCGCTCGCCGGTCGACCTTGCCGTTCGCGGTCAGCGGGAACGTGCTCACCACCACGAACGCGGCGGGAACCATGTAGTCCGGCAGCGACTTCACCACGAACTCCCGCAGACCGGCGTGATCGACCTGGTCGCCGACCACATGGCCGACCAGACGCTTCACACCCGGCCGCACCTCACGCACCGTCACCACGGCCTGCGCCACATCCGGATGCGCCGCCAGCGCCGCCTCGATCTCACCGATCTCGATACGGAAACCCCGCACCTTCACCTGATGGTCGGCACGACCCACGAACTCCAGCTGCCCGTCCGGCAACCAGCGCACCACGTCACCGGTGCGGTACATGCGCTCACCCGGACCGCCGAACGGCGAGGCGACGAAACGCTCCGCCGTCAGGCCGGGCTGGCCGACATAGCCGCGTGCCACACCGTCGCCCGTGACGTAGAGCTCGCCGGGCACCCCTGCCGGGACCGGGCGCAGCCAGTCGTCCAGGACGTAGGCGCCGGTGCGGCCGAGCGGCGCGCCGATCGGCACGGACGCACCCACGGACGCGGCCTCGACGGGGTGGACGGCGGCGAAGACGGTGGTCTCGGTGGGGCCGTAGCCGTTGAGCAGCCGGACCTGCGGGAGCCGTTCGAGCACGGTGCGGCAGTGGTGCGGTGCAAGCGCGTCACCGCCCGCCATCAGCAGTCGGAGCCCGGCGAGCACGGTCACGTCGGTGTCGACGACCTCGTGGAAGAGGCCGGCGGTCAGCCAGGCGACGGTCACGCCCTGGCCGTGCAGCAGCGCGCCGAGTTCCTCTACGGACAGCACCCGGGCGGTGGAGACCACGAGGGCGGCGCCGTTGGCGAGGGCGCTCCAGATCTCCAGCGCGCTCGCGTCGAAGGACAGCGTCGCGAACTGGCCGACCACGTCGGCCGCCGTGGTGCCCAGGCGCGGGTCGCGGACCACCCGCAGGACACCGGCGTGCGGCAGCACGATGCCCTTGGGGCGGCCGGTGGAGCCGGAGGTGTAGAAGACGTACGCGCCGTTCTGCGGGGTCAGTGCCACCAGTGGCGCGCCCTGCACGTTCGCGAAGCGAGCGGCGGCGAACGCGTCGAGGTCTGCCAGGAGCGTCACGGGGACGTCGGTGCCGGGGATCGCGTCGGCGGCCGCGGCGTCCGCCAGCAGCAGTTCGACGCCGGAGTCGCGCACCATGTACGCCAGGCGCTCGGCCGGGTAGTTCGTGTCGAGCGGTACGAAGACACCGCCCGCCTTGAGCACGGCCAGCAGTGCCACGATCGGTTCGGTGCCGCGCGGCAGGCAGACGCCCACCCGGGTCTCGGGTCCGACGCCCTGCGCGCGCAGGGCGTGCGCGAGCCGATCCGTACGGGCGTCCAGTTCGCCGTAGGTGGTGCGCTCGTCGCCACGGATCAGTGCGACGGCTTCGGGCGCGCGGGCGGCCTGTGCGGCGAACACGTCGGTGAGCACGGCCGCGGACGGGGTGTCGGCGCCCCGCGCCCAGTCCTCCAGCATCAGGGCCCGTTCGGGCCCGGCGAGCCGGGGGATGCGGGACAGCGGCAGCTCCGGAGTACCGGCGAGGGCGGTGAGGACCTCGGTCAGGTGACCGGCCATGCGGTGGATGGTGGTGGCGTCGAACAGGTCGGTGTTGTAGTTCAGGGAGAGCCGCATGCCGTCGGCCCGCTCCCAGAACTCCAGCGTCAGCTCGAACTGCGCGTCCTGGCGCGGCAGGTCGGCGGCCTCGACGCGCAGGCCGCGCACGTCGTCCGCCTGCCAGGGGCGCGTCTGGAGCACCATCATGGCCTGGACGAGCGGGGTACGGCTGGGGTCGCGTTCGGCGACGACGGCGTCGACGACGCGGTCGAAGGGCACCTCGGCGTGGGCGAAGGCGTCCAGGACCGTCTCCCGCACGGCCGCGAGGAGTTCGGTGCCGGTCGCGGACTCGTCGACGCGGGTCCGCAGGGCCAGGGTGTTGACGAAGAAGCCGAGCACGTCCTCAAGTTCGGGGCGGTCACGGCCGAGGGCGGCGGTACCGAGGACGACGTCCCGCTGGCCGGTGGTGCGGGCCAGCGTCAACTGGACAGCCGCGGTCAGCCCCATGAAGAGGGTGGCGCCCTGGGCCCGGCAGACCTCGGCCAGGCGGTCGAAGAGCTCCGCGGGCAGGTCCACGTCGTAGGTGCTGCCCGCGCGGGTGCGGACGGCCGGGCGCGGGCGGTCGGCGGGCAGGTCGAGCACGGGGGCGCCGGCCAGCTGGGTGCGCCAGTACGCCAGGTCCTCGTCGAGTGCCCGGGGGGTGAGGGTCTCGCGCTGCCAGACCGCGTAGTCGGCGTACTGGACGGGGAGTTCGGGCAGGGGTTCACCGGCGTAGAGGGCGGCGAGCTCGCGGGCCAGCACGTTCACGGACCAACCGTCGGTGACGATGTGGTGCATCGACAGGACGAGCAGGTGCTCGTCCGGGGCGGTGCGCAGCAGGGTGGGACGCAGCAGCGGCCCGGTCCGCAGGTCGAAGGGCGTCTCCAGCTCGGTCCGCAGGACGGCCGCCGCCTCCTCGGCGGTGGCTTCGCGAACCGGCAGGGTGACGGGGGCGGGCGGGTGGATGATCTGGACGCCCTGGCCGTCGACGGTGTCGAAGGTCGTACGCAGCGACTCGTGCCGGACGACGAGGGCCCCCAGCGCGGCTTCGAGAGCGGGCACGTCCAGCGGACCCCGGATACGGACGGCGCCACCGGTGTTGTGCTCCGTGCCGTCCGGGTCGACCTCGGCGGCGAACCACATACGGGCCTGCGCGAACGAGAGCGGGAGCGCTCCGCCACGGGTGGCGGCGGGGACGGGCGCCGGTCCCGCCGGTGCGGAGTCCTGGCCGAGGGCGGCGAGGGTTTCGGCGGTGGGGTGGTCGAACAGCTCCCGGACAGTGATCTCCAGCCGCGCACGACGCAGACGCGACACCGCCTGCACCGCACGGATGGAATCACCACCCATCCGGAAGAAGTCA
>NZ_JAJPWK010000047.1:0-26137 GCF_046549115.1 Streptomyces sp. x-19 | reverse complement strand
AAGCGCTGCCACTACAGACGCCGCGCGACCGGTCACGAACAACCGCCACATGACGACACGTCAGCTCACTACACTCAAGAAGACGCCCCTGACCAGCGCAAATAGCGAACTGCAACTGGAGTACTAGCCCTCCGGGCGGGCGCCCGGGGAACAGAGCAAGCCTGAGGTTCCCCCGCTGCGCGAGAGGTGCTGATCAGCTGGTCAGAGAGGGTTGACGGGTGTTCAGGTTCGCCGGTTCGGCCGTCGCTTGCTTGGTGTAGTACTTCTCCTCGAACTCGATCGGGCTGAGCCAGTCGAGCAGTTCCTGGGTGCAGCCATGGTCGATGCTCCTCTCAGAGAACCATCTGTCAACACCCTCCGTATCTCGGGGGAACCTCTGCCACTCACTGGCAGTCATGACAAGCCCGCACCAGAGGCGCTATCCTGTCGCCGGCGTGGTCGCAACACGCCGAACCCTCCAAGCACGCCTCGGTCGGTTAGTGGCCGACCTGGTGATGCTTATCTGTGTTTGTGGTGGCCGTCTCGTGATGCATGAGGCGGCCCCTGCTTTCTGGGGCACACAACCTTCGCCTTGGCCGATCTTCAAACTGGCCGCAACCCCTCTTAGGGCACTTAGCGTGCAACTGTGCGCAGTACAGGGGAAGCACCGAACTCGTCAGCAATGCGCTAAGCGGAAAATCTCACCGTGGAGCGAAACTTTGCGGGCTCGCCTCACTTAACAGAGGGAAAAATGCAGGCAATTCGAGTGGCCCCGAAGGGCGCCCGAGTGATTTACACTCCAGACGGAAGGCGAGTTCCGGGGCCAAGAGACCCCGCGCCTCTTAGGCGTCCTGCACACAGGGAAAATGAGGCAATCAGCCTCCACCCATCGGATTCGTGTGACGGCATCCATGACGCCTGACCCACAGCAGAGCCGGATAGCGGAACCTGAGAATCCCAAAGACGGCTCCGGCAACGCTGCACACGATCTAGTCGTGCTCGACCTTGGGCCAAATTTTCACGGCTTCCGGGGCGAGATCGGCGGCAAGATCGTATGCATCACGACGCCCCGGGCACTGCACGACGGGACCGAGCAGCACATCATGACCGATCTGGTCAAGCGCCAAGGGGGAGACTACTTGGCATGCCGCAACTGCCCCATAGGCAAGGACAGATAGGACTACGCACAACGGGCACGACAAGCTGAAGCATGCACTTGCCTGGCCACCAGTAATAGCTCGGGGGCGACGCCCGATTTCGGACGTCGCGGCAACAAGTGGTGGGCAGGCGAGTACCTGCCTGCCCACCGTCCGTCAGAGGCACGAGATGGAATCCAGCTCCGACGACGAAGGGCCGTCCTCAAACTAAGATTTCGACAGGAGCACGACGTACGGCACGACAAGCCCGTAGCCAAGACCCGGCGTCCGCGGCGAGGGACTGCACCAGCAGGCAGGTTCACCTGGGGAGCCAGCTCAACCAGGCCCATAGCTGCCCGGCCGCAGTGCAGCACCTGCGCGACGATCACATCGCCACAGGCAGCAGCACCGCCAGATACTCGTCCACGTCACCCATGACCGACCAACAGCACTCGGTACAGCGAGATCACGTGGGTGGTGGTGAGGGCAGGAATCCGGAGACCATTGCCAGGCTCCGGCGCGCCTTCCTCCTTCCGACCCGATCGGGCGGGAAACTGGGAAAGCAATGGGAAAACGATCATGTAAATCTCCGCGACGTACTGCACGAAGACGCAACGAGCTACCCGAACATGCATGCTGCGCCGCAGGTCAGACGATGGTCACCCCTCTACAGTAGAGGTCCTAACAAAGGCGTTGGACGTGTCTGTAGGTGATCAGGCAGGTGGCGAGGCCGAGGAAGGCTTCATGGATGTCGTCGCGTCGTTCCCATCGGATGCGTAGGCGGCGGAAGCCGTGCAGCCAGGCGATGGTTCGTTCGACGACGTACCGGAAGATGCCCAGGCCGGAGCCGTGTGGTTCTCCTCACTTGGCGATCACGGGACGGATGCCCCGCTGCCGCAGCAGGCGCCGGTACTTGTCGTGGTCGTAGCCACGGTCGGCGAACGGAGCGTCGGGGCGTCGGCGGGGCCGGCCGACAATCCCGGCGACGGCGGGGATCTTGTCGAGCAGGGGCAGAAGCTGGGTGACGTCGTTGCGGTTGCCGCCGGTCAGCGACACCGCCAGCGGGATGCCTTGGCCGTCGGTGATGACGTGGTGCTTGCTGCCAGGCCGCGCGCGGTCAACCGGGCTGGGACCGCTTTTGGGCCCTTGCGGGCCGCCCGCATATGGGAGGAGTCGATCACCGCCCGCGACCAGTCCAGCTTCCCGGCCGACCGCAGCCTCTTCAACAGCAGCACATGCAGTTGGTCCCACACCCCGGCCTCGTTCCACGCGGACAGCCGCCGCCAGCAGGTCATGCCCGAACCGAAGCCCAACTCCTGCGGCAGATACTCCCATTGGATGCCGGTGTGCAGCACGAACAGGATCCCGCACAACGCCTGCCGGTCCGGCACCCTCGGACGTCCCTCGACCAACTTCGGCCCCGGCTTGGGCAGCAACGGCTCAACCAGCGCCCACAGTTCATCCGACACGATCCACGGCCGCGACTGACGCTTCCCCACGACCAGACCAACGAGCGGATAGACCAACAGTCACATGATCAACCACTTCTGTTAGGACCTCTTAGCGCGGCGGTGCCGGTCAGCCAAGTAGGCGCCCACGACCTGGTCCAGGGCGTCACCGTCGACGGCTACCAGCACACGCCCGATCACGGTCGGCGCCGGAGTGCGCCGCCACCTCAGTGGATGGCGGAGTATACCGATGACCGTCAGCAGCGTGTCCGAGGCGCGCTCGCCCCACTCTGCGAGTTCGTCGATGCTCTTTGCGCCCGAGACAACCGCGCAGGCGCACACCAGCAAGATCGCCGTCAGCGAGTACCACCGGCCCCGCCGCGAGCGCGGGTCTGGCACCGAGTCGAGGTAGGGGCGCAGATCAGCAACCCGGCCCGCATCCAGCGGCCCTAGTTTCACCAGCACAGCAGGGACAAGAGAAGATATGACAGCAGGCACGGGCCACCTCATGATCATTGGGCTTCAGACACCACAATGATCACGAAGCCCGTGCCTGCCCTGCTATCCACCCCAACCGGTCACTACCCGACCAGCCGCACAACTCCGGAGCTTGCAACTGCCCTGGGGGTCCGCCTGCCCGGTGCCAATGCAACACCACAGGCCAGTGACCTGACGGGCTGCCAGAATCTAGCCCGCAGATTCGGAGGATGAAAGGGGTTCAGTTAGTGGATGGGAATGACGAGGCCTGCGGATGCCTTCGCGCAAGTGGGGTTCGGGTACCGCTCATTGAAGACGGTGATCAAGCCATTCCACGTGCCCATGATCTCGACATCGACGGGGTCTGTCTCGGACTCCTGGCAGGAGGGGTGGGATCCAGGCCTGAGGGTCAGGAGGTTACCGTCCGCCTTGCGCAGCTTGTCACACGCCGTAGGGGCATCTGGGTGCGTGCCGCCGTCAGGGGTGCACTCGAGGGAATACTGACGGATGTCATCCCCGTGGAATACCAACATGCCCAGCTGGGTTGAAGGAGTAGCAGCTATAGCCGGGGCGGCCAGTGCGAGGGTCGCAGCCGTTGTCGTGAGCAACGTTATGGTGCGTGCAGTTCTGGTGCGTCGCATGGACTAAGTACCTCCTCGCGGAGCCGTCAACCGACCCCGCTCGACATGTATTCCGAGATCGGAAGATCACGGACGACGAAGATCAAACCATTCAGTCGGTTGGGTGTCGAGAGAAAATGAAGGAAAGCGCCTAAAGATGATTTTGTGCAGCCAAGGGAGACTACGCGCATCAACGACAGGCCATAGATGAATCAAGCATCTGGCGGAGGTCGGCGGAGATCTTGGTGCGGCTGTGTCACTGGAGGCTATTGCGGTCGGGCTTCACGCCACCAAGACGCCACGTAGCGTGCTCCACGCGACCGCATAACCCGCAAGTCCGTCCGCGCCTGTCGGGCCGGCGCGACCCCAAGTGAAGCCAGCGTGGTTTGGGTGGTCAACTTTCGTCGATTGCCGCACCACGGTGTCGCAGATAGAGTCGATTTAACCGTCGCTCGACCCAAAACCGGCTTATATGCATCTGCTTTCATTGCTACGTGTCGTTACGTCCGTAGTCAGCGGGTCCCCGGTTCGCGCTCGGTTTGGCGCTAGCTATAGTAGGGAGCGGAAGGAATGGAGGCCTACCGGAGTACAGGGCTTCCCCCCCCAGATGCGGATGCCCATCGCGGACGGCACCATCTCCGAATGTGACCGAGCCGGTAAAATCGGGAAGTGACTATTCCGACGTAGCTATTTACTCGAAACTCAAAGGGGTTCTATTCGAGGGCTAGTGGGCCTGGGGGCTGCTGAAGTATCCGCGGATGATGTGTGGTTGGTATTGGCGACAATGGAATCAGGCTCAACCGGCTGACTCGAATCGTCAAAGCCATACTCACCCTCGGGCAGTAAGGCTTAAGGTCCTGCTCAAGAATTAGGAACGGAGGTCACGTTTCCCGTGCCCCAGAACACCGCCGTCGACGACGGTGACCAGCGCCCCGCAGCGCCGACCGTCACCGTGATCGTGCCGGTTCACAACACCCGGCGTTACCTCGACCGCAGCCTCGGCTCGGTCTTCGCCCAGACCCTCGACCCGGACCGCATCGAGGTCATCGCCGTCGACGACGGCTCCACCGACGGCAGCGGCGCCTGGTTGGACGCGGCCGCCGCCACCCGCCCTCACCTCTCCGTCCTCCACCAGCCGCCCTCCGGCGGCGCCGGCAAACCCCGCAACGTGGGCCTGGACCGCGCCACCGGCGACTACGTCTTCTTCCTCGACTCCGACGACCACCTTGGCCCCGAGGCCCTTGAGCGCCTGATCGCGATGGCCGAGGAGCACGGCTCCGACGTCGTCTACGGCCGCATCGTCGGCGCCGGCGGCCGCGGCGCCCCCGTCGACCTGCGCACCACCAACCCCCACGTCTCGATCTACGACTCGCCCGTCTACTGGACCCTGGCCGCCTACAAGCTCTTCCGCCGCTCCTTCGTCGAGCGCCACCGGCTGCGCTTCGTCGAGGGCCGCCTACTCGCCGAGGACCTCCCCTTCGGGATCACCGCTCTGCTGCGCGCCAAGGTCGTCTCCGTCCTCGCCGACTACGACTGCTACTACCTCCACGGCCGCGACGACGACAGCAACGCCTCCCGCCAGGACATGGACTGGCCCGCCTACCTCGCCTACATCGACACCGTCCTGGCCGGCCTCGCCGCCGAGGTCCCGCCCGGCCAAGACCGCGACAGACTTCTGATCCGCCACTTCCACGGCGAGATACTCATGCCGTTCGCGGCCCCCTACCTCGCCCGGGACGAGGCCGGCCGCCGCGCCATGCGCGAGGCCGCCCGCCCCCTCGTCGACGCCTACCTCACCGACCGGGTGCTCGCCGCCCTCCCGCCCGGCCTGCGGCTGCGCGCCCACTGCCTGCGCGCCGGCCTCGACGCCGAACTCGACGCCGTGGTCGCCGCCGACGCCGGCCCCGACCGGACCCCCAGCCCGCCCCGCCTCGACGGCGGCCGCGCCTACGCCGCCTACCCGCACTTCCGCGACGCGGACCATCCGCTGCCGGACGCCCTTTTCGACCTCACCGACCGGATCGCGGTCCGGCAGTGCCTCGACGGCGTCCAGTGGATCGGCGGCCTCCTCCACCTTCGCGGCACCGCCACCCTGCACACCGTCGGCGCCGACGCCGTCGAACTCGTCCTGCACCGCAGCGGCGCCCACCACCGCATCCCCGCCGCCTACGGCCCCGACGGTGACACCTGGCACGCCGCCCTCGACCCGGCCACCGCGGCCGGCGGCGCCCCCTTGGCGGACGGCGTCTGGGCGCTGAAGCTGGGGATCACCGCGCACGGCACCCAGGACGCCGCCGACGCCCCGGCCCCCGCCCTGCGCCGCGAGGTCTGGCTCGTCCCAGAGGGGGGCGACCCGGTCACCGACACCGCCCCCCGCGTCATCAGTCACGGCCCCGAAGGTCCCACCGTCGCCGCCCTGTTCCTCTCCTCCCCGCACGGCCACCTCCACCTCGACCTGGACCACGACGGCGCCCGCCGCCCGCTCGGCGCCGACCTGCACGGCACGGCCGCCCGCACCCGCACCGGCCGCACCACCGTCGCCGCTGGCCTCACCCTCCCCGGCTGCCCCGTCGACGCCACCCTCCAGTTCGTGCTGCGCGACGCCACCCGCACCGTTGCCCTGCGCACCACCGTCGAACGCGGCGCCGGCGACCGCTACCGCGCCCACGCCCGACTGCGCGGTGGCCCCCCGGGTGACTGGCGGGTCACCCTCCGCCTCACCGCCGGCGCCCTCCGCCGCGAGCTCCCAGTCCAAGTCGCCAACGGCAGTGGCCCGTTGACCCTCACGGTGCCAGGCGCGCGCCGCTGACAACCGGACCCGGCCGGGCCGTTCCGCCGAACGAGGCGGAGCGGCCCGGCCGTTGCCCTGACCAACGACGCCGTTGATCCGGCGCGCGCTTGGCTGTGCATGATGCCGCTGGCTCGGCGCGTTGGTTCGCGCTGTCGACGACGGTCGTAGCGTGGCGGGTCGAAGTCAGTTCAGGGCGCTGCCTTTGACCCTGTCGTTCCAGTGCATGTTCCAGGCATTGAGGCCGTTGTCGGGGCGAATGGTCTCGTCGGGAGAGTTCTTGACGATGACGATGTCTCCGATGAGGGAGTTCTCGTAGAACCAGGCGCCGGTTGTTTGGGGGTGCGCCAGATGATGTAGCGGCGGATCATGCTGCCCTGTTCTTTGTGACTGGCGTGGTCGGTGCCGTCCAGTGCGAAGTAGCGTAGGGCGGTGAACTGGGCTTCGATGCGGTTGAGCCAGGAGTTGTTGGTCGGTGTGTAGGCGAACTCGACGTTGTTGGCCGTGGCCCAGTCGCCGACCCGGGTGTCCTTCTTCGTGGTCAGGTGCGGGGAGAAGTTGTCGAGCACGATCGCGATGCGGATCTGGGGCGGGTAGAGGCTGCGCAGGTAGCGGCAGAACTCCAGGAACCTCGTACGGTTCTTCTTCGGTTTGATGTGGCCGTAGAGCTTGTCTTCGCTCAAGTCGTAGGCGGCGAGCAGGTGTCTGACCCCGTGCGGGCGGGTGTAGGTCGCCCGGCGTCGGGGCCTGGGCTCGCGGCCGAGGTCCTTGTTCCGGCCCCCTCGTTCGGCCCATTGCCGACCGGGGTGGGGCTGGAGGTTAAGCGGCCCGAACTCGTCCATGCACAAGATGACTTCGGGCTCGCCTTCCTCGGGTATGACCTCGTCGTCGGCGATCGCGTAGAGATGCTCGATGCGGGCCTTCTTGGCCGCGTAGTTGGGGTCGCGTGAAGTCTTCCAGTGCGGTCGGCCGGGAGCGCGGTTCCAGGCTCTCGCCTGGCCCGTTTCTCCCGGCCGCCGACCCGAACCGGACGTGCCTGTTACCAGGCATCCGGCTCTCCACGAGTTTCCATCAGGGTGAAGGTTGCGGTTCCGGACGATGGACCCACGGGTTGGAAATCCGCGACCCTCGATATCGATATCGCTCGATGTGCGTATCGACTGCGGGCCTGATTCGCACTCCATTTGCCTCCGGCCACCACCGGCTCTGCCGGAAGTAGTGCCGGATAATCCATCTCATGCTTTGACGCGGGTGTTGCTTCGCCAGCCAGCGATTCAGCCTCCACCACAGGAAGTGGTCGAGGTCCTTGAACGCTTGACTGGAGGCGCCGTGCTTGAAATAGAGGGCCCATCCGCGGGTTATTTGATTGAGGCGTTTGAACACCTCTTCTGCGGGCCGGTGGGTTCCCTGCTTGGTGACCATCTTCACCTTCCGCTTGACGGACGCAAGAGACTTGTCCGATGGGTAGGAGTAGATCAGTCGCCGTGTGCTTCCCCTCTGTTGGTGCCGCCGGATACGGAACCCCAGAAAGTCGAAGCCCTCATCGATGTGCGTTACCTGGGTCTTCTCCGGATGGAGTCGTAGCCCCATCGGAGCCAGAATATCGCCCACCTCATCCCACAGGGCTTCGGCCTGATCCCGACGGCCAAACACCATGACGACGAAGTCGTCCGCGTACCGAATAAGGCGGTATGTGGCGCCTCCGCGTTTCCGGTGCCTGACCCGCTGGTTCGACCATTTGAAAACCCTGTTCTTCGCAGCGAAGTGCTCATCGAGCACTTCCAGCGCGAGATTGGCCAGGAGCGGGGATAAGATCCCACCCTGGGGAGTGCCGGTATAGGACTCCCTGTTGACGCCATCCTCGCTGAGCACGCCCGCCTTCAAGAACGCTTTAACGAGCGCCAATACGCGCCTGTCTCCGATTCGTCGCCGTAGGCGCTCCGTGAGGGCCGTGTGGTCAATTTCGTCGAAGCAGGCCACGATATCGCCCTCAAACACCCACTCGTAGCGGGATCGGGCGTAGTAACGGATCTCTTCGATCGCGTCCTGGGCTCTGCGTCTTGGACGGAATCCGTAGCTCGACGAGTGGAAGTCCGCCTCCAGAATAGGCTCAAGTACCAGCTTCAAGGACGCCTGTACGATGCGGTCGCGGATAGTAGGGATACCTAGGCGACGGACCTTTCCGTTCGCTTTGGGAATCGTCTTCTCCCGCACCGGGACCGGTTGGAAGGTTCGCGCCTTCAACAAGGCACGCACCTCCTCCAGGAACCCTTCCGCACCGAGTACAGAGCGTTCGATCAGGGAGACGGACACGCCGTCTACCCCGACGCTCCGGGCACCCTTGTTCTCCCGGACCCTGTTCCAGGCCAAGACCAGGAACGCTGGGTCCGCCACGAGGTTGAACAGGTCCCCGAATTGGCGGTCCGGGGCCTCCTTCGCCCAATGGTGCAGTTTCGTCTGAATCTCCAGTACTCGCCGTTCGGCCCGGTACGGGCTGTTCAGCAAGACGCCGATATTCACCGGCGTGTCTCCCGGCATGACAGTCCTTCCACTGCTCAACTCGCTGCCGTCCTTCGCCCTGTGGCCGGCTTTCCCGGCCTCCGACTACTACGACGGCTCCGCCCCGTCGCGCCCCTTCGGGGGACGGTGCCCCTATCTGGTCGGACCACTGGCTGTGGGTCTGGCCAGATCGGAACGCGACGGTTCCCGTGTTCACTTGCTACCGATCGACGGGTTAGGTGCCCGGCTTTGCCCCGGCGGCCCCCATGCGTACGCCGCAGACCTTCCGCATGGGCTGTGCACGCCAATGGCACTGGTGTGCACGGGTGTCGCTCCTCAACCTTGGTTGACACGCACCGCAGTACCAGCCCATATCCACCAGATTGGAGCTGGCTAACGCTTAACGAGGTGTTTTGCACCGGTTCCTCTCGTACACCTTCCCGTCTTGCTCACCGGGCCCGCACCGTCTGGCAGTACCGACGCGGCCCGACTTTGTCGGGGCTGCTTCCCACCCTCCCCAGCACCTCCTGGGTCAGGCTGCCCCCAGCTTCCCCAGGTCGCTGCGACGACCTGGGGGCGAGGTCTTTCACCTCCACTCGGCAAACAAGCGCCTCACGGCGCACGGTCTTCAGGCGTTGAAAGGACACGCCCTCCTGGCGGAGCAGGACCCGAAGGCCCTCGTGGCTGATGTCGTCGACCACCCCCTCGGCGACTAGGAAGTCGGCCTGAGGGGCCTCGCGTTTTACGGACAGTCGTCTGACGGTCTATTTCACGCGGCTGCTCGCAACTTCTGGTGCTCGGCGTGGACTTCGCGAGGAGGGCGGTAGTCCACTGCCGAGTGAAGGCGTTTGTGATTGTACCAGAATTCGATGTAGCGAGTGATGTCCTGCCGTGCGGCCTCGCGAGTCAAGTATGTTACGCGCGACACGCGTTCGTTTTTCAGGGTTCCGAAGAACGATTCGGCCATAGCGTTGTCGAAGCAGATCCCTGTGCGTCCGACGGACTTCTGGAGCTGAAGCTCGCTCAGGACACCGGCGAACTCGGCGGACATATAGTTACTGCCGCGATCGCTGTGAAATATCATCCCCTTAGCGAGCTTGCGGTTTCGCACTGCGTTATGGATAGCGCGAGTTATCAGTGGTGTCCGGTAGTGATCGTCCAACGCATACCCGACAACTTCCTTGGTGCAGCAGTCGATGACGGTTGCGAGATACAGCCAACCCTCTGTCGTCGGTATGTAGGTGATGTCGCCGACAAGCTTCTCGCCGGGTGCTGTGGCGGTGAAGTCGCGGCCGACGAGGTCCGGCACCGCGCCGTCAGCGGCCTGGGTAAGGGACCCACGCCTGGGCCGGGGCTGGCAGGGCACCAGGCCCAGCTCACGCATCAGTTGGCGGACCAGTTCCAAGCCGGCTCGGTGGCCCCACCGCACCAGATGGGCATGGATGCGCCGGTAGCCGTAAGTGCTGTCGGACATTTCAAAGGCGTTCTGGATGAGCAGCTGCAACTCCTCTCGACGTTGAGCCATCGCGGAATCTGGACGGTTTCGCCAGTCGTAGTAGCCGGACTTAGATACGTCGAGCCGAACGCACATGAACTCGACGGGGAACGCGTACTCCGTCGTGTCGAGCCGCATCGTTTCGATGAACTCGTACTTGCTTGCTACTGGGCATCCTTCGCGAAGTACGCGGCGGCTTTTTTCAGGAAGGCGTTCTCCATCTCGACTTCCCGGACGCGGCGTTCAAGCTCCTTCAGGCGTGCCCGTTCGGGCAGGGTCAGTGGTGCGTCCGCGGCTGGTCCACTGCGCTGCTGATGCTTTTTCACCCAGCCTCGGAGCGTTTCCGGGTTGATGCCGAGCTCACGTCCTATCTCGGTGACGGTCTTGCTCGACCGCAACGCGATCTGGACGGCTTCTTCGCGGAACTCCGGGGTGTACTTGCTGGGTGGCGCCACTTCTGCTTCCTCATTTCCTGTTCCAGACGATCCTATTGGACGCCTGTCCGGAAACTTCGGGGCGCCTCAGGGAATGGCGAATCCGGGTCCGTGGACGAATCGACCGCCGAAGGTGAGCGACACTGCGAGTCCGGCGTCGTTCATGCCGTCCAGCAGGCCCCATCCTGCTTCCTGCATGCCGATCACTGGGCGGAGGAACTGGGAGGAGACGATGGTGCCTTCGCAGTGGTCCGGGGCGAAGTCGTAGTTTCTGAGCAGCGTGCCCTCGTGGCCGATCTGGGTACAGCCGGAGAAGAACGGACGCACGGTCGCCATGGTGAGAAGGGTCCTGGCCTGAGGCGATTCCAATTGATCCGCGAGCCGGTCGAGCACGGGGACCAGTTCGGGCATGTGCGTGTCGAAGAGTTGTCGGGCCTGCGCTGCGCCCTCGGGGGTGCGTCCCTGCTCGGTCAGCCAGTCCTGCGCCTTCGCCATGGCTGGACGGACATGCGCGGCCCAACGACCGTCTGCGCCGTCACCGATCTCAATGGCACTAAATTTCATGCCCACTTTTCAAGGCATGCAGGCGTCGCCAGCAGATGAGTGCGCATCCAAGGGTGAGGAACGCTTCGTGGATGTCGTCGCGGATTTCCCAGCGGATCCGCAGGCGGCGGAACCAGTGGAGGTGGGCGAACGCGCGCTCTACGACCCAGCGTTGGCTGCCGAGTCCGGAGCCGTGTTCGGTGCCACGGCGGGCGATCAGCGGCTTCACGCCGAGGCCCCAGACGAGCCGGCGGTACTTGTCGTGGTCGTAGCCGCGGTCACCGAGCACCGCGTCCGGTCGGCGTCGGGGCCGACCACGTTTGCCCCGCACGGGAGGCACAGCCTGGAGAAGTGGGATCAGCTGGGTGACATCGTTGCGGTTGCCGCCGGTCAGAGTGACGGCGAGCGGGATGCCGGTGGCGTCGGTGATCAGATGGTGCTTACTGCCGGTTTTGCCCCGGTCACCAGGACTTCGTCCGGTCTTGGTTCCCCCTTTAAGGCGCGGATGTGGGAGCCGTCGACTGCCGACCGGGAGAAGTCCAGGGCATTCGCGCTGCGGAGCCTGGCGAGGAGGACCTCGTGCAGCCGGGGCCACACGCCGGCCTCGGTCCACTCGGCCAGGCGGCGCCAGCAGGTCATGCCCGAACCGAAGCCGAGTTCCTGCGGAAGATGTTCCCAGGAGATCCCGGTATGCAGCACGAACAGGATGCCCTGGAACACCAGCCGGTCCGGATGCCGCTTGCGCCCCGGATGCCGGACCCGACGCACTACCTTTGGCAACAGCGGCTCGATCACCGCCCACAAGTCGTCGTCGACTTTCCATGGCTTCGGCCGAGCCACCCCACACCCCCGGATCAACGCCCCCGGAGTGATCCAACCACCTTGATGATCATTTCGTTAGGAGTTCTATAACCCTCGTTCCTCTTGCGGGAGTAGAACGCCCGGGAGGTGGGACAGCAGCGGGCCGCAACATGGGCTGAGAGGTAGAAAACGCGCAGGAGTCGTCGGTGGTAGCGGTGTGGGCGGCGCATGTTCCTGCTGATCCTGCCCGAATCCCTGGGGACCGGTGCCAGGCCGGCGACACCGGCGAGCCGACCCGATGTGCCGAACGCTGCGAGGTCGCCGCCGATGCAGCCGATGAACTCGGCCCCCAAGAGGGTGCCGATGCCGGGCATGCTGGTGATGACTTCGGCATGTTCATGTTCGCGAAACCTGGCCTCGATCAGGGCGTCGATGCGGGCGATCTCCTCGTCCAGGATCATCACCGCGCGGGCCAGGGTGTGCACCATGGCGGCTGCGGTCTTCTCGCCGGGGACCTGAGTGTGCTGGGCGTGTGCCGTCTCGATGGCAGTGGCGGCAACCGAGCTGGCGTTGCGGACCTTCCGGTTGGACATCCACGAGGCCAGACGCGCCTGGCCGATCCGCCGTAGAGCGGCAGGTGTCTGATAACCCGTCAGGAGGATCAGGGAGCCTTTGGAGGTGTTCAAGTCGAAGGCGCGTTCCAGAGCGGGGAAGAACTCCAACAGCTAGGCTCGCAGGCGGTTGATGGCACGGGTGCGATCGGCGCTCAGGTCGTAGCGGCGGGCTGTGAGGATCCCCAGGTCGACGGTGATCTCGTCCCGCTCTCGACTTCCCGCACGTGGCACAGGCAGCGAAGATCCTGCGGCCCCGAACCGACACGAAGACCGGGAGGACGACACGGCAGACCGTCTACGCCATCACCGACCTGGCCTCGCACGAGGCCTCCCCGCAGCACATCGGGCACCCGGCCCGGTCACAGAAGGTGATCGAGAACCGGCTCCACCACGTCCGTGACACTACCTTCACCGACGATGCCTCGAAGATCCGCACCGGACACGGCCGGGAGAACATGACCACCCTCCGCAGCCTCGTCGCCATCAACACCCTTCGTACCGCCGGACACCGCAACATCGCCGCCGGCCTCCGCGAGTCCTCCCACGCACCCTTCACCCGGCCACTCGGCCTCCTTCAACTGCCCTGATCAGCACGGACTCCCAGCCACCGAGACTTTGAACCAGCCCTGGCCCCCGACTCAACAGGCCAGGTTCCCTGGCTTCACCACCACCGTCTGCTCCAGCCTGCGCAGATTGTCCGCAACGCCTACCATACAAAGCAGCGAGCCATAGCCCCCGAGCCCGAGCCTTCCGGATTGGGTAGTTCCGACCCCAGTCCGGTTCAAAGATTCGGATGCATCTCGTTCCCGCCCGCTGTCCTCACCTTGAACCACTCCGCGAACAGATAACCGGAGGCTACGAGTTCAGCCTGAGTAGTCAACGGCAAGAAAGGGTGCCCGATATGCCGAAATCCACACGTTTCAGGCTGACAGGCGAGCATGGAAATGTTGTAATCGATCCACGGAATCGGGAGATCGAGGACCCCGTTACGGGCACGCGCGGCGGAAACGTCTACAAGATCAAGCTGCCCGTAAAGTCTGCGGCTGGCCCGTACGCCACGAAGGAAATATGGGTGTACCGGGTGAGGCCGGGAATAATTGTCTACCCTCACCGTTTGTTTCGCAGCAGCGACAGATCCAGCATGGAAACGTATGTGCCCATAGACACGTTCACCGATCCTGTTACAGCACCAGGGGCGGATGTGGCGGCATTGCAGGAATATCTGGACCGTGAAGCAGATATTTTGGATCTGCTGGACGAGCAAGGGCCGAACGGGAGGTGGCTCGTCGGCATGCGCGACAATACTCGTCCCATCCCGCCTAATGATGTTCCTCCTGCAGGGGGCGGAGACAGTACCCTGACCCAGGAGGTGAAGGATGCGCTGAGCCGTGGAAGAATGCACTGGGCGGGCTTCGAGACTGCTGAGTCTCGAACCTCTCAGGTGGGATTTCAGGCCGTCCTGGCCCCTGACACCCTGCTGGTGGTGCCGGGGACTCGTGCGTCCATGCACAAGAATGTCCATCCCGCCTCGCATCAGTGCATAGATAAATACCAGGCCCGTTGGGTTGGTAAAGATCACGACCCTTTGTTGGGTGAACTGGAAGAGCAACTTGATAAATTTACGAATTTCCGCGAAGGGGATGCCGAGATTCCTTCCGAATGGACTAAAGTGGAGGCACTCTGGCGTAGATTTCCTCAGGGTTCGGTAAGCGTCATCAACATGAATCCTCGATACGCCGTGCGCTATAAGTCATTGTCGGCGGGCGGTCCGGACAGGATTGCATCCCCCGCCACATTGCAGGCTCATGAAAAGTTGCATGGAGTGCATGCCGTGACAGGAGCCCTGGCGTCCGAGCGTCACAGGAAGATGATACCGGACAGGAGTGCGTACGGCGATTCTCTTATGGCAAGATTAAACCGCGGACTTCGGGTGGTGGGTTTTGATGATTCGCTTTACGAATACGGCTCCGAAGGTGAAGATGAAGAGACTTTCACCGGATCGCGGGAGGAATCACGGCAAGCGGCTTTGCGGGCAATCGAGGGGTCCAAGAAACTGAAATTGCCCGACGGTACCGAAGGCCCGCTGACCTGGAGAGCCATCTATGGCGCCCACCGCGTACGTAGCATTATGTGGAAGTTGCATTCCGAGCTCCTCCGGCTGAAAGCCACCGCGCACTGGGAAGCGACGTTCGGGCGTAAAGGAGACCCTGAAGGGCTCCAGACCCTTCGGCAGTTCGAACACCAGGCCGACGTATTGCGGAAGGCCGCGACGACTTGTGAAGGCGAGCTGTCCACGGAATCCGCTCTCAGGGGGGCAGTCCGCCACACGTACTGGCAGCCTGCCTCGGGGCCGCCACTTGCAGCAGACACAGGAGATGTGGGGGAGTTGCTGTTGCATGAGGAGATCCAGGTAAGCGAACTACAGTATGAACACCTCTGCCCGCCCAAGGGTACTTACGGCAGGAAGACAATATCCGGTAACCGCGTTGTCGATATCTTCGCGAACTATGGTCCGCCACACGGCATCCCCCTGGCTCCGACTGGGCCGGAAAAGGATTCCTCCATCGCCCCCGACGAGATCGAAGGGGACTGCACTTTGCTTCAGCCGGTGGACGTGCAACGGCGGATCAATCCGAACGATCCGAACCTCTCCGACGACGTGAAGGGGCATCTGGATATCTGGCGGCCAGCGTGGGAGGCGGTCGGGCGGGATTCCGGCCTGGCGGCGCGTGAGGTCACGGTGACCGGTCGTGAGATGACGGGTTTGCCGGGTGGGAGGGGTGTGTGGTCGAAGGCGGGGAATGTCGTGCCGGGTACGTCGGTGCTGATGAAGGGGGAGCTGGGTGCGGCGACCGGGATGGTGAACCGGGAGCTGACAGTGGGGGGCCAGGGGAAGGAAGCGCGTCTGCAGGAGTTCCGGGCGAAGTTCGGTCCGGGCGGTGAGGGGCTCAGTGCGGAGATGACGCTGGCTGTCCTGACGGCTCCTGGGCTGTTGGAGGATGCTTTCCGCAAAGGGACGCCGCCGTTGCGCAGGGCGGCGGATGTGCTGGCGCTCAATCCGCGGTGGTTTAAGCCGGCCACGGCGTTGTATGTGGCGAACGACATTGTGCACGGTGATTTCAAGGCGGCGGGCGAGAAAGTGGTGGAGCTCGGTGCCTGGTTGTCGGCGTTCGCGATGCTGGATCTGATGGGGGCCGGGCCGGTGGGCTGGGGCCTGGCCGCCCTGTACGCCGTGTTGCAGGAGAGACAGCGGGAGCTGGCCGAGATCGCGGAGGAGAAGAAGACCGAGGACGCGGTGAGCACGTGGGTGAAGGCGGAAATCAAGGCTGACCTCGCCAAGGCTCCTAAGACACTGTGGGCGCAGGCGTTCGGGGACATGGCTACGGCTCTGGGCGGCGAGGCGCTGCGTCTGGAGTCGGCCGCTGCTCATGATGCACAGGTCACCATCGCCACCATCGACAATCTGGCAGCACTGGTGCTGCAGAAGGGAGCCGGATTCGCGGACCTGGACAAAGCATGGTGGGACAAACTCGACCAGGAAATCCAGGCGGCCGAGTGGACCGAGGACCGCAAGACGCTGTACAACGACTGGCTGTACGGCACCCCTGGCACCGCGCCCGATGCGACACGGCGGCGTGTGTTCTGCCATCTGAGTGTGTGCCTGTACCGGCAACTACGGGACATGGCCGGGAGCGGTCTGCAAACACTTCTCGATGGCCTGGACACCTCTCCGACGGAACTCCCCGTGGATCACCGAGGCGACACTCCCCGGGACGGCCTGGAGTTCTGTTACAGGGATCAGCTGGAGACTATCGAGCACCTGGCCGAGACCGTCACAAGCATTGCAGATTCGAAAGCCTTGACGAATTCTGTGCCCAATATCGCCACGTGGCTGCAGACCGCTCACGCCGACTTCAAGAGAGGCGCCCGTCGGATGAGCGAAATCGCCAAGCATGCGGCCTATAATCCTCAGGTCCCCGAATCGGGGACATTTGCATACAGTCAACACGCAAAATACGGGAAGTTTATTTACGCAGATTTGTTCGTTTACCAGCCACTCAATCCCTCCGCAGTTGACTCTCTCTCAACAGGGCGGGGCAAAGCTGAGGAGCGGGCGAAGCGGCGCCAGGGGCCGGACTTCCGCCTCCCTGCAGGATTCGAACGCGACTGGAGCGTGCTCTCCGTCGGGGATGATCCGATCAAGAAAGTTGACGCATTCATCCCGGGCCTTGCTTATCTTGATGAGTATTATGCATTCTCTCGCGATCCCGGGGGATCCTCTGGCTTCTACCGAGGATTCTACTCGCGTAAAATCGGGAATTTTGCGCCGGTCTGGGGTGAGAAGCCGTCGTTCGTTGAAGAAGACGGAAAGATAATTGCTGCAGCTAGTTTCACTTCTTCGGCGAGCGCCCTTGGCGGCCTTCTTGGATCTATGCGGTATGTCTTTATGGACTCCCCTCCCAGGTATAGGCGGGCGATCGTATTGGGTGCTTCTATTATGGCCCCTAAAAGGGATGAGCAGTCGCTCGATGGGAAATATTTCAGCGGCTTGCGCAAGCATGGGTACAGGGAGATTAGCCTGTCGAGTGTGGACGCCGTGATGCCTGATCCAGTGAATACCCGATTCTGGTTCTTCGAAGGCAATAAGTACGTCCTTGCCCAGATGGGCAATCGGCCAGAGGATTGTCAGCGGCTGGCGGCGGGCAGGATCACCGCTGACTCGTGGCCGGCTCTGTTTGGCAAGTCGCCCGATGGTATCGACGACGACTTCGACCGGATCGACGGGGTGATCAGGGTGCCCGGCACCTTTGACTACTACGTCTTCAAGGGCAAGAACTCCCGGCTCATCACCATCCCCTTAACGGGCGCGCTGGGCGGCTCGAGCGTGCTGGTGCGCGGGCCGTACCGTTCTTCCGGCTTTCCGGTCGACGTGATCGTTGATCTCCAGGAGAATCCATTGCAACAGTTCGCCGTCTTCGGCGGGGACCAGGCCAGGGTATGGGGATTTCAGGGGATGCAGAACCGTAGGGTGCTGTTACAGGGCACAACAGACGTTGATGAGGTCAACTGGCCGTCTTTGGTAATCGGAAGTCAGTCGTTCTATGTGGTGGACGCCGTCATGCCGGCCGATACCGGCCCGAATCAATATTACGTTTTCAGCGGTACTCGTTACCGGCGTATCGAAATCGGGAACCCCAGCCCTTTGGAAGGTTCACAGGAAATCCTCGCCTACTGGCCTTCTCTCCAGCATGGCGATTCGCCCAATTTCACGTCTGTCGATGCGGTTCTTCCGGTGCCCGGTGTCGTGAAGGAATTCTATGTCTTTTCCGGGGAATGGTTCCGCCGTATCCGGCTTGCGGGGACTGAAAATATTTTAGTTGCTGGCCCCGGGAAGATTAACCAGGGTTTACTCTGGCCTGAACTGGCGCATGCGGGTTTCACTCGCGTCGATGCATTCCTTCCCGTTCCGGAGAAGAGTCAGACGTACCATGTTTTCTCCGGCAGCAAGACTCTGGAAGTCGGGTACGAGCCGGATACAACGGCTGATCTCCTCGGGCTTCACTGCTGGTCACTACAGGAAGGTCTCCTTGCCGCCATCGCCAAAACTGGCATCCTGGACCGCAAAGTTTACTCCGACGCTCATCCCGCAGGCTTGGTAGCACTCAAAGATTATGTGAAGTCGTCCTGGGACGGGACGGGACGGGATGTGGTGGAGGACATCCGCGGGGCTCTCAAGAGGCTTTGGGATCCGAGCACGTGGAATTTTCGGAACACGGATTTCGGCAAGCTCAACGGGGATATCGACGGCGGTAAGATAAAGTTCGAGCTGAGAAAGTTTTTCCCACAGTCGGTGCGGACAGCGCTGCTGGCCCCGTCAGTTGGCGGTGAGCTGCCCTTCCAGCTGGCCAAGGACGCCACTGACGTTATCAACACGACGGGGGATGACAACAAGTACAGTCTGCGTGGCGAGCGGGCGAGGGCTGCGGTCGGGCGTCTGGAGACGGCTCTGGAAGACTGGCAGGCGGCGGTGAAGGATTTCCTTGACGCTGGCGCGGCTGCCGACCGGTATTACGGCGATGCGGGCGAGGAAAAGTGGGATGATGCAGCGTGGGCCACGGCGCGGGTGCAGGAGTGGAGCGACTTCCACACGAAACTGGGCGCGGCATGGGCGTATGTGGAGAAGGCGGACGGGGGCCTGGGGCCGGGGATCTATGCTGCTGCTGAACGACTTGCCGACCCCGATGCCGGTGCCTTCGCCACCGCTGTGGGCACTCAGATGCAGGACGCGCTCCGGCGTATCTACCGTCAGTTCGAAGACATTCGAGCAAAGAACCCAGGCTCAGGCCTGTGATCGTCACGGCGACTTTCGCAAATGGCCGGGCGGACGTCGTTGTGCGGGGCAGAGGTCTGGCGGGGGCGGAGCTGCAGATTCAGGAAGTCAAACCGTGGATGGCAGGTCCGGCCTCCAGCCGACGATAACGGAAAATTCAATGCCAGCGGCAGCTACTGGGGTCCGGGTGGGTTTGCTGCTGTCTGGCAAAATGCGGGCGACGAGTGGAAGGAGTCCGAGGAGGTGCAGATCAGGACTGTGACACCGGAGGTCATGACCTCGCAGAGGCTCCCGGCGAAAATTGCGAGAGGCCGCTCAGGAAGTCAGCCTGCATGGTTGAGTCGGCCGTTCTTCTTCCCGAGGACCTAGTAGTGCTTGGTCAGGTTCACTCGCCGGTGGCGTGTCCGTTTGATCGGGTGTGTCGTTGACCGGGTGTGCTGGGTGGGGAGTTGGTCGGGGAAGGACTCGGGCAAGGAGCTCAAGCCCCAGTTCTTCCCCGACCAACTCGCCACCTGGCTCGGCCTGACCCTGGCCAGCGAAGGGCACGTCACCCGGATCCTCTTCCCCCGCATCACCCCGGGCACCGACCCGGCCCCGGCAGACACGGACCGCACCGTGACCAGCGGAGACTTCTTCACCGCCACGACCGAGGACCGCTACCCCGACGTCTTCGGCCTCCTGCCCACCAGCGCCACCGACGATCAACCCCTGTTGAACCTCCTCGGCGCGCTGCCCCAGCACGCCGTGACGCTCGGCCACGACGTGACGGCCAACACCTCCTTCCTCGTACAGATCACGACCCCGACCGCCAGCTGACCCTTCGAGGGGTGGGAACCTGGGGACGGGCACCCCGCCCCTCGAACTGGCAGAGTTGACACGTCCGCTGCCGGCGACCTCCCAGAGCGCGGGCATCCTGGAGCACCCCATCCTCCGGGCCCGGCGCGACGTGAGCACGGACGCCCGTCCCTGGGCCGCCGAGCAGACCACGGGCAGCGCAGCATCTGACCGACCCGCAGCCCGCCATGCAACGCGAAGGCCCCGCCCTCACGAAGAGGCGCGGGGCCTTCGCACGTGCCAAACTCGACCCGCCAGGAGACACCATGGCCACCAGCCGCACACGAGCATGCGACGTCGCCCACTACCTCACCGCCGTCGGACACCCCGACTCCACCCGCGGCCCTGCCTGGCGGCCCGGCCACCGTGCCACCCAGGCCAGCCCCCGCACCGTCCGGTGCTGGCACGACGGGCCCGACGAGCAGGCGTATCTCGACCAGTACGCGGCCGTGCTCCGGACCGGCGGATACACGGCCACCCTTGAGCGGGCGAAGGGGAAGCGGCCAGCGCTGCGGGTCACGCACCCGTGAGCGGATGCGGTAGAGGACCTATGACGCGTGCCGGCCTCGCGGTCAACTTGCCGGCAGGTCCGAGGCATCTGTTGGCCAGTTCCTGCCCTGGTGGCAGTTGTTGAGGATCGGCCACGTACGGACAAAACATGCCTCTACGGTGGCTGCGCACCCGCTCGTGGTGGTGCACCCGCCGGCCGGCGACGGCGGGTGACGATCGACGCCGAGCCCCTCGGAATGGCCTACGGCCCCGGTTTTACCGATCAGCTCCTAGTTGACCGGTTCGCTCGTTGGTAGGGAAGACGCAACCGATCCGTTCGCCTTTACCGAACTTGGTAAGCCTCTACGCCACTTACGTGCGCGAGGAGGGGTTGCCTGGTGAGAAGCGAGATGGTTCTGGGGGATCTGAGGGTCCAGCCGATGAAGCGGGCTGGCGGCGGGTGGTCGTACACCATCGTGTGGCCAGACGGCGCGGTGGACGAGGAGTCCGACAGTTTCCTGCGCATGTATGACGGCAGCGGCACACAGAAGACCTACGCCTACCATTTGGTCGATCACCTGCGGTGGCGCGTTCGGGAGAGGCTCAGAACCGAGACGGTCAAGCTGCTGGACCTGCACCGGTACATGGGGGCTATGGGCGCGCAGGTGCAGATGCCGTTCGGACAGCCCTGGCGAATGCCGCCGAAGCGCCCGTATGGCACGTCGGCCCTTTCCTGCTTGGCCGCCTGCATGAAGGGCTTCTACCTGCACCAGTGCTCGCGGATGGGAGTGAACGATGAGCTGAAGACGGCCTTGGAGGTCCGACGGCTGCCGACGCAGGCCGATCGTCGGCGGAGCTTCCTGGGGCACGTAATGACGTCGATGCCAGCGAACCCGCTGGCGCCACGGAAAGGCACGCGGCCGCGCCACCCCAAGATGCTGCCCGACGGCTACCGCAACGGTCTGCTGGAGGCGGTGAACACCGCCCGCGACGCGATGGTGGTGACCTGGCTGGCCGACACGAGTCTGAGGATTGGCGGACTGACCGGCCTGCACCTCAGCGACCTGCACTTGCGGGAGAACGCGGAGTGCGGCGACTGCAAAAGCCCACACCTGCACGTGTGTCACCGGCCGGGCAACCCGAACCGGGCCGCTGCAAAGATCAAGCCGGACTGGGTCGTAGTCGACGGGGTGGTCACCAAGGGGGAGATCTACCGGGTCAGCCCAGCCATGATCAGCAGCTACTTCGCCTACATCACCAGCGAGTACGCGCAATTCGCCACGGGGCACGGCATGTTGCTGATCCAGTTGGCAGGCCCGAGGCGGGGCGAGCCGTGGTCGACGGATGCGGCCCGCGGCATGCTGCGGAGGGCTGGCCGGAGGGCGGAGCTTCCCGGGCGGATCAAGCCGCAGGCTTTCCGGCACCAGATCACCAACGACGTCCTGGACGTCACGGGTGGGAATCCGTTCGTGGCCAAGGCTGTGGGGAACTGGGCTTCAGCCCAGATGGTCGACGAGGTCTACGGGCATCCTGACCTGCACTCGCCACAATTCACTGCCGCCCTTCAGACAGTCTGGGGTGAGGAGGAGTGACTGCTGCAGTGGGGACGGCTCGACTGCTGCCAGTGGCTGCGGCGGGGACGGCGAGCCGGACGGTGCGGGACAGGCTGGAAGTTCTGACCGCGTTGATGCAGGCGCCGTCATTCGATCCGGTCTTCCGGGAGGACATCATCCGACTGCCGCGCGACCATGCGGTCTATGGGTGGGGGTGCCGGGTGCCGGAGTGCCAGCGATCGGCACAGCCGCACGGCACGTTGTGCTTCAGCCACCAGGCCCAGTGGCGCGAGGCCAAGGGCAAGGGCGTCAGCTATCCGGGCTTCGTCCGTGGTGCCGAGCCGCTGGAGATGTATTCACAGGTCGATCGGAACCCTTGCGTGGTCTGTCCGGACCTGCCGGCATTGACGCGACGTGGGCTGTGCTATCAGCACGAAAAGCGGTGGAAGTGGCATGTTGAGGGCCGACGCAAGTACGGCAAGGAGCCGGACTTCCAGACGTGGCTGGCGTCCTGCGAGCCGTTCCCCTCGTTTGGCCCATGCCAGGCTCCAGCCTGTCCGCACCTGGCTCAAGATCCTTTGAGATTGTGCCGGCCGCACATGGCCGCATACCGACGGGAGGGGCGGCCGGGCGGGGCGGCCCCCGAAAGCGGCTGGACGCGCAAGCTGCGAGAGCGATCGGAGGCGGTGTCCTACCGAGACGAGGCAGCGTTCCGAAGCTGGGTGAAAAGTCTGAGCCCGATCCGCCGCCTGGACGGGCAGATTTCGCTCCTGGGGATGCGGCCGTTGGCGAAGGCTGAGATCCAGTGGGCGATGTTCCAGCACGCCAATGTCCCGATGGAAGGGGCCGTCTGGCCGATCAGCAACGTCCAGCAGCTCGCCGATCATTGCCGACGGCAGAAGGTCTCGTCGCTCGCTGATCTCGACTTCGCCGAACTGCCTCACCGGCCGGCCACGGTCGCCCGGTTGTCCCTGAAGTACCTGCAGGTCGTCTACTTCACCCGCGAGGAGACCAAAGCTGTGGGCTTCTTGCAGACGCAGCACTTCGGCATCAGTTGGGGGCCGGGAGCCGGCTGTCTGGACCTTACGAACGTCACACAGCAGTGGCTGCGTGACCTGCTCTGGGACTATCTCGCCCACCGGCTCATCACCGACCCTCCACGCGCCCGGGTGACGATCGACGGCTTCCGACGCGGATGCGCGGAGCTGTCTGCATTCCTCGAAGCACAGGCGCCTGCAGGCGGTCATGACCCGACCGTCTTGACTGGGCAACACATGCTCGACTTCGTTGCAGATCAGCGGCACCGGGCCCAACACGGACTGCCACCCCTGGGACTTCTGCCGAAGGGCTCGCGTTACAGCAGAAAACGCAAATCCTCCAAGGGGGCGATGGGCAGGTTCTTCAACACCGCCCGGCGTGTCCTGCGGACCGCCCTGGACAACGGCCAGACCAACCAGATCGGATTGTCCAGGGAGTTCGTCACCGCGCTTCCGTCCGCCAGCAGAGCCAGCGGACGACGACGCCCATTTCCCGACGATGTCGCCCGCGCGGTTGCTGACGAGACCAACCTCAAGAAGTTCGAGTCTTTCGACTTCGAAGACCGCGGCCTCCGCGACATCTGGGAGGGGCTGGTGATCACCGGCCGCCGGTGCAGCGAGGTCCTTACCGTCCGCTTGGAATGCATCGGGCGCCTGGGTGGCCTGCCAATGTTCTGGCATGACCAGACGAAGGTGGGCAACTTCGACGAGGCGATCCGCATCTCCGAACGGCTCTACGCCCGCATCCAGCAGCGACAGGCGAAGACCGTGGCCCGCTTCTTCGAGCTGAATGGCCGGCAGCCCACGGCGCAGGAACGACTTGAGATCGCCCTGTTCCCGCGACGGCCTGCCAACCGCGAGTTTCGCAAGGCGGTCAGCTACAGCTGGTTCAACCGGGCCTTCCACGACTGGCTGGAGACCTTGGACGTCGCCCACTGTGTTCCCCATCAGGCCCGACACACCCTGGCCACGAACCTGCTGAAGAACGGCGCGAACCTCACCCACGTCAAGCGATACCTCGGCCAGGTGTCCGAAGCCATGGCTGAGCACTATGTCCACCTCGCCAGCACCGACCCCCAGCTCGAAGAGGCTCTTCAAGCCGTCTGGGTCGCCGGGCCTGGGGCTCCCGAGCCCGGACTCGTCCTCTCCGGCGGCGAGCCCATGTCTCGTCAGCAGGCCAAGGCCATGCTGATTGATCTAACCCGCCAGTCCACCCCAGCCGAAGGCGGCTTCTGCACCTTCCAGCCCGTCGTCAACGGGGACGCCTGCCCCTGGAAGCTGGACTGCCACAACTGCGACAAGTTCGTCCTCTCCGGCGCTGACCTTCTCTACTGGCACCGCAAGCGTCAGCAGTGGCGGACACTGGCCGAACGCGCCCCGGACAGCGCGACCGCCGACTACCTCCATGGAGTCTTCGAGCCCACCGCCCGCGCGATCGCTGGCCTGGAGAAGGCTCTGGACGCTGTCGGCCTCCTACAGGAGGCCCTGGCTCTGGACCTTCGCCGCCCGCAGGACTACTTCGGGCGGGTGTGGTCCACCACCTTCCGCGCCCAGGAACTGGCCCGCGCCGGAACAGGAGAAGTCGCGTGAGCCCCGGGCCCACCTCAACGGCTGCGGCCATCGCTGCCCGCCGTCACCAGACCGAGCAGAAGCTCGCCGCAGTTGAGAAGGCCATTGGTCAGCTAAGGCGTGAACGCGGACGAATCGCTGTCCGGGCCATCGCTGAGCGAGCCGATGTCTCAGCCACGTTTCTCTACGAGAACCCTTCCGCTCGCACCCTGGTCAAGGCCGCGGTCGCCGACAGCCGCAGCCGTCATGACCGTCTCGGCCAGACAGAGCACGAGCGGATCGAAGCCAGTTGGCGCGAGCGCGCTCTCAATGCCGAAGCCGAGCTCGCTCGCGCCCAAAAGGAGATCTTCGTCCAGCGTCAGCGGGTCGGCGAACTGATGGGACAGATCCGCGACTTCGACCACATGGTCCCCGGCGAGTCTGTTCAGGCCCTCATCACCGAAAACACCACCCTCAAACGCCGCGTTCACCAACTCGCCGACGAACATCGCACTCTCCAGGAACGACTCGAAGGCGCCCGGTCGAACCTCCGCTTCGCCGACAAGCGCATCGCCGACCTGGAAGCACAGCTCCTGCAGGAGCAACGATGAGTCGCCGCACGTCCCTTACACCTACGCCACGCTAAAGCACAGGTCAGACACCATACGGACAGAAACCTGATCGCTAAACTGCGGGATCTCGCCGAGTTTCTGCGCCGTGCCGGCGTAGCGGACCCGCAAGTGATCCTCGACGACCCAGCGTGGATCGAATGGCGGGGCGGCTCGCCTCACGAGTACGGCACTCCCGGGCCTCACAGCCCATAAAGCCCCTCCGGAGCAGAAGCGCTCACTGCCTCGCCGAAGCCCGTGGGCTGCGGAGACCAAGCGAAGGCCGCCGATCGGTTGAACAGACTTTCGGGAATAGAGAAGCAGGCCGGTGGATTATGTGGCTGAGAAGAAAGGTTCCACAGTGCCCTCACCCTCCGCACCCTCCCCGGCCGCCGCCCCGTTGAACTGCCAGCTCAAGGACGTCGGTCGATGCGCTCGATGTCACCAGCCCTGCCACAGATACGGGCTCGGCGGAAACCCGCTGTGCAAGCTGTGCCGGGACAGGCTCGAAGCCTGGCAGGGCAAGGCCCCGGGCGCCTAGCTGGCCTGTCCCTGTCCGCGCGGCGCACTTCTTGACTTCCGCTCATCGTGTGCGTAGAGGACGGGGCCGCGGTGGGAGGCACCGGCGGTCTTGTGATGGGCGTCCAGATCAGGACGGGCGGGACGGTGTCAGCTGTCGAGGATGCTGAAGGCAACCGATGGGAAGCGGCGGCCGTTGATCTGGAGGGCGAGGGAGTAGGAGCCGGGCGAGACCTTCCATCTTGCGGTCGAGCGTGGTGTCAACGGTCAGGGCGACTGCCCCGGTGGCGGACTTGATGACCCACGCACTGGCGGACATGAGAACTCCCCGCGGACACGGGATTTCCCCACTGGCTCCGCGTGATCCTTCTTGGGCCGTGGGTC
>NZ_JAJPWK010000046.1:0-26574 GCF_046549115.1 Streptomyces sp. x-19 | reverse complement strand
GACCAAAGGAACAGGCCGGTACATAAAGACACCGGAAGGATCACGCGTCCATCAACGGGGAGATCCCGTGTCCGCCTGCGGGGAGGCGATCGAACCGCCTACGGGGAGCTTCGCATTTCCGCCGTCACATGGCTCGGCAGATGGCGATCCAAGGCGTCGCTCAAGAACGGCGGGGACTGGAACGGACCTTTGACCAGGCCCAGGAAGCGATAGGACGCGCTGAGCAAGACGACTTCCGCCCGGTGTGGCTGCTGGCCTTCTACGACGACGCCGAACTGCACTCACTCGCCTTGACGGCCTACCTCGCCATCGGCGACTGGTCCACTGCCGAGTACCACGCGCACCGTTGCCTCGCTGCGCTCCGACCGCACATGCGCCGATCCCTGGCAATCGCCAGCTGCCGCCTCGCCCACGCCCAACTCGCACAGGGTGACGCCGACACCGCCACGCACACCGCGATAGCCGTTCCCGCCGATGCCGCTACCCAACACCCCCGGGTTTCGCGCATGCTTCAGGAGTTCGGCGCCGCCCTGCGCGCGACCGCGCCGAAGAGTCCTTGCACACGCTCCTGGACCGAGCACACCGCCACCTGGAGGGCCACGGCATGACCACGGCACCCACCGTCGACCTGCGAACGTTCACCGAACTCGACCCCGCTCGCGGGGACCTGCTCGACGTGTACGCCGAAGTGCGCGCCCCGCTGCTTCACCTACCGAACTACGCGGTCACCGCCTTCGGCGAGCGCCTGGACCGGCACGGCGCGGAGGCAGGCTTCACGGCCGTCCTCGCCTACGTGGGCGACCACCCGGTGGGCTACGCCTACGGCAACACGATCACGGACGGCGACCGATACTGGCAGCGCACCAGCCCACCGCCAGCTCGGCAGTACACCGCTGAGCCGGCGGTGGCCCTGAAAGAGGTCGGCGTTCGGCCCGGATGGCGGGGGACCGGAACTGCGCGGCGCCTGCACGACTCACTGCTCGCGAACCGCGACGAGCCCTACGTAACGCTCATGGTGAACGAGGCCGCCGGGCAGGGAAAAGTCCATGCGCTCTACCAGTCATGGGGGTACGCAGACATCGGACACAGTCAGCCTTCACCCGCCTCACCCCGACTTACGGTGATGATCCGGCTCACTCGCTGATAGAAGGCATGCTCCGGTCCAGCAGGCCGCACACCCTTGCGGGCGTCGAACGGTTGGCTGGGGCTGATGCAGGCCACTGCGCTGGTGCTATGCCGCCACACGCCAAGGCGATCTGGCGGCCCAGGCCCGTAGTGCACCACCATGGCGACCGAGCACGCATGCCATCGAGAGGAGCGCTTGTGGCCAAGCACGAGAAGCCGGACAAGCCGCTGTCGGAGGGAAAGCTGCCACCCGGAAACTCCGACGGTCAAGTGCCGACACCACCGCCGACGGGGAAGCGCCGGAAGGACGACGACTGATGGGTCGTCTCTCCGACCTCCAGACGGCGCTGGACCGAGCCATGGAGGAGCAGCGGCTGTGACCGACGGACGCCCCGTGGGTCCGCCACGTCGCGGAGACCTACCCCCGCGACCAGTTCGCGCCACCGCGACTGTGGAGGTGGACCGGGCACGAGTACGAGGCCGGTCACCGTGCAGTCGATCCGCAGAGCTGGGGGGCGGCTGCTGTACGCCGGGCCGTATGAGTCGACTATCACCCAGGTCACCGACGGGCTGCCCACCTCCAGCCTCTCCTGCGAATCCGTCGTCGCCGACATGCTCGACTCGCTAATGCTCCAGCCCGACCACACCACGCTGGAACTCGGCACAGCGACGGGCCGCAACGCGAGGCTCCTCGCAGCCCAGGCCGGACCCGGCCGCGTCGTCAGCGTCGAGTACGACCCGCAACCGGCCGAAACCGCCACCGCCAACATAGAGGCAACCGGCGGCGGGGTCGAGATCCGGGTCGGCGACGGCGACCTTGGCGCGCCGGCGGCCCGTACGACCGCGTCATCTCCATCTACGCCGTCGAGACGGTCCCATGGGCCTGGGTGGAGCAGACCCGCCCCGGCGGCCGCATCGTCACGCCCTGGGGCCGACTCGGGCACGTAGCCCTGAAGGTGTCACCCGACGGCCACATGGCGCGCGGGTGGGTCCAGGGACTGGCGACCTTCATGGCCTCCCGCAGCGCCCAGGGCCTCACGTGGGAGGAGGTGCGCGATGCGCAACCGACTGTCCTGGAGTCGCAGTTCGGCCTCGGCCTCGGGCCCCTCCACGAGAACGCCAACGCTCTCTTCGGCCTGCGGGTGATCCGCCCCGACATTCAGGTGCGCACCGCGGCGACGGATGACGGCCGGATCGCGTGGGTGCACGACGGACGGTCCTCCTGGGCCCTGGTTGAAGAGGACGCCCAAGGCCAAGCGGTTGCGCAGCGGGGAGGTCCGCGGCGCCTGGACGAAGAGCTGACCTCGGGGTGGGAAGAGTGGGAGCGGGCCGGTGCTCCCGAGGTCTACGACTTCGGCATGACGCGTACGCCCGAGACCCAGTACCTGTGGGCGCACGACCCCGAGACAGGGCCGCGCTGGGGCCACCGCGAAGTGACCGGGGACGTCCTGGCCGCGTGAGGCCGGCCCGCGCCCAGCAGTGGGCGCGGGCCCTCGGCAGGAGGCACGACGGATGGCCGCCCCATGGGGGATATGGGTCGGCACGGTGGACGGCTCGACTTGGGCTGTCTCGACGAGAGAGCTCCGACTACGGCGCCCGTTATAGCTCGGACTGGGGGTTGCGAGAGTGGGCGTCAGAGTCCCTTCTCGGCAACGGCAGTTGCGCGCACGAGAGGTTCTCGAATAGGGGTCGGGGCACGCGGACGGCATTCGTAGCCAGGATGGTTATGGCGGTGGTGCTTGCTCACCGTTCAGGCAGTCGCCTTCCAGGCCGCGTCGAGCAAGGCCAAGAATGCGCGCTGTCGCCGGGTATCTGCCTCACCCGCGAGACGGCTGTGGTGCTCGGCCCAGTACGCGCGAGCCGCGGCGCACTCCAAAAGCCGTTGCGCTTCGAACCGGATGGCCTGGTCGTTGAGCTGGCCTACCTGGTACGCCGTGGACAGGAGGCGAATCCGGAGCTCGACGTGGTGGATGTGTGCGTGCGCGGCAGTGACTTCGTCGGGGGGCGTCCACAGCGACCGCCACTCTTGGGTTGAGGTCGCCTCGAACGTCCATGTTTGGAGCAGTTTGGTCGTGTGTAGCGTTACCCGTTGGCGGTGATGACTTTCGGCTTGGACGAGCCGTGCGATTCCGACAACGACAACAACGGCAATGGCCAGGGATATCTGCATGTCCGACTCCAGCGGAAGTTGTGCGGTTGGGCATTCGGCCGGTGCGTCTCGGTCGCTGGCCGGCCGCGGGGTGAGTGAGCCGTGGAGCATGTTGGCGCTCGGGCGTCCGGCGTATCAGCGGGACAGAGGCGGGCTCGCGGCGGGATGCCTTTTGGCTCCACGTTCGCCGAACACGATCCGGCGACGAGTAGGTCCGACCCGGGCCAGCCATTGGTGCGCCCAGGCAGGCACAGTGCGTGGCTGGTCCGGGGCGGCCTGGTCCGAGGCGTGGCGCATGTCAGTCGCTCACGGGGTGGTTGAGAATGTCGCCGAACACCTTGCGGTCCAGGGTCAGGCGCAGGACGTGATGGTCGGAAATGTCCTCAGCCACCTTGATCACCTCGAACCCAATGATCGCGGGCAGCAGTTCGGGGGTGAGAAAGGTGAGGTCGACCCGGCTGTCGGGGCCGTGGGTGTCGCAGGCGTTTACGGTGCAGGAGAGCGCGGTCGGGTCGCCGTGCGGGGCCGTCGCCCAGTACGCCGCGGCGTCTTCGAGACCGGCGGTGCGCAATGCGATGTAGGGGGCGGTGTCGGGCAGGCGCGTGCCGGAGGGCCCAGCGCACGAGCGGTGGGTGCGGTGCGGCCTGTTCTTGACCTTGGCGAGGTCCGGCAGCGGCAGGTCACCCGGCACACCCGTGGGATAGAAGTTGCCGTCGCCCCCGAAGATCGCGGGGACGGTACAGCAGCACCCGTCGGCCGTGGTCCAGCTCTTGTCAGCCCAGGTAGTCAGCCACTCGGCCTCCAGCAAGCGCTGCACGGCACTGCCGTAGTTGAGGTGGTATGAGACCGCGATGAAGGGCACGGCTTTGGGTCCGGCGTCCTCGTAGCGGAGCGTGAGGGCGGTGGGTGGCATGACGAAGTGGGGCCGCCGGCTCTCCCTCCAGTCCCGGACGACGGAGAACGTCGCCGGGTTGTAGAAGAGCCCCGTGCAGGAGTCCTCGCCGAGAACGCCCTGCAGCCCGAGGGTGTGGGCCTGGTCGTTGAAGATCGTGCTCCCGTCGGCGCCGGCGTCCCAGAGCTCCTGGCGGTACACGAGGTCGGGGTTCAGCGACTTGAGCAGCGTGTCGCCGGCGTGCCGACGCTTCGGGTCGCCGTTTCCGTTGTTTTCCTGATTCCAGCAGAGCAAAGTGATCGCGTTCATGCGCAGGTGGCTCCTTCGTGGACGGTGAACTAGTCGTGAATCGTGAGGAGGGCATGGCGACGCCTGTCGGACGCGGCCCAGGTGGTCAGTCCCCGGCGCCCAACAGGCGTCGCTCGGCGCCGGGGTAGCTGAAGTGGGGACTCGGTGTTCAGATCGGCTGTCGGCGCGACGCCGGCCCTTCGCGGGCCGCGCCCGAGAGGGCCCGCACGGGGTGGGGGCTCTCAGGATCGGACGGCGGTCCGGCGAAGTGGGTCACAGATGGCACGACGGGGCCGGCGGTGCCTGGGCGCCTCTCAGCCCGGCTCGCGTTCGTCGTCGGGCTCCTTCACACAGCCCAGAGCAACGAGGGCGTCTGCCAGCTCGCCGCAGGCCCATCCGGTCTGGCGAAGGTAGCCGAGCCCGGAGCCTGCGGGGTTCGCCCGAAGGGCACGGCTCCAGACGACCAGGCCCGCCACGTACTTTTCGTGACAGGCGCGGTTAGCGAGCGCGATGTTTTCGAGCTGCCGGAGATGGGCGTGCAGACGCTGAATCAGTGCCGACTGGAGGGCCGGAGGAGGCGGAACGTGATCGACAGCCTGCGCAACGTCGTCCAGCAGAGGGCCCATGGACAGTGGCCTCCAGTCCTTTACCGCCGTGAGCAGCCGGGCGAGCAACTGCTCTTCGCGCGGGGCCCATTGGTCGCGCAGCGGCTGGGCGCACAGGACCGCCTGCTCGCTGGCATGAACCCCATTCACTGGACGGCCCCGGCCTTAGCGGTCGCGCTGTCCAGCGCGGCCAGCGGCTCCCAGGAGTACCGGATCTGGACGCCGCGGGCTCCAAGGAGGTCAACCTCCGACCCTCGCAGTTCAACGACCGGGCTCAAGGCGTTGGGCCACCGCACGATCACCACGCCGATCTCATCCCTCTGCGCCATCTCGCGAACCTCGACCCATCCGCGACGCCGCCGGAGGTCCGGCTCGCCGAAGGCGTCATTGATCTCGCGAACGATCCGCATGCCGTGCTGCTCCGCGAAGGCGCGGCCCTCTTCCCGCGCTCGGGCCACCGAGACCGTCTCGGTTCCGGCGCGAGCCGCGCAGACGTAGAGCACAGCCTGTGTTGCGTGGGGCGTCTCCTGAGTGGTCATCGTCGCCTCGCAGTCGAGTCGTGGCGCCCGGATCGCCCCTCTCGGGGGTAGGTGCGACCAGGGCCGTACCCGACACCTAACTGGGTATTTCCGCGCGGGAGTTAGGGGAGGGCCCAGACGCGATGCTCGCGTAACCTAGGAGGCTTTGACTATTTCATTACCTCACTCTGGGCGGCGAAGCCCTACGGTGCGTATATGAATGCCACGCGAAACGCCACCCTGACGGCGTGGATGGCGGATCACGGCCACAGCTCAAACACCCTTGCCAGGGACCTGAATTCGGCGATCGAAGACCTCACCGGAAAGCCCGGGAGATACGACGGACGCACAGTCCGCGATTGGAAGTCAGGACGCGTTACCTGGCCCAACAGCGTGACCCGTGAAGCCCTGAAGGCCGTAACCCGCCTGGAGCCAACCGCTCTAGGGTTCGTACCCCGGGGTCAACCCCCGGCCGCCACCTCCCCGCCAGTAACACCGGAGGACGACGTGAACCGTCGCGGATTCTGTGGTGCGGCTGCAGCCGCCGCCATCGCCGCCCCACTTGGGGCCGCACGACCGACCGTAGGCACCTCAGATGTACTGAGAGCCCGCGCGGGCCTGGCCAAGCTGACCAGTCTCGACCAGACCCGTGGTGGGCATGCCGCACTGGAGCGAGCCGCCCTTGCCGGAGCTCGCACGACCCTCGATCTGCAGAAGGGCTCAGCGACCCAGCGCATCCGCCAGAGGCTTTTCAGCGTCGCTGCCGAATACACGTCGATGGCCGCCTGGTCCTCTCTCGATGCCCGTCAACTCGACCGTGCCCAGGAGCATCTGAACGAGGCGCTAAGGCTCGCCGGCATGGCTCAGGACTCCACCGCGGTGATGCGAGTGTGGAACAGCACCGCGATGCTCGCTCACCACCGACGCGAGTACGGCGAGGCCGTCGCCGCGGCGCAGGCGGCGCAGGCTACGACCATCACGCGGCGCGATCCGCTTTTCAGCTCTCTCGGCCACGCCCGGGCCGCCGTGGCGCACGCCACCTGTGGGGACCGTCAGGCTGCTCGCCGTTCACTCGGCCACGCTCACGAAGCCCTGAGCAAGGCGCAGCAACAGCCCCGCCCAGGGTGGATCGTGTTCTACGGCCCGGCGGAGTTGGAGGCCCTCGGCGCGATCATGCACGATCAGCTCGCGGCTCCCGCGGAAGCGGAGAGGTCTTCCCACCGGGCTCTGGCCATATTGCCGGCCGAGTATCGACGAAACAGGGCCATGGCTACCGCCCGGCTCGCTCTCGCCCAAGTCCACCAAGGGGAGATTGAGCAGGGATGCGCCACCACGGCGGATGTGTTCGCGCTGATGGCTGGGCATCCTCTTCCCGGGCGGCTGCGGGTGGTGCTGGGTGACTTCCACCGTCACCTGGTCAGCATCGCTCCCAACGCCAGCGCGGCGAAGGACTGGGCCGACCGATATCGATCTGAATGGAGCACTGTGTGACCACGGCAAATGTCCTCCTGAAGCAGTACAAGCACGCCGATCTCGCGGACATCAAGCAGACGCTCCTGGACGTCCACGCCGATGCCTACGAGGCACGGGCAGCGGAGCCGTTTGTCCAGCGCTTCCCGTGGTTCGTGAACCATTGGGGCAGCAAGGAGGGCTTCTCCTGCGTCGTCGTCTACGACGCCAACGAGCAGGCGATCGGCTTCACCTATGGGGCGCCCGCCGAGGCCGGCAACGAGTGGTGGCGCGAGTGCATGGATCCGCCCTCCGAGACCAGCACCTTCTCCGTTTCGGAGCTGATGCTGCGGGTGGCGTCGCGCGGCCGCGGCTTGGGGCAGCAGTTGCACGAGGCACTGCTCGGGGAGCGGGACGAAGCCCTGGCCCAGCTCACCGTGGACACGAAGCGGCCGCGGTTGCAGGCCCTGTACGAGTCATGGGGTTACAAGAAGGTCGGCGTCCGGCAGCCCTTCCCCGACTCGCCGGTTTACGCCGTGATGGTGCTCGATCTGAAGGCTGGCGCCTGACCCACAGTTCCCCAGCGGCTCGCCCCGGCATAGGGCGGGCCGCTGGGGCCGGCCAACGGATACCGATCGTGAAGCCGCGAACCCAGCTCCTCAGCGGCCCCGTTCAGGCGCTCGCCCGGATCGTTCCCGTCGGTGCGTGCAGCCACAGGTGCTGACCGTGCTCCGTGACCGTTAGACCGAAGGACTCGGTGTCCGGACAGCCAAGGGCCGCGTACTCCGACTCGACCTCATCGACCTCCGCCCACAGGTCCCGCGGGCCGTACACCGTCACCGTCCCGCCGCCGGCCACGGCCGCCGAGCCGTCGTCGGCCTGAAGCCACACGGTCCTGATGCCTTGGTGGAAGCCGTGCGTCATCCGTACGCCCGGCAGACGGGCGCTGCCGTACAGGGCGAAGCCCAGCGGGTAGAGCCGCTCGGGATCGAGGCCGGTCTCGCGGCGCCGCGCCGTGGTGGTGTCCGGCGGCCCGAGCTTCTCCAGCCGGTGGGAGCGCATCGGCATGTAGGAAGCGCCGTGGAAGAACCGGCCGACGAGGTCCCCGTCGTCCTCGCGGACCAGGCGGACCGTTGCGCCGCCGTAGAAGACGTCGGTCATCGGGGCCACCAGGACACCGCCCGGCGCGAGCTGACCGGCCAAGCACGGTGGTACCTCGCGCAGCGCGCAGGTGGACAGGATCCGGTCGTACGGGGCCCGGTCGGCGAGGCCCAGCTCGCCGTCGGTGACCCGGATGGTGGGGTGCAGCCCCTCGGCGTCGAGGTTGGCCTCCGCCCGGGCGCTGAGCACGCCGTCGATCTCCACGCTGCAGACGTTCTCCTCGCCCACCCGGCGGCACAGCAGGGCGGCCACGTAGCCCGTGGCCGTGCCGATCTCCAGGACGCGGTCACCGGGGCGGACATCGAGGGCACTGAGCTGCCGAGCAACCATCGACGGCTGACTGTTCGACGATGTCGCGATCCCAGGCCCGCCCGGCTCCCCGTGGTCCAACTGCGTGACCACAGGCTCGTCGCTGTAGATCAAGTCCATCCGCTCGCGGCCGGTCACCAGCTCGCAGCCGCGCCGCAGTTGCCGCCAGGCCGGGTCCGGGATGAAGCGGTGGCGCGGTGTCTGCTCCCAGACCTCGCGCCACCGTGGGGAGAGCAGGCCGCTCTCTGCCATTTCCGCGGCGAGTGTGGCCTGTTCCGGGTGGACTGGTGAAGCGTGTGTGGTCACGGAGTAACTTCCTGTGGGCGGCTGCCGTCGGGGCTCGGCTCCTCGTCCGGCACCGGCCACGGCTGGTCTTCTGGTGGACCGCCGTGCCTACCACCGTTGGTCTGGATCATAGCCATGCGGGGAGCGAGCACGACGTCCTCCTCTGCGGATCGGAAATGTCGTGCTGGTGACGGTAGGGCAGTCGGCGGTGGGCGGGAAGGGCGCGTGGGCGCACGCCGGCATGTGGTCGCGGGCCGGGACCGGCCTACGTCGGCTGGGGCCCGCGGTACCACCCGGCCGGCTCGCCGTGTGCCATCTGGTGGGGTCGCCTTCGGCATCGTGCGACCGGGCTGGGCGTCTGGGCCGCTGGTTTACGGGGTGTTGGCCGGCTATCGCAAGGGCCCCGGGCGACGGCCCGCGCACCGTGCGCGCCGTCGCAGCGTCGTGGCCGATCTCGCCGATGAGTCGCAGGACCTCGCCGGGCTCCACGCCGGCGGGCATAGGTCGGGCGGGGGGGGGGGCTCCGGTACAGCCAGCACCCGTTCGCCGCGGTGGGGTTGACGGGCCCCGAGTGGCGCGGACCACGCCACTGGACATCGAGTCGCCGTCCCGTGCCCGGCCGGGAGTACGGCGCCGCTTTGCGGGGTCGCCAGAAGGCACAGTCGCCGGCGGCGGCGGGCGATCGACCTCCCGGCGAGCCCGGCGGTCCATCTCCCCCCCGGACGGACCGCCGTGGAGGGACAGACGTTCACCGAGCTGCGGACTCAGGCCCAGAGGCCGAGGTGATCGCCGCCCCGATCTGTCTCCTCGCCTCCACACCAGCACCCCTTGGCAGTCGAGGCACCTCACGCGCCCGAAACGGTGCGCTCCTGGTAGTCGACCGGCACGTCCCGGGGTCTACTGCGTGGCGTCCGCAGACGGATGGCCGATGAGCAGCCGTACTTCGCCGCCTTCGATCGCGGCGAGAGCCGCGCGGCGAACGGCGTGCTGCATGCCCATTGATCTCCAAGCGCACGGAGGGCACCGAGATGGCCCCACCAGCCCGGGACTGGCAGGTGGTTCATCTCCGAGGGCACGGAGGACACGGTGTGACCGGCCGATGCGGGTGCGCATGAAGCGGTTCATCTCTGAGCGCACAGAGGACACGCGCCTCGCGGAAGAGCGCGGAACGGTCCATCTCCGAGCGCGCGGAGGACACCCATCACCAGCCTCCGGAAGATCGGCACCTTCCGGTTCATCTCCGAGCGCGCGGAGGACACAGCGCACCGACGGTGCCCCCCTCCCCGCTGAGCGGTTCATCTCCGAGCGCGCGGAGGACACGCCGCGTGCTCGTTGACCCGCTGCCGGGCCTCCGGTTCATCTCCGAGCGCGCGGAGGTCACGCGCCCACGGCGGCGTCGGTGACCCGGGTGTTCGGTTCATCTCCGAGCGCGCGGAGGACACAGTCGCGCAGCACAAGGGCCGTGGGCGTCTGGCGGTTCATCTCCGAGCGCGCGGAGGACACACTCTCTGAACTGCGGCTACGCCTCTGCTTTGCCGTCTCTTGACTCGGACGATGCGCGGGGGAGGTTGCCAGCGGAGGCGCGGGCCGATGCACCGGACAGGGGGTATGCGAAGTGGCTAGGGCAAAGCGTGCTGCTGTCGTAGATCGTCTCCGGGCAGGCGGAGCAGTGAACCTTAGAGCATTTCACCTGGGTGCATCTCCAGGAGTGGGTGGAGGCCACGAGCGTATGACGACAAGAGGGTGGTCACGTACGTGACAGGCCGGTGGTGGGGCTGTATTTGAGGTGGACTCCGTTGGTCAGGCTGCGGCCGTCGGGGGAGAGGAGGAGGACTGGTCGGCGCGCGAGGGCTGGGACTTGGGGTGCGGTCCAGGCGGTGTGGGGCGGGAGTGGGTTTTTGCCGCGGAACCAGCTGTGCGGCAGGGGAATGGTGTTGAGCATGACATCGCGTTGTTGGGCGCGGTGCTCGTCCGGTTGGCGGTAGGGGTGGTAGCGGGTGAGGTCGGCGACATGGTGACCCTCGGGGTCCCAGGTGTGGTGTCCGTTGGGCTGTTGGTAGAGGGCGATGACGTTGATGGAGGGCTCGCCGAGGCGGGAACGCGCGACAAGGTGGTGGCTGTCGTCGCCGTCTTCGCCGTCGCCGTGTGAGGCGCCTGAAGCAAAATCTTCGATCTCGGTAGGCAGCCCGAATGGGTAGGGGGCAACGGCTCGTTTGAGGGCTTCCGCTTCTTGAGCGGCGAGGTCGGCTTGCCAGCGGTCGTAGGTGGTGGCGAGGAGGGCGTGGATGGGGTCGGGGCCGGTCGGAGGGCTTTGGCTGTAGACCTCGTGGATGAGGGGGGCGATGGTGAAGTCGCTGCGGCTGGGGTGGGTGGAGATCGTCAGGAGGCCGTTGTGGTCGGCGCGGCTGTGCAGGACGTGCCAGGTGGCCGCTTGGACGTATGGGGCGTAGACGCTGGTGGGGCGTTGGCGGGCGTCGAGGACGCGCGGGAGTCCGTCGAGTCCGGGCCGCCATAGGACGTGGAGGTCGGGGGCTGCGTCGGCTAGCTGGAGGCGATTGATGAGGTGTCGCCAGAGGCGTCCGCGGCGTTGGATGAGGAGGTCGATAGGGGCGAGGTCGGAGTAGAGCATGTCGAAGTCGATGTCGAGGCTCTGTTCCAGTACTTGTGTGCCGACGACGATCAGGCGTTGCGGAAGGCGGGGCCGGTTGGGGTTGGGGTGGGTGCGTCGTTTGTGTGGGTCGGGGTGGGGACCTAGGTGTATTGCCCTGTGAGGTTGGGGACGCGGCTGGCGGGTGGTTTGCCCTTGAGTGCGGTGTGTCCGCGGTGGTGATTGTAGGTGTGCAGCCAGTGTGGGAAGGCGTCGCGTCGTTCCTGCTCTGAGCGGTAGGGACGTGCGTAGGCCCACTCTTCCATCAGGGTGCGGTTGAGGCGTTCGACTTTGCCGTTGGTCTGTGGGCGGTAAGGGCGGGTGCGTTTGTGGGTGATCCCGGCGGCTGAGAGGGCATCGCGCCAGGTGTGGGACTTGTAGCAGGCTCCGTTGTCGGTCAGGACGCGTTCGACGGTGATCCCGCAGGAGGTGAAGTACTCCTGGGCCCGTTGCCAGAAGCCGGTGGCGGTCTCCTTCTTCTCGTCGGCGTGGATCTCGCTGTAGGCCAGGCGGGAGTGGTCGTCGACGGCGGTGTGGATGTAGCTGTAGCCGGCGCCGGAACGGGTCTTGCGGCCTGCCTGCCGGCCGAGTGTCCTGTGGCCGCCGCCGTCGGGGATGTTGCCGAGCTTCTTGATGTCCACGTGTACCAACTCGCCTGGCTTGTCACGTTCATAGCGGCGTATCGGCCGGCCGCTGGCCCGGTCCAGGTGGGTGAGGCGGGCCAGGCCGAACCGGGTCAGCACGCGGTGCACGGTTGAGGGGACCAGGCCGAGCAGGTGGGCGATCCGGGCCGGGCCCCACCGGCGCAGGAGGCGGACCTTGATGATGCGCCGTTCCGTACGTGTCGGGGTGTGGCGCGGGCTGTGGTGAGGCCGGGAGGACCGGTCGGCCATTCCTGCCTCACCCAGCAGCCGGTAGCGGTCGGCCCATCGCTGGGCGGTGGTGGGAGAGACCTGGAAGCGTTCGGCGGCCCGCCGCAGGGCCCAGCCGTCCTCAACGACGCAGCGGGCCAGACGCAGCCGTCCGGTCTCGGTCAGGGGTGCATTACGGTGGGACACGAGGGCCTTTCTGTTGGTGTAGACGTCGCAATCCACACCGAACCGGAAGGCCCTCACCCATTCAAGATCCAGCAGCCGAGACCTGCCTCACCCGTCCACAACCTCCCCGGACAGAACACCTAGGGCTTTGAGGATGCGTTGTTGGATTTTGCCGCGGTCGCGTTCGGTGAAGAGGCTGTGGATAAGGATGAGGTCTTTTGCGGACCAGCCGGCTGGTGGGTTGGGGTGATTGGCGAGTGCGTGGTAGAGGCTGGTGGCGCTTTCCCGGTCGTTGAGGACGGCTCCGTTGACGGCGTGGTCGTTGAAGAGGATCTCTTGTGCCAGCGCTTGGGGGCCGGGGTGGCTGCGCAGGTGGAGTGTGGTGCGCAGGGGGGTGGGGGTGGTGGCTGGATTGGTGTGGGTGAGGTGTCCGTTGTGGTCGACGAGGGTGATGGGTCCGGTGTCGGCGAGGGCGGGTGGGGTGGTGCGGTGTCCGGTGCACCAGGCGTCGATGAGGTCTGTGCGGATGGTGGTGGGGAGGGTGGCGGAGAGGATGATGACGGAGGTGCCTGCTTCGGCGAACCAGGCGATCGCTGTGCCCAGGAGGCGTTGTTGGTACATCTCGTAGGCGTGGGCTTCGTCGATGATGACGACTTTTTGGGCCAGGCCGAAGAGGCGGAGGAACCAGTGGCGGAACTTCTGTGCGGCGAGGACGACTTGGTCGACGGTGCCGATGCCGAAGGGGCTGAGGAGGCCGCGGCCGGTGTGTAGGAACCAGGTGTCGAGGACGACGGGGGAGCAGTCGTTGTCGGTGAGGTTGATGGTGCGGGCAAGGTCGGTCAGGGATGCCTTGTTCGCTTGGAGTTCCTGTGCGGTGGCGGAGGTTGATGCGGTTCCGGTGACGATGGCCAGGTTGGCGTCGAGCCTGCCGGATGCGGAGTTGCCCAGGAAGGTGGCGCAGCGGGTGGCGAGTTGCTCGGTGGCCATGCGGGTTGCTTGAGCGAGGTAGAAGCCGTGGTGGCCGTTTTGGATGGCTAGGTGGTGGGCGAGCCAGAGGGCGAGTTCCGTTTTTCCTGATCCGGTCGTTGATTCGATGAGGGCCAGGGTGGGGCCGGGCAGCGGGGTGACGTCGATGACGGCCTGTTGGAGGGCGTTGGGATTCGGGGTGTCTGGGTGGACTTTGGCCCAGGTGTCGTCGGTCGGGAGCCAGCGCTGTAGGCCGAGGTCGCGGATGGCGTCGGTGGCGTCCCGGCGGGCGTTGGCCCACCACTGGGTGGGGGTTCCCCCTGCGCGGTAGGAGAAGCGGGATTCGTCGGAGGCGACCCAGTCACAAAGGACGGTCAGGCCGGCCAAGTGGATGAGGGCGATGGGCCGCTGGGGGTTGATGACGGTGGGGAAGGCTGCGAGGTCGACGCGGAGTTGGTGAGCGAGCTCCTGAAGGAGGTCTTCGTGGAGTGCGCACCAGTCGGGGGTGAGGGCGACGTCGGCGTGGCTGATCTCGTAGTCGCTGGGGATATGGCCGTGGTGGCCGCCCAGCAGGGTCGCGACGTGGTGGAGGCCGGTGTGACACGTGCCGAGTTCGTCAGGTGTGCAGCCGGGGCAGCCAAGGAGGGCAGGCAGGTAGTGGGCCGTGACGTGCTGATGCGGTGCGCTCGGGGCGCTGCGCCAGTTGTCGGCCGTCAGGAACCCGGCCCGCCGGGCATGCGTGGCCCATTGCGCCAGGGCCTGCTGTAGTTCGGGGTCCGTATCGGGGGCGGTGAGGAATCGTCGCATCCACCCAGGCGTCGCCTTGCCGAGGTCGTGTAGGGCCGTGAGCAGCATCAGGATCTTGCGAGCGGTGGCGAGGCAGCCCCCGCCGTAGGCGTCGGCGAGGTCTTGGCGGGGGCGTTGGGCGAGGTAGTGGTCGAAGAGTTCCCCGCAGACGGCTGCGACGTCCAGGGCGTGGGCGAGCAAGGTGTTCCACAACGGTCCCCCGCGCTGACGGCTCAGGCCGTGCCGGTCGCTCTTCGCTGGCACCCAGGCCCACCAGGGTGAATATCGCACCGCACCGTTTCCTTTCAGCCGCTTCACGGGACGACTGCACCCATGAAGCAAGAAGAGATGAAATGCACTAACCAGTCACCAGTTACATGTCCCACTAAACAGCACGATTTGCGTCATGAAGTGTGCATCCAGGCACTGACAATCGGCTCTGACCAGGCAAGACAGGGCTCAGTGGAGTGGCTGGGGCTGGTCGAGACCTTCGCTCGCAGCGAGCAGCTCGCGACGGTCGTGCATGCCTCCCCTGGTACGCGTGTGGCCCAGATCGAGCTGCTGCTCGGCCTGTGCTACGCGACCGGCGTCTATCCCCGCACGCACACGGAGTGGCGGGAGTGGAACGAATCCTGCCGGCCCCTGACGGACGTCGCGGAGCGGCTGGCCTCCGCGGAGTTCGACGGGCTGCTCGACCCGCTACACCCCGAGCACCCTTTCGGGCAGAACGCCCTGCTGGCAGATCACCTTGATCCCCACGGCTATGGGCCGGCCCAGCTGGGGATAGAGCGCTGCGCTGACTACAACCAGTTCGCTGATCACCAGCATCTGTTCGACGGACCGCTACCGATGCGGGAGGCGGTGCTGGCGATGCTGACCCAGCACCACTACGGGTTGGGTGGTCGGGTCCGAGCGAAGACGAGCTGGTTGGGCCGCGCCTTCACCTTCGGCTCGGTGGGACGACTTGCTGGGCGGGTGCGCACGCTGGCGTTGGGTCGGACGTTGGCCGACACGCTGCGGCTGAACCTGACCCCGCATCGGCCACCGCCCGGGCAGGACTTCAGCGGCTTCAACTTCTCCTGGACGCGGGGACCCGTGCAGCGCCGCACGTTCGACGGCGCCACTGCGCACATGCGGCGCTCGGTAGTGCGGCCGGGCGACCTACACAGTGTGTTGGGACGGTCGGTGCTGCTGCGGGCAGACCGCTCTGCTGCGGGGGAGTTGGTGGTCGACCGAGTGCTGATGGGCGCGGGGGAACTGCTGGAGCCGCTGGGGGCTGATGCGTTGCAGGACGCGGTGATGGATAGCGGCCGACCGTTGCAGGCCAGTGCTGAGCACGGGCTGTGGCGGGATGCTCATGCCCTCTATGCCGCGTGCCGGACGCACACCAAGGGCAACGACCTGTTCTCCCGACTGGCCAGCCTCAGGCGGCCGATCACACTGTGGTCGGTGGGGCTGGTGGCCAAGCAACGGTCGGCCACCACCTGGGTCAGTGACACCTTCCCCTTCGACCCCAAGAGTCAGCCCGCGCTGCTGCGGGTGTCCAAGGAGGCGGCCGCGTGGACCGACTTCCTCGCTTCCTGCGTAGAGAAGGCCGCGATCGTCGCGCGCGATGTCGTATATCCGCAGGCCCGCCCGGACGAACGCAAGGTACTGCTGAAGCGCTTCCACCCTGGCTCGCTGCTGTTCGCCCGGTTTGAAGGACCCTTCCACGAGCTGCTCGACGACGTCGCCGCCGGCGTCGCCGCCGAGACGGCGCTGGCGTGCTTCGCCGAGCAGGCGGTCCACGCATCACGGGCCGCGTTGCGTGAGCGTCTGCGGGGCCTGCCACGCAGCGCTACGGCGTTGGAGGCCGAGGCCCGGGCGGAGGCCCGCTTCGAAGCCACTCTGAACGCCACCGACACTTTTCCCTTGCTGAAGGAGGCCGCTCGCCCATGACCGCCGACACCAGCACCGTCGCTCCGACGCTGTCTGCAGTCGACTCACCGCCCGATCCGTACCGGTCTTTGACCAACTGGCTCGCTGGGCTAGCCAGAACGGGGAATCGCGGCGCAATCGTCGACCTGCAACGCCCGCACCATGCCAGCGAGGCCCTCGCCCGAGCCGGCCGCTTCGCCCCCGACGACAGCGTCACAAGCAGGACGCCGTTCGAGGCCACCGCGTACCTGTTCGCCGCCTACCACGCCGGTCTGCCCTGGGCCGACAACGTGCGTCTGTACGGCTCGGGGGATCTGGGGACGGCGATGCGTCGGATCGGGTCCGGAGCCCTGCGGGGCCCGCGGGATCCGGGATGCGACCGGCTCTTCAAACAGATCGTGGCCCCGGGCCCGCTGCCACGCGTGCGCCTCGAACACGCCATCAAGCGGCTCCGCAATGACGATCGCTTTCCCCCCTCCTGGAACCAGCTGGCACACGACCTGGCGGCCTGGAACGACTCCGAGGCCGCTGTTCGGCACCAGTGGGCCCGCAGCTTCTGGGCCCCCCGCTACCACGTCCAGCCCAAGCGCACCCACGCCTGATCCACACCTGAAGGAGCCACCATGAACCGGTTCTTGTGCCTGCATTCCCTGACCACCTACGCCGCGGTCCTGCTCGTCCGGGACGCCAACGGGCGCCCCAAGGAAATGCTTTTCGGAAACGCGATCAGAACGCTCGTCCCAGCGCAGACCGAGCGCCGCGCGGATCGCACGCTGATGCGGGAACGCGCCAACCGTGGCGAAGGTCCCCTCGCCGGCCGCGCGTTCGGCATCCGCACCCGGGAATGGGCCCGCCTGACCGCCCGCGAGTTGACCGCCCAAGGCTGGGACGCGACCACCGCCGCCACGACCGCGAAGGAAACCCTTTGCGGGCTTGGCCTGAACTTCGGGACCAAAGACAGCAACGCCGACCTGACCAAGGTCCTCATCTTCGCCCCCGAGCGCGCCGCCATCGACATCGCGAACGTCATCGCCACCCGACGCCATCAAGTCGAGCCGTGGCTGGCGCAGGTCCAGGCCGAGCGTGAGAAGGAGAACCGCAAGAAGGAGCAGTCGAAGAAGCGGAAGAACAAGTCCGACGCTCCCGACGAACAGCCCGAGAGCGAAGCAGCGGAAGAGGTGAAGATCCCCCCGCTGCCGCAGGAAGTGAAGTCCGAACTATTGGCCGCGTTCAGCCCGCGCGACGCGATCGACATCGCCCTGTACGGCCGCTTCCTGGCCGAGATCGCGGAGTCCCCCAATGTCGATGGGGCCGTGCAGACCATGGGGTCGTTCTCCGTAGGCCCGGCCTGCGTCGTCGACGACTTCTACAGCGCCGGCGACGACGCCAAGCTCGACCGCCGCGCCCACGCCCTGGACGTCTTCGACGAACCGGGCGCCGGCATGACCGGGTACCAAAGCCTGTTCTCCGGAACCTTCTACGGCCACAGCGTCCTGGACCGCGTCAAACTGCGCCGCACCCTGAAGTCCTCGACCGGCTGGCCTGACGAGCAGGTCGAAGCCGCAGCCGCGGACGCCGAAGCCGCCTTCGTCGACGCCTTCTGCAACGCCGTCCCCGCCGCCAAGGCCAACACCACCGCCGCCGGCGGCACACTGCCCAAGCTCGTCTTGGCCTTCACCAGCAACCGCCCCCACAACTACGCCGGCTGCTTCGAAAAGGCCATCGAGGAGAACAGCACCACGCCCTCGGCCAGCATCCAGGCCGCCCGTCGGCTCCTGGCCCAACACCACCTGATCATCAAAAAGTGCGGCATCGAACCCGGTCGCGTCCTGACCTACGACCTCGACACCACCGAACTCCTCAACGAACTTCGCACCGCCGGCACACTCGCCTGCCACGAAGCCGACACCCTCGACGACTTCCTCACCCCAACCAAGCCCCGCGGAGCGATGGCGTGACCGCCACCCTCCTCCTACGCCTGGAGGGCCTTCTCCAGGCGTGGGGCACCCGCTCCCACTTCCACAACCGCGACACCCTCCCCCGCCCCACCAAAAGCGGCGTCATCGGACTCCTCGCCGCCGCCGACGGCCACGACCGCGACGAACACCGCACCGCCGAGGACGACTTCCTCCCCCTCACCACCCTCGCCCAACTGCGGTTCGGAGTCCGCGCCGACCGACCCGGAACCCTCGTCGAGGACTTCCACACCACCGGCGGCGGCAACTACCCCCTCACCCCCCGCGACCTCATCACCGACCCCGACCGAGCACACCGAGCCGCCCCCATCACCGACCACCTCACCGGCCCCACCTTCACCCACGAGGCAGAAACCGCCCTCACCGCCTGGTACGGCGCCCCCAAAGGCATCGCCCCGAACCCGACCACCGGCGTCCTCCAGGCCGCCAACCGCAAACGCACCCCCCTCACCAGCACCCGCAGCTACCTCGCCGACGCCGCCTTCCTCGCCGGCGTCCAAAGCGACAACCACGCCCTCCTGCAACGCCTAGCCGACCGCTTGAACGAGCCCCGCCGACTGCTCTGGCTCGGCCGCAAGAACTGCCCACCCACCCACGACCTCTTCCACGGCATCCGCCCCGGTGACGTCGAAAACGTCCTCTCCCACGAACCGCCCCTTCCCCGCGCTCGCCCCACCCGCTGCACGGCCTGGATCGAAGCACCCCCCGGCACCCCCAACGCCCAACCCATCACAGACCAGCCCGTCACCTACGCCTCACGCCACCGCACCCACGCCGACCGCTGGGAACAACGACGCACCATCACCTGGAGCACACCATGACCCCACCCGAGACCGTCCCGTTCACCACCCAGCACGCCCTCCTCGACCTCGACCTCGACCACCCCCTCATCGCCAGATCCCTACTCGACCCCCACGAGATGCACCGCACCGTCATGGCCGCCTTCCGCCACTGGATCCCCAACGGCACCCGCGACGCCCGGGCCCAGATGGGCGTCCTGCACACCTACAGCGCCAACCTCAAAACCAACACCCTCACCCTCATCGTCCAATCCCGCGTCCCCGGCAACTGGAAAGCCCTTCCCCGCGACGCCTACGCCGCACCCCCAGACGTCCGCACCATCCACCAACAACTCACCACCGGAGAACGCCACCGCTTCCGCACCGTCATCAACCCCGCCCGCTACGCCCCCGGCACACCACGCACCCGGCCCCGAGCCGAACACGCCACCCCCGACAAAGCCCTCCAATGGTTCACCTCACGCCTACAAGCCCCCGGCCACCCCAACCACGACCGCTGGCCCCGAATCGGCGCCCACACCCACCCCGAACAACTCACCGTACGCACGCTCGCTCCCGTCACCAGCCACACCTCCCACCACGGCATGACCATCAACCGCGCCGAAATCACCGGCCACCTCACCATCACCGACCCCCACACCTACCACCGCACCCTCACCCACGGTCTCGGCCCCTCCCGCGCCTACAGCTGCGGCCTCCTCCTCACGCAACCCGCACCCCAGCTGACCTCTCACCAAACCGCAAAGAAGCTGCAAAGTGCCCACTAAACCCCAGGTCAAAAAGGGTGGACTCCGCGCGCTCGGAGATGAACCGGCGGCCGGGGAGGTGCCGGCGCCATCGCGGTGGTGGACTCCGCGCGCTCGGAGATGAACCGCCGAGGTCACCGTGCGCACGTCCAGCGGGGAGGTGGACTCCGCGCGCTCGGAGATGAACCGCAGGTGGCCGTGATCGGTGCCGCGAGCATCGGGTGGACTCCGCGCGCTCGGAGATGAACCGCAGCCGCCGACCTCGTCCACGCCTTTGCCGATGTGGACTCTGCGCGCTCGGAGATGAACCGGCCCGCAAGGCGCGCCGGTACGCCGGCCGCCGGTGGACTCCGCGCGCTCGGAGATGAACCGCTGTAGCCGTTCATCCGGCCGGTGCTGGCCTCGTGGACTCCGCGCGCTCGGAGATGAACCGTCGCAGGTGAGCTGCGGGCCAACATCCACGCAGTGGACTCCGCGCGCTCGGAGATGAACCGGTCATGCCCGGCACTGTGCCACTGCCCGATCAGTGGACTCCGCGCGCTCGGAGATGAACCGGCTTGGAGGAGGGCGTACTTCTCGCTCGCCGTGTGGACTCCGCGCGCTCGGAGATGAACCGTAGGCGCCTGGCTCACCGCCGCCGAGCGAGGCGTGGACTCCGCGCGCTCGGAGATGAACCGCGACCGGGGCCGGGGTGACCCGGTTCGGGCTGGTGGACTCCGCGCGCTCGGAGATGAACCGTCCGCCCTCGTCGCGGCTCGCCTGATCACCGAGTGGACTCCGCGCGCTCGGAGATGGACCGGAGAAGCGGGAGTCGCACTCGAACTCCCCGGGGTGGACTCCGCGCGCTCGGAGATGAACCGGCCGTGGGCTACATGAACGCTGACGAGGGCCCGTGGACTCCGCCATCTTGGAGCTGAACCGGCACCCGGCAGCTACCGGCCGCAGACCAAGGCGTGGACTCCGCAGTTGGACTCATCGGTTCAGATGGGCGGACAGGAGGAGTTCGGACTCCGAAGAGAGGGAGACCAAGCGCCACTGATCGTCGGCGCGGTAGGTCAGGGTCCCCGGCACGTCGCCGACGCCCGGGTGATAGTCCCCACGGGTCAGCCCTGTGAGGACCGTGCTCCGCACGCCCTCGCGCAACATGAGCGAAATCTTGGGGGACCGCGAGGTCAACGGAAGGGTCTGCGAGCGCTGCGTTGACGAGCGTTCGGATCTCTGCGGTGGTCATCAGCTGCTGCCATCCGGTCATTGCCTCAGAATCGGCCATTCGATGAGTCCGGCAAGGGACGACTGGCAGCGCCCTTCCAGGGTCCCGGCTCCGCTCGGCACTTGTGGCTCTGAGGCTGGGCCCGACAGGTCCGAATTGGGGGACTGTCGGGCCGCAGCCTCGGATGGGTCCTCGTGTCCGAATTCGGAGACTCAGTCGTGAGCGTGGGGAGCCTGCAGATGTTTGGTGATGCGCGTTAGCACTGTGGCGACCATCTCGCGTGTTTTTGTCGCGTTGAAGCTGTAGGGACCGACGCATTCAGTGTCAGTCAGGTCTCTTTCGAGAGCCCCAGCCCGAGCGAGGATGCCCAGGAAGAACTCCTGGGCCTGGTCCTTGTTTGAGGAACTGCCCGTGGCGGTGCTTTCGGCATGGCTCTCGATCGGGACAGACGTTGGCTCCGTTGCCCTCCCGCGATCGTCTGCAAAATTTTGCACATTTGGCGCCGGGGCGAGCGATCGGGGTTGCTGCTGGGCGTTGCCGGTGGGAAGTGCGACGCGACGCTTAGGGTCTGGGCCCGGCGTCAGCGGAAGCTCGTCGGCGCTCATGAGCCGCCGGGCGGCTTCTATGAGCTGTGCCTCCTCGGCGTCTTTGCCCGCGGCCTTCAGGACAGCCTTCGTGATCTTGGTGGTCAGGGCGGCCGTGAGCCGCACGCCTTCCCGGTCCGCACGTTCCCTCAGCTGCTGGTACATGTGCACCGCCACGTCGAGTCCATACCGGTCCGCAATTGGCAACATCGCGCGCCTGTGTGACGCCGTAACAGGTTTGCCCAACGCCATATTGAGCCCCCCAGACAGGGGCCATTCCTCGATCATCTGGTAGGCAGCGCGCACGCTGATCTCCCAGCGCTCCTTGACGTACTCCTCGAAGGTTCCGTGGGTCTTGCGGTAAAGCCTGCGGTCACGGATGGATTGCAGCGCCTTGCCAGCAAGCCACATGGCGGTGGCCAGGTTCTCAACCGCGCGCTCACACTCCCCAAGTTGGTGGAGCTCATCGTGAGTGAGCTCTCCCGATGCGGAGACTGTTACCGGGACGGGGATCATGTCGGAGGTGACGACAAGGTCAGCCGGGCGCCCGGGGCTGTGACGTGCTGTGGGATGACTGCTAGCCGGGAGGGCCTGTTGCTGTGCGCGTCGGTCCCGCAGCGCGGCGGTGTCGTCGCTGTTGCTCATGCCTGGGCCCCCGCCTTCGGCAGGAGGCCGCGGTCGATCATCTCGGTGACCAACTCGTCGTAAGCAGAGCCACGCGCGGTGACCGGCTTGAGAACAGACCGGGCGTACATCGTCCGGTGGGGGATGGTGGTGGTGAAGACGTTCCAGCCCTCCTCCTGAAGGTAATGACGCCACTGGTTGGTCGCCCTGGCGCGACTGATCGTTCGGGTGAGCAGTACCCAGGTAGGAGGCGGATTGCCGTCAGGCCGGAGCACGGCGACCTCGTCGATCAGCTCGCGCATCGCGAGGGGGCGTTCGACGCGGTCGATGTCCGCGGCCGTCGGTGCGGTGTTGAGGATGGCGAGGTCGGCGATGCGCAGGACGCTCTGGACGATGCTGCGGTGATCCTCGGCGTGACCGCAGTCGACGACACCGATCTGGCCAGGGGCCATGGTCGGGGGCACGTTCTTGTAGAACATCGGCGTTGCTTGCTGCTGCACTGGGAAAGGGAAGCCGCCGGCCCGGGCGTCCCACTCCGCCAACTGCCGGCTGTAGTCAGCCTCGAACGCGCTGACCGGGAACCCACGCTCATGGAGGGCGTGGGTATGCCACCCGACGGAGGTGGTCTTCGCGGCGGTACGCGGACTGATGTGAGCGAGGATCACGTCAATGCTCCTTCGGCATGTGCACCGGCCTGGATGACTGACCAGGTGCGGGTCTGAGGTGGGATGGATGAACCCTGCGGGTGCGGAGCCGTGCTCGGTTCGTGAACGGCCCGGGAGAAGGGCCCGGTGGGCGGAGAGGGGCCACAGTCATCGGCGCATCGTCGTCCCGGTCGCTCGGAGCAGCCCGGTAGATCCTGCTGTCCGAGCAGCTGTACTCGTCGGCGAGGACGGAAGCCCGCTCCCCCCGTCGTGGCGGTATCGGAGTTCGACCATGACTTGTGGCGAGCCGCCGATTGCTGGCGTCGACGGGCCTCGCGCGTTGAGCACATGAAGGCTCGCTGGTTCGACGAGCAAGGGACGCGTCGTATGTGTGGTGCACCCGCGTTCGGCTGCCAGGCAGTCGAGCGTCAGCCCGCTCTCGTAGCGACTCCGCGGCAAGGTGACGAGACGACGTCGAACTGCAACCTTCTCGGCATCCGCGCGGAGTTTTCGGGTCTTGCCAGGGGTACGCATGGCAGTGCCGACCACTCGCAGTCGGCACACCATGCTGCCCTGGGGACAGCCCCGTGTGATCCTGCAGCTCGCGCACTGTCGCGCCGGCGGCGTAGTAGGTACAGGGCTCCAGTGCCTATCCTCTGCACGCCGCACTGAGACGAACTGCTGGGATCTCATGCCGCGCATCTCCCTTCCAACACGGCAGCAGCGTGTGCGGCGACCAGTTCGTCGTGGGAACGCCGGTCGGCAGGCGTGATGAGGATGAGGCGGCCGTCGGATGCGACCCTCCACTCGGGGTCGATGCGCCCGGTAGTCGGGTTGAGGACGGTCCCTCCGGGCCCTCGCCACTCGACCGGGATCTCGTCGGCACGTGGTGCGGGCACCAGGACGTACTGACCGTTGCGCACGACGACCGTTGCCTTGTTGCGGTGTTCGGCACGCTGCTTCAGCGCCGTCCGATACACCGCGCGCTCATCGGCATGCAGCGCCTTGCGGTGCGCGGCGGTGCCCGTGGTGCCGTAGCGATCGGAGATGTCGTTCCAGCCCTGGGCCGGCTGGACCTCGGTATCAGCGTCCCCAGGGGGCTGGTCGATCCCGAGGCCCTCCAGTGCCCCAGGCGCCAACGCCCAGACCTGATCGGTGCGCAGTACGAGCCCGTTGGCCGCGAGACGGTGCAAGGTCCGGTACGCGGTCGCTCGTGAGACGGAGGCAGTGACGGTGAGCTCGGTGACCGTCTGGTCAGGGCGTGAGTGCAGTGCGCCGATGATCATCAGAGCGGAACTGCCGAGTCCGCGATGAGCGAATGCATCATGAGCCATGAGACGGCTGATGACAGTCGAGTCGACGTCGGCACTCAGTGGCGTCTCACTGCTGGACCACTCCCCAAGGGCTTGGTCGGGGGGGCACTGAGTGGTACGGATGCGAGACAGTGAGAGGGCGGGCTGTTCAGGGCCGTCACCGAGGTACCAGACCGAGCCCTCCGTGCCGTGACCGACCCTCAGTCGCCGAAGCCAGCCAAGCGGCTTGAGAACCGCCTCGTACACGTACCGCAGGGACTGCCGAGAGACCCCCGCTTCCTCCGCGGTTTGACGTTCACTGGCGGCGTGTTGACGACCTCCAGCCCTCTCGGCGAAGTTCAGGTGGGCTCGGAGTATCCGCAGAGCCGTGTGGCGCCGTCTACCGCTCCACGCAGTGGTCTCTATTCGTCCGCGCAGTGCGGCGAGGTCTTCGTGGGCGTGCTGTCGGGATTCCACTGCCACCGTGCTGCTGACCGCCGTGCAGGCATTGGTCCAGACGCGATGGACGTAGTCGTACGCCCGGGCCTGACCGGAGCGCAGCGCGATGGTCCGGGCGAGCCGGCCACCCTCGTGATCGGGGTGCATCAGAAGCCGCGTCAACTGGTCCACGGTGCCGCCGAGTCGAGCAACGTGGCAGGCGATGGCCGCGGTGATCCGGTGACCGTGATCAGCCGCGCCCTGCCGGTCCTGGCGTCGCACGACGGTTCGGCGGTCGGGGCCGAGTTTGCTGTAGCTGCCCGCCGCATAGCGGCCGGTCAGATCTCCGAGCAGGACAAGGTCGGCTGCGGCCCTGGGTAGTTGGCAGAGTCCCAAGGGCGCGCGCTCAGTGGCTCTGGTTGCTCCTGCTTGACTGTGATTGGCACTGACGTCGCCTTCGTCGGCGTGCGCTCCCGTGATAAGCGCCTTGAGGGACATGAACGTTCCTTTGCAGGCTCCGCAGCACGCGTTCCGGGTGAGTCCGCCAAGATCCAGCCCGGTAGCGTCGGTCATGTGGAGTGAGGGGCCCGATCCGGTATAGCGACCGGTCGGGCCCTTTGCTTTACGTCTTCGTTGCGCCTCCACAGGGGCGGTCAGCTGGGTGTAGGCGCACACACCGGGTAGGGAAGCCGAGGGGCCCCGGGCGCGTAAGGCAGGTCGCTAGGCATGGGAGAACCCGCCCTGGTCCGCGATTCTTCTCAAGTCAGGACGGGTGCTGTGGAACGTGCCGACCTACGAGCCCCGTCCTCTGTGAGGAGCGAGTGGGGGAGGCTGGCGGCCACCGCATGCCCTTAGGGATCGCTTCAAGCGGCGGGGTTGAGGCGGATACTGCCCGGCATTGTCGGGCCGCCGCCGGTGGACTTACGAGTTCTGGTGTCCTTGCGGCGGCGGGCCTTGGCCAGTTCCGACGGCCTGGCCCTCTCGCGGTTCATCTCTCGTATCTCGCGGCAGTCCTGGAGGCTGAACCGCAGGAACTTCCCAAAGCGGTGGTGAGGGAAACCGCGTTGGTTAGCCCCATCCCGGAGCCACCTCTCGCCGCAGCCAATGACGCGGGACGCTTCTTCCGGGACGAGCATCACTTCGCCCTGCTCAAGGGCCTTCATGGCTGCATCGATGATGGCCTCGCGATCGGCACCGGTGCGGTTGGTTTCGGGACTTGTCATGGCACCTCTTCCGTCTGGGGCTGCCGGGGCTTCGAGGAGCGTCAGGTAGCTGCGGCTGACTCCCTCGCCCACGTGTTCGCACGCGATCCGGCATCGCTCGCATCGCCGCCTCGTTCAGGTAGGAGGCGGCCGGGCATGAAGAGAATGTACGCCACTCAACTCGCAGAAACTAGCAATCTAATCGCAGAAACATGAACTACGTCGTAGATATTTGCGTCACTCGTGCGCCAGCGCGGCGAGTACGCCCGCGGTCCGATCGAGCTCGTTGGAGTTTCTGGCCGCCCCTGCAAGTTCCTGGGAAGATGTAGCCCATGCCCACCCCTGCAGACGAGAACGCGCTCCACAGGCTCGCCGACGCCGCCCGGCGGCGCCGCATCGAGCTGGACTTGAACAAGATCGACGTTGCCAACAGCGCCGGGATCGCCATCAACACCTACATGAAGATCGAAGACGGCAAGCCCCTCCGCGACGTCACCTACGGAAAGATCGAGAGGGCACTCGGATGGGCACCGGGCTCCACCCGGGAAGTGCTTCGCGGGAGGCAGTCGACCGTCGTTGAGCACCTCACGGACGGCGTCGTGGTCTCACCCGTCACGGAGGAGGAACTGGAAGCCGACGTGGCACAGGCCGTCACCAACGCCGCCATCGCCGTGGCAGACACGCTCAGCGCCTCCGACATCCGCAAACTGAAGCAAGCCGTCATCGACGAACTGCGCCGATCCGGCCGTCTCCCGAAGCGGGATGAATGACGGAGTTCCGCCTCGTTCGAGATCCGACTAGTAGTGCTTTGTTACGTGGTCTTGTCACGGTGGGTGTGTGGTAGTTCGCTGGTTGTATGAGGGCTGGGGAACTTGCTGTGTGTCGGGGCCGGTTGGAGGAGTTTGCCGGGGAGGTGTTTGCGCC
>NZ_JAJPWK010000045.1:0-27918 GCF_046549115.1 Streptomyces sp. x-19 | reverse complement strand
TTTCGGTGGTTATAGCGTTAGGGAAACGCCCGGTTACATTTCGAACCCGGAAGCTAAGCCTTTCAGCGCCGATGGTACTGCAGGGGGGACCCTGTGGGAGAGTAGGACGCCGCCGAACTAAATTTGATAAAGCCTCGTTCCCCGAGTTTCGACTCGGGGAACGAGGCTTTTTTGCGTTTGCGGGAAATGGTCTTTCGTCAGGCCGGTCGGGGCAGGGCGGCCGCGGTGAGGAGGATGCCGTGGGAGGTGTGCCAGCTGCCGAGGACGACGGGGGCGGGGACGCCGGCCGGCCAGGGCAGGAGCAGGTGGGCGGTGAAGGTGCGGGCGGTGGGCGAGAACGTGATCTCGGCGTCCTCGAATTGGAGCGGGCGGGGGGCGAGCGGAGCGCAGGTCTTGTAGACGGACTCCTTCGCGCTGAAGAGGAGGCGGTCCCACGGGACGGCCGGATGGGTGGCGGCGAGGTCCTGGAGGTGGCTGCGTTCGGCGGGGGTGGTGATGCCGTCGCGGACGGCTGGGGGCAGCGGGGCGTGGGGTTCGGCGTCGATGCCGAGGTGGGGGAGGTCGGCGGTGCGGGCCACCGCGGCGGCGCGGTAGCCGTCGCAGTGGGTGATGCTGCCGGTGATGCCGGGGGGCCAGGCCGGGGCGCCGGTGGGGCCCGGGGGCAGCGGGGTCGGGGAGAGGCCCAGGCGGGCCAGGGCGCGGTGGGCGCACTGGCGGGCGGTGGTGAATTCGCGACGGCGCTTCTCGCCGGCGCGGGCGATCTCGCGTTCCTCGATCGGGAAGAGGCCGGTGGGGGCGTCGGCGGGCGGGTCACCGAGGGCGTCCTCGCCTACGGCGTGCGGGGGCAGGACGTGCTCGATGAGCATGCGGTGGCTCAACTCCTGGGGCGGGGGCGGTAGTAGACGGTGGGTGGGGTGACGACTCTATGTGACGGGGGCGACAATGACGGGCGTTGAGATTCTAGGTCGCGTGACCTAGTGTCGGTTCCGTGGACGATGACCTCCAGCTTGATGTGAATGGTCCGGTGCTCGTGGTCGGCGGTTACGGGACCGTCGGTGGCGATCTGACCCGGCTCGCTGCGCCCTCGTGGCCGTTACTGCTCACCGGGCGCACGCCCGAGAAGGGGCAGGCGCTGGCCGACGAGGTCGGGGCGGAGGTGCGGCGGTGGGACCTGGGTGACCCGGAGCCGTTCTCGGCGCGGGTCCGGGCCGTGATCAGCACGGTGAACGACCCGGACGACCGGGTGATGCTGGCCGCCCTTCGCGGGGGTGTGCCGTACGTCGACATCACGCGGTGGACGGCGCGGTTGCAGCGGGCCACGGCACTCGCGGCGGTTCATCCGCCGAAGGCGCCGGTGCTGCTGTCGTCGAGCTGGATGGGCGGCGTGAGTGCGCTGGTCACCGCGGCGTTGGCGGCGGAGCTCGGCGGTGCGGCCGAGGCGCGGATCGCCATCCGGTACGACCTGAAGGACCGGGCCGGTACGGACTCGGTGGAGTTCATGGACCGGCTGGGGCTGGACTACGAGGTCACCGAGAACGGGCAGCGGCAGATGGTCATGCCGTTGAGCGACGCCGGGTTCGTGGAGATCGGCGGGCACCGGACGAAGGTGGCGCGGATCGACACGCCGGAGCAGTTCACGCTGCCGCTGGTGCTGGGCCTGGACACCGCGATCACGCGGATCGGGTTCAGTGCGAACTCGTCGACGTCGACGCTGCTGGCGTTGAAGAAGACCGGGTTCTTCCGGTGGGGGCGGGGCGACTCGTTCGAGAAGACCCGCCGGTCGATGCTGTACTCGCCGGGTGAGGGCGGCTCCGCGCTGCTGCGGATCGACGTCCGCGGGCGGGGCGGCGAGCGGCGTACCGCGGTGATCAAGGATGCGGCCGGTCAGGCCCACCTCACCGCGTTGGGCGGGCTGTTGGGCCTGCGTCGGGTGTTGGGTGCGGACGGCGCCGAGGCGCCCACCGGGGTGGTGTTCCCCGAGATGACGCCGGTGCCGCAGGACGTCGTCTCCGCGCTGGAGAAGGCAGGGGTCGAGGTCACGGTGTCATGAGCGAGGAGAAGGACGGCGGTAAGCCGCAGCTGACGCGGCAGGGCAACCTGCGGCGGACGAGTCTGCTGGACGCCGCCGAGTCCGTGCTGGTCGCCAAGGGCAACGCGGACGCGTCCCTGCGGGCCATCGCCGGTGAGGCCGGTGTGCGGGTCGGTCACCTCCAGCACTACTTCCCGACCCGGGCGGACCTGATCAAGGCCGTGCTGGAGCGGGCGTTGGAGCGGTCGCTGGACCGGCTCGCGGAGACGACGGGGCTGCGGCTGGGCCGCGAGGACCCGTCGGTCATCGAGGTCCCGGAGGGCGGCCGGGCGGAACCCGCCGAAGTGGTGGCGGTGGTGCTCGCCGAGCAGGAGGACCCCCAGCTGGTCCGGCTGTACGTCGAGGTGTGGGCGTTGGCGGCGCGGGACGACGAGATCGCCGCGGTGGTCCGGGAGTTCTACCGGAAGTACGTGGCCCACGTGGAGGCGTTCGTCCAGCAGGGGCGGCCGGAGTGGTCCGCCGAGTTCTGTCGGGCGCGGGCCGAGACGTTCGTGGCGTTGGTCGAGGGGGCGGCCCTGATGCGGTCGGGGATCGCCGGGAGCCGGTCGGGCGCGATGGACACCCAACTCGCCCAGCAGGCAGTGCAGTTGCTCCGGGACTGAAGTCCGGGGCGTACCAGCCGCCGGCCGTTGGGGTCCGGGGCGGGGTTTCTCGGGGCCGGTCGGCCCACGGCGTGGCGTGCGGGCCGCGGCGTGGGCCGGCGGCCCGTCATCCGTGGCACACGTAGGGGGAATGCGTCATGTCCGAGGTAATCGATCTTGCCGAGTTGGCGGCCACCGCGGATCTGGAGCGGGAGCTGGCGCGGCTCGCCGCGCGGCACGGGATCATCCGCACTCGGCAGCTGAACCAGCAGGAGACCTGGACGGTGTTGGGCGCCGGGCTGACCCGGGAGTTGCTGAGCGATCCGCGGCTGTCCAACGACGTGCACACGCACGCGCCGCACGGGGCGCTGGTCCCGGGGCTGCAGGTGATGCTGCTGGAGCAGGACGATCCGGGGCACGCCCGGTACCGGCGGCTGGTGAGCGCGGCGTTCGCGTCGAAGGCGGTGCGGCAGTTGGAGCCGCGGATCGTGGAGATCAGCCGGCAGCTGCTGGACAAGCTGGGCGACAGCGGGACGGTGGACTTCATCGACGCGTTCACCTATCCGATGCCGCTGGAGGTGATCTGCGATCTGCTGGGGGTGCCGGGCGAGGACCGGGACCCGTTCCGCAAGTGGGCGATGGACATCTCCGCGGCGCCGTCGCTGGAGGCGATGCAGGCGTCGGCGGGCGAGCTGTTCGCGTACTGCATCGGGCTGATCGGGGCCAAGCGGGAGCAGCCGACGGAGGACCTGCTCAGTGAGCTGATCGCGGCGCGGTTCGAGGACGGGGCCGGGTTGTCGGACGAGGAACTGTCGTCGTTCGCCGCGGTGTTGCTGATCGCGGGTCACGACACGGTGACGAACCTGTTGGCCAACGCGTTGCACGATCTGCTGACGCATCCGGAGCAGTTGGCGGCGCTGCGGGCGGACCGGTCGTTGGTGAACCAGGCGGTGGAGGAGGCGTTGCGGTTCCGCGGGTCGGCGATGACCACGGTGAACCGGGTGGCGCTGGAGGACATCGAGGCGGGTGGGGTCACCATCCGCAAGGGTGAGCTGGTGCGGTTCCTGCTGAACGCGGCCAACCGGGACGCGGAGGTGCGCGAGGACGGGCACGCCTTCGACATCGGCCGGGCCACCGCGCAGCACGTCGCGTTCGGCATGGGGCCGCACTTCTGCCTGGGGCAGCGGCTGGCCCGGCAGGAGGCGACGATCGCCCTGAACGAGATCCTGGACCGTTTCCCGACGCTGGAGTTGGGGGTGTCCCGGGCGGAGGTGCGGTGGCTGGCCTCGGACGCGATCCGGGGGCTGGAGGAGCTGCCGCTGCGGTACGCGCGGGAGACGGCGTGACGTCGTGAGCCGTGACGGTGTCCGGGGCGGTCGGCGGTGTGGCCCGAGGGGCGTCCGCCGGCCGCGGGCGGGGCGTGCCGGGGGTTCGCTGCCCGCGGCGCGAGGTGAGTCATTCACAGGGGAGTTGGGGGAATCAGCCATGCAGATCACGGTCGATTACGCGCTGTGCGACGGGTTGGGGCAGTGCGCCCTGGTGGCGCCCGAGGTCTTCGCGCTGGACGACGATGAGCAGTTGGTGGTCGCGCCGGACCCGGCGCCGGAACTCGCCGGCAAGGTGGCGGCCGCGGCGCGGGCCTGCCCGGTGCGGGCGATCTCGGTCGAAGGGGTCTGAGCCTTGCGTGAGGTCGTCGTGGTGGGCGCGGGCCTGGCGGGCGTCCGGGCCGGCGAGGCGCTGCGGGCGCGGGGGTTTTCCGGAGCGCTGACCGTGGTGTCGGCGGAGGCGGAACTCCCGTACGACCGGCCGCCGTTGACCAAGCAGGTGATGGCCGGGACGCTCACCGCGGACGACATCCGGCTGGCGGGCGTCGAGGAGTGCGACGCCCGCTGGGTCCGGGGGACCGAGGCAGTCGGGCTGGACCGGGAGCGGCGCCGGGTGCGGTTGGCCGACGGTGCGGAGCTCGCGTACGACGGGCTGGTGGTGGCGACCGGGGCGCAGGCGCGGGCCTGGCCCGGCCAGGCGCCGGCCGGGGTGCTGACCGTGCGGGGGTTGGACGACGTCCGGGCGCTGCGGGCGCGGATCGACGGCGGGGCGCGTGAGGTGGTCGTCGTCGGGGCCGGGTTCGTCGGGGTGGAGTTGGCGTCGTCGCTGGTCGGGCTGGGGCTCGGGGTGCGGGTGACGCTGGTGGAGCCGTTCGGGTCGCCGCTGCGGGTGCTGGGCGGGACGGTGCCGGGCGTGGTGGCGGAGGCGGCCCGGCGGGCCGGGGTCGCGCTGCGGCTGGGTACCGGGGTGACGGGTTTCCGGGCCCGGGCCGGGCGGGTCGACGGGGTCGAACTGGCCGACGGGAGCGTGCTGCCGGCCGAGGTGGCCGTGGTGGCGATCGGGATGGAGCCGGCGACCGGGTGGCTGCGGGGGGCCGGGCTGGCGCTGCCGGCGGGGCGGGTGCACTGCGACGAGCGGCTGTTCGCGCGGGGCGCGGGGGTGGCCGGGGTGGTCGATCCGCGGGTCGTGGTGGCCGGGGACGTGGCCCGGTGTGATGCGGTGCGGTCGGCGGACGGTCCGGTTCCGTTGGAGCACTGGAGCAATGCGGCGGCGCAGGGGGAGTTGGCGGCGCGGAACCTCTTGGCGGGGCCGGCGGCGGCCGAGCCGTACGTGCACGTGCCGTCGTTCTGGACGTCGGTGTTCGGGCTGCGGATCAAGTCGGTGGGATTGCCGGGCACCGGGGACCGGGTGGTCGCCGAGGAGGGCGAGGCGGGTGCGGAGAAGGTGGTCGAGGCGCACTACCGGCGGGGCCGGTTGGTCGGTGCGGTGAGTGTCAACCTGGGGAAGCGGCTGGCGGGTTACGCGCGGCGGCTCCAGGAGGAGCAGGTGTCGTAGGGGGAGTCGGCGCCGGTGGCGGGCCCGTGGGGTGAGCCGGTCCGGGCGTGGCGAGGGCCGTCCGCTGGCCGGAAGGCGAGGACGTGGCGGAAGAAAAGTGACCTGCGGGTCGGTTTACTGGCGGTAACCCGTCGCGATGTCGGACAGGGCAGTAAACCCGGCCAGCGTGAATGGCGCGTTAAGTTTTCCATTACCACGGAACATTTATGGTTGACCCCTTCCTGGGGCCTCTGGGTCACGTGACCTATCGCACAAACGAGTGACGCTTCAGGACGGCTCTGGTAACGTTTTTATCGCGCCTCCGAGAGAGGCGGGACGGGCCTTGTGAGTGCGTCACGACGTGGTGATCGCCGCCAAGAAGAGCCTGTTCTTGTGCAAGCAGGTGTCGGGGGACCATTTGCTACGGGGGATAGATCATGTGTAGCGCCTTCGAAGGCGTCTGAAACTGGGACTTCCTGAGATCCGGAAGTTTTCCCTTTCTCTTGTGCTCGCGAGCTGAGAAGGTCGCTCCAGCGGCGACCTGTCATGCCTTGGGCGGGCAATCCAACCACACCCTTCGCCGAACGGCAGCCGATTGTCGCGGTCGTCACCGGGAATTCCGAACGACTTCGTAAAAGGATTCCGGAGCGGATTTTCGGCATCGTGAAAACGTGATGCCCCGCGACCTTTCGGCGCCGGATCGCGCCGGCCGGAAACGTACCGTCAGGTAATTTCCGCTGCCGTTTTCCGGGATTTTCCTTGGCTGGTCGACGGCGGTGTTCAGAGTGCTCAAAAACGAGGAGAGAAACATGCAGAACCCCTACGAGGCCGAGCAGATCCAGGACATCGTGCGGGACGGCCTGGCCCAGGTCCTGGGCACCGGCGCGGACGAGGTCACCCCGGACGCCACCCTCGTCGCCGACCTCGGCGCGGAATCCCTGGACCTGGTCGAATTCCGCTTCGAAATGGAGACCAAGCTCGGCGTGGCGCTGCCGAAGTCGAACGTCCTGGACCAGCTCGCCACCGCCCTCGGCGGCTCCGAGCAGCTCTACGACGAGCGCGGCGGCATCACCGAACTGGCCGCCGAGGTACTGCGCCGCAGCGCCTTCGGCTACTCCGCGGAGCAGGTCCACGCCGGTCAGCGGCCCTACGAGGTCGCCGCGGCCGCCACCAGCGCGCACTGGGCCGCCTTCACCCACGCCCTCTTCGACCACCTGCCCGAGACCTGCACCGAGTGCGGCGCCGACAAGGCCGAACTGGCCGCGTCCGGCAAGGCGATCTGCGCCGGCTGCGGTGCCGCGCTGGAGGCGGCCACCGGCGACGAGGTGATGGCCGAGGGCGTCCGCGCGGCGCTCGTCGCCATCGGGCACGCCCAGCCCGTCGGCTGACCGCCCGGGGCCGGTGCGGCAGGCGTCGCTCGTACGAGTCGTGCGAAAGGAATGCAAGTGACACCCCACATATCCAACGGGGCCGAACACGAGGTCGTGGTGACCGGGATCGGCCTGGTCGCCGGGCAACTCACGGACCCGGAGGCGCTGTTCGACCACCTCGCGGAAGGACGCACGCTCATCACCGAGCACCCCCTCCACAAGGAGTGGGGCGTCCCCTGCGCCGTCTCGGCGCACATCGACCCCGAGGTCCGGCAGCAGCTCGCGGACGCGGTGCCCGAGGAGGCCGGACCGCTGGGGTCGGCCGGCGTCCTCGCCTGGCACGCCGCCGCCCAGGCATGGCAGCGCAGCGGACTGCCGCGGCGGCTGGACTCCGAGCGCGGCGGCGTCTTCCTCGCCTGCAACCGCATGGTCATGGAGCCGGCCGAACTGACCGCGCTCGCCGACCACGTGGACCACGAGGCCGGCGCGCTGGACCTGGACGGCTACCTGGAGCGGCTCGACGGCCCGGCGGCGCCGGACGCGGCCGACGGGCTCGACCCGCAGCGGTACCAGAAGGTCCAGCCCGACTCCGCCACCGCCGCGCTCGCCGACTACTTCGGCGCCGCCGGCGTCCTGGAGACCCACGCCGACGCCTGCGCCGCGGGCGGCATGGCGATCGGCAGCGCCTACCGCTACCTCCGCAGCGGCACCCTCGACGTGGCGCTCGCCGGCGGCGCCGAGAGCCTCACCACGCTCACCTCCGTCACCGCCTTCTACGGGGTGGGCGCGCTCGCCCCGGCCGACGGGCGGGACCCGGCGCAGATCAGCCGCCCCTTCGACAAGGACCGCTCGGGCTTCGTCATCGGGGACGGCGCGGCCTTCCTCGTCCTGGAGTCCCGGGCGCACGCCGAGGCGCGCGGCGCCCGCATCCTGGCCACGGTCGCCGGGTACGCCGGGGTGACCGAGGCGGTGAAGATGACGTCCAGCTCGCGGGACGGCGCGGACTACGCCCAGTGCATGCGGGCCGCGCTCACCGACGCCGGGCTCGTCCCGGAGGACATCGACCACGTCAACGCCCACGGGACCTCGACCGAGGCCAACGACACCTGTGAGGCGGCGGCCCTGCACACCGTCTTCGGGGCGCGGGCGGCCCACCTGCCCATCACCGGCAACAAGTCCGCCATGGGGCACTCGCTGGCGAACAGCGGGGCGGCCGAGGCGGTGCTGTCGGTGCTCAGCCTCCAGCGGCAGACCCTGCTGCCGACGCTCAACTTCACCGAACCCGACGAGGTCACCAGCGGCCTGGACGTGGTCACCGAGCGGCGTCCGGCGCGGGTCACCGCGGTGCTGTCCAACTCCTTCGGCTTCGGCGGGCAGAACTGCTCGCTGATCCTGGCCGAGGCCGGGGGAGCGCGGCCATGACGACGCGCGACGTGCGACTGACCGCGCCCGGGCTCTACACCGCGGCCGGCACCGACCCCGGCGACCTGTGGGAGACCCTGGTCGCCGGCAAGGACACCCGCCGGCCGACCGAGGCGCTGGCCGGCCCGTGGCCGGAGTTCGACACCGCCTTCCTGGTGGACGACCCCGACGCGGCCACCCTCGGGGTGCACCGCAGGGTGCTGCGCACCTCGGAGAAGCAGGCCCGGATGGCGCTCTACGGGGCGCGGCTGGCACTGGCCGGCGCGACGGAGCGCGGCACGGTGGGCGGCCCCGGCTGGGGGCTCTACCTGGGACTGCCCACGGTGGACGAGGAGCTGCTGCGGTTCGGAGCCCTGGACCGGCTGCACCAGGTCGCCGGCTCGCCCGGCGACGTCGCCGCGCTCTACGGCCGGGAGGTCCCGCCGTTCAGCGGGCTGTCGCACCTGAACAGCACCGCGGCGGCGCACGTCTCGGCGGTCTTCGCACTGACCGGGGCCATGGCCGCGTACTCGCCGTTCTCCGACGCCGGACTGACGGCCCTGATCGACGGGGCGCTGTCGGTCGCCGAGGGCGAGAACGAGGCGGCGCTGGTCGGAGCGGTGAGCCCCAAGGTGCATCCGCTGCTCTTCGCACAGTACGAGGAGCTGGGGTGGAACGGGGCGGTGCCCGGGGAGGGTGCGGCCTTCCTGCTCGCCGAACCGGCCGACGGCGCCACCGGCTCCGCGGCCGCCTCCGGGGCACCCGGGGCGCGACTGGCCGGCTACGGCCGGGCCTTCGGCGCCGGAGCCGAGGACCGCAGCGAGGCGATCGCCGAGGCCGTCCACGCGGCCCTGGAGACGGCCGGCACGGACGCCGACGGGATCGGCTGGGTGCTGCCCGACGCCGCCTGGACGGTGGACGGCGCACGAGCCCAGAGCGCCGCGCTGGACCGCGTCTTCGCGGGCGCCGCGCCGCGGCCGGCGCACGTCACCAGCGAACGGGCCACCGGGGTGCTGGGGCCCGCCCACCCGTTGGCGCACGCGCTGCTGGCGCTGCACGGCCTGGCGTCCGGGCGGCGGTTGGTCGCCGACGGCGACGCGGTGCGCGAGGAGGCGCTGCCCGCCCCGCGGGCCCTGGTGCTGGCCTGCGGCGCACGCGGCCAGGTGTGCGCCGTCGTACTGGAAGGAGCCGAGAAATGAGCCGCCGGGTCGTGGTGACCGGACTGGGCGCCGTCTGCGGACTGGGGCTCGACTGGCAGACCATGTGGGAGGGGCTGACCGCGGGCCGCTCCGCGATCCGCGCCTGGCAGTTGCCCGGCGTGGCGGACTTCCCGGTGCGCTACGCGGCACCGGTCGACGACGCCGCGTTCGCCGCGCGCCACGGCGCCGAGGCGGACCCGGACCGGCCGCTGGAGCGGCGCACCCGGTTCGGGCTGGCGGCCGCCGCGCAGGCGCTCGCCGACGCCGGAATCGACGGGCCGGGCGCGGTCGGCCGGATCGGCACCGCGGTCGGTTCGGGCGTGCCGGAGCGGGACCCCTACGAGCTGCTGCACGCGATCGGCGAGGACGGCCGGCCCAGCTGGCAGACGCTCTTCGGGCGACGCGACCAACTGGACCGGGCCAGCGGCCTGTTCTGCACCAACGACGCGCTGGCCGCCGGGATCGCGACCCGGCACCGGCTGCGCGGTCCGGCGCTGAACTTCTCCACCGCCTGCGCCGGGGCCACCCACGCCATCGGCCACGGCCTGCGGATGATCCGCCGCGGGGAGGTGGACGCGATGGTGGTGGGCGGTGCCGACTCGGTGCTCAACCTGCCGACCATGACCGGGCTGCACCTGCTCGGCGCGCCGTCCACCTCCGAGCTGTTCGGGGACCGGCTGTGCCGGGCCTTCGACCGGGACCGCAGCGGGCTGGTGGCCGCCGAGGGCGCGGCCATGGTGGTGCTGGAGAGCGAGGAGAGCGCCCGGCGGCGCGGCGCGACCGTCTACGCCGAACTGATCGGTTTCGGCACCTCGTTGGACGCCCACCAGGTCACCGCCCCCCACCCGGAGGGGCACGGGGCGGCACTGGCGATGAGCCGGGCGCTGGCGGACGGCCAGGTGGCGCCGGACGCGGTGGACTCCATCAACGCGCACGGCACCTCCACCCCCCTCAACGACCCGATCGAGACCCGGGCGATCAAGGACGTGTTCGCGGCCGGCGAGCACTACCGGAAGCTGGCGGTCACCGCCAACAAGACGATGCTCGGGCACCTAATCGCCGCCGCCGGCGCGCCCGAGCTGATCGCCACCGTGCTGTCCGTACGGGACGGCATCGTGCCGCCGACGCTGAATCTGGAGAACCCGGATCCGGCCTGCGACCTGGACTACGTGCCCGAGAAGGCGCGGTACCAGGAGGTGTCGGTGGCTGTGAGCAATTCCTTCGGCTTCGGCGGACTCAACGCCAGTCTGGTGGTGCGTGGTTATGAGCACTGACATCGTTTCGAGCACCGACACCGCGGTGCGCGACGACCTCCTTCCCGGCGCCGACGGCGCCGGTTCCGGCCCGGCCCGCGACCCGGGCTTCGACCCCGACGCGATCGTCGTCACCGGCATCGGCGCCGTGCTGCCCACCGGGCGCGGGCCCGAGGCCCTGTGGACGGCCTGGCGCGAGGCGCGCCCCGCGCTCACGCCCTACCAGGACCCCTACGTCCGGACGAAGAAGATCACCCACTTCGGGCACGTGCCCGCCGAACTCCAGCAGGCCAGCCGGGACAGCGTCCCCCACAAACTGCGCAAGTTCGGCACCGGGTTCACCTTCAACGCGGTGCTGGCCGCGGAGGACGCCATGCGGCAGGCCGGCGAGAGCTGGCAGGCCATCCCGGAGGAGCGGCGCGGCCTCTACGTCGCGCAGGACGACTCCACCGAACTGAGCGTGGCCGCCTTCCACAAGGCCCTCAACCGGGCCCGCACCGACACCTCGCCGCAGGTCGGCGCGGACCTCACGCGGGTGGTGGCGGAGGCGTTCGGCAACGCCGCGACCTTCAACCCGTTCACCGTCATCCGGGCGCTGAACAACAACACCCTGGCGCTGGTCAGCATCGCCGAGCGGTTCCGCGGCGACTGCGCGGCGTTCGTGCAGGACGCCGGGGCCTCGCTGGGCGCCCTCCAGCGGGCCGCGTTCAGCCTCCGCCAGGGCGCCTGCGACACCGCGCTGGTCGTCGGCGCCGGCAGCTACAACGAGCCGCTGAAGCTGGCCGCGCAGTACCGCGCCGGGCACCTCACCGCCGGCGGCCGCGGCGCCGCCTCGCTGCGCAGCTTCGACGCCGAACGGGACGGCACGGTGCTCGCCGAGGGCGCGGTGGCGCTGGTCCTGGAGCGGGCCGGGGACGCCGCGGCGCGCGGCGCCCGGCCGCTGGTGGAGGTGCTGGGCGCGGCGCTGCGGCCCGCCGTGGACAACGGCGTCGGCCCGGCCGCGCTGGCCGAGAGCGCCCGCGGCCTGATGGCCGCGCACGGGGTGACGCCGGACACCCTCGGCGCCGTCCTCGCCGACGGCAAGGGCACCGTCCAGCACGACGCCGCCGAGGCCGAGCTGCTGCGCGCGCTGCTGAAGGACAGCGGCGTGCCGGTCAGCTCCGTGCGGCCGGTCACCGGCACCCTGGGGGCCGCCGGCCCGCTCGCCGAACTGGCGCTGGCCCCGAGCCTGTTCGCCACCGGGGAGCTGCCGCCGATCGCGCACCTGACGACCCCGCCGGACGACGGCACCGACTTCGTCACCGGGTCGGCCCGCAAGCGGCGCATCGACTCCGTCCTCAGCCTGCACAGCAGTTTCAACGGGTTCGCGGGAGCACTGCTCGCCAAGCGGCCGCACCTCGCCTAGGAGACCACCAGCAATGTCAGCCACGTCAGCCTTCACCGAATTCGTACAGCCGCAGATGGGCCGGGTGTTCACCGCCCTGGGGCTGGACGTCGAGTACGAGCGGGCCGAGGGCAACACCCTCTACCACCGCGACGAGCAGGGCGAGTTGGTGCCGGTCCTGGACCTGATGGGCGGCTACGGCTCGCTGATCTTCGGCCACAACCACCCGGAGATCGTCGCGCACGCCAAGGAGCTGCTGGACCAGAACCGGGCCGTGCACGCCCAGTTCTCGCTGCGCGGCGAGGCCGGCCGGCTCGGCGCCGCGCTCAGCGACGTCGTCCGCCGGGAGACCGGCATCAAGGAGCCGTACCTGGCCACCTTCGGCAACAGCGGCGCCGAGGCCGTCGAGGCGGCCGTCAAACACGCCGAGCTGGTCCGGGTGACCAAGGCGGCGGCGCTGGCCGAGGAGACCGACGCCCACCTCCAGGCGGCCCGGGACGCGGTCCGCCGCGGCGCGGCCACCGTCGACCCGGCCGCCCACCAGCTGCCCGCCCTCCAGGGGCAGGTCGCCCCGACCGCCGGCATCGACGGCCTGCTGGCCGCGATCGGCGCGCACAACGCGGCGGCGCTGGCCACCAAGCCGCTCTTCCTGGCCCTGGAGCGGTCCTTCCACGGCAAGCTCGTCGGCAGCGTCCAGCTCACCTACAACGCCGGCTTCCGCACCCCCTTCCAGAACCTGGGCACCCGGGTCCGCTTCGTCCCCATGGACCAGCCGGAGCTGCTGGACCGGATCGCCGAGGACGAGCGGGTGGTGCTGCTCGACGCCGAACTCGCCGACGGCCGGGTGCGGATCGTCGAACGGGACTTCCCGGCCATCACCGCCTTCATGGTCGAGCCGGTGCAGGGCGAGGGCGGCATCCACGCGCTCACCGCCGAACAGGGCCGCGCCATCCGGCTGTTCTGCAACAAGGTCGGCACCGCCCTGATCATCGACGAGGTGCAGAGCGGCATGGGCCGCTGCGGCGCCTTCCTGGCCAGCTCGTTGATCGGGCTGCGCGGCGACTACTACACCCTGTCGAAGTCGCTCGGCGGCGGCCTGGCCAAGATCTCCGCGATGCTGGTCCGCCGCTCGCTGTACCAGGGCGAGTTCGACCTGATCCACAGCTCGACGTTCGCCATGGACGACTTCTCCTCGTCCGTCGCCCGCAAGGTCGTCGAGATGCTGGAGGACGCGGACGGCCAGGCGTACCGGCAGGTCACCGAGCGCGGCGAGCGGCTGGTCGAGATGCTGGCCGACCTCAAGTCGGCCTACCCGGACGTCATCGAGGACATCCGCGGCAAGGGCCTGTTCCTCGGCGTCCAACTGCGCGACCAGGGCGAGGCCCGCTCCATGGTGCTGCGCGGCAGTGCCTACACCGGGGCGCTGGGCTACCTCCTCTCCGGCTACCTGCTGCGCCAGGAGCGGATCCGCATCGCGCCGACCGGCAGCGCCGGCAACGTGCTGCGCATCCAGCCGTCCGTCTTCCTGACCGACGAGGAGATCGAGCGGCTGCGCGGCGCCCTCGACCGGCTCTGCCGCATCCTGCGCTACGAGGACACCCTGCACCTGGTCCACCCGGCCAGCGACCGGACGATCCCCAAGCCGCGGGCGGAGATCCGCGACTTCCGCGGCTCGGTCGAGGGCTACGAGCAGGGCGAGCCGCGCCCGGTCACCGGCCCGGTCCGCAAGGTGGCGTTCGTCAACCACCTGATCACCCCGGCCCACCTGCGGCAGGTGGACCCGGCGCTGGCCGACTTCAGCGACGCCGCGCTGCGCGCCTTCGTGCTGGGCATGGACCCGGTGAAGAAGGCGGCGCCCTACCCGGGCGTGCGGATCGACTCGCCGCTGGGCAGCGCCGTGGAGTTCGCGCTCTACCCGCTGATGGTCGGCTCCGAGCAGATGGGCCGCTACCTGGCGTCCGGGGACGTCGCCGGCATCCGGGCGGACGTCGAGGAGCGGGTGCAGGCGGCCCGCGAGGACGGCTGCGAGGTCGCCGGGCTCGGCATGTACACCTCGATCGTCACCCACAACTGCACCTCGCTCAACGTCCCGGGCATCGCACTGACCTCCGGCAACGCGCTGACCGTCGCGATGGGCGTACGGGCCATGGAACGCGGCGCGCAGGACCGCGGCTTCGCGGTCGCCGACGCCACGCTGGCGGTGGTCGGCGCGGCCGGCAACATCGCCTCCGTCTACAGCCAGCTGTTCGCCGAGAAGCTCAGCAAGATCGTGCTGGTCGGCAGCCGCCGGGACGGTTCGGCACGCCGGCTGCGCGCCACCGTGCACGGCATCTACCAGGAGTGCTGGGCGCGGATCGCGGCCGGCGGCGAGCTGACCGGCATCCCGGCCCGGCTGGCCGAGGAACCGCTGATCGCCAAGTGGCTCGCCGACGGGGCGTCCGCCGAGGGCGAGGACGCCGCCGACCGCGGCAAGGCGATCGCCGCCCACCTGGAAGAGCAGTACGGCCGGGACCCGTTCCTGACCGTCACCCAGGACGGCGACGCGCTCCGCGAGGCGCAGCTGGTGCTGTGCGCCTCCAACAGCCCCGAGCCGTTCCTGACCGGCGAGCACTTCGCGCCCGACGCGGTGGTCTGCGACATCGCGGTCCCCAACAACGCGGTGCCCGACCTGACCGTGCAGCGCCCGGACCTGGCGTACATGCTCGGCGGCATCGTCGCCACGCCCCACGGCGAGAGCCTGCACCCCTCGGCGCGGGCCTTCCTGGAGGCCGGCCAGCTCTTCGCCTGCATGGCCGAGACCGCGCTGATGGGCCTGGCCGGCATCGACCGGCACTACTCCTACGGGAACATCAGCCGCCAGCAGGTCCTCGACATCGCCGCCCTGGCCGACGCGCACGGGCTGCGGCTGGCCGACTACAAGAGCGCCCACTCGGTGTGAACCCGCCCCGGCCACCGCTGGGCGAGCCCCCGGGCGCCGCACGCCACCCGTCGCGGGCCTCCGCCGCGTGCGGCGCCCGGCCCGAGGGGCCCGCGCCCCGACCGACCACCCTCGAAAGGACCCGTCAGCTCATGGAATTCGCAGGCCAGGTGGCCCTGGTGACCGGCGGCAGCCGGGGCATCGGCCGCGCCATCGCCGTCAAGCTGGCCGAGGAGGGCTGCGACATCGCCCTCAACTACCGCTCCGCCACCGCCGAGGCGGAACAGGTCGCCGAGCAGATCGCCAAGCTGGGCCGCAGGGTCGAGCTGTTCCAGGGCGACCTGTCCGACCCCGAGGTGCCGCACACGGTGGTCTCCGGCGTCCGCGCCTCCTTCGGACGGATCGACGTCCTGGTGAACAACGCCGGCATCACCCGCGACGAACTGCTGGTCAACCAGAGCCTCGCGGACATCGAGGACGTACTGCGCACCAACCTCGTCGCCCCGATGCTCACCGTCCAGGCGGTGGCCCCCGCGATGCTGCGCCAGCGCTACGGGCGGATCGTCAACGTCTCCTCGTCCGCCGCCTCCAAGCCGGGCCGCGGCCAGTCCAACTACGCGGCGGCCAAGGGCGGTCTGGAGTCCTTCACCAAGGCGATGGCGGTCGAGCTGGCCTCCCGGCACATCCTCGTCAACGCGGTCGCCCCGGGCGTGATCAACACCGACATGACCGACACCATCCGCGCCCACGGCGAGGAAGAGATCATGAGCCGGCTGCTGCTGAAGAAGTACGCCGAACCCGAGACCATCGCCGACGCCGTGACGTACCTCGCCAGCCCGCGCAACACCTACACCACGGGCGAGGTACTGCACGTCGACGGCGGCCTGAAGATGGCGTGAGGGCCCGACCATGAGCGAAATCGACGCACTCGACACCCCCGTGACGGGCCCCGCCGCGGGCGAGCTGGCCGGCCGGACCGCGGTGGTCACCGGCGCCGCCCAGGGCATCGGCCGCGAAGTGGCGCTGCTGCTGGCCGAGTCCGGCGCGGCCCGGCTGCTCCTGCTCGACCGGGACGCCGCCCAATTGGAGACCGTCGCCAAGGAAGTGCAGGGCCTGGGCGCGCAGGTCACCCCGCTCGCCGTGGACCTGCGCGAGCGGGCGGCGGTCCGCGGCGCACTGCGCACCGCGCTGCGCGCCGCCGGACCGCTGCACGTCCTGGTCAACAACGCCGGCGTCGCCGACGAGAACGGCCCGGACGACGAGGAGACCTGGCTGCGGGTGCTGGACGTCAACCTGCACGGCACCTTCGCGGTCACCGCCACCTGCCTGGAACACCTCGTCGACGGCGGCCGGATCGTCAACGTCTCGTCGATCCTCGGCAAGGCCGGCAAGATGCGCAACACCGCCTACTGCGCCTCCAAGCACGGCCTGATCGGCTACACCAAGGGCCTCGCCCTGGACCTGGCGGCCCGAGGCATCACCGTCAACGCCGTGCTGCCGGGCTGGATCGACACCCCGATGCTGCGCCGCGAGATCGCCGCCTCCGCCGAGGAGATCGGCGCGGACCCGGCGCGGATGCTGCGCCAGGCCCGCAAGTCCATCCCGCTGCGGCGGCTGGTCGAGGCACGGGAGGCCGCCGAACTGATCGGCTTCCTGGCGTCCGACCGGGCGGCCGCCATCACGGCGCAGTCCCTCACGGTCGACGGGGGCTACACCCGTGGCATGTGACGCCCCGACCGTCACCCTCCCGCGGCCCCGGTCGGCGCCCGCCGCCGACCCGTGGCTGCGGCGGCTGCGCCCGGGGCCGGCGCAGTCGGCGGCCGGCGCCGCCCGGGTGGTCTGCTTCCCGCACGCGGGCGGCGGCGCCGGCACCTACCGGCCGCTCGCCACCGCCGTCGCCGCCCGCACCGTCGGCGGCCGCCCCCACGAGGTCCTGGCGGTCCAGTACCCGGGCCGCAACGACCGGATCCGGGAGGCCCGCGTCGAGGACCTGCGGACGCTGGCCGCCGGCGCGCACCGGGCCCTGACGGCGCTGCCCGACCGTCCGCTGGTCCTGCTCGGGCACAGCATGGGCGCCCTGGTGGCGTACGAGGTGGCCCGGCTCCTGGAACGCGACGGCCGCGCCCCGGCGCACCTGATCGTCTCCAGCGCCTGGGCGCCGACCCGGGTCCCCGGCGGCACCGTGCACCTGCGGGACGACGACGGGCTGATCGACGAGATCCGGCGGACCCGGGGCACCGACCAGCGGCTGCTGGACAACCGGGACGTGCTGGCCATGGCGCTGCCGGTGGTCCGCAGCGACTACAAAGCGGTGGAGACCTACCGGCACCGGCCCGGGCCGCCGCTGGCCACCCCGGTCACCGTCCTGACCGGCGACCGGGACCCACTGGTCAGCGTCGCGGAAGCGGCCGCCTGGCAGGCGCGCACCCGCGCCGGCTTCCGGCTGCGGGTCTTCCCCGGCGGCGACCACTTCTACCTGACCGGGCACTGGCCCCAGCTGGCGGACCACCTGGTCTCGGCGCCGCCGCGCCCGGTGCCGGTGGCGGTCGGGTAGCGCCCCGACGGGCCGCGTCAGACCGGGGCGAAGTCCTGCGGCCAGCGGGCCCGGGCCTGCTCCCGGGAGCGCATGGTGGCCAACGTCAGCAGGCCGCGCTCTTGGCCCGTCTGGAGCAGGCCCGGCAGCGCGGGCAGCGGGGCGAGCGCCGCGATGTCGTCCAGGACGAGGGTGAGTGGTGGGTCGAGCCGACCGGCGGATGACCGTTCGGCCATGCGGCGGCCGTGCTCGACCACGTGCGAGAGGAGTGCGGTGAGCAACGGCATCGCACCCGGATCGGTGCGCGGGTCCTCGATGGACTCGCCCACCAGGTACAGCGTTCCCCCCTCGGCGACGAAAGATTCGAGAACGAGCGCATCCGATCGCAGCGAATTGCTGGCGTCGCGAATGTGGACCGAGGAGAGCGCGGCCAGCGCCCGGCCGACCAACTCCTTGGCCATTTCCCGGCGTTCGGCGTGCGCGGTGAGCACCGACTCCAGCTCGCCGGCCTGACCGGCGGACGCCTTGGCGTCGGTGCGCAGGATGCGGACCGGTTCCTGGGCGCCGCCCGCGGCGTGCGCCCAGCGGTGCAGCTGGCGGAACGGGCGGCCGTCCAGCGCGGCGGCGTGCAGCCAACAGCGCAGCAGGGTCTGCGCGGCGTCCGCGACGGCGGAGTCCAGTGCGCTGGCCGGCCGGACCGGGGCCAGCAGCGCCGCCGCCCGGGCGGCCGCGGTGCCGATCTCCTCGCAGCCCGTGGTGGGCGACCAGCGCAGCCGGGCCGGGGTGTCGAGGCGGTGCGCGGGGTCGTAGGCCAGCACCGGACCCAGCTTGGCGCGGGCGTCCTTGGTCTCGGCCCACAGCGCGGGATCGGTGGTGGCGAGGACCAGCGGGCCCGGGGCGGCGGTGGCGGCGGCCAGCGCCGCGGCCCGGGTGACGGCCCGATCGCTGCCGAACTCGATGCGTGGGAGCGTCGGTTCCGGCGCGGCGGCCGGGGTGGCCACGACCACGGGAGCGACCGCGGGCCCGGCGGCGGGGGTGGTGCCGCGCTGCTCCGGGAGCGGGTCGGCGGCCGGCGGCGGTTCCACGACCGGCACCTGGGGGACGGCCGGCGCCGCCGCGGGCACCGGGGCCGCCGGCACCACTGCGGGCGCGGCGGTCTCCGCCCCCGCGGGCCCGACCGGCCCGGGCCGGCCCGCCCCGTCGGCCGGCGCCCGCCCCTGGGCCCGCCGCGCCGCCCGGACGGCCCGGTACCGCGTGAGCGTGCCCAACGCGAAGATCGCCAGCACCAGCAGCACCATCAGCTCGCCGACGAACAGCCCCCAGAACAGCCCGTAGCCCGACAGCTCGCCCTTCGGGGTGCCCGGCCACGCCGCCGCGACGTCGTGCGGCGCGGTGATCAGGTGCCGCAGCGCGAGCGGCGTGCCGGTGTACGTCACCCCCGTCGGCCAGCCGCCGTGCGCGAGCAGCCCGGCCAGGCCGGTCGCCGTCCACACCACCAGGGTCAGCCCGAGCAGGAACCCGATCAGCCCGACCAGCAGCCCGTCGGGCACGCCCCGGCCCCGAGGCCGGCCACCGCGGCCGTCGCCGCGCGCGTAGCGCCCGTCGTGGCCTCGTTCGTAGTCGCCGCCGCGGCCGTCGTCGCGGCCGTCCGCGTAGAATCCGCGCCTCACGCCACCGTCTCGCTCGACTCGTTGCGCAACTGCCGTTCCAGTGCGATGGCCTCGGCGCGCGCCTCGGCCTCGGCGTCCGCCGCCAGCGCCAGCGAACGGGCCTCGTCCGTCGGCAGCGGGGACGACTCGGTCATCGCCCGGTCGGTGTAGACCAGCGGCCGTTCGGCCTCCGTGATCAGGTGCTTGACGACCTGCACGTTGCCGTTGACGTCCCAGACGGCGATGCCGGGCGTCAGGGTCGGGATGATCTCCACCGCCCAGCGCGGCAGTCCGAGCACCCGACCGGTGGCCCGGGCCTCGTCGGCCTTCTGGGCGTAGATGGTCCGGGTGGACGCCATCTTGAGGATCGCCGCGGCCTCCCGGGCCGCCGCGCCGTCGACCACGTCGCTGAGGTGGTGCACGACCGCCACGAACGACAGGCCCAGCCGGCGGCCGAACTTCAGCAGCCGCTGGAAGAGCTGCGCCACGAACGGCGAGTTGATGATGTGCCAGGCCTCCTCGACGAGGAAGATCCGCTTCTTGCGGTCGGGCCGGATCCAGGTGTGCTCCAGCCACACCCCCACGATCGCCATCAGGATCGGCATCGCGATGGAGTTCCGGTCGATGTGCGAGAGGTCGAAGACGATCAGCGGTGCGTCCAGGTCGATGCCGGCCGTGGTCGGCCCGTCGAACATCCCGCGCAGGTCACCGTCGACCAGCCGGTCCAACACCAGCGCCACGTCCAGGCCCCAGGCGCGGACGTCGTCTATGTCGACGTTCATCGCCTCCGCGGAGGCCGGCTCGGGGTGCCGCAACTGCTCGACGATGTCGGACAGCACCGGCTGCCGGCCCGGGCGCGGCGTCCCGTCCGCCGGCTCCTCGTACTGGGTGAGCACCGCCGCGTGCGCGACCTTCAGGGCGAAGCCGGAACGCTCGTCCAGGCCGTGCCCCATGGCGACCTCGATGATGGTCCGCAGCAGGGCCAGCTGGCCGGTGGTGGTGATCGAGGGGTCGAGCGGGTTGAGGCGGATGCCGCCGTTGAGGGCCGCGGTCGGATCCAGGCGGATGGGCGTTATCCCCAGCTCCTGGGCGATGAGGTTCCACTCGCCGACGCCGTCCTCACCCTGTGCGTCGAGCACCACCACCTGCCGGTCGCGGAACCGCAGCTGCCGCAGCACGTAGGTCTTCTCCAGCGCGGACTTGCCGTTGCCGGACTCGCCGAGCACCAGCCAGTGCGGCGCCGGCAACTGCTGCCCGTACAGCTGGAACGGGTCGTAGATGTAGCCCTTGCCGGAGTACACCTCCCGCCCGATGATCACGCCCGAGTCGCCGAGCCCGGGCGCCGCCGTCGGCAGGTACACCGCCTGCGCCTGGCCGGTGGAGGTGCGTACCGGCAGCCGCGTCGACTCCACCTTCCCGAACAGGAAGCTGGTGAAGGCTTCGGTGAGGGCACCGAGCGGATCGAACATGGCCATGGCGTACGCGCCTCCCAGGGCTTAAGCGGCGTTGGCGGCGTTAGCGGCGGATACCGGTCGCGAACGGCAGGGTGTTCACGAAGGCCCGGTGGTGCTCACGGTCGCACCATTCCAGCTTGAGGTAGGACTTCCCCGCCGAGGCACGGATGGTCCGCTTGTCGCGGGCCAACGCCTCGGGGGAGCGCGACGAGACGGTGAGGTAACCCACGAGGTTGACCCCGGCCGCACCGGACGCCAGGTCCTCGCCGCGCTGGTCCACCCGGCCGTGGTGCGCCACGTCCCGCGGGTCCACCACCCGGTTCATCTTCGCCGCCCGGCTCGCCTCGGCGTCGTCGTTGGTCTTCTCCGTCAGCATCCGCTCGATGGCCACCTCGGTGGGCTCCAGGTCCATGCAGACCGCGACCGTCCGGATCACGTCCGGGGTGTGGACGAGCAGCGGCGCGAGGAAGTTCACGCCCACCGGGGTCAGCGGCCACTCCTTGACCCACGCGGTGGCGTGGCACCAGGGCGCCCGGGTCGACGACTCGCGGGTCTTGGCCTGGAGGTACGTCGGCTCGGTCGCGTCCAGCTCGGCCGGCCAGGCGTTGCGCCGGCTCATCGCCTGGATGTGGTCGATCGGGTGGTCCGGGTCGTACATGGAGTGCACCAACGACGCCAGGCGGGCCTGCCCGAGGGGCTGGCGCACCCGGATGTCCGCCTCCGTCAACCGTGCGCAGATGTCCGTCAGCTCACGGGCCATCACCACCGCCAGCCCGGCGTCCCGGTCCAGCTTCCGGCGCAGCAGACCGCTGCGCTGGGCCGCCGAGGCCCGGGCCATGGTGACCGCCTCGGTGGCCAGCTCCCGCGTGTAGTGCATGCAGGCGACCAGATAGGCCCGGTGCTGCTCGGACGACGTCGACACCATCGACTGCAACTGGTCGTAGGACTCCCGCAACCACTGCGGGGAGCCGGTGTCGCCCCGCTGGGCGACGTCCTTGGCGTGCGCGTCCGGATCGGCGGGCAGCGTCCGCGCCAGCATCTGCAACCGGGTCACGAACCCGTCCCCGTTGGCCACGTGCTTCAGCAGCGTCCCGAACCGGTCGACCAGCGCCTCCTGGTCCTCGCTGTCCCGCAGGCCGACACCCGGCCCCTCGATCTCGATCGCCGCGGTCACCGTCCGCCGGTCGGCGTGCAGCAGCACCGCGATCTCGTCCGGCCCGAACGGCGCCGACAACCAACTGATCCGCCCGATGCCGGGCGGCGGCCCGATCTCCACTTCTCTCCCGTCCAGTCGTACGCCGGCCTCCATGGCCCCGGAGCGGTACACCGCTCCTCCCTTGCGCACGGTTCGGCGGAAACTCCGCCGGATCTCGAACCACTTGTAGTACGTGCGCCCCTTGTAGGGCACGTAGACCAGGGCCAGCCCCAGCATCGGGAAGCCCGTCAGGCTGGCGATCCGCAGCGGCAGCGACGGGACCAGCAGCCCGCACATCATCCCGAGGAACGCACCGGCGATGATCAGCGTGATCTCGCCGGTCTCCCGGTTCTTGCCGACGACGGCGTTGGGCCGGGCACGGCCGATCAGGTACGTGCGCCGCGGCGCGATCGGCTGGGACGGCGTGCTCAACGCCCCTCACCTCCAGGTGTCTTGCCGGTCCGGGAACCGCCGGTGCCGGGGGTCGTACGGGGCGCCGGCGCCGTCGAGGCGGAACGGGAGCCGTGCGCGGCGACACCGCCGGACACCCCGTCGGCCGGCCGGGACTGCCCGCCCTGGGCGCCGCCCCCGCCGTCCCCGCCCGACCGGCGGGCACTGTGCGTCTTGATGCCCTGCGACACCAGCGCCGCGGGCGACGAGATCATGGCTGCCGCCTGACTCCCGTCCGTGGCCCGGCCCTTACTGCTCCGCGCCGACACCATCTCGTCGCCGAAGCCCGGCACGAACCGGTAGATCACCGCACTCGCGAAGATCGCCAGGACGATGATGGCGAGCCCGGACACCACGGCCGAGAAGGCGTTCGGCCCCTTGTCCCCGGAGAGCGCCCCGGCGATGCCCAACACGATCACGATCACCGGTTTCACCATGATCACCGCGATCATGATCCCGGCCCAGCGGCGGACGTGCCCCCACATGTTCTTGTCGACCAGCCCGGCGTACACCACGGTCCCCAGCAGCGCCCCGACGTACAACAGCGCTGCCCGGATCACCAGCTCCAGCCACAGCACACCGGCCGCCAGCACCGACACCAGCGACACCACGATCAGCATGATCGGGCCGCCACCGATGTCCGTCCCCTTGGTCAGCGCCTGCGAGAACGCCCCGAAGAACGTGTCGGTCTGCGCCCCCGTCCCCTTCGCGATGATCTCGGTGACCCCGTCGGTCGCCGACACCACCGTGTAAAGGATCAGCGGCGTGAACGCGGACGCCAGCACCGTCAGCCAGAGGAACCCGACCGCCTCACTGATCGCCTCGGTCAACCGCACCCCCCGCACGGCCCGCTTGGCCACCGCGAGCAGCCACAGCACCAGCGTCAGCACGGTCGACGCCGCGAACACCACCGCGTACTGCCGCAGGAACGCCGCATTGGTGAAGTCCACCTGCGAGGTGGCCTTCACCGCCTCCGACAATTTGTCGACAATCCACGCGGCAGCCTTCGCACACCCCTGCGCGAGCGAACCGAGGGGGTCCAGGGGGTTGTTGTCGAGGGGGTTGCCGGGGAGGGAGCCGCCTCCGCCCTGGTTCTGCTGCTGGCAGTCCTGCAGGGCGGGGCCGCTGAAGCCGGCGCAGGGGTTCGGCGGCGCAGCCACGGCACGTGTCGCGAGCATGAGGACGAGGGCCTGCGCGGCTGCGAGCGCGGCGACGACCGAGGGCACACGGCGGTGCCTGGGCTTACCGGGCATAGGTGAAACCTCCGTAGCCTTGCACTGCCTTGGTCATGTCGTCGGCCGACGCGACGGCTTGGTCGCGCCCGATCGGAGCGGGGCCGTTCTTCTGCGTGAAGTCGACGACCTTCCAGTTCCCGTTGGCCCACTGCAGGTCATAGGTGGTGGTGTACCAACTCTCCGTCACCGGCTTCTGGGAGTTCGCGCCCGCGAGGCCGAAGAGCGCCGAGTACCAGACCGAGACCTTGGCCGTGTCGCCCTTGAACCCTTCGGTCTTCGTGCCGACCGGGTTGGCGCGCGCGACGAACGTCATGCCCTGAGGCGCGGTGCCGTCCGGCTTGAGGCCGAACTGCTTGAGGAGGGCGGGGTTCGCGTAGGTCTTGTCGAGCTCGCCCGCGCGCGCCGCCGCCACGGATGGCGCATAGACGGCCTGGACGATCTCCTGCCGCCGGGCGGCGTTGTACATGCCGTCGCTGCCCAGCGCCACCACGTAATTCGCCGCCGCCGACTGCGCCCCCTGCTCCGTCTGCGGGAAGCCGGAGGGGATGCCGCCGGTCTTGCCGCCGACCGGCTTGGTGCCGGTGGGGGCGGTGGGCTGGGCCGCGGCCTGGTTCTGGGAGGAGCCGGTGGAGCCGGTGTCCGTCTCGCTGTTGCCGCTGCCGCCGCGGTTCGCGAAGGCGATGGCCGCGAGCAGGAGGACGACCACGCCGACGACCGTGATGAGGTTGCGGCTGGAGAGGCCGGCCCGGGCGCGGCGCGGGGCGGCGTACGGATCGGTCTCGCCGTCGGGGAGTCTGGTCCTGGTCTGGCCCGTGCCGGATCCGCGGCCGTCGCCGTAGCCTCCGTCGTCGCCGATACTCATCGCGCCTGTGCCCCCTCTGCCGCCATCGCCGTTGCCGCCCTCGCCGTCCGTGCCGTTGGTGTGCCGCCTTCATATGACCGTAGCTGCGCGGGCGGCGGCTCGGGTGAAGTGGTACGAGTACATCTCACCGTGACGGTTCCTCAGTTGCTGGGCGGCAGAGGCGAATGGGGGACTCTGGGCGGTTTGTACCCCTCGTCCGTCGAACGCCCGCCGCGGCCTGCTTGTCTCCGCAAGCACCTGTCCCCGCGCCGCGGGCACCCCAACCGGCCCGCTGGTGACGGGCGTGGGCACGGCGTGGCTCGGGGCCCCGCGGTCCGGGGTGAGGGGGCGTCAGCATGGGGCCTCGGGCAGGGGGCGGGACATGTGGGGGTACGGAAGGGCACGGGACGGCGGAGAGGGGCCGGGCGGGGGCGCACGGGCGGCGGCGTCGGGACGGGTGCGTGCCGACGTGCGCGGTGTGCTGGCCGGTGGCGGCGGGCAGGGCTTGAGGGTGGTGCCCGTCCCGCCGGGGGCCCGGGCCGTCCGGCGGGACGGGTGTCGGGCCGTCGGGGTGCCGGTGTGCGGCTGCCGGCCGGCCGGCTAGACGGCCATGCCGTAGACGATGGTGAACAGCGTGCCCAGTGAGCCGATGATGAAGACGCCTGTGAGGCCGGCCACGATCAGGCCCTTGCCCTGCTCGGCGCTGAAGGTGTCGCGCAGTGCGGTCGCGCCGATCCGCTGCTTGGCCGCGCCCCAGATGGCGATGCCGAGGCAGAGCAGGATCGCCACCGCCATGATGACTTCCACCATCACACGGGCTTCGTTGCCCAGGGTGCCGAACGGTCCCCAGTCCGGGGCGATTCCGCCGATGATGGTGGTGATGTCGCCCTTTTCGGCTGCAATGAACATGTGTGAACTCACCGCCCCTTTATGGGTAGTTGTCGTGCCGCGCGGTGCGGCACGGATCCAGTCTCTATCTTCGCTGACAAAGACGCCATCAGATGTCGACTTGGCGGCTTTCTTCGACGGATCCGGTGCGGGTGTCGTGCGAGCGACCCCGTCCGGCGTCCGCCGTCTCCCATTGTCTCACCGTGTGTATCACGGGCGATAACGCTGAGCAATGACTGTCGTGGCGGGTGGGCTCCGCGCGAGGATGAGGGCGCCCCAAGGGCTGGGGCGCGGAGCTGAGGGGGCTTCAAAGGGGCCGGTGGAGGCGGTGCTTCGGGGGCCGTGGGGTGGCTGCGCACGCATGTGACGGGAATCGCACGCCGTTCGAAGCGCCCCGTGCGCCTGGCCGTGCGCCGCGGTGCGGAGGCAACGCGCGGCGGTGGCCGGCGAAAGGGCTGTGAACCGGGCCTGAATGGGGGAGGGTTGTGGGGTGCGGAAATTCTGGATGGCCAGTGGGCTCGGCGTGGGGCTGTTGTTCTGCCTGGTCGCGCTGCTCGTGATCGGTACGTACGGGGCGGCGGCCGGGCTGGCGGGCGCCACGGGCCGGGCCGTCGGGCTGGCCAAGGGGGCGGTGCCGGCCGCGTACCAGTCACTGGTGGCGAAGTGGGGGACGCTCTGCCCGGCCATCAACCCGGCGCTGCTGGCGGCGCAGCTCTACCAGGAGAGCGGGTGGAACGCGCGCGCCCAGAGCCCCGCGGACGCCCGCGGGATAGCGCAGTTCATCCCGGGGACGTGGGCCACCCACGGCATCGACGGCAACGGCGACGGCAAGAAGGACATCTGGGACCCGGAGGACGCGATCCCGTCGGCCGCCTCGTACGACTGCGAACTGGCGAGCTACGTGAAGGACGCGGCGGGCAACGCCACCGCGAACATGCTCGCCGCGTACAACGCCGGCGCCTACCGCGTCATCCAGTACAACGGCGTGCCGCCGTACCGCGAGACGCAGAACTACGTGAAGACGATCACGACCCTGGCCAAGAGCTTCGAGGCCCCGGTCGGCCCGGTGGCCTCCTCCCAGCAGGCCGCGGCCGCCATCTACTACGCCCAGGGCAAGCTCGGCACGCCGTACCTGTGGGGCGGCAACGGCACGGCCGACCAGGGCGGGCGGTTCGACTGCTCGGGGCTGACCAAGGCCGCCTACCACTCGGTCGGCATTGAACTGCCGCGGGTGGCCAACGACCAGTGGAACGCCGGACCGCACCCCAAGCGGAGCGAGTTGCTCCCCGGTGACCTGGTGTTCTTCGCCTACGACCTCAACGACCCGCGCTCCATCCACCACGTGGGCATGTACGTGGGCGGCGGATACATGATCAACGCGCCCTACACCGGCGCGGTGATCCGGTTCGACAAGATCGACACGCCGGACTACATCGGGGCCACCCGCGTGACGTCGGATGGCGCGAAAGCGCTCCCCACCGGGAACGGCGGGTGAACATGAGTCCTGAACTGCGGTGACGCATCAAGCTTCGATAACGTCCTGGTGATCATCCCGTGGAGAGTGGAACGCCGGGAGCGGACGGCGCGTTCCCCTGGCGTGGGGACACGGCAACGCTCGCGGCGGCACGCGCTCGACGGCCACGCAGATCGGCAACGGGGGTTGGTAGCACGTAGGCGGCGCTCGCACGGCGCGCGGAAGATAAGGGGCCACGGTTAGATGGCTGGACTCGCATTCGAGGGGCCGAACCCCGACGTCGACGTGCTCGACGGCATCAACGGCCTCGCGAAGGACGCCCCGCACTGGGTGAACCGCGCGATGGAGTTCGTCGGCGAGTACGGCATCATCGCCGCCCTCGGAGTGCTGTGCCTGATCGCCTGGTGGGTCGCACGACGCCGACCGGACGGGCCGGCCGCGATCGCCGGACTGCTCTGGGCCCCCCTGGCCGCCGGGCTGGCACTGCTCGCCAACATCCCGATCCGGGGCTTCGTCGAACGACCCCGGCCGTTCAAGGACCACGCCGGCCTGGCGGTACTGATCCCCGGCAAGAGCGACTTCTCGTTCGTCAGCGACCACGCCACGCTCACCATGGCCGTCGGCGTCGGCCTCTTCGTCGCCCACCGCCGCTTCGGCCTGATCGGGATCGGGCTGGCACTGCTCGAAGGGTTCTGCCGGGTCTACATGGGCGTCCACTACCCCACCGACGTGATCGGCGGATTCGCCCTCGGCACGGCCGTCGCCCTGCTGCTCGCCCCCCTCGCCCAAGCCCTCCTCGTGCCGATGACGGCCGCGATCGAGCGCTCGCCACTGGCCCCCCTGGTACGGGCCGGCCGCGGCGCGGAGCCGGGTCGCGACGCTGAGCCCGGCCCGGTGGTCCCCGCGGAGCCGGTCCAGGACCTGGCGGCCTGACGGTTCCCCTCCGGGGTGGGTTTCCCACGTTGTCCGCTGCGCGGGGGCTTCGTCGTACGTCGTCGGCCGTCCCGCCGTGGGGCGTCTCGCCGTTGCGCCTGCGGCGCGGGGCGTTGTCCGCTGCGCGGGGCTTGTGGGGTGCGGTGCCGGGTTGGCGGGTGGTGGGGTGCCCGGACTGCTGCGCTTTACGTCCGGGCACCCCACCACCCGCCA
>NZ_JAJPWK010000044.1:0-28970 GCF_046549115.1 Streptomyces sp. x-19 | reverse complement strand
GCAAGCGGTGGACGATGCGCTGGAAGCGGGCCCTCCAGGCGTTCGACATCGCCTTCGACGGCCGCCTCTCAGCAACCCGCATCTGACCCAACAACCACACCAGTTACACCGTTAAGTTGACAGACCCTCTGTTAGGACCTCTTAGCCACATCGTCGATGACCAGTGCCGAGAGTCCCGAAAACACGGTTCTCACAAGGGAGTTGGCGTTTCGCATACGACGTCAACGACACCCGTCACAAGCCGTCACCACCGACTACGGAACAGAGCCGTTCTATTTAAAGTCCCCGCCGCCGGAGCTCGCGACCGCCGTACTCCTCGTCGCCAGCCAGCATCAGCAGTTCAGCCATGGGAGTACGTCGGCTGGGCCGTGTCAGTCGTCGGGGTCACGCGGGGTGGTGTAGGGGACGCTAAGGCGGCTCCAGGTGTCGGGGCCGGGCCATCCGTCGGCGTCGGGGCCGGTATAGCCGCATTTGCGCTGCCAGGCGGCGTAGGACTGGCGGTCCGCCTCGCCCCACTGGGGCCCCGGTCCCTGGGCGTAGGTGGCGCAGCTTTCGGCGACCAGTCGGTGTCCCATGGCGGTGATGATGGGGGAGTGGGGGCTGGTGTGGAACCAGTCGGTGCCGGGGAAGGGCTGGTGGGCCGGGGGAGTGCCGGGGCCGGGAGCGGGGGCGTTGGTGAGCCGGGCGGCGATGCGGCGACGCATGTCGGGCATGCTGAAGGTGGGGTCGCTCTTGGCGTTTGTCCACTCCTTGTGGCCGATGACGCTCTTGGCACCCCATCCGTGGCGGCGGCACAAGGCGGCTGCGGCCCGTTCGATGGCCTCGAGTTGTTCGGGCGGCCAGGGGTCGGCGCCATCGCCCATGTTCTCGCACTCGAAGCCGTAGAAGCACGCATTGCCGTCCGTATTCGAGGCAGTGGGCGCGGGAGGCCTGTCGTTGTAGGACTCGGTGATCACGGCCTGCTTCACGCTGCCGTCGCCGGAGCCAGCGTGGTTGGCGCGCCCGTCGCCGACGAGATACACCGTGCCGTCCTTGGCAATTACCCCGTGACACAACGGCCCGGGCAGCCCACTGTACCCCCGGAAACACAAATCGACCGTCGACTGCGTCCCCCGAGTCACTGTGTGATGAACGACCACACCATTGACCGGACCCCACACACCCTGTGCATTACGATTGTTCGTACGCCAGCCACTGGTCTCGAGTACTCGAACACCTTCATTGCGCAACACAGCTATGAGCTGGTCTGCCTGCAAGGGAACCGCCATGATGTCCCTCCTCCTCGCAGTCGGCACGGACGTCTGTGCCAAGTGTCGCTCTACCTGCCCGGTATCGGATCCCTGAATAGTTTGACCGCTGTCTTGCATCACCGGACCGGGAGGTAGCCTGCCTACTCTGCTGGCAGTCTGTACGCCGCCGCCCGATCCACTCCGGCAGGGCAGCGGCCCCTTAGGCCACCACTCCCGCGCCGGTATGGGCAGGTGCTCACTACGCCTCCCAAGGCGATATATATGTTTTTACGCGATCTTTCATTCAGGCATGCTCGCCGTGATGTAGGGCGGGTGCATCGGCTGCCAGTCGCTGCTGCCCTGTCCGTCGGCGCGGAAGGAGGGTGCCCAGGTGGCGGGTGCACCGGACTCGACCTGCACCTTGACTAAATAGAGGAACTGTCCGGGCGGGCTGTCGTGGCGCCAGTAGCCGTTCGTTTCGTCCCATTCCAGCTCGGGTGAGATTTCGACTGCTTTGAGACCGTCCGGCAAACCTGCAAGGAATGCGCTGTTTTTGCGATCGCCGCTTTCCCTCTCAAGGTCCGCCTCTCCCAACAGGGTTACGACATCGCCAAGGCCCAGCCTGGCGCCTGGCGCGGTGTCGGAGTACCACCGCACACGTGTCAGCGGCATTTCCGGCGCCTCGACGGTCAACAGAAGGATCCAGGGCGGTGTTACCTGGATGGTGAGTGTGGTGTCGGGTGATTCGGTGGCGTTGAGAGTTTGGGTGATAGTGAGGGTGATAGTGCCGTTGGGGAGGTTCTCGGTGGGGGTCAGGGTGAGTAGGCCGTCTGTGTCGGTGATGGTGCCGGTGGCGACGACGTTATCGACGGTTTTGAGTGTGACGGTGCTGTCGGGGCGGCCGGTGACGGTGATAGGGGGGCAGGGGCCGGTCACGGTGCTGCCATCAGCGGGGCTGGTGATCTCGGGTGGTGGAACTGCCAGCGGCACTGCGTCGGATTCCACCCATTGCCCGGCGACCTGCTGGCGGACAATGGCCCCGGCTGTGTTGTAGTCGTCGCCGTCGGCGTTGAAGCGGCCGTCGGTGCCAACGGGGTCCTTGCTGATCCACTCGCCGGTGCTGCCCTTGATGGCCAACTCGGCCCCTGGGAGGCCTGCGCCCTCGACGTTGACATTTGTGGTGCCGTTGCGGTAGGTCGCCACCTCGATCACCGGCCGGGGCCGGGTGAGGGGGATGTTGATGAGGGAACTCGTTTCCTGGCCGCTTTTCACCCGCAGGCGCAAGGTGGTGTCGTTGAGTTCGTATCCGGCGGGGATGTTGTTGTTGGTGAAGGTGTTGTCGGTGATGCCGCCGATGCCGACCCAGTCGTTCTGGCTGCCGCTGAAGGATTCGACGGTGGCTTCGTAGGGGCCGCAGCGCCCGGTTGCGGAGATGGTTCCGTTGGCGTTGTAGGTTGCTGTGAAGTTGTTGATCCAGGGGGTGTTCTGGACGGTGATGTGGCAGGGGACACTGAGCCAGCGGTAGTCGTCCAGCTCTGAGGTTCCGTCGCCCATGTCGAGCAGATAGGCGGTGAAGTTTCTGTCGGTGATGAAGGTGCCGGTAGTGAAGCTCTCGGCGGGGAAGGTCACGGTCCCGCTGGCATCGGTGGCGTCGTAGGTGTCGAGCGCGCCCGGGCCCTGTTCACCGGAGGAGGGGGGGCCTTCCATCTCGGTGTAGAGGCAGATAACGGCGTTGGGGTTGCCGGTGTTGCCTTCGCCGTGCTCGTAGGTGAAGGTGATGTCCTGGCCGGCGGGGAAGGATTCTCCTGCGGTGGTGAGGGTGGAATTGGCCACGGTGAACGTCAGTGGCTCGGCCAGATGGATGAACTCTTCCGGGGCGATCGCGGTCGTGAGGGTGGCGAGGTAGTCGCGAGCGCCGAGGTGGGGGATCCCCGGAAAGGTCACGGTGCCGGATGCACCCGTAACCACCTGATGGTAGAAGGGATCCTCACCGGGGTTCAGGGGGTCTTGGTTTGTTCTGAACACAGAGACGACCTGGCCTTCGGCAGCGGCTTGTTTCACTGTGTAGGCGAAGGTGAGGGGTTGGCCGGGATTGACGGCGGTGGGGCCTTCGAGGCCGGGAGTGCGGATGCTGGTGCGTTGGGCGGGGGCCGGGCTGCTGCCGCGGATGGCTGCGGTGGAGGGCGGGGAGAGCTGGGCGGTGAGGGTGTAGGTGCCTCTGCCCGCGTAGGGGCCCAGGGATGGAGGGGAGGTCGCTTCTCCATGGGCGTCGGTGTAGCGGGTTCCCAGTGATCGGGTCTGGCCGTTTTCGTCGGTCACCGAGAAGTCCACGGCGATGTCAGGAAGCGGCTGGTCCCCCAGCTGCTGGCCGTCAACGGGATCGTCGTCTGGGCCGGGGCCCATGGCCCGGATCGTGAGCGGGACCAGGGCCTGGCCGTCACCGCTGTCCAGACCGCCGTCCGAAGCCGGGGCTCCCTGCTCCTGTCCGGTGGAGACGTCGATCAGGGTGGGGAGCAGGATCTGCGGGCAGGGGATCTCCGCTGTCCAGGTCCTCTGGCTGTCCTCCGCTGAGACGTGCAGGGCGATCGTTGCGGGTGTGGGGTCCAGGGGTTTGACGGGGCGCAGGAAGAGGATGAAGTTTCCGTCCTCATCGGTGACGGCGTCGCCTGTGGGTGCGGGTGGGGACTGTGGGGTGGCGCTGAGCTGGAAGGTGTCAGAGGCCAGAGTGCAATTGATGCTCAGTTCGTCGGCTTCGGTGGCCGGGCGGATCACTCGCAGGCGCAGGGGGCAGCCGCCGGCCAGGTAGCACCGTTTCGGCAGGGAGGCCACTACCAGCACCTCCGGAGCGGTGCGGTCATAGTTGAGGCTGGAAGGCGCAGGGTGGTAGTCGTCGGTGTTGTGGAGTTCGGCGGTGAGGGTGTAGGTGCCCGGTCCGGCGAGCGGGGCGAAAGCAGGTGAGCTGGCCTGCCCGAGAGCGTTGGTGGGGCATCGGTGCTCCTGGGGCTCCGCTTGGAGTGTGGGACCCTCGAGGGTGAAGTCGACGAGGACGCCCTCAAGAGGGTCCAGGCCCCCTTCCCCTTGCGTCACCTTGATGGTCAGCGGTGCGAAGACGTCACTGCTCAGATGACTGTCGGACTCTTGGTCACCGTCGACAGGTATCAAAGTGACGGGAAGGGGAGCCAGCCGGGACGGGCTTGCGGCGGGCTTAGCCGCCTCCTGGTCTGCAGGCATGATCAACTCCACATAGGGATGGATGAGCAGGTCTGGTGCGGATTCTGCCGACCTGCAGTGGCAACACTGTCGCGATGTAGGTCAGGGTCTCTTGGCCCGGATGTCGGCGCTTTGGCGGTAGATGTGCACGAGTGTGTCCTGCAATCGGGTACCCAGGGCAGTGGCGAGGGCGCCGGCATCGGGGTCGGCCAGACGGTCGGCAGCGGCAAAGATCCCCGGCCCCAGGTTGCCGTCCGTCTTCTCCACATAGGCCCATGCTGCGCTCAGCTTCGTATGGAAGTCACTCCACTCCTGCACCCGCGCCGTGGCCCATTCCTCCTCTTCCCACTTCTCCTCTCTCGCGTCGTCATAGTGCTGGTCGGCAGCCGCACCGGCCGCAAGGACATCCTTCACCGCCGCCAGCCAGTCCTTCAGGGCCGCCTCCAAACGCCCCACCGCAGCCGTCGCCGAGTCTCGGCGCACGGGGTACCGTTCCTCCTCCTTGTCGCCAGCTTCGAGGACATCTTTGGCATCCTTGGCAAGCTGGAAGGGCAGTTCGCCGGACACGGCCGGGGTCAGCAGTGCCACGCGCACCGAATCGGGAAAATACTTCTCCAGCTCGAATTTTACCTTTTCGCGGTCGATGCCCCCGTCGGACTTACCGAAATCCGAGGTTCGGAAGGACCACATGCCCGGATCCCACAGCGTCCTGAGAGCTCCGCGAATGTCCTCGACCACAGCCCGTCCCCGACTTCCACCCGCATAGTAGTTCTTGAGCGCAACCTTCTTCGCGGGATAGTCTTGGGCATCGATTTGGCGATCCAAGATCTTGGTTTTCTCAACGGCAGCAAGAAGGGAACTCTGGAGTTCCCAGCAGTGGAGCCCGATGAGATCAGCCGTCGTATCCGGCTCAAATCCGACCTGCACAGTCCTGTCGCCAGAGAATACATGATAAGTGTGGGGCCTGTCCGGAACGGGTGCGAATGCATCGATGTGATCGAAGCCCGCAAACCACAGTTCCGGCCACAATACACGCTCATTGAGCTTTCTAGGGCCGGTAACCAACGTATCTTTCGCCCCCTCGAGTCGAATGCGTCGAAAGTATTCACCGCTGAAGAAGTAGAATTCCTTCGCTACACCGGGGACTGGAATGACCGCGTCTACAGACGTGAAGGGCGGCGAACCTCCCTGACTCAAAGAGGGCCAGCCCTCGGAGATGAGAGTGGATCCCACTTCGGGACTGTTCTGCCCCAGTTTGATACGCCGATAACGGGTTCCGCTGAAGATATAATATTTCTTCGAGCCTTCGATTTCCGTTGGCGCGGCGGCATCCACCACATAAAATGAATAGCTTCCAGTAATCAAAGACGGCCAGCTAGTGTTATCGATATCGGTTGTTCCTGTTTTCAGCCCCAAGGTGCGATGCCCGCTCAGGGTAAAAATCCGACTCCCGCCCTCGTGAAAGGCTGCAAACCGCGGCAAGAGCGATGCTCGGAGGGCGACAATCAGGTCGATCGGCATGAAGCCGCTATACGGTCCTCCCACCAACTCACTCTTGCCGCCTCCTTCAGGGATGGTGATGATACGGTAGCTCGCACCTTTACAAACAACGTAGTAACCGCTGACCGGTACGGGGATAACCTCATCGATCCGATCATAGTTGTCAGTATTATCCCCGTCGGGTGACTTGCCGAACAGGGCAGGCCACGTGTCAGCCGTGATCCTGCCCGCCCCCAGTCGTTTGCATTTCCCCTCATCGGATACCTCGGCATGGACGTACCGATTGCCCTCGAAGAACCAGAATCGATTATTCACCCGATCGGGCATTACTGCATCTACAGTCGACAGACTGATCTCCGTGCCACCATGTAGGCGCAAGCCACTGAAATGCTTTTCCCCGAATTCAGAGCGTGCAGAAGGACTGAAGATTCTATTTTCGCTGACTGAGGCATATTTGAAGCTGTGCGAGGGAGGCGACTTGAAAAAGAGGAAGCGTCCGTTCACAACATCGGATCTCTCCATCGAGGAAGCGAATTCAGTCGCGCCGTTCGGATCGTCCACGAATTCCGGTTCACCCTGGACAGGCGCTGTCTCAGTGTCCACACGTGAGAAGATCTCGCGGTAGTAGCCTAGGTGGGTGCTCCCAGGGGCACGGGAGAACACGTGGTACGGAGAAAGTTTCCCGGATACCGGCAGGAACAGGTCAACTCCACTGAAGGGCTTATCCCCTCGGGTGAGCACGCTCCAGTCGCGTTCGAATCCTTCGGTGAGACGGTAGTCCAGGCCATCTCGCTGCTTCGCCCTGTCCAATGCTTTCTCTTTCCCTTCTGAGAGAGAGCTAGCAGCCTCAGGGTTGAGCGGCTGATAGATGAACAAATCCTGGTAAACATACTTCCCAAATCTAGCCCACTGACTGTACGCCGCCGTTCCGTACGGGGGGATGCTCTTATCATTCTTCGAGTTCCCGGCAACTTCGTGCATGCGCCGGATACCTGCCTTGAAGTCGGCACGAGCGACCTCCAGCCATGTGACCATATTATCCTCGGCTGACTTCCGGGATTTTGACTTCGTAATGCCCGTGATGGTCTCGGCCAGGTGCTCGATGATACGCAGCTGCGTTTTGTAGCACTCCTCCAAGCCGTCGCGGGGAGTCTCCCACTTGTGCTCGTCGGGAAGGTCCGCCAGGGGTTCATCCAGGCCGTCGAGAAGTTTCTGCAGACTGCTGCCTGCGGCATCTCGCGTCTGCCTGTACAGGCAGACGCTCAGGTGGCAGTACGCGCGCCGTCGTTGTGCGTCGGTCGCCGTGCCGGGAGTCCCGTACAGCCAGTCGTTGTACAGCGTCTTGCGGCTCTCGCTCCACCCGGCCGTAGCGATGTCCTGATCGAGCTTCAACGGCGGCGTCCCCTTGCGGAAAGCATCCTCCAGCAGCCCAGGGGCCTGCAGCACAGCCAGCGTCATCTCGGCAGTGACACCCTCACCCCCCGGCCCGAACTTCCTCCGATACTCCTCCAGGCGTGCCTCCTCCCCCTTACCGTCCACAGTCAGTTGCCTGTGCACCTCCCCCGTCGCTGCTCCCAGCTTCCCCTGCCGCAACACCGACGTACCCGGCAACACATTCCCTGCCTGCGACCACACACCCTGCCCACCCGGCAAACCCGACATCTCACGACCGGTCACCGTGATCTCACCTGCCGCCAGAGCAGCATCCCCCTCAACCTCCTCCCACACTGGCCGCCACACAGCCAGATCTCGCTTCGCGTCAGCAGAAAGATCCGGGTCATTCGCGTCAATCGTCTCAACAGCCGCCTCCTGAGAAAGATCACAGTCGACCTCCTCCATGCCCGAGACAGCTTCCTGCTGTGGCATGACGGAATACGGGGTCGGCCCGGACAGGGAAAATGGCATCAATTTTACAGCGTAGGGCTTGAATACCTTCCCGCTGTATCCGGAAGCGAATTTCCCTGTACCAAAGGTTCCCTTCCGAGGCCGGTAATGCTCATACTCCAACTCGTGCACATCAATACGCTCGTCGAGTACCACCTTTTCCTTGCTAGCCTGACTGTACGAATGCCGAACCGGGCCTCGCAGCATGGAGCCTTTTGCCAGTTCACCCTCGGTGGTTCGAGCAGCTCCCTCCAGAACCTCCATCTGGAACCTGAACTGTTCAAGAGCATCATTTCCAGCCGGGTCGTTCTGTCGCCCAAACGTCCCTGCCCAGAGGCTTGTTTCTTTCAGTCTGTGAAGCTCGCTATGCAAATCCACCATCAAGCCACGCAAGCGATGCGTGCCATAGATCTCCTCCCAGGTCAAAATACCCTGAGAGCCGTCACGCAACACCAGATTCTTAGCACCCGGGACCACCTTCAGTGCCGCGGCCCGAGACCGCTTATACGATCCGGTGAAAATCTCCTCGCACTTCTCGGGAACCTTGACCCATTCGAAACGTGTATCGCTTCCTGTGATCCATCGGTAAAGTCGGGAAAGGACCGCAACCGGAGTATTTCCATGTGCGACCCTGTCCGGTACCAGCGTGCTGGGATGCGTGGTGGAAGCGACGGCCCCTGTGGCAGCATGCAGTGAATGCAGATCCTCATGACCGTCGATCACGTTGAACGGCATAACCCTGTCCAGCCGATACCTTGCGGTCAGCGACTTGTAGCGCACGGTCACTCGGGGATCCAAGTACTTGTAGCTGACCGTCCCATGAGGAAAACCGTTATTCCACAGTTCTTCCACACGCTTCCATTCATCAGCAATCCCCTCATCGCCCTCCTCGAATTCTTTAAATTTAGCCAGATGCCCCTCCAGAACGGACAGCGAAGCGGTGTGCGTTTGCGGCACCCAGTCACTCTCCGCCGCCTGCCGTAGGGGGTTGCCCGCAGATGTATGTGTGGCATCGACGATGCTCCCGAGGGTCATGCCGGATGTCTGCGGCGTCTCCAGTAGCGTGTCGCGGGCCAGTACCGCTTGATTACCAGTAGCTGCGGTCCTGGATGCGACGGTCTCAAAACCCGCCCAGTGCACCTGCCCCTCAGTCTGCGCATCTTTCACCGCCTGAGTCAGAGGGCTGTCCCCTCCCCCATCGGGGGGACGGTCGCTGGGGCCGAAGGGGCGAATCCGGGCACGCGACTTCAAGATCCAGCGCCCTTCCTGCTGGCGATACTGTAGATCATATTTATTGGCCACGTCATTCAGGTACCGCTGCATGTCTGCTGTATTCGCCCCCGCGGCCCGGACTGGATCAGCGGATGTCTTAAAATCTATGTAGCGCGAAGTGTAGTGCGAAGTAGCCGTAGCGTGACCCTCATGGAGGGCGCCAGGGTAGACGATAATACCTGGGCAGACCCTGTATACCCAGATAGGTTTCATCGTGTAACGAGCGGGGCCTCCGCCAGGCACTCGCGCGGGAAGCTGAATCTGGTAAACATTCCCCCCTCGTACACCCGTCACTGGATCGGGCACCTCCCGATCCTCAGGGTTGGCGTATATGTTTCCCTCTGGGTCAGTCAACTGAAAACGCGTCGCATACGGCATACCTGACCAACTCCTACGGCAAAATAGAAGGCTCGAAGTTCAACCGCAGAGCACAGATGCAGAATCACATATGTGCACCAGCCCTGCCCGCCCTCAACACTCATCGAGGCCAATGCCAGCCAACGAACAGACACCACCCGAGACCCCCCACCGCGCCTACGGATCAAACCCGGAAGTTCAAAGCTGAACGGAGCAAAAGGAAATGACCACATAACGCCAGCCCTCACTACACTGCCAACCAAACCATCATGCGCTGAGCCCCCGTGTGCTGCCACTTGACACACGAACGAACCACCACCCCTGCACCTGGACCGGTCCAGCGCAACGCCTCCTGGAGTACACTCCGGACCGCTTTCCACCAGAGGCCCGGGTTCATTTGCGCAAGCGTCTCGGTAATCACTCTGCGACCGGCGGCGACCGGCTTGATCATCGCCCCCGGTGTCGGCCCGCAGACCGCCGGCCATCCGCTGGCCAACGCGGACGGACAATCCCGGCCGGCTCCACTCCGAAGCTGCCTTCGCCCACCTCCGCGAAGGCGCCTCAATCCCTGCCTTCTCCGGCCACACCAACCGCCACCGGCTCGATCGTGGCGACGACCGTCAGGCCAACAACGCGTGGCTGGGTCCGCCAGGCCGAGGCTGATCGTGGCGAGCGCGACGACCGGCTGACCATCGCCGAGCAGGACGAGCTTAAGCAACTCCGTGAAGAAGTAGCGGAGTTGAGGCGGGCGAACGAAATTCTTAAGGCCGCGTCCGTGGTTTTTGCCCAGGAGCTCGACCGTCCCCGGACGAGGCCGCACAGGTGATAGACCACCTGCGCGTCAAGGGCCTCGGGGTCGATCTCGCCTGCCGGGTGCTGGAGCTGTCGCCGTCGACGTACTTCGCCCGCACTAATAAGCGGCCGAAGTCGGCCCGCCGGCTCCGTGACGATCAGCTCATGCCGTTACTGTAATCGAGGAGGTCCACGCGGAGTCGGGCGGCACGTAGGGTGCCCGCCGGATCACCCGCGCGCTTCGGCGCAAGGGCGTCGATGTGGCCCGCTGCACTGTCGAGCGGCTGATGGCGGAGTTGGAGATTGAGGGCGTCATCTGCGGCCGCGGAAAGGTGACACTCGAACGCGTCTATGCGGTCACCAGCCTGCAAAGCGAGCAGGCCACATCCGCGACACCACCCTTCGCGAGGACGCCTGCCGAGTGCGTACCGGAAACGCGCCCCGCGCCCTGGCCACCTTCCGCAACCTCGCGATCGCCCTGACCCACCTCGTCGGCTGGAACAACCAGGCGGAAGCCGCAGACCACTACCTGTCACACCCGACCACGCACTCGACTTCATCACGCCCACCAGCTGAGAACGCTTCAGCCCTGGGAACCAACAGGGCCCCTTGATGCCGGTGTCGAGTGAGATCAACACCTCAGCGACAAGGGGCTCTGCCATGTCACCCATCACCCCGCTGGCCAGGCCATTTCGCCCCTGTGGAACAGGATGAAAGAGATTCAATAAGGTGGTCAACTTTCGTCGATTGTTGCGCCACGGCGTCGAAGATAAGATCGCTCTACTGACCACTCGGCTCGGGTTTGGCTTATACGCAGAGGTGCTGCCATTGCCATAGGTCATAGTGTCCGCGGACATCAAACCCTGTGGGCAGCTTGATCTGGGTTCGGGGAGTGGTCAATTGCCGAGCTGGCTCCGTGATTCCTCGAAAATTGGAGGCACTGTAATGCTCCATCGTGCTGCTCGCATCACTCTGCCGTTCTTGTTTGCCGGCGGTGCGCTTATTGCAAGCATACCGGTTGCTCTCGCGGCGGAGACACAGAAGCCCACCCAAGGGCCAGCGCTGATGCTCGTCCAGGGATCCAAATGCATGACCGAGCATGTCGACAACAACGTTGCGCTCGAAGACTGCAATGAGAGCAACGGCAGGCAGTATTGGTCGAGCGTCCCCACTAACGCCGACGGTCTCGCTGGGCGCGCGCTGATAAATTTGTCCACTGGCCACAAGATGTCTGTCGTCGGAGATAACGTTGTAGCGAGCTCCGGTGGAACCAGGGAAACCGTGTGGGATCACATTAACGTACCCGGGGGGTATCATTTCAAGAACCTATTCCTTGGATCATTCATTGGAACTGAGGGGGAGAATGTCAAGATGCAGCAGCAACCAATGACTTGGTCCGCGAGATGAGGCTTGGAAGTTTTCTCGCATGGTGACTTTCGCGAGCTTTGTGTAGCAGGTGAGAGCGGCTGCTAGAAAATGAGCCGATGTTCTCAGTGGTCCTTACGTTGGTCATCGGTTTGGTCCAGCCATTCGTAGGGTTGGGGCATCTGGGGGTGCGAGGTGTGGCTTTCAGTGGTCTGCCGACCGTGGCTTGCTATGACTGGCCGCCTCGCACCCCGCGACGACTCGGCCGCTGATTGGGATTTGCGAACAGTTCGCTTGTGTAAGGACCTGCCGGCGAGGTCGTCTGCGGACAACGACAGGCACGAACGCCAGAGGGGCAATGGGCCGTATATGGGCCGGGGTGGACATCGGCAAGGCACACCACCACTGCGTGGTAGTCGATGCGGAAGGCAGACACCTGCTGTCCCGCCGTGTCACCAATGACGAGTCGGAGCTGCTCGCTCTCGTCGCCACCGTTCTGGACCTCGGCCACGAGGTGACCTGGGCAGTGGACGTCACACACGGCGGTGCCAGCCTGCTGCTGGGACTCCTGGCGAACCACAGCCAGCCCGTGTTCTACCTGCCCGGACTGGCCGTCAACCGGGCCACGGCAGGCTATCGGGGCCAAGGGGAGACCGACGCCCGGGACGCGGCGATCATCGCCGACCAGGCCCGGATGCGACGCGACCTGGAACCAGTCCGGCCTGACGTGGAAGCCATCGCGGAGCTGAAGATCCTCACCGCCCGTCGGGCCGACCTGGTCGTCGACCGCACCCGCTCCGTCAACTGGCTGCGTGAGCAACTTCTGGGCATCTTCCCCGCTTTGGAACGCGCGCTTGAGATGACCAACCGCGGTCCGCTGGTCCTGCTGACCAGCTACCAGACCCCGGCCGCCCTGCGCCGCATCGGTACCAAGCGGCTGGAGACCTGGCTGCGCAACCGCAAGGTCCGCAGCGCGACCACCCCGCCGCTGCCGCCGTCGAGGCCGCTGAACGCCAGCACACCGCGCTGCCCGCGAGGCGATGGCCGCCCAGATGGTGTATGGCCTGGCGAAGGAGGTGATGGCGCTCAACGAGCAGATCGACAAACTCATCGAGGGCCGGTTTCGCAGCCACGACCAGGCCGAAGTGATCGCCAGCCTGCCCGGGATCGGTCCCTTGCTCGGCGCCGAGTTCCTGGCCGCAACGAGCGGGGACATGACCCGCTTCGGCACTCCCGATCGCCTCGCGGGCTTCGCCGGCCTGGCCCCAGCACCCCGCGATTCCGGACGCATCAGCGGCAACTTGCACCGCCCAGCCCGCTACCACCGAGGACTGCAACGGGTCTTCTACACCTCTGCGCTTATCAGCATCCGCTGCTGCGAGGAATCCCGCCGCTTCTACGATCGCAAACGCGCCGAAGGCAAACGGCACGTCCAAGCCGTGCTCGCCCTGGCCCGCCGACGAGTCAACGTCCTGTGGGCCCTGCTGCGTGACGGACGGTGCTACCAACTCACACCACCCGTGACCCAAGGCCACGAAGTTAAGGGCGCGGGGGGGAACTCCAGCTCACCTGGCAGTTGGGGGTCTTGGGACGAGGTGGGAGCGATCAACTCCGCGGCGAGTGTGTAGCGCCCGCGTCCGAGGCGTTGCAGTATCCCTCTTTGGTCCACTGTCCCAACTGGGCACAGAAGCTGCGGTAGTGGCCGATTCCAAGAGCCGCGGCGAGTTCGACGGTGCGCCAGGACCGGCCTGGCTCGGTGCGTAGGAGTTGGAGGGCCCGGTCCCAGCGGCTCGCCCCGGATTGAGCGTCCGTGGTCTCTGGCAGCCGCGGGGAGGGCCGTGAGGCGGCACGGGCAAGGACGTTGACGGCGATGGTCACGATGTTCTGGCTGCGTGCGGGGCGCTTCTCGTTCTGTTCGACCGGGTAGCGCGAGACAGGGCACTTCACTTTCCGGGCGCTGAGGCGGGCGCGGCGAGGGGCAGGAGGTTGTTCAAGACGGCTTCGCCGATGGCTTCGGCTCGTGGGGAGACGGTGGCCGGGATGATGCCGCCCGCGGCGATGACCTGGTCCCGGGTGGCCTGGAGGGCCGCGGTGAAGCCAGCGCGATCGGGGTCGGTCCCCGGTACGGACTCCACGGCATCGACCATTGCGCGGCGCAACGTCTGGTAGAGGGCGAGGTGGGCCTAGAGTTCTTGCTTCAGGCCGAAGGGGTCTGTCGATCGCAGGACTCGGCTGGTGAACAGGGTGTGGCGCAGGGCCAGGAAGGAGGACTCGACCTCCCAGCGTTCGTGGTATAGGTGCACGAGCCGCGCGGCCGGGTCAGCTCGGTGGTCCAGCAAGGTGGTGGCGAGCCGGTATCGGTCGCGGATGCGGTGTCCGTCGTCGCACATGACGGTCACGTCTGCGTCGATGATGCGGAAGGTCCGGCCGTCGATGCGGGTGAGGAAAGAGCCGTCGGGCAGCGTGGCCCAGATGACGGGACAGCGCGTGGATTTCAGGCGGATCAGGATCTGGGCTCCGGTATGGCCCACCGCGGTGAGGAAGCCGCTGCCGTCGAAGGCCCGGTCGGCGAGTAGTAGCAGGCTCGTGTTCAACAGCGGTAGCAACCGGCGGGCGTAGATCGTCTCGCCGGTGTTGATCGGGCCGAACACCGCTCCGAGCAGTCCGCGGGTGCCCGTCTCGCACAGGGCCATCAGCCGCAGGTGCGGATAACCCTCCAGGCCGCCACGGGTCCGTCGGATCTTGCCCAGAAGAGCGCGGATACGGGGCTGGTCAGGGGCTTCAATGGAACTGCAGCCGTCGAAGGCGACCGTCCGCCATCGCCGATAACAGACCCCTGGCGTCGCGGGCTGAGCCAGGGGCCCAGCTATGACCTCGAACAACGTCTTCAACGGAGCAGGCCCCAGCCGTCGGCGTAGATCGCGCAGGGCCTTCTCCGACGGGGCCGGCAGTGGTAGTCCGCGCAGACCAGCGACCAGCTTGTCCCACACTCGCGCGTACCCGAGACCGGGAAACAGCCCCAGGGCCAGCACGAAGTACACACCCACCCGGGACAGCAGTTGTCGCAGCCGATGCTGCACAGCTCGTGTCTGTTCCAGCACGTCATCGACAAGCTCGAAAGGTAGGTACTGGGTCAGCTCACCCAGGTGGCCGGGAGCGAAGACACCATCCGCAACCGTGATGGTACGGGTGAGCGTCGTGGTGGCAGACTGGCCTGACAACGGGACCTCTCGCGGCAGGAAGACTTTGGTCGGTCTCCCGCTTCTACCAGAGGTCCCGTTCTCGCATCCCCAAGATCCCCAACTGCCAGGCGAGTTGAAGTATCCCCCGCGCCCTTAACTTCGTGGCCTTGACCCGTGACCGAGGCGGCTTGACATCGTCATTGGGAGTCACGGCCTCCCAGCCAACCAGCAGGGGCACGGTCTGACCACAGAGCTCAAACAGCTCTGGCGCGGATAGTGCTCACCTGCTGGCGGCTACAGCATCAAGTCTGTAACGACCCGATACATCCCATTAGGTGCGTGCGGCCGGCCTGCGGTGGGGACGGTTCGGGAACCCTCCCCACCGCATGGCCGTATCAGGCCTTCGCGGGCCCCGTCATCTGGGCGAGCACTGTGTGCAGGTCCTCGCCCGGCCGCGGACGCAGGGCGTCCGCCAACCGGTCCGCGCGGTAGTGCCAGTGGTGGTCGAGGTCCGGGTGCACCTCCTCCTCGAAGAGGATCCTGTTCTTGCCGTCGAGCAGCGCCACCAACTCGGCGGCCAGCTCCGGCCAGGCGACGTGCCCGCTCAGCGCGTTGGCCACGCCGTGCACGGGATCGTCGAGGCAGGCGGTCACGGCCCGCGCCAGGGCGGCGGCGTGCACCCAGGGCGCGCCGTACCAGTCGTGACCGTGGGTGCCGGGACCCGGCAGGACGATCGGTCGGCCGTTCGCGGCGGCCTGGTAGAGGATCCCTGTCGCCCCCCAGCGCAGTTGGTCGCGCAGCCGGGCGTGCGGGCCCCAGACGAGGGGGGATCGCACAGCGCTCGCACCGCCTCGGTCGCCGCTGTCGGCAGCCTCCAACAGCAGCTGCTCGCAGTCGAGTTTGGCCCTTGCGTACGGGCTCAGTGGCTCCCCGGATGCCGCCCCCTCGGCCACCTGCGCGTCCGCGGGGTGCCCGTAGGCGTCCACGCTGCTGACGAAGACGAACGGCCCGCGGCACCACGCCTCGGTCATCACCTCCATCGCCGCCACGTCCACGTCCGGACGCGTGAAGGTGCAGGCCGCATGGATCACCGCGTCCGCGCTCGTCACGGCGGCGCGCAGACCGGCCAGGTCGCTCAGGTCGCCCTCGACGACGTCCACGCCGTCACCGGCCACCAGGTGCGCCGACTCCGGACGGGCGAGCGCCAGGACCGGCCGCCCCCGGGCCGCCAGTTCGCGCAGGACGAAGGAGCCGACGCCGCCCGTGCCGCCGGTCACCAGGACGGTACCGGCCCGGGCGCGGCGCGGGCGCGCAGAGAGCCGGGCGGTCGCCTGCTCCGTCGCACGGGTCTCTAGCAGGGTCACCACGGCACGCGGGGTACGGGACTGCATGACGTCCAGGCCGTTGAGCGGCAGCCCGAGCCCGGTGCGCAGCTGCTCCGCCAGCTGTACGGCGGTTAGGGACTGGCCGCCCAGGGCGAAGAAGTCGTCGTCCGGGCCCGGAACTCGGCCCAGGACTGCGGTGAACGCGTCCGTCACCGCGGCCGTGCGGGGCCCGTCCAGTTCAGGTGCCGCCGGGGCTCCCGGCAGCCGGGCCGCGTCCACGGTGCCCTGGGGCGTGCGCGGCATAGCGTCCAGCAGGACGACGGCGGCGGGGACCGACTCCGGCGCCAGCTCGGCACGCAGCCGGGCGCGCAGCCGGGCGGGCGACGGGCCGTCGGTGCGCCGCAGCACGGCGTAGGCCAGCAGCGGCTGCGTGGCGGGGTGGGGTACGACGGCCTCGGCGACCTCGGGGTGGGTGCGCAGCAGGGCCTCGGCGGGGTGGACGCCGCTGTCCCGCTCCACGGCCCGGCCGGGCAGCCGGGACAGCCGGATCCCCGGGTCGGTCGCGACCGCACCCAGCAACGCGGCGAAGGACCGGACCAGTTCCTCACCGGTCGCCTGGTCCAGGGCGGACCGGCGGTGGCGGACGAGCGCTTGTGGGCGGTCGGTGTCCAGCAGCCCGAAGGACAGGTCGAACTTGGCGCCCTCCAGGACGACTTCGACCGCCTGTGCCCGCAGTCCCGGCAGCCGCAGGGTCGTCGGCTCGGGGAGCACGTCCGACGTGACCCGCACCAGTGCCGTCCCCTCGGCGTCCCGGGCCTGTGCGCCGAGCCGCTCTAGGATCAGGTCGAACGGGACGTCGCGGTGTTGTTGGGCGTCCAGCAGCGCCTCCCGTACGCGCTCGACCAGCACCGCGAACGCGGGATCGCCGGACAGGTCCACCCGCACCGGCAGAGTGTTGACGCACAGGCCCACCAGGCCGCGCATGGCTCGGCCTTCTCGGTGGGTGCCGGCGCAGCCGATCACCAGGTCGGTCTCGCCGGTGAACCGGTGCAGGGCTGCGAACGCGGCGGCGAGTGTCACGGTGAACATGGTGGCGCGGTGCTGCGTGCCGAGGTCGCGCAGGGCGGGCAGAACGGGTTCGTCCAGGGGAACGGTGTGAGTGGCGGCTCGCTGGGCGTCCGTGCCGGCGGAGCAGGGCAGCCGGAGCGGTGCGGCTCCGGCCAGCCGGCGGGTCCAGTGGTCGAGGCCCTCGCCGAGGCCGCTGGTTTGCGCGTACTCCCGGCGGGCGAAGTCCGCGTACTGCGGCGGCTGCGGCTCCCGGTAGGGGATGCCGTCCCTGGCGGCGGCGTAAAGAGCTTCCAGTTCCTCCGCGACGGTGTCCAAGGAGGGCCCGTCGATGGAAATGTGGTGGAACGTCAGCAGCACCGTGTGGTCCTGCGGTCCGTGCCGCAGCACCAGAGCACGCGGGACGGTGCCTGCGGACAGGTCGAACGGGCGCCCGGCCTCCTCGGCCAGCAGCTCCCGGCCGTCGCCGTCGGCGTCGACCAGCCGGACCGCGACCGAGGCCGGTGCGGGAAGCGGCTCCTGGTACGGCTCGCTGTCGCGCCGGCCGTAGCGGGTGCGCAGGATCTCGTGGCGGCGCACAAGCTCCGTCAGTGCCGTCCCCAGGGCGTCCACGTCGAGCGGCCCGCGCAGGCGGGTGGCGAACGGCACGTTGTACTGCGCGCCGCCTCCCGGCTCGAGCTGGTCGGTCAGCCACAGCCGGCCCTGGGCCCGGGACAGCGGAGCGGGACCCTCGCCGCGGGACGCCGAGGGTGCCGAGCCGTGGTGCGTGCGGGCGGCGGCGCGGGCGCGGTGCAGCAGTTCCTCCTGCAGGGCCGCCGTGGTGTCAGTGTGCATCGTTGTCCTCCGGCGCAGGGCCCAGGTCGCTGTGGGCGGCCAGCAGCGCGCGTTCGGCCAGCGCGGCGTGTGCGGCCACTGTGGGGGCGGTGAAGAAGTCGGCGAGGGACAGCTCGACGCCGAGGTCCTCGCGCAGTTCGTCCGTGACGGCGAGCGCGAGGAGGGAGTGGCCGCCGAGAACCAGGAAGTCGGACTCGGGCCCTGTAACATCGCAGCCCAGTGCGCGGCTCCAGATGTCGGCGACGGTCTGCTGGAGCGGGGTCATCACCGCCGGTGCGGCGGTGGTGCCTGTCGTCGGGCGCTCGGCGAGCGCGCGACGGTCCACCTTGCCCGAGGTGGTGAGCGGCAGTTGCTCGACAACGGTCAGTTCATCCGGCACGAGGTGCGCGGGCAGGAGCCCGACGAGCCGCTCGCGGAGGACCTCGGCCCGGGGCACGGGGCCGTGCGCGGCCACGACGAAGGCGGCCAGGCGGGCGTCGTCGGGGGACGGGCGGCGCACCGTCACGGTCGCCTCCTCGATCTCCGGCAGGCCGCGCAGCGCGTGTTCGATCTCGCCGGGCTCGATCCGGAAGCCGCGCACCTTGACCTGGTCGTCCGTGCGCCCGTGGAACTCCAGCACCCCGTCCGCGCGCGTCGACATCATGTCGCCGGTGCCGTAGAGACGCCCGAGACAGGGGTGGTCGACGAACCGCTCCGTAGTCAGGGCCGGTTGCCCCGTGTAGCCGGTGGCCAGCCGGCTGCCGCCGATCCACAACTCGCCGCGCTCACCGTCCGCGACGGGCCGGCCGTCCGCGTCCAGGACGTGGGCCGTCGCCCCGGCCACGGGCCGGCCGATCGGCACTGGACCGTCGCAGTCCGCGTCGGTGACCCGGTGGGCGGTGGCGAAGGTCGTCGCCTCCGTCGGCCCGTAGCCGTTGATCAGCTCCAGCCAGGGGAACTCCCGCAGCACCGCGCGCGCATGGTGGGCCGCCAGTGCCTCGCCGCCCACCACCACGGTGCGCAGCAGCGAGAAGATGCGGGAACGGCGCGCGGCGAGCCGGTGGAAGAGGGCTGTGGTGAAGAAGGCGACGGTGACGCCGTGCTGCTCCACCTGGCGGGCCAGGTCCTCCAGCGAGGGCTGTGGGACGGTGCACACCATCACAGCGGCACCGTTCGCGAGTGCCCCCCACACCTCGAACGTAGAGGCGTCGAACGTGGCGGGGGAGTGCAGCAGCGTCCGGTCCCGCGGTGTGATCGTGACATAGGCTGGGTCGGTGACCAACTCCGCGACGGCGCCGTGCGGGAGAGTCACGCCCTTGGGGCGTCCGGTGGACCCCGAGGTGAACAGGACGAACGCCGTGGCGTCCGGACCCGGACCGGCAGCAGGCGTGCTGGGCACCTCGGGCAGCGGCTCGTCGGGCAGTGCCAGGCACGGGCCGAGCCCGTCCGCGGCGTCGAGCAGGTTGCCGTCGCCCACGGTCAGTACGGCGCCCGATCCCTGGAGCACGGCCTCGGTCCGGGCGCGCGGATGCGCCGGGTCGAGCGGTACGCACGCCGCACCCGCCCGCCACAGCGCGAGCTGCGCGACGACGGTCCGGGCCGAGCGCGGCATCAGCAGCGCGACACAGTCGCCGGACCGTACACCACGGTCGGTCAGATGGACGGCCAATGCCCGTGCCATCCTGTCGAGTTGCGCGTAGGTGAGTGCTTGGTCGCCGTCGGCCACGGCCAGGGCGTGAGGGGTCCTCGCGGCATGGTGTGCCACGAGGGCGGGCAGATCGGTCACAGGTGGGTCCTCGTCATCGGCGAACTGTGGGGAGGGGGAGGTCATTTGAGGCCTCCGAGGTGCTTGTCGAGTACCGCCGCCACGGCGCGCAGGTCCGGCTGGCGCAGCACCTCCGGCGCGCGCAGCCGCACACCGGTCTCCTGCTCGACGGCCGCCAGCAGCCGGGCCACGACGAGGGACGTGCCGCCGGCATCGGCGAGGTTGTCCCCGAGCGTGGTCTCGGAACGGCCCAGCAGATCGCGGACCGTGCGCAGGATCAGCCGCTCGCTCGCGGGCGCGCCCTTGTCCGCGGCCACGACGGCCGCCTCCGCTGGAGCCTCCTCCTGCTTGAGCAGCACGGCCCGGTCCACCTTGCCGTTGGCGTCCAGCGGGAAGGCGTCCACGAACCGTACGGCCGAGGGAACAGCCTGTTCGGGCAGCCAGGTCCGGACCGCTGCGAGGAGTCGGTCCACGGCGGGCGCGGCGCCGGCGGCCGACAGGACGTGGGCCACCAGCCGTGCACGCCCGTCCGCGGACCGGGGAGCGGTGACCACCGCGCTGCGCACGGCGGAATCCTGCTCGAACGCGGCTTCCACCTCGGCTGGTTCGATGCGCATGCCGCTGATCTTCACCTGGTCGTCGAGGCGGCTGAGGAACTCCAGCCGGCCGTCGGCGAGCATCCGCACCCGGTCACCGGTCCGGTACAGGCGGTCCGTGCCGGCCAGGGAGGGATCGAAGGACGGGGCGGTGAACCGGCGTGCGGTCAGCTCCGGGTCCAGGTAGCCGAGGGCCAACCCGGTTCCGCCGATGTGCAGTTCGCCCTGTTCACCGCGGGGCAGGACGCGGCCGGTCTCGTCGATGACGGCGACGGTGGCCCCCGGAACCGGCCGCCCGATCGCAGGGGCCGCATCGCCGCTCACGTCGTCGTCACAAGCTCGCATGGTGTGCGTCGTGCTGATGACGGTGGCCTCGGCCGGACCGTAGGCGTTGTGCACGGTCGTGGTGACGTCGGGGCCCGGGCGGCGGCGCATCCGGTCGCCGCCGACGAACAGGTGACGCAGCCTCAGGTCTGTCGGCCAGGGGCGGTCGAGGAGCGGTTCGACCATCGGTGTGGCCGTGACGGCCACCGTGACGCCGGCCTCGTGCCACCAGGTAGTGAGCAGGGCGGGGTCCCAGCGCACGGAGTCCGGGGCGGGCACCAGGGCCGCGCCGGAGGTCAGCCCTGCCCACAGCTCCAGCACGTGCGGGTCGAACGCGACACCGATCAGCAGGGACTGCCGGTCACCTGGGGCCAGCGCGGTCGCATGGAGGAACCAGTCCAGCAGGGCGGCCAGGGCGGGCTCCGCGACGGCGACCGCCTTGGGCCTGCCGGTGGAACCCGAAGTCAGCACAGCGTATAGCGTCCCCTGCGGCGCGAGGCGAGCCCCCGGTGCGGGCGGAGCGAAGGCCGCCACGGCGGTGGCGGGCGCGTTCACGCCCTCGCGCGGGAGCGGCAGGACAAGCTGCCCGGCGGCGCGGTGACGGTTCGGCAGAACGTCAGGGGCGCCGATCAGGCAGACGACATCGATGTCCTCGGTCACGGCCTCGAGGCGGCGCTCTCCCGGGCGGGGGCCCAGCGGCAGGTAGACCGCGCCGATCCGAGCGAGGGCGACGGCGCTCACCACCAGCGCGGCCGACCGGTCCAGGCACACGCCGACCAGGTCACCGGGCCGGACCCGTGTGCCCAGCACCTGCGCGGCCTCGTCCGCTGCCTCCGAGAGCTGCCGGTAGCTCCAGCAGTGGGGCCCGTCGATGACCGCGGGGGCCTCGGGCGAGCGGCGCACCCACTCCTCGAAGCGGGACAGCACACCGGATGTGACGGAGGCGGCGGGGAGGGGGGTGCCGTGGGCCACGCTCGGGACGAGGCCCTGCCAATCGGTCGTCAGGTCGGTCATCAGGACTCCTTCGAGGCGGTCGTGGCGGTGAGGGCACGGGCCTGGTCGGCCAGCACGGGATGGCGGAAGAGGGTGCGCAGCGGCGGCCGGCCGCCCAGGCGCGGCTCCAGCCAGGCCGCCAGCTGGGCGGCGAGCAGCGAATGCCCGCCGACGTGGAAGAAGTGCGAGGCCTCGTCGAAGCGGCCGTGCCCCAGTACCTCGCGCCAGCCCTCGGCGAGCAGGGCCACCGCGGGGTCGGCGGACAGCGCCGGATCCGCCGCAGGCGCGCTCTCCTCGGTCGTCGGCAGCGTTCGTTCCAGACCCGCGGCCATGCGACCGAGCGCCGCCCGGTCGGGTTTGCCGCCGGCCAGGGTGGGCATCTCCGCCAGCTGCACCCAACGGCTCGGCACCAGGGCGCCGGGCAGCCGGCTGCTCAGCTCGGCGTGCAACGCCTGCTCGTTCCAGCCCCGTTCGCCGTCCGTGCCGCAGTCGAGGAAGCCGACCAGCCGGGGCTCGCCCGGGGTGTCACGGTCCAGGACGACGGCGCAGGACCGGCCGCCGAGCACCGCGGACGCCGCGGCCTCCACCTCCTCCAGCTCGATGCGGTGGCCGCGCAGCTTGACCTGGTTGTCGCGGCGGCCCAGGAAACGCAGCAGCCCGTCCCGACCGCGATAGCCCAAGTCGCCCGTGAGATATACCCGTTCGTCGCCAAGTGCCTCGAGGTGCACGAACCGGGCGGCGGTGGCCTCGGCATTGCCTGCGTAGCCCTCGGCCAACCCGGCTCCCGCAATGGTCAGTTCGCCCACGGCACCGTCCGGCAACGGCCGCAGGTGCGAGTCCAGCACGTGGACGCGCTCGCCGGGCAGCTCGGCGCCCAGCGGGATCTCCATGGCGTCCACCAGGGCGTCTAGGGTGATCTCGTGCACCGTGGTGGTGACGGCCGCCTCCGTGACGCCGTAAGCGTTGAGTACCGTGGCATCGGTGTCGGCGAGGAAGCCGCGCAGGGCATCCGCCGGAATGCGCTCGCCGCCGAGCACCAGCAGCCGCGGCGTCCAGCTCCGCTCGCGCAGCGCCGTCTGCAGATCCTGCCGGGTGGCCAGGAAGTAGCTGGTGGGCAGGTTGGCGACCGAGACTTGCGCAGAGGCCAGCAGCTCGGCCAGCTCGGCGCCCGTGGGCACCTCCCACTCCGGCACGACCAGACAGGCACCCGCGTGCAGCGACGGCAGCACTTCTTCCAGCGCCACGTCGAAGGACGGCTGGGCGAAGAGCAGCACCCGGTCCTCGGCCGTCAGCCCGAACCGCTCGGCCGTGCCGGTCAGATGGTTCTCCAAGGCCGCCCAGCCGACCGCGACCGGCTTGGGTATGCCGGTCGAACCGGAGGTGTGGATGACGTACGCACCCGGGACCGCGGCGCCCGGCCGGGCGGGCGGCAGCGCGGGGGCGTCGACCGTGGCCGCAGGCAGGTGCGCGGGAACGGACGCGGCTGCTGCGGCGGAGGTGAGCACCAGCGCCGGGGACAGCCGGTCGAGCAGCAGCTCCAGCCGCGCGGGCGGATCCGACGGGGACAGCGGGCAGTACACCGCGCCGGTCCGCAGACAGGCCAACAGCGTTACCACCGTGTCCACGCCCCGGGGCAGCACTGCCGCGACCGGCCGGCCCGCTTGCACCCCGGCCGCCAGCATCCGTTCGGCGAGACAGGAGACCCGATCGCTCAACTCGCCATAGCTGATGCGGTGTTCGCCGACCAGCAGTGCGGTCCGGGACGGGTCGTGGGAGGCGATCGCGTCGAGCGGATCGCGGTCCGCGACCGCGGACTGCCCAGGTGCGACGAGCCGGGCCGGCGCGGGCGGCGGGGCCAGGTCGGCGAGGGCGGTGGTCGGGCCGTGAAGATAAGCCCGCAGCAGGTCCAGGAACCGCGCGGCGAGCAACTCGGCGACGTCCGCCCCGAACAGGTCGGCGTCGTAGTCCCAGACCAGCAGCATGCCCGGGACCCCGAACCGGGGGCCGACCCCGCGCCGGTCGTCCGGGATGAGCACCACGTCGAGGTCGAAGCGAGTGGTTCCGGTGTTGAACCCCTCGAACAGGGAGATCTCCAGGCCCGGAACCTCGATGTCGGGCAGTACGGCGTCGTGCGCGCTGAACATCACGCTGAACAGCGGGTTGTCCGCCCCCGACGTGTGCAGGCCCAGCGCGTGGGTCAGCTCCTGCACTGGTATTTCCTGGTGCGGTAGGGCGCGGATGAGGGTGTCGGTCACCTCGTCCATCGCGTCCTCGGCCGGTGCCTCGGGATCCAGCCGCAAGCGCAGCGGAACGGTGTTGACGAACATGCCGACGGCGTCCTCGAAGCCGCGCGGCCGGTTGCCGACCGCGGTGCCGACCATCAACTCCGAGCGGCCGCCGTGGCGTCGGAGCAGCTCGGCGAAGAGGCCGAGCAGCGCGGCGAACGGCGTCAGCCCGCGCTGGCGGGCGTGGGCCCGCAGCCGTTCGGCAAGGTCCGCGCCGATCGACTGGCGCAGCTGCGCACCCCGGTGCCGGCGCTGTGCGCCGGGCCGGGTCAGGCCGGGCAGCGGCATGTCGTAGGCGGCGTCGCGCAGCTCCTCGGCCCAATACCGCAGGCTCGCCCGCCGCCCCTCGGACCGCAGGCCGTCGGCCTGGGCGCGCACGTGGTCGGCGTAAGAGGAGGCGGGGGCCGGAGCGAACTCCTCGCCGCGGACGCGCGCGCGGTAGGCGCCGAAGACGTCGCCCAGCAGGATCGCGAACGAGTGTCCGTCGTGGATCAGGTGGTGTTCCACATGCACGAGCCGGTGCTGCTGCTCGGACAGCCGGACCAGGGCCCAGCGCAGCAGCGGCGCCTGGAACGTGTCGAGCGGGGTCTCGGCCTCGGCGCACAGCAGTGCCTCGAACGCGGCCTCCGGGTCCCCTTCCCCGGACAGGTCCACGGTACGCAGCCGCGGCTCGCAGCCGTCGGCGACCCGCTGCGCGGGCAACGCCCCCTCGACAGGCACGAGTTCGAGCCGCAGGCCGGGGTGGCGGTCGAGCGCGATGCGCAGTCCGTGGCGCAGGGCCTCGGTGTCGAGGGTTCCCCACAGGTCGAGTGCGGCGGTGAAGTTGTAGGCGCGACTGCCCGGTTGCACATGTTCGTGCAGCCAGACGATCTCCTGCGAGGAGGAGAGGGGGAGCATCGGCGATCCCTGGGGTAGTCGGGTCGGAAATCCGGGCGCGGGGCGCGATACGGTGGCGCACCGCCCGGTGGTGGTGCCGGCCCGGCAGCCGGTCGCGCCGCCGGGCCAGTGGGGTGGCCGGGTCAGGCCGGGACAGGGGAGCTCAGCGCTCCGTAGAAGGCGGCGAACGCCTCCTCGGCGGTGCGGTCGTCGAGGACCGCACGGTCCCACGCCATGCGGAGGCGGATCTCGGGCCCCTGGGTGACCGAGAACGCGAAAGGGGCGGGTATCCGGCGTCCGTCGACATGCACCTCGCGCCCCTCGACCCCGCCCAGGTGCAGCAGGGCACGGCACCGGACGTCGTTCACCGTCAGCATCCCGTCGAGGCGGCCGGACCACGGCGCCCCGGCCGACCGCGCGGCATGCACCACTTCGTCGAACGGGGTGTCGGCGCGGTCCAGGTCGTCCCACCAGGCCTCGGCCGTCGCCTCGGGCATGTACGGGCCCGTGCCGGTGGCGGCCGGGAAGACCACGGTGTTGAGGAAGCAGCCGAGCACGGGCGGGGCGCCTGCCGGGCGCCCACCCCACGGGTAGCCGACGGGGGAGACGGACCCGGCCCCGAACAGGGACCCGGCCGCGGCACGGCAGGCGTCGAGCAGTGCGGGGAACGGGGCGCCGCACTCGGTGGAGGGCAGGAACGCTTCAGCCGCGCCGGTGGGCAGGGCGTCCACGGCGACGGTCCCAGGCCGGGGGAGCGGGGCCAATTCGCCCACTGCGCGCAGGCGTTTGCCCCAGTAGCCCAGTGCATCGGGCGCCGCCGCCCGGTGTTCGGCGTCGAGCTGGAGCAGCACCGTCTCGCGGTAGGCGGCCAGTTCCGCGGCCGCGGCGGAGGGCGGTACGCCGGCGGGGCCGCGGGCGTCGTGGTAGGCGGCGCCCAGCTCCTCGATGATGCGGGCGAGTGACTGGCCGTCGCAGACGGCGTGGTCGAGTACCACCGCGAGCACCTCCTCCCCGGCGGACGGGCCGCCCTGTGCCAAGTACAGCCGTAGGGGCGGTCCTTCGGTGGCCCAGTTGCCCAGTGCCCGGCGCAGCGCCGTGTGCACGTCCTCGCCTGGGGCGCATCCGAGGAGCTCCAGCGGCACGTCCGGCTCGGCCGGGCACAGGACGGGGGTGCCGCGGACGACGCCGGGGCGGGCGCGCAGCGCGGGGTGGAGGGCCGCGAGGTGGCATGCGGCCCGGCGCAGCCGCATGGGGTCCACGGTGCCGCGAGGGAAGGCGAAGAACATCGGGACGACGTCCGGGCGGCCCGCGGGGTCGAGGGAGCGCACCAGGACGAAACGGCGCTGGGCACCGGTGAGCGGCAGCAGGCCCGTCGGCTGGTTGCCTGTGCCGAGGCGTCGGTATCGAGCCAGGTACTGGCTCGTGATGCTGGGAGACACGGGGTCTTCTCTCGTGATTGGGAAGGGCGGATGTGCGGCTGCGTCAGCCGGCGGGCATGGTCTCGCCGCGGTCCTCGTGCTGTGGCGCGGGCAGGTCGCGCATCCGGCGCAGCGGCGAGAGCAGCAGGGGCAGGGGGACGAGGAGGAACCCCGCCGCGCACAGCCACAGGGCGGCGCGTGCTCCGTACGCCCCCGCGACGGCGCCGCCGGTCAGGGCGCCGAGCGGCAGGGTGCCCCACATCAGGAAGCGCAGCGTGGCGTTCATGCGGCCGAGCAGCCGTGGCGGGCACAGCGCCTGACGGAAGCTCACCTGGGCGACGTTGTAGACGACCGAGCCGAAGAAGACCACGCCCGAGGCGAGCGCGAACAGCGCGGCGGTCCCCCTCTCCGACAGCGGCCACAGCAGTGCGAACGGCCCGGTGACCAGCGCGGACAGCCAGATGATGCGAGCCTGGCCGAACAGGCCTGCCAACCTGCCCGCGCACAGCGCGCCCGCGAGACCGCCCACGGCCGACACCGACAGCATCAGCCCGAGCGCGGCCGGCTCGAGATCAGCGACCCGTACCAGGAAGACGGTCTGCGTGGCCATCAGCACCGCGGTGAAGAAGTTGCCCAAGGAGGTTGTGCCGGCGATGACCCGCAGCAGCGGTTGGCCGAGGACGAAACGCAGGCCTTCCGCGATGTTCGCGCGCAGCGACGCACCGGGCGTCGGCTGCGGCGTGTTCTCGGGACGGCGGATGCCCAGGAGGAACAGCGCGGAGACGGCGTAGCCGAGCACGTTCGCCAGGATCGCCAGGTGGGCCCCGAAGAGCTGCACCAGCCCACCGCCGAGCCCGGGACCGGCCACCTGGGACGTCGAACGCACCGCTTCCAGCGCCCCGTTGCCCGCGACCAGCCGGTCACGGTGGAGCAGTTGCGGCAGGTAGCTCTGGTGGGCCACGTCGAAGAAGACGGTTGCCACACCGGTGACCAGCGCGACGGCGTGCAGCTGGGCCATGGTCAGCACGCCGGCGGCCCCCGCCAGGGGAACGCTGGCCATGGCCAGGGCACGGACGACGTCGGTACGGATCAGCAGCGGCAGCTTGCGCATGCGGTCGATCCACGCCCCTGCCGGCAGACCGACGAGGAGGAACGCGGCTGTTTCGGTCGCGGTGAGCAGCCCGACCTGGAAGGCGGGCGCGTCGAGTTCTAGGACGGCCACGAGCGGCAGCGCGACCAGGGTGACCTGGGCGCCAGCCTGGCCGGCAGCTGCCCCCGCGAGCAGGAAGCGGAACTCGCGCATGCGGAGCAGGCCGCCAGCGGCGACCCGAGGTATGGGGGACATGGAGCAGACCCTGATCGCGGCCCGATCAGGAGTCAAACACAATGAACATTTTGAGTCGTTTTTCCTGTCATTTACCTTTTGAATACCAAATCCTTCGCATGTGACGGGTTGGTGGAGGGCGAACGAAAGATGCTGCACCGAGACGCGGGAAGGCCTCCACCTGCAGACGGTGCGCCCCGTGGGGTGCGATGTTCCACCAAACCCCATGAGTGGGTGTTTGTCCGAAAAGCATCAGTCGACACCTCATGTGCCGGATGCGCACAGGCGGCACGTGGGCCCTGACCCAGGAGTTTGGACACCGGAGACACTTGGATCTTGATGGTCTAGGAGAACGGAGTCCCCGTGGGGATGAAGCACTACCCCGCCGAGTTCAAGGTGGACACGGTCGAGCTGTACCGGTCCCGTCCAGGCGCGACGATCAAGTCGGTCGCCGCCGACCTCGGAGTGAACACCGAGACGCTGCGCAACTGGATCCGAGCCGCCGACGGACGCCATGCCCACTCCGCACCCGCGGCTGCGCCGCAGACTGCCGGTGACGCGGTTCATGCGGAACTTGCCGCCGCGCGGAAGAGGATCCGGGAACTGGAGGAGGAACGCGACATCCTCCGCAAGGCGGCCAGGTATTTCGCGGGGGAGACGCGCTGGTGAACCGCTACCAGTTCGTTGACGATCACCAGCGCCGGTTCGGCGTGAAGCGGCTCTGCGACATCCTGGGCATCGCCCGCTCGAGCTTCTACTACTGGCGCCGCACCGACCCGGCCCGCGCGGCGCGGCAGGCCGCCGACGACCGGCTCGCGGCCCGAATACGCAAAGTCCACGAGGACTCCGACGGCACCTACGGCGCCCCGAGGATCACCGCCGAACTCCGCGACGAGGACGGCCAGGCGGTCAACCACAAGCGCGTCGCGAGAATCATGCGGACCATCGGCCTCGAAGGGGTCCGCCTCAGACGCCGGCACCACACCACCATCGCCGACCCGGCCACGGCGAAGGCGCCGGACCTGATCGGCCGCGACTTCACCGCCGAGGCGGTGAACACGAAGTACGTCGGCGACATCACCTACCTGAGCGTCGGCGGCGGGAAGTTCTGCTACCTCGCGACCGTCATCGATCTGTGTTCACGGCGTCTGGCCGGCTGGGTGATCGCCGACCACATGCGCACCGAACTCGTCACCGACGCCCTCGCCGCCGCGATCCGGACCCGCGGCAGCCTCGCCGGAGCCGTGATGCACACCGATCACGGAGCCCAGTACACAAGTCGGGCCTTCGCCGAAGCCTGCCGCCTCGCCGGTGTCCGCCAGAGCATGAGCGCGATCGGCAGCAGCGCGGACAACGCCGCCGCGGAATCGTTCAACGCGACCTTCAAAAGAGAGA
>NZ_JAJPWK010000043.1:0-28980 GCF_046549115.1 Streptomyces sp. x-19 | reverse complement strand
TGGGCGATGCCCGACAGCGTCATGGACTTGTGGAATCGCCGGCCGATCAACGTTTTGATCCGCGCAAGCGTCCATCTCTGATCCGGCCATCCGTGCGCGACCGGGCCCTTGGCCAGTTCCTCCTCGAACACAGCGAAGAGTGTGTCACTCAGCTTCGGCCGGGACACCGGGCCGCGGGAACGAACCCCGTCTCGACCTGCTGCCCGCCAGGCTTGCTGCCACCGCTGGACTGACCGGACGCTGACCCGTAACTCTCTCGCGACGTCGGAACTGCCCCGCCCCTCGGCGAACATCGCGGCCGCTTCCATCCGGATCCGCTCGCGGAAGGCTTGCCTCTCCGCGGTCAGACCCCCACCCTGCGGATACCTCATACACCCGGCATACCGCAACGATCACCAACCGTCAGCCCCTACGACAAGACAACTTCAAGGTCAGTAATCGCCGTGCGCTGATGCTCGTGGCTACGTTCAGTGCGTCGTCCCCCACGGAGACGCAGACGAGCCGGAAAGGGAACCCCACGTGTCTGCTTATGGCTTCGCGCACCTGCACAGCCGTCGTCAACACCCCGACGTTTCGGAATACTTGGAGCGCATCCAAGCCACCCTCGACCCCTTTCACGGACGCTTCGTCATCCACGGCCCACCGGCCGAAGTGGTGGAGGGCACCTGGCCCGGCAGCATGGTGCTCATCGAGTTCCCCGACTTGACCGAGGCCCGTGCCTGGTACGCGTCGCCCGCCTACGAGGAGATCCTGCGGCTGAGGACCGACCACATCGAGGGGGACGTGCTGCTGATCGAGGGCGTCGGACCGCAGTACAACCCACGAGAGCGAGCAGCGAAACTGCGAGCGGAGGCGGGACAGGCATCGCGACGCCCCTGTTGACACCGCGCTGTGTCTCGCCCACTGGCGGCCCCTCCAGTTCTGAGTGAAGACCGTCGTTCGGGGGCCTGACGGGACCGCCCGCCGTCATCGGCACCAGTCCCAGAAGGCACCAGCGGCCTTCCGCGGTCCGCGCCAACTCACCTGTCATGACCGTCTTGACGACCGCAGGAGGGCGGTTACCGCTCCGCGATTCCTAACCGATCCCGGTGACCGTCGACAGCAACGACAGGAGCAGGGCCCCGATCGCGCCTGCGGCACCGTAGAGCCGCACTCCGTGTCGGTCGTCGTGCCGACGGACGTACAGCGCGGTGGCCGTGGCGAACGCCAGGCCGCCGGCGATGAACCACGGCCCCCACAGGTACAGGTACCACCCGGTCAGCGCGGCCAGGTCGCGCGCGACGGAGACCGTACCGGCCTCGACCAACAGGCCGTGAACGACGAAGAGGCCGCCGTGCCAGACGAGCAGCGTCGCAGCGGCACCCCCGCACAACACCGTCAGACGGCCGGTCCGTCCGCCCCGCAGGCGTGTCAGGCTGATCCCGACGAGCGCCCCGAAGAGTTTGACGAAACCGGTCGCCCACAGCACGGCGACGAACCACGGCACCCTGTCCTGAGCGAGGGTCACCAGCGACTGCGACACCGTCGATTGCGCACCGAAGGTGCTGCCGGTCGCCCAGACGAAACTGGGCGCCGCGAACACGACCCCCCACGCTGCCGCGAGGAGCCCGGGCCACTTGTTCGTACGACGGCGGGGTGCGCGGCCCGGGAGCGGACGCGCTGTCTGGTGCGATGCGGGCGTGCTCGACATGACTGGCGCTCCGTGCTTCGTCGTGGCGTGGGCGTGCAGGCTTCCGTTCGGCAATCTGTATGGCTCACCGTACAAATTATCTGTACTGTGAACCATACAGATTGGGGGATCATGGAAATCAACGAATGGATCCAGCGGCTGCCGAAGGTGGAGCTGCACGTGCATCTTGAGGGTTCGCTGCGGCCCGCGACGCTGTTCGCGTTGGCGGCGCGCAACGGCGTCCCCTTGCGGGCGCGCAGCGCGCAAGAGCTCACCGAGCTGTACCAGTTCGGCAGCTTCGAGGACTTCGGCCGGCTCTTCATGACGGGGCTGAAGGTGTTGCGCAGTGCGGAGGACTTCGCGGACGCCACGGTCGCGCTCGCCGCCGAACTCGCCGCGCAGAACGTCCGCTACGCGGAGGTCACCACCTCCCCGATGGGCCACCACCACCGCGGCATCGCACTGGCGGAGTACGCCGCGGGGCTCGACGAAGGACGTCGACGCGCCCGTGCGGACCATGGCGTGGAGATCGGCTGGATCTGCGACATCGTCCGCAACATGGAAGACCCCGACTCCCACCACACCATCGACTTCCTGTTGGGCCCGGACGCTCCCGAAGCAGTCGTCGGACTGGGACTGGGCGGCGTCGAACACGGCTTCCCGCCCGAGCTGTTCGCCTCCTCGTTCGCCAAGGCCAAGGCCAGCGGACTGGCTTCGCTCCCGCACGCCGGAGAGACCGCCGGCCCTTCCAGCATCTGGGGAGCCTTGCGGGTGCTCAAGGCCGATCGCATCGGACACGGCATCCGCTGCCTGGACGACCCGGCCCTGGTCGCCCACCTCGCCGAGGAACGGATCCCCCTGGAGGTGGCACCCACCTCCAATGTGGCCCTGTGCCTCGCGAAGGACGCGGAGAGCCACGTCCTGGGCGAACTGGCCCGCGCGGGACTGGCGGTGACGCTCAACACCGACGACCCCGCCTACTTCCAGACCACGCTCAACGACGAGCTGCGGACCGCTCACGACGTGCACGCATTCTCCCGCCAGGCATTGCTGGACGCCCAGACCACCGCACTGCGCGCCTCCTACGCACCGGCCGGGATCAAAACCGCCGTGGCCCGCGAACTCCAGCAGACCCACCCATGAGCGACTTCGCCGCAACCGCGGTCAGCACCGGCTAGAAAGAGGAACCCACCGTGGCACGCCCCCCAGGGCCAGAACGCCCGTTGTACGTGCGCATCGCGATGTCGCTTTCGCGGCTCGGGCAGCTACGTCGCCGACCCGTTGCCCATCGAACCGCTGTCCCCACAGTCGGGGCCGGTCTACACCGGCTTCCTCGATGACTTGGACAACGAAGCCCACCACGTCCGCGAACGCACCCGCGTCCAGGACACCCTCCACGCCGACCACGCCCTGGCCGCACGCTTGAAAGTCCCGGTGGGGGCACCCGTCGTGCGCTACCGCGCCACCAGGCTCCGCGACGACATCCCCTACGGCATCGCGACGGACATCGTCCCCCAGGCCGTCGCCGACCGCATCACCGCCGACGTACTCGCGGCGAGCCCCACCCTCGTCGACGCGCTGACACTGGCACGACGGCAGGTCGCCGAGAGCCTGCAACGCGTCGAACCCACCCTGCTGGACGCCGAGGACGCCCAACGATGCGGAGCGTCCCCCGGCGACCCCGCACTGGCCATCACCGGCATCGCCTACGACGCCGACCACGTCCCCGTCAACGCCTACACCCTGACCGTCATCAAGGGCTACGGCATCGGCCTCCACCTCACCCGCGTGTAACCAACGGCATGAACTCCGAAACCGTCGGCACGGTCAGCCTGCCATCAAACACCGCTCCGATTCCGGCATCGGCACCCGCGCCCTCCCGGAACGGGCGCCGATACCGCAAACAGTGAGGAAGGCCCCATGGCTCCCCCGCTGGACCTGCGGACGGCCTTGGGCTACACCGCGTTCTGGGCTCCGCGGACCCAACCGTGCACCCCTGGTGGGCGCCACGCGAGACGGGACGGATGCGGTACTCGGCCATGCTCTCGGTGCTCAGGGCCGAGTGGCCGGAGGGCAATGCGGGGCTGACCGCCGACCCGGCCACGGCGGACTCCCGGTAGGGCGACGACGTTCTACCCGAAGATCGGCACCACGCCGAAGTACGACGTCTTTCACGCAAAGAGATCTCCGGCTGTGGACTGGCCTCACCAGTCCTGGTCGGACCCGAAGAAAGCAGCGAACGGCATGAGCACCAGAATCTGCGCTCCCACGGCGGCTAGATGCACAACGCCGGCGAGCTCCGCCCCGCTCCGGTGCGACGGGCTGGGGCCGCGCTCCTTCGCCCTCACCCACCACGAGCCCGGCCGTCCCGTCATCTCCATGCCTGCGGCGGCGCCTCCCCTGCTGGCCGCACACTCTGCGACGACCGTCGGTGTCCCCTCAGGGGCCCACCGGTGAACCGCGACGGAGCACGGCACCCACTACGACGACGGCATCCGGAGCGCGCGCCGGCACCGGGGGGCACGGGAAGACTGTGGGATCGGGCCGGGCGGGCCGCCGCCTACGCGGCCGCACTCGCACTGACCCCGTACGTCTGTATCAAGGTGTCGTGGGTAATCGGCTCGCTCCTGGGCGCCTTACCCGTCGGCGCGGTCTTCACCACGACGGGTTGGGTGCTGCTCAACACGGTCACGATCGGCGTGGCCGGCGCCGGGATCGCGGTGGCGCTCGCTCTGGTGCGCCCGTGGGGGATGCGCGTCCCGGGGCCACCGCTGGCCTTCTGTGCCTGGTTGGCGGTCGGGTTCCTCGTCCCCCTCCTGCCGTACGCCGTGCTCGGTTCGCTGCTCGGCCCGGCCGACGAAGTGGCGTCGAGCAGCAACGACGTTCCGACGATGCCTGGTTGGGAGGCTGCCCTGGTGCAGATCGGCTTCGTGGGCATGGGACTCGGTCTCGTCCTCGCCCTCCCCGCCTACCTCCGCCGCCGCTGGCCCCACACCTTCGCCGGTCGCCTCGAAAGCAGCACCTCCGGACGGTCCTTCGTGCTCCGGTGCGTGGCCCTCGCCGCCGGGGTGGTGGGTCTGGTCTGGCTCGCCTGGGCAGCGGGAAGCACCGTCGCCGTGGCCCATCCCACCACACGGGACATCAACTGGCGCCTCCTGAACGGAGTTTCTGGCCTCTGGGCTCTCATTACGGGGGCATCCACTTACGTCCTGCAGCGGAAGGGGCCCATCAGGTTCCCCCGTTGGTTGCCGGTCTCGGCCGCCTGGATCGGATCAGGCGCACTGTTCTCCTGGAGCGGTTGGAAACTTGCCCTCACGCTCTATCTCCTGCTCGCCCATCCTCCCGACGCGTCCCTGCCGGAAGACCTCACCACGGCTGCCTTCCTCCATGCCGCTGCCCTCGGAGCAGGAGCGACCCTGGCCCGGGCCTTGGCCCGGGCGGCAACCCAGGCCCGATCGCCGCAAGCGCCGCGGTAGCCCAGACGGGCGCTCACCGGCCTGAGCGGCGAGGACATCGACATCCGCTAGCGGGCGTTCCTGCGCAGGCTCGACGTCGAGCACGTCTTCCGGCTGATTTAGCAGAACCTCGGCTGGACCGGCCCGAAGCTCCGCACACCGAGTCCCGAGACCGCTGGACGTGGCTGATCAGCGACGCCCCCCAGCTCCGGCTCACCCACGAAGCCGCGGCGGACCTCCGCCGCCCCTGGGACAAGCCGGCCGGGCCCGCACGGCTTACTCCACGGCCCGCGACCGCCGAGGATTTCGGAACCGCCCGAACCTGCGCTGTCCGGACCGCGCACCGAAGTCCTGAGCACCCGGATCAGAAAGTCGACTTGGTATGAAGAACCGCCGCCCCACAACCCATTTCTGACTTCGGCGCTTCGAGGTCAGTCCGGTCTGTCGAGAGTGAGGCCGGTCCCGGCGAGGAATCCGCCGAGGGTGCAGTGCCGGTAATACGCAGTTGTCAGCCCGATCGCCTCAGCGAGATCCGCCAGCACGGGCGGTGAGCAGGGCGGCCAGATGCCCGTCGCCGCGGTGCTCACGCAGCACGGTCGCGGCGTGCCACAGCCGCAGATGCGGTACGTCGGGCCAGTCCAACCCGGCGTTGGCGACGGCGACGGCGGCGGCGGCGACGACGAGTGCGAACGATCACGTAATTCGGCTCTGTCGCCGACAGCGAGCGGACCGCCGGCCCCGAACCGTGATCCGTTTGTGCGTGGCGGCGACGGTTTAGAGGGTCGTGCGGAGGTCCGGAGCGGCGGCGATATCCCGTTCCCCAGTGACGATGACCTGGCAGATGTCGGGTCCGTCCTCTGGGCGCCGCCGGGCTCGCCCGCCGTTCGCGGCGTTGGACGGGGCGGGGTCCGTCAGCCGTACAGGGTCTGCGCGATCTCCAGCGCCAGGCGCAGTTCCAGCAAGTTGCCGGCGTTGGTTGACGTGGGCAGCAGTTCCTGTGCGCGCTTGACTCGGTAGGTGACGGTGTTGCGCGCGACGTGCAGGCGGTCGGCCGCCGTCCGCAGACCACGCTCCTCGGAGAGGTAGACGCGCAAGGTTTCGCGCAGCTCCTGCATCCGGGCACCGTCGGAGGCCAGCGGGCCAAGGATGTCCTGCACGAACCAGTGCGCGTGTTCTGGCTCGGCGGTGGCCAGGGCCACCAGACGGACGTCCTGGTAGTCGCACAGCCAGTCGTTCGTGTTGTGGAGGGCGATCCGGTCGGCCTGCAGGGCAGCCAGGTGGCTGCGGCGCATGCCGTGCGGGCCGTGTGCGGGCGGACCGAGGGCCGCGTGTACCCCCGCCGGGGGGTCGAGGGCGTCGCGCAGGTGCTCGGCCGGGCCGACGGTCTCTTCAGCGGAGAGTGCGAGCCACAGCCATGCTGTTGTGTCGGTGGCGGGGATGAGCAGCATTCCTGCTGCTCGCACGGCGCGGGCCATGGTGGCCGCGGTCCGCTGCAGCCGTTCTGGGGCGGGCGGGCCGGCCTCGGTGTGGTCGCACCGCAGCACGGCGGCGACGTCGGTGCGGCAGATGTCGTAGCGCAGGCGTCGGGTGGCGGCCTGTACGTCGACCGGGCGTCCGGCGAGCAGGTCGTCGATGATGGCGCGACGTGCGGCCTCGTCGCTGCCGCGCCAGCGGTCCCGCTCGGCGATGTACTCCTCGGCCATCTGGCTGGCGTGGGCGTCGGCGTAGGCGAACAGCAACTCGTCGACCTCACGCAGTTCGGCCAGGCGTTGGTCGAACGGGACGTGTTCCTCGATCGCGGCCGCCAGGTCATGTGCCAGCCGGGCATGTCCGAGCCGCACGCCTCGCAGGACCCGGTCGAGAGGGACACCGCGGCGGGCGAACTCGCGGCATCCTTCAAGCGTCTCCTCGGTCGAGACGGCGACGGGCCGCGGGTGCTGTGTCAGCAGCAGGTGCAAGGCCGCGAGGACGGCGGATTCAGTGGAGCGTCGCAGGGTGGTCATGGGGGCTTGTCCGCCGCCGTGCTCGGGAACCTCGTCGAGGATCTCGGCCGCCATGACGGCAGCCGTTTGCACCGCCCACCGGACCGGGTCCGCCCCGAGGGTTTCTGTCGCGGCGGCCGCGGCTGCCTGCGGCATGACGGGGTCGACCGCCCGGTCGGGGGCCGGGCGAAGCGTAAGGAGCCACTCTCGCGTCACAACCCGCCTCGATATCTTGTGCGGCGCGTTACCGCGCTGCGCGCGCCCGTCACCTGGCAGGGCCGTCCAGGTTCGTTGACCACGTCGACGGCGGACAGGCATGGCGACCGCGGGAGCGCCACCTCCGATACCAAAAATACGCTTGAAGAGCACCGCACGAGCAGGGCATCTGCTCGTGCGGTGCGCGAGGTGACGGCATGTTCCGTGGATGACGGGCAGGGAGAGGATGCGGCGGGCCCGTGGCACGTCTGTTCCCGTTGTTCAAGGTGTAGAAGCCCGTACGCTGCCCGCAGTGAGTTCGTCGCGGAGCGTGGCCACCAGGCCGGGCACGGCGTCCATACCCGGAGCGCCGCCGAAGACATAGAAGTCGGGGCGCACAAGCAGTGCCTGCTGTCCGGTGGCGGCCACGTGAGCGAGGTACGTGCCGTCGAGGTCGACGACGTCGGCCGGGCCCGCGGCGGTGTGGTCGTCGGTGATCCGCAGGAGCCGGATCCCGAGCCGCTCGCACCAGCCGAGGGCGTCGTCATCGAGCACGTGTCGCGGATCCTGGGCGGCGAGCAGGGTGAATCCGGTGCCGACGGCCTGGTCGAACAGGTTGGTTCGGCCATGGAAGCGCACCTGGCCCTGGCGGCTGAGCTGTCCTGCCGGCTCCGCGGGAGCGCCGCTGGCATCGCCGACCAGCAGGCCACCGGTGAGGGTGCCCGGCAGCATGCTCACCAGCTGGTCGCGGCCGGCCTGCTGGTCGGCGACCATCCGCTTGTCGCGTTCGGCGGCCGCGGCCGGGTCGGTCTGGCAGATGATCCGCCCCAGGTACACCGACGCGTCGATAGCGTGCCGCAGATGCTCGGAGCGTTCGGGGGTGTAGGTGTCCAGCAGCGAGGCGTCGGCGTGGCCGGCGAGGACGAGGGCCAGTTTCCACGTCAGGTTGGTGGCGTCGCGGATGCCGGAACACATGCCCTGACCGGCGAAGGGCGGCATCTGGTGGGCTGCGTCCCCGGCCAGCAGCAGGCGGCCCTGGCGCCAGGAGTCCGCCCAGCGGGCCTGGAAGGTGTAAACGGTGTGGCGCTCCAGGGTGGCGTTGTCGCGGCGGATGTCCCAGGGGGCAAGCAGCTTCCACGCTGTTTCGGGACTGTTGAGCTCGGCGATCGTCTCGCCGGGCAGCCGCATGAACTCCCAGCGGCGGCGGCCGGGGCCGCCCGAGACGGCAGTGGTCGGCCGGGCCGGATCGCACAGCTGGAGGTTGCGCGGGGACCACACGCGATCCTGATCATCGGGGATGACGTCGACGACCAGCCAGTCGAAACGGAAGCCCAGGTCGGTCATCGAGGTGTCCATGCGGGAGCGGACGAAGCTGTTCGCACCGTCGCAGCCGACGACGTAAGCAGCGCGCAGCGTGCGGTGCTCCCGCACGCCATCGTCACCCGTCGGCTGGTCACCGGCGTTCTCGGCGATGGTCAGGCGCACGGCGGTCGGCTCTTCGGCGAGGTCCACGGCCTCCCTGCCGCGCAGGATCTCGACGCCGGGCAGGGCACGGGCACGCTCCTCCAAAGCCGCTTCGAGACGAGGCTGAGTGAAGATGTTCACGAATGGCCAGCCGGAGTAGCTGGTGTCCTCAAACGCCAGGCGCAACAGGGTCTGCCCCTTGCCGTTACGCCACTCGTAGTCCTCGGCCGGCTCGCTGAAGGTGCGCAGGGCATCGCCCAGGCCCAGGGATGCCACGATGCGGGCGATCTCATGGTCGAGGACCACCGCGCGGGGCAGCGGATACCGCTGCGGCCAACGCTCGACGACACCGACCCGCCAGCCCCGCATACCGAGCTGGATGGCCGTGGTGAGCCCCACGGGCCCCGCGCCGACGACCAGCACGTCGTACTCGTCCTGCCTTTCGGCGCCCCCCTCGTTGATCGTGCGCATGGCCTTCTCCTTTCTGGTCAGCTCGTGCTGTGAGCGCCGGTCATCAGCGCGGCGAGATCGTCGGGTCGGAGGAACGACGGCGGTACCGGCGGGCCCCAGCTGTACAGGGCACTCGCGCCCTCCCACACGCCCGGCGTCCACACCTGGTCGTCGACGATGCAGTCCATGTCGGAGAAGTACTCCGAGAAGTTGCCAGCCGGGTCCTTCAGATACCAGAAGAAGTTCGAGCCCAAGAAGTGGCGCCCCAGGCCCCACACATGCCGCTCGGGGTGCCCCTCCAGCATGCGGGTGGCACCGCGGCCTACCTCGTCCACGTCGTCCACCTGCCACGAGGAGTGGTGGAGGAAAGGCACGGGTGCCCGCTGGACGAGGACGTTGTGGTGGTCGGTGGTGCAGCGCAGGAACGCCGCGCCCGGGACGAGGTCGCTGACCTTGAAACCGAAACCTTCGGTGAAGAAACGCTGGGACGCCTCCTGATTCGTCGAGCCGAGGACGACGTGCCCCAGACGCCGGGGCCGCACCGGCTTCTCGCGCAGCACGCCGGGGGCGCGGACGTCCGCGCGCTCGATTCGTCCCGGCGCGTTGTACGGCGCGGCCGCGGGAGCGTCCTGGACGATCCGCGGCCGGATCTCCACGCTGACGGTGACCTCGGTGCCGGGATCCACCGCGCGCAGCGAGTGCGCGTCACGGACGAAGGGCACCTCCAGCCCCTTCAGGGCGGCGGCGATCCGGCCCAGGTCATCGCAGTCGTCGGCTCCGAGGACCAACTCGTCCAGACGGCGGCGCGGCGCGTGGACGATCTTCAGTTGCTCACCGCCGTCGGTGGTGGCGAAACGTCCGCGACCCAGATTGGTAAGCCCGAAGTCGGCGTAGTAGGCCGCGGTCGCCTCGACGTCGGGCACGCCCATGGTGATACGGGCGAGACGGTGCAGGGCCATGACTGGCTCCTCAATGCTCTCGTAGAAGATGAGGAAGGTGCGGATGGTTGGACGCGCTGTGCGGCCGGTCACCGCAGGTCGCCTGTAGTGCGTGTTGCTGTCAGGCCGTTTGGGGGCCGTGGGGGTAGCTGTGGCCGGCGATCAACTGGTTACGGAGTTCGCCGATCCCCTCGATCCAGCTGTGTAGCTCTTCCTCAGGGTGGAGGAAGCGCATCGGATTCCGGGCGCCACCCACGCCTGAGGGAGTGCCGGTGAATACCAGGTCGCCGGGGAGCAGCGGGCAGATCCCGGAGATCCAGGCGATCTGCTCGGACACCGAGAAGATCATGTGGCTGGTCCGGGATTCCTGCATCGTCTCGCCGCTGACCGCGCAGCCCAGCGGGAGATCGTCGGGGTCCTCGAACTCGTCAGGGGTCACCAGCACCGGGCCGATCGGGCTGAATCCCGGGAAGGACTTGCCAAGCGAGAACTGCGCCGGCGAACCTTGCAACTGGATGCGCCGCTCGGACAGGTCCTGGCCGACGGTGAGGCCGGCCACGTGTCCCCAGACGTCTGCGGCTGCGACCTGGTGCACCTGTGTTCCGACGACTGCCACCAGCTCGATCTCCCAGTCCACGGTTTCACTGGGCAGTGCGATCGTGTCGTAGGGACCGGCCACGGAGGTGGGGTACTTGGTGAAAATCGTCGGCTGGGCGGGCTTGTCGGCGGCCGACTCCGCCACATGGTCGGCGTAGTTCAGGGCGACGGCGAAGACCTGCCGAGGGCGTGGTGCGGGCGGGCCGAGCTGCCGCTCGCCAAACGCGGCACGCTCGTAGTCGGCCGGGACCGCGGACCGTGACCAGTCACGGAACTGCTGCCAGCGGTCGAAAACGGCCTGCGGATCGGACGGGAACACCCCGTCACTGGCCTTCTCCACGTCCACGACACCGTCGTCGTAGACGATCACAAGACGGCCATTGAGATTGGCTGTGCGCATGGCGCGCCACCTCCATAGAGAAATCAGAAATCGTTGATCGGTTCGGTCGGCTCCGCCGTAACCTCCGGAAACCGAAACCTTCGGCCGACGGTGTCAGGGCGCCGAGCGGACGTGTCAGGTCACAGGCCGGCGCCAACGCAAGACGGCCTTGTAATCGCCCGATGAAACGGCCATCAGCTCCAGACCTTCCGGGGTAAAACGGACGCAGCGTTCCAGGGTCGTCCCCAGCCACGGCGCGTAGTGGCTGAACATGACGTGATGGAACACCGCCCCGTCTGCCGCGCGCTCCCAGCGGCCGGCATACGCCACGGTCCCGTCGGGAGCTTCCGGCACTTCGGATGCACTGACATTCCGGGCGGGGCCGGTGGTCAGCAGGGCGCTCATCCAACCGCCTGCGGTGTACAAAAGCATCCCGCCGGGCCGTTCCCCGAGCGGATGGGAGGTCACTCCTCCGCATTCAACGGTGAAATCCTCCAGGACCCACATTCCAACCATGTCGTCCACAATCGCCTCCTGTGTCGCTCACGTAGGCCACGAGCAATGCGACAGGCAGTGCTCAATGAACCCATCCACGTGGCCGACCTCCGTCGCCCACACTTTTGAGTGAACGTCGGCCCTCGCTGCAGCTCTCGGTCCGAGAGACCAAAAAGTCGCCTCGTCTTTGAGCCGGGAGCCTGCATGCCGTGAAGCCGGACGGCGCCTTCCTTCTGCACCTGGGCGCCAAAGCCCTGGTCAAGCCGGTCGCGGACGACAACACCGGAGGTACTTTTGCCACCCCACCGGAAGCCCTGTTCCCGGAAAACCTTTGCCGAGCAGATCAACGGTCTCACCGAGCGATACCGACGATCGAGCGTCGGGCTGAAGGTGGCTGCGGTCCATCACGGTGGAACTCGGAGTGAGGCCCTTCGCAATCGGTGCCGAGCAGGCGTTGGACCCCGGACTGGGCATTTTGCCTCGCGCCGTCGCCCTCGGCTGCAGCATCATCTGCTAGTGCTCTGACCGCTTAGGTTCGCCGGGTTGGCGGTCGTGGCGGTTGGATGTGCGGTGACGTCCGACCCGACCGCTGGGGGTGTGGTGGCTGAGCCTGTCCGTGCGCGCAGACTGACCGACCAGGAGGGGCAGAAGCTGCAGCAGATCGTGCACCGGGGCAGCACCAACTCGGTGCGCTACCGGCGCGCGATGATGCTGCTGGCCTCGGCCGGCGGGAACCGGGTGCCGGTGATCGCCCAGCTGGTGCAGGCCGACGAGGACACCGTTCGGGACGTGATCCACCGGTTCAACGAGATCGGCCTGGCCTGCCTGGACCCTAAGTGGGCGAGAGGCCGTCCCCGCCGACTCAGCATTGACGACGAGGACTTCGTCATCCAGGCGGCCACACCCGCCCCACCAAGCTCGGCCAGGGGGTTGAGGAACATCCGTGTCAGATCGTGCGCTAAGTGGGTGTTTCGCGGCATTTCACCCGAAGAACGAGTTCTACGAGCGTGTCCGCAACGAGACGCAACAAATTCCGGAAACTGAAAAACGACTACGGGAAACCGTCACCAAGCTCAGGAAGACCCTCGCCAACAAAGAAGCCGAGCTCGAAGAGCTCCGCCAGCGGGTGACCCTGTTGACTCTCGCCGGCGCTGTTCTCCCCCCAGAAGAAGGACCCATCTCCCGAGCCTCCTCCGGCCCCGGACAACGTCGTCCTCTTCCGCCCGCCGAGCCGCTGAGCGCTCGACTCGCAGAGCCGCCCGCGTCGCCCTGATGCTGGCGGCTCTGCTGCGTTGTGACTGAGCGCTTCAGCTGGCGAGCTTCGCCAACTGAAGTGCTCGGCGCGGGGCGTGTCCGTTACCGCCTTGGTCCTGCTGTGGCGTACAGCACGGTGCCGGTCGCCAGCAGGGCCCACGCGGTCGCGGTGGACGCCGTTGTGGCGGGAGAAATGATCATCCAGCCACCCACCTCTCCCGCGATGCCGGGGGGAACCAGGACGAGGAGGCTGAACGCGAGCCAGCCGATCGGCAGGGTCCATGCGAACTGTGCCCCGCACAGCACCGCCCCGAGCGCGGCCAGGCCGACCAGGCCCGCGCTGTCCCGGACGACGAGCGCAGCCGGGGCGAGCTTGGCTCCCGCCGCCTGGACCGTCAGCAGCGCCGCACCGGCGACCGCGCCGATCAGCAGCACGTGCGCTGCCCGCCGGGGCATCCACCGGATCGCGGCCGTCCGATCCAGCGCGGCATCCTGCCCGCCGAGCCCGACGGAAGCGGCCGCCACGTTCGCGGTGAGGACCAGGGCCGCGATCGCCAGGTTCACCGATCCTGGACCGTCGAGGGCCCACACCGCCAGCGCGACGAGCGCGACCGCGGCGGCCGAGGTGGGCACCTGTCGTGAACGGGCGTACAGAATCAGCCATCTCATGGGGATGTCTCCCCCGTCAGCGCCGCGAGCTCGTCCTTGCAGGAGAGCGCGGCGGCATGCGTCTGGGCGATCCGCGAGCGCTGCTCGGCCGACGGCAGGGCCGTCAGCTTCTCCCAGGCGGCTTTGGCGTTCGCCCACGTACCCTGCGAGTACGCGTAGGTGTCCGGCACCTGCAGCGGTTCGAACCGGCGATCGCCGAGGGCCCAGCTCGCGGCGATGCTCTGTGCGGGGATGTCGATCTGCCCCCTGCCTTCCCAGGGGGTGCGCGGTCCGCAGTTCGGTGTCAGGCCCTGGGCGACCAGAAGGCGGGTCAGTTCCGCCCCCGCCGCATGGGCGATCAGCGGGTCGTCGAAGTCGACCAGCACCACGTCGCCGGAGAGTTCGTGGTTGTCGCCGAGCGCGCGCAGCTCCGTGTCCTCCCGCACCGAGTTCGGCGCCTTGTCACCGAGGGCGTTGTGCAGCACGCGCAGCGCCTCCTTGCCGCGCGGCGCGAGCTCGGGCAGGCGTGAGCGGTTCGCCTGCGTCACGCACACCGGTCCGTCGCAGACCAGGGTGGCGGCGGCCTTGTCGACGACGTAGGTGCCGCGCGCAGCGGCCGGCAGGATCAGCAGGGTCACGGCCGCGCCGGCCAGGACGGGAGCCACCGCGAGCAGCCGGGCCCGGCGGGTGGTGGCCGACAGCAGTGCGAAGCCGGTGGCGAGCAGGCCGAGCAGCCAGAGCGTCTGACCGACGTGCACAGAGCCGGACAGGGTCAGCAGCATCTCCCGCGGCTCCGCGGTCGCCGGGGCCAGCAGGGCGAACCGGTTCGGCGCGATGCTCGAAGGCAGCGCCCCGTCATTGTCCTGCCGCAGGAAGAGGTCCGTCAGCAAGAGCAACACCATCAGGGCCGGCGGGGTGAGCACGGAGGGCACGGCCCGCGCGACGCCCATGCCGAACACGGCCCCCGCGACGAGGGCCAGCGCCGCCACCATCGAGATCGGCAGCCAGCCAAGGGGCATGTAGGTGGTGGCGCCGAGAGCCACCTGGACTCCGCCCACCAGGACGAGGAGACCGAAGCCCGACGCCAACGCCAGCGCCATCGCACCGGCCGGCAGCGCCGCACGGCGCCAGGCCGGCAGCGGCGTGGTCGTCAGCAGTTCGGCCATCCGCGAGCGGGATTCGCGCAGCCCGTACACCGCTCCCAGGCCCACCACGAGCGGCCACCAGAAGACCAGCAGGTACCGGGTCCACAGGGCCATGGAGGTCCACTGGGCCGTCCACCCCGCGGTGCCCTGCCACCAGATTCCGTCGATCAGACAGAAGACCGCCAGGCTGCCTGCCAGGACGACGACGCCGGGCCACGGGGCGACGGAGCGCTTCAGTTCGATGCGCAGGACACGTCCGTTCACCAGGTGCCTCCCGGCTGCTCGGAGCCCTGGAGCAGCGCCGAGTAGCCGCGCTCCAGGGGGCTGTCGCCCGGGTACTCGGGGCCGCCCGCCGCGGCCAGGTCGTCCGGTGTGCCCTGGAAGACGAGGCGGCCGTCGGCGAAGAGCACCACGTCGGAGCAGGCGGCCGCGACGTCCTCGACCAGGTGGGTGGAGACGACCACACAGGTGTCGCGGCCCAGTACCTGGAGCAGCTCGCGGAAGCGCAGTCGCTGCGTCGGGTCCAGGCCGACTGTCGGCTCGTCCAGCAGCAGCACCGCGGGGTCGTTGACGATGGCCTGGGCGATGCCGGCGCGCCGCACCATGCCGCCGGACAGGGTCTTCATCCGATGGTCGGCGCGGTCCGCGAGGCCCACCCGTTCCACCGCCCGCTGGACGGCCCCGGGGACGTGCGCCTTCGGAACCTCCTTCAACCAGGCCATGTACTCGACGAACTCACGCACTGTGAAGCGCTTGTAGTAGCCGAAATCCTGCGGCAGGTAGCCGATCCGGCGACGCAGGGCCCGGTGGTCGACCATCCCGCCCACGGAGGTGCCGAGCAGCTCCAGTTCGCCCTCGGTGGGGCGCAGCACGGTGGCCAGCGTCCGGATCAGGGTGGTCTTTCCCGCTCCGTTGGGCCCCAGGAGGCCGTGGGTGCCGATGCCCAGGCAGAGGTCGAGCCCGTCGACGGCCATCTTCTTGCGTCCGACGCGTACTCTCAGGCCGCTGGCCCGGATCTCCCAGGCGTAGGTTTTCGGCGCGGTGTCGGCCGCGCTCGTGGTGGGCGTCATGCGGTGGTCCCTTTCGAGGGTCGACGATGGTTTCACAGCGTTGAGTACGCGTTTCTGCGGGCGATCACGGCGCCGATGCCGAGCGCGAGGAGCAGCCCCCACACGGGCAGTTGGTCCGGCTGCAGGACAAGCCGCAGGGCAAGGGGGACGTGGCCGGTAGCCCACGCGGGTACCACGGCGACGCCCCACGCGACCGCCAGCCCGGTGGCGGCGCGGGTCACGCCGACCACGCTGCCCAGTGCCAGGGCGGTGGAGGTGAAGGCCAGGGAGGGCAGCAGCCACTGCGCGGCCGTCATGGTTCCGGTCAGCCATCCCCCCACCAGGAGCCCGGGCAGGACCACCACGAGAACCGCCGTGGTGCGCCTGAGGAGCAGGGGCAGGCCGGCCCGGGCGGTCGAGGCCGTCAGTTCGTGCGCCGGGTCCAGGCCGCGCGACCACGATGCGGCGACACCGCACAGCGGCAGCACAGGCGCGATCAGCGGCACGGGCGAGGTGTCACCGAAGAACGACGGCGACGCGACCGCGTCCAGCAGCAGCGCCATCAAGGTGACGACGACGGTCATGGCCAGCCACGGGGTCATGACCGGCGTCAGCCAGGACGACACCCAGCGCGGGCGGTGTCGCCGCGAAGGCGCCCTGACGGCCGCGTCCAACTGCGGTTCCAGACCGGCCCGGACGGTGTCGAGGAGCGCGGCGATGCCGGGCGCCTCTGTGGCCACACAGGCCGCCAGGCGACTACGGCACGGCGCGCACATCTCCAGATGGGCCTCCAACGCCCATACCGTGTCCGCGGCCATCGTCACGTCACCACCTGCGTACTCGTCGATCAACCGCATCGACGCGTGTTCCCCGCTCATGTCAGCGCCTCCCGCATCGCGATCCGGGCCCGGCGGGCGCGGGTCTTGACCGTGCCTTCGGGCAGTTGGAGCAGGACGGCGGTCTCCCGAATGGAGAGCCCGTCGAGCACCGTGGCCTGCAGTACCTGCCGCAGTTCTGGCGCAAGTTGCCGCAGGGCGTCGCCGATGTCGCCGCCGACGGTTCCGGCGAGTGCCTCGTCCTCCGCCGCGGGCACCACCGCCCTCTCGGCGGCGGCGACCGGCGGTTCGGCGTGGTGCGCACGGCGCCGGAACGCGTCGACGAGGCGGCGCGCCGCGATCGTCCACAGCCACCCGACGGCCGTCCCGCCGACCGCGCTCCCGGTGAAGGCGCCAGCCGCACGCCACACCGCCAGATAGGTCTCCTGCATGACCTCGGCGACGATCTGCTCGTCCGCGCAGCGACGGTGCAACCGCACCGCCAACCACGGCGAGGTGCGCCGGTACAACTCGTCGAACGCCCCGCGGTCACCTCTGGCCACCAGCCGAACGAGGCGCTCCTCGTCCAACTCGTCCAGTGCTCTCCTGCGTGATCTCACACCAGCCAGACGCCCGATGCGGCGCGCAGGTTCTGCATCTACCGTGAGCTGCGTCACAGTGCCGTCTGTGGAGGTTTGCGATCCCCGCGAACCCGGTCGCTGGCTTCGACCCGGCTCGTGGTGAACCCTGGCGTCTCGCGCTGCTTCACCCTCCTCGGCACAGCCCTGACCGAGTACGCCGACTGACTCGCAGTCACAATCGATGCCGAAGGTCCAGCCCGCCAACTGAAGCACTCACTCGCCAACCGAAGCGCTCAGTCACATGCGTCCCAGGGCTACGAAGCACTCGCTGAGACTGAACAGAAGAACTTGACAGGGAATCTCGTCGAGGCGCTCGCCCGCACCGGATATGTGGGCATCGCCAAAATCGCCATCAGGAGTCGCGAAAGGCTTGCCGTGCTCAGGCCCCGCAACTGCGTGCTGATCGTCCACACGCTGCTGTGGCAGGACGAACTGCGTGAACCCGGCGACCTCGCCCCGGCCGCGCCAGTCACCGATCGGGAGCTCGAACTCGCCGAGGTCTTGATCAGAGAGTTGACCGGCGTCGAAGGGCACGAGCTGCACGACGAGTACGCACACGCCCTGGAGCAGCTCGTGACGGCGAAGGCAGACCAGCGAGAGCTGGCGCAGCCGCCGGAGACCCCGGCACCGGTGGATCTGATGGCGGCACTGGAGGCGAGCGTACGGGCCGCGCACGCCAAGCCCTGATGCTGCCGGTGCTTGCCCTGCCTGAAAGGCGCAGGCGAACCTGCCCTCCGCAGTAGGGTCGCAACACGTGCGTGTGGACGACGCTGGCGAGGGACGGAGGGTTTCGGTGAGTGTGGCCTTAAGGGCTGTGGTGCTCGAATCGGACGATCCGGTGAGCCTGGGGGGATTTTGGAGTGCGGCTCTTTGCTCTACGATCGGCCCCGGCACAGAAGGCGTGACAATTCCTTTTGGGGAAGATGGGCAATCCCTGCTTTACATCGTTGAACGTACCGGTCGCGTGACAGGGAATAGTAAAGCCCCGCTGATGCACCTAGTGGCGTCGCATTCACTTTTGGAAGAAGTGGATAGGCTGGTTGAACTCGGCGCCATCATTGAAGAGGAAAAATGGGAGATCAACTCCTCTCTGAAGGTCGGTTGGTGCGGGATGGCCGATCCGGGAGGTAACCGCTTCCGCCTCCTTTCCAGCGATAGAGAAATCGCGGAAGCGGAACGGAAACTTGAATCGTGGAGTTGATGGCGGTGTGGTCGGCCCACAGGCAGGCCACACCGTGCGATCGCTTGCTGCCGTATGGGATCAGCGGCAGTACAGCGTCACCTTCGCGCTTGAGAACGCGTGGGACTGGGTGCGGCCCTTGTAGACCATGGCGAGAGTTCCCACGGTCACGAACTGCCGCTTGCTGATGAGGTCAGCGCACTTGTAGCCCACGGTCAGGGTCTTCTTCCCGCACTTGGTCCAGCCCCCGTTCTTGTGGGCCATGTCGTACACGGGATTGGCGATGCTCACCGTGAGGTGGCACTTGTCCGGCGGCTTGGGCGTGCATCGAGTGATCTCCACGGAAGCCCACACGGTCTTGCTTCCGGTAGTGAGGTGCCCCGGATTGTCTGCCCGGTAGAAGCAGCCAATGTCCTGCTGAATCATGGAGTTTTGCTCACCCGTGGGCAGTCCGGCACTTCCGTTCCAAGGTAGAGGTACGGAGCTCGCGGGAGCGGCAGATAAGATCAGTAGTGTCGGCAGGGCAACGCCGAGTGCGGCGAGTTTTCGATTCATCGCTTCCCCGTTTCTCGCGACGATCTGACACCGACAGTTCTATCAGCGCAAAGAACCTTCATTCGAGCGATTTTCGAGGACTGGCGCGAACCTCTCCTTGCAGCCAACACGCCGATCACAAAATTACTTGACAGTCAAAGCCCAGGTCGCGGCGATCACGTTCTGCGGATCAGGTAATTCAGACACTGCTTTTGGCCTGAGAAACAAAAAATACTGGAAGGATTTGTCCCGGTTCCCGGCCGCCACCCGCATCACCGATGCCGACCAGGAGCCTCCACCTCGCTCAGGCCGCTCTGACCGCCGCACCGCGCTGCCAGACCGGGTGGGCCATGATGCAGCGGTCTCCCGGAGCACAGCCCCTCCCAGCGTCCCGTGGAAGTGCGCCGGGCCCTGGAGCGACCAAGTCAGTCGCGCCCTCTCCCCGCACCTGGCGCACGAAGCCGGCGCCGACACGCAACACTGAGGGCATGGCCGTGCAGTCTCCCTCGTTTCCGGTACCGAACGCGTTCGAGTTGCTGTGTGCGCAGTACGCAGGGCGGTTGCCCGCTCGGTTGGAGGACCTGGCTGGCCCCGTCTGCGGCACGATCGACCTGCCGCTGCACGTGGTCTGGTCGGGGCGCCGCTCCTACGGCCTGGAGCAGCCGCGTTCTCGGATGAGCCTGTACCGCACCGTCCTCGCCGAAGGACAGCGCCAGGACCTGATCGACTTCCTGAACCGGGATCTGCTCCTCGCGCAGTGGCCGGTGCTGCGGACACTGATCAGCCGCCCGATCAGGGACGTGTGGGAAGCCGCTTTCAACGTCAACTTCGCGACACGCCGTGCCGCTTCTGCATCGATCACGCGCATCCGTCACGCCGACAGCAGAATCGAACACCCTGCCCACGCGTGCCCGTGCGCCACCCGACGCCACGCCTCGCCACCACGCCCAACGCAGGCCGCGGCGTCCGCCCCGATCCACCAAGGCGAGCGCCGCATCCGAGCACGCAAACTCGGCGAGCTCCCCGAGCCAGCGCCTGACCTACACGCGTCCGGTCCCACTGAACCTCACTGAATTCCGACTGCTCGCTTGTAGCCAGCCGACTGTGGTCCGGGCGGCGGACAACTGGCCGACCACACACGGCTCCGGGCCCGGGCGGCCGGTCAACCAGCTTCAGCCGGGGGTGCTGACGAACAAGGGATCGAGCGGATCACCTTCATACCCGACGACGAGACAGGCCGCGGCGACCGGTCCTCGGGAGAGCTCCACGAGCCGAGCCAGGACTGCCGCCTCGGACGGCAGTCCGGCGGGATCGAGGCCGAGCGCCCAGGCCGCGCGGTCGCGTCGCCGGTCAAGGTCGGGCACGTCCTCCCGGTACTCGTCGGCAACCGCCTGGAGTTCTCCTGCCGTCCGTCCGGGAGCATCCCGCCACCACGGTGCCACCAGACACAGCCGCACCAACTCTGGCAGTCCGAGGGCGAGCGGTCCGGCCTCGCCGTCGAGACTGACGTACACCACGGGGCGTTCCTCTCCGCCCTCGCCGACGAAGCAGAACGCGTCGCCTGAGCCCGCCCGCGCAAACTGCTCCAGCCGGGCTCCAGACGCAAGCCGGACCCCGTCTTCCAGCCCTTGGTCGGCCGGGTCCGTCGCGTCGAGATCCGCAACCCCGGCGAAGAAGTCGATGACCTCCTGGTCGGCACCCAGGAGAGGCAACAACGGGCCGTGGTGGGCGGGTACGTCGGCTGATGCATTCGATCCGTTCACCTGGCAACCGTAACCGGGGCCTCCGACAGCGGTGGCGTCAGACCGCCAGGGGGCTGGGCGGGGACAAGGTGGCGAGGCCCACGGGCGTGGGTGCGCGGCCTCGTCTGCAAGCTGGTGCTCAAGCCCGATGAGACAGGGCAGCACGAACAAGATTCGATGTCACGAAACCGGTAGTCGTCACACTCCGATGGCAAACGAGCAAGATCCGATGACAGGGGACAGCGGGTGCGGTAGGCGGCCGGTGAGAGCTCCGGGCTGCTGCTGGGCCGGGACTGGGGTGCGGGCGGCCGCCACCCCGGGTGGGTGCGGCGGCCGTGGGTGGAATCAGATCGCTCGAGTCAATCAGCAGAGCGGCGGATCAGCCCGGCGTCACTGCACCCTCTGGCATTCCGAACCACTCCTCCAGCGCCTCCGCCAGCCCGGCCGTCGGAGTCAGCGCCTGCGACCCGGCGTCGGCTGCCCAGGCCGTGAAGCCGTCCGGACGGACGAGGACCGCCGCCAGTTCCAGGCGGGACGGACAGCCGGCCGTCAGGGTATCGACGCGGCCGGCATACCCCGCGGCGAGGGCCCGGAGCTCCGGGTCGTCGGTGAGGTCGAGCAGGAGCGCCCGGCCGCCGTGCAGGTGGTCCGCGAGGCGGCCACCGTCGGTGAGTTCGAGGTCCGGGGTGCTGCGGCCGGTCAGCGGGTGCTCGCCCGGCAGCTCGTACCGCACCCCGCCACCGTTGAGCCGCGCGGTGAGGTACGTGGTGCCCGCGACCGTCTCCGCCAGGTCGCTGACGATCTCGCGCAGGGCCCGGGACTGCGGGTCCGGGCGCATGGCCGCGACCTGGGACCGGGTCCAGTCCAGGACCCACGCACCGACCGGGTGGCGCTCGGAGGTGTACGTGTCCAGCAGCCCTTCCGGCGCCCGGCCGGCGATCACCGCGGCGAGCTTCCAGCCGAGGTTCATCGCGTCCCCGATGCCCAGGCTCAGCCCCTGGCTGCCGAACGCGGAGTGCACGTGCGCCGCGTCGCCCGCCAGCAGCACCCGGCCCTTGCGGAAACCCTGCTGGCCGACCTCGCCGAAACCCTCGCTCATGGAACCGGCACCCGGCGGACGACTGCCCTCAGCCCACACACCCGCCGACACACCACGCCTCCGCCCGCGCTCCCCACCCCCGCAGCCAGGCGCCCCAATGGCCGGCCCCTGTGACCTCCGGCAAAGGAACGTGGGAAACCGAGAGTTCACCGTAAGTTAGGCACCGGTCGCGTGCTGGCAACTCGCTGCGGTGCGACGCCTGGTGGAACTGAAGTGCGCCGAAGACGTGCCCGGCGCCCTGTCTGACCAAAGCTCCCCGGGTTCGGATCGGTCCTTCTCACCTGCGCGAACGGGCCCTGCCCCTAACCCCGCTGCCGTGGAGGAGAACGGCTCCAAGGTCAACGTCGTTGCAGAGCAGGCGGCTTGGAACCAGAACCGGGTGAGCGGCTGCGGCAGGAACGTGTGGCGGCAGCATGGGCGGAACTGGGCTAGGCCGTGTATCGAAAGTGGATCTTGAGCCATGAATGATCACGGTCCATGGGTCGGGGAGATCTCACGGACGAGCAGTGGGCAGTGCTGGAGCCGTTGTTGCCGAAGGGCGCGAGGGTGGGACGGCCGCCTGTCTGGCCTCGGCGGCAGTTGATCGACGGCATACGGTTCCGTGTGCGGACCGGTGTGCCGTGGCGGGATGTACCCGTCGAGTACGGACCGTGGAGCCGGGTCTACGACTTGTTCCGCCGGTGGCAGCGGAACGGCGCCTGGCAGCGAATTCTCACTCGGCTTCAATCCCTGGCCGACGCGAGAGGCGCGATCGTCTGGGACTTGAGCGTCGACTCCACGGTCTGCCGCGCTCACCCGCACGCGGCCGGGGCCCGCAAGCGGGGTGACCTGCAGAAGGAACCGCCGGGCGGTGTGTTCACCGAGCCTGGAGATCACGGGCTGGGAAGGTCGCGCGGCGGGTTCACCACCAAGTTGCACCTGGCGGTCGAGCAGGGCCAGAGGCCCATGTCGATCGTGATCACGGCAGGGCAGCGTGGCGACTCGCCGCAGTTCGAGCCCGTGCTGGAGAGGGTCCGTGTGCCCCGCCTCGGGCCGGGCCGGCCGCGCGTCCGCCCCGATCGCGTGCGCGCGGACAAGGCGTACGCTTCCCGCAAGAACCGCGCCTACCTGCGCCGCCGTAGTATCCGCTGCACCATCCCGGACAAGGCCGACCAGGCGCGCAACCGCAAGAAGCGTGGCTCCCGCGGTGGCCGGCCGCCCGGATTCAACGCCGAGGACTACAAGGCTCGGCATGCCGTCGAGTGCGGCATCAATCGTCTCAAAAGGAACCGGGCTGTGGCCACGAGACACGACAAGCTCGCGGGCCGCTACGAGGCCACTGTCCTCGTAGCGGCCATCAACGAGTGGCTTTGACCGGCTCATTCAGGGATGACGGACGGCCAGCCCGTGGTGTCTTGGGGTTCAGGCGTTGATGGCATGTTCGACGAACTGGCCGCAGGCGCGGAACCCTAGGCGGCGGTAGACGGGCTCGCCGTCGGCCGACGCCTGCAGGACCGCGATGCGGTGGTCTCGCTCGCGGGCCGCGCGGAGGGCCGCGATCGTGATGGCTCCGCCGTAGCCGCGTCGGCGGTGGGCGGCCAGGGTGGAGATGTTGTAGATGCCGGCGACTCCCGCATGGTGGAACACCTCGGCGGAGCAGACCGGACGGTTCTCCACATAGCCCACCAGATACCGGGCCGGGCAGGTCGCGGCCAGCGCCTGCGAAGCGGCCCGGGCGAAGAAGCCGCGGACGGTTTCGGCGGGTGGATTCCAGTTCGCGGCGAGGACCGCGGCGTAGTCGGCGAGCTGTTCGAGCGTGGTCACCGTCCGGATGTCCAGTCCCGGGACAGCGGGAGGCGGCAGGGTGTCGTCCAGCTCGGCCCACATCGCCGTCTCGCGTTCGGAGACCGGCAGACCGGCCGCCGTCAGGCGGGCAGCGAGGTCCGCCGGTGTCGAGGCAGGACCCACCCACCAGGAGAAACTGCGGCCGGTGCCGGCCAGCGTCCCGACGGTCTCGGTGATGCGGGCCGTAGCGTCTTCGGCGGTGAAGCGGCCCGCGGCGACGATGTTGAACGTGTCGTCGTCCAGGCCGCTGTCCGCCACCAGGAGATCGCCGGTCTCTGCGACGGTCGCACCGGACATACTCCGGTGCAGATGACAGGCGTGTTCCGCCAGGTTCCGTTCCATCCTGTCCGTCAAGTCAGCTTCGTCAGCTAAATAATCATTCATAGCAATTGACCCCAGCACGACCGAACGAAGACCGCACGTCATTTTAGGCATTGCCACGCCGACGACCAGCACTTTCGATACACGCCCTAGCAGCCGGCGCGAGAGGGCGCAACATAGCGTGGGTTCGCCGGTTCGCGCACGACTGGATCACCGCCTACCACCTGCCGCCCTACGCACCCGACCTCAACCCCGTCGAGGGCATCTGGTCCATCCTCCGCCGGACCAGCCAGGCCAACACCGCCTTCATCGATCCCGACCACCTCATGCACGAGCTCCGACATGGCCTTCGCCAGATCCAATACCGCAGCGACATCATCAACAGATGCCTCACCGGAACAGGGCTCACACCGACGACACCACGACTACAACCTCAGTAACGGTCGGCCGCCGGCCCCCGCCAGTCCTCGTGCCGGATGCGGGCGAGGTCGCGCACGCCGCTGACCGTCCCCCATTCGTTCTTCCCCAGCCGTGACAGCGGGCGCAGTTTGTCGATCTCCGGGTGTCCCTCGACCAGGACGCCGTCCGAGACCACGGCGTGCAGCACGCGCCCAAAAACCACGGTCCCGTCGCCGATCCGCACCGTGCTGTGCAGTTCGCACTCCAGGGCCACCGGGGCGGCGGCAACGCGAAGCGGCTTCACCCGGAGGCTGGGCTCGGATTCGATCGCCGCGGCCTCGAACTCGCTCACGCCATGGGGAAAGTCGGTGGCCGTGTCGTTGATCTGCTCGAAGAGTTCCTCCGGCGTGAAGTTGACCACGAATTGGCCGGTGGCCTCGATGTTCCGCAAGGTGTCCTTGCGGCCCACGGAACTGAACAACACCACGGGCGGCCGCACGCTGGCGATGCTGAAGAAGGAATGCGGGGCCAGATTGGCCGTGCCGTCAGGGGACATGGTCGACACCCAGGCGATCGGCCGGGGCACGACCGTCGCGGTCAACAGCTTGTAGAAGTCGTTCGGAGCCATCTCTGCAGGATCGAAGTCAACGCGCATGGTGATCAGTATCCCTCCGCACGGCCGCGGATTCCACGGAGGAGCTGCGGCATCGCCCGACGGCGGGGTTCGTCGGAAAGTGCCTAGCGCCCTCAGCCGACGTGGTACTCCCCGATCTCTCCGCTGTGGCAGCCAGCCTTACGGATGCCGGCGTGGAAGTGACCATCACCGTGCGATAGGAGATAGCGCCAAGCAACCGCGACCCGGTGCGTCAAGTGGAACGGTTCGCAGATGTGTTGAGCAGGGCAGGAGCCGGATCGAGTGCTGAGCCGGATCGCACGCGATGGTGAGGCATCTGCCCGTGGCCGCCTGCCCCGGTCCAGGGCAGGCGAGGCGCTCTGTGCTTGGTCACGATGCAGTGAGCTTCACCCGGTGATTGCCGCGGGTCCATCTGACTCCCGCCATTCGTGATCGAGGACCGAGTATGTGATCGAGTCCCGCCACGCTCCCCGTACGAATACGTGCTCCCGGATGCGGCCTTCCTCCGTCATGCCGGCGCGCAGCAAGGTCTTGGCGGAGGCGGCGTTCAGTGGGGCGCGGGCCGCCCAGATGCGGTGCAGGCCAAGGCGGTTGAAGCCGAGAGCGCACATGAGGTGCACGGTTTCGGTGCCCAGTCCCGCGCCCCAGGTGTCCGGGCGCAGGGCGAAGCCGATGGTGGCGGCCTTCTGGGCGTGCGGGTCGAGCGCCAGACGGGCAAAGCCCACCAGGCTCCTTTCCTCCCGGCGGACCACACCGAGGGCGTACTCGGTGCGGGATCGCTCGCCGGCGGAGGCGATAGAGCGGGCGACGATCTCCCCGACCTGTTCATGGCTCCGGGGTTCGAAGCTGAGGTGGCGGGTGGCCTCGGCGTCGCCGTAGATGGCGTGTACGGCGTCCACGTCGTCGCTGGTGAGTTCGCGCAGCTGAAGCCGGGAACCGGCGATGTCGACCGGGTGCATGGTTGGGACCCTACCCGCAGACGGTGTTACCTGGGCAGGGCGGCGACAGGGGCCGCAGCGAACGCCTCGATCTCCTCCCGCGCCGCGCGCGCTTCGGGAGTGGTGAGCCACCGGGGATCACGCAGTGCGGTGTGGACCTGCCGCACCGAGGCGACGATGCCTTTGATGCGCTGATCGGCGGGCAGGTCGAGAACGGGCCGCAGAGCTTCGTCGACGCCGTCGAGGGATCCGGCGTGGACGCGGGCGAGGGCGAGGTCGGTGTGGGCACCGGCCTGGTCGCCGAACGCCCAATCCTCGGGCTCCGCTCGGCTGTAGGCGGCGACGGCCGCTTCGGCCTGCTGTTCCGCCTCGGGAGCGTCGGACAGCCAGGCGGTGGCGTCGGCGGCGTAGTAGAGCTGGCGAGGCACTGGGAAGGTCATGATGCCGCCGAACTCGTCCAGGTCGTCAGGGGACGTCGCGTCGCGGGCCCGTTCGGCTCGTCCGAGGGAGTCCCGTACGGCTTTCACATCGCCGAGTGCGGCTCCGGCCCGGGCGTGCAGGCAGGACAGCCATACCGCGCTGGTGCCGGTTACGCCGGCAACCTGGGAGGTGCCGAGTGCGGCGTACTGCGAGGCTTCCTGGTGCCGGCCGTCCCAGTAGGCGATCAGGGATTGCAGGCCGCGGACCCAGGCGCGCATGGCGTGGTGGTCCGCATTGTCCGCGCACACATAGGCGGTGCGGGCCTGTGTCATCGCCGCTGGACTTCCGCGCGTGATGCCAACTGCACAACGCTTGAAGGTTCGCCGGGTCGTGATCGTCACCTGGGACTACGTGGTCCACGTCCGTGGCCGGCGCCGTGCACCGCGCCCCCGTGTCCCGCAGGACCGCCACGCACTGGAAGCCGTCCCGCTTCAAGACGGACAGGCGACGGACCGGCCAGTCCGCGGTGAGGCGGGAGCGCCGGTTGCTACCGTGCCAGGCCAAAGTGCCTCCATTGTCTGCGCCATCGGTCGGTCTCGCGCCGGTGCCGCTCGCAAGGTGTCGGTGGGCATTGACAGTGTGTTTGCTGTCAGAGCTGCCACGAGTATTCGCCAGGTTTCGCCAGGGTTTGCCAGATGGTTTGGCATCCGCTCCGTGCGCAAGAGTCGGGTGAAACCGCTCCCCTTGGAGGACGAGATGCCTGGTAATCCGACAGCGCGGCACCCGCAGTTTGAACTCCGTTGCGGAGGACTGCACTTAACCATTCAGCGCGTCCCTGCATGGCTCATCACGCTCGCGACAGCAGCGGGCGGTTCCGGGGTCACCTGGTGGACCACCCGCTGAAGTGACGGAACCAGACTCGACAGCCACCGATACTGAACTTGATCGGGTGATGTCGGGTCCGTTCACCTGGCGGTGACCTGTCGCCCTCGATCGATGGCTGCCTCACCGGCACCGGGCTGGCCCTCGACGACTGACCATGCATGGACAAAAACGCTGGCGTCGAGGCGAACGACGCGGCATGGTCAGGCGCATGCACATTACCGAGTGCCGCAGCGAGGATGTCGTCCTCCTCGACCAGCACCTGCCCTCCGGCGGCGCAACCTCCTTCCATGCCCGGCGCTTTGCTCGCCATACCGCGGGCAGCAGCACGTATCTGGTCGCCTGGATGGACGGCTGTCCGGTTGGCAATGGTGAGGTCCGGTGGAACGGCTGCGCCGCCCCAGAGGTCCAGGCCGCCTTCGCGGACTGCCCGGAGATCAACGGCCTGGATGTCGCCGAACCGCTGCGCGGCACCGGGATCGGCACCGCGCTCATACGCCATGCCGAACGACTCGCGGTACAACGGAACACGCGCAAGATCGGACTGGGCGTTGACGACCACGGCAATCCTCGGGCCGCAAGGCTCTACACCCGCTTGGGCTACCAACCAACAATCCGCTACCTGGACCACTGGTCCTACATGGATCGGGACGGCATCACCCACCACGTCGAAGACCCCGGCATCTTCCTCGTCAAAGATCTGGCCGCAGACGTCCCCCGACGCTGACGGCCAAGACAGCCACCATTCCCAACCCTCACGCCAAGCCCGACATCACGCATTCAACTTCAGTAGCGGTAGTTCGTTAAATCCGGCGGTGGCGTGGGTTGACGGCAGTTCGGGTTGGTCGTAGGCCGGTGGGAGGAGTCAACTGCCTGGCTGGGGGCCGAAGATGACCGCTCGCCGTCCGTGTCCGCCTGCGCCGGGGCCGTTGGAGGACTACGCGGCCCGACTCGACGACCTCTTCTTCAGTCTGGCCCAGCGGTGAGGGTTTCGCGAGTATCTGACCGGGCTGCTGGCGCCGCGGGAGCGGAACAAAACAATCACATGTCTGGCAGGGGCGGAGCCGGTAGCGGGTGCGGGGATGCCGGGGGTGCAGCGGCTGCAGTTTTTCCTGTCCGAGTCGCCCTGGGAGGTCGAGTTGGTCAACGACCGGAGGCTTGAGCTGCTGCGCGAGCAGCCGGCGACGGCTCCGCACGACGGCGGGGTCATCGTGATCGACGACTCCGGTGACCGCAAGGACGGCACCGCTACCGCGCATATCGGCAGGCAGTGGCTGGGCCGGTTGGGAAGGACGGACAACGGCATCGTCACGGTGACCACGGTGTGGACGGACGGCCGTGTGTACTACCCGCTGCACGCGACTCCCTACACCCCCGCCCACCACTTCACCCGCGGCCGTTCCGACCCGGCCTTGCGCACCAAACCGCAGCTGGCCGCAGACCTCGCGGCCCGCGGGAAGGAGGCGGGCTTCGGCTGCCGAGCGGTGGTCGCCGACTGCGCCTACTTAAGTGAGCGACGACTGGTATCTCGCACTGCGCGAGGCTGGCCTGGCCTACGTGGTCGCGCTCAAGCCGCACCGCGGCACCTGGGCTCCGGCCGACCAACCACACACCCCCATCGAAGCGGCCCACGCCCTGGTCTGGAAGGATGCCAGGCGTCCCAGCGACTGGACGCCCGTGGAGCGTCACTTCCGTGACGGGCAGACCGAGACCTGGTGGGCCGCTGACACCCGCCTGAGCGGCTACGGACCTGACTCGCCCTGCCGGCTGGTCGTGGCCACCACCGACCCGGCTACGTTGCCTGAGAAGGCCACTTGGTACCTGGCCACCA
>NZ_JAJPWK010000042.1:0-31750 GCF_046549115.1 Streptomyces sp. x-19 | reverse complement strand
GACCCACGGCCCAAGAAGGATCACGCGGAGCCAGTGGGGAAATCCCGTGTCCGCGGGGAGTTCTCATGTCCGCCAGTGCGTGGGTCATCAAGTCCGCCACCGGGGCAGTCGCCCTGACCGTTGACACTGTGGATCAGCGTCAACCGGTAGTCGTCCCAAACGATGAACCACCCCTGCGCCCAGCCGGGATGGTGCGCACGGCCCGTGAACGAGGTGTCCTTCCAATCGGCCCTCAGACGCAATCGACGCCTCTTCGCGGGGCCCACGGCAGGCTCGCTGTAGGGGATCGGCGCCGGTTCTTCTTCGGGGGTCCCCATCACGTGGGCGTAGGCGTCGATCTCGGAGATGAGCTGCCCGACTGTCTGTGCGGAAAGCTCCGCTCCGGCGGAGACCTTCACGTACCGAGGCGGCGTGACTGCGGTCCTCAGAGCCTTCGTCAGGTTCACCCAGAACAGCCGCCCGACTTCCATGTCGTAGACGACTCCGACGACAGGGATTGGGCGAGCAGCCCAATCATCTGCATGGCTTCCCACAGGGATCGCGTACCCGTTGGCCCGACGATACTTGCTGGACTTTCCACCGGCGGTCTTCACCTGCACAGCGATCATGCAGCCGGTCCGCTTCCTGTCACGAGTGAAGTCGACGATCAGGTCTTCGCCCATATCAGTACTGCCGTCGACCACGTGCACCAAGTGATTGTGGTCCTCCAGCAGCGTGCGGAGAGCATTCACTCCCGCAAGCTCAATTCGGCGATTAGGTGGGACAGTGGCCACAGATCTCCCTGTGCAGTCGAACGACAAACGACTGTAGTGCCACGCCAGCAAGTCCCCGCTGGAATCGGGTGGAAGTGTGGAGATCTCCGAGAACACGGAACAGGAGCACTCTCCTGAGTGCTTCCATGCGCACGAAGTCGAACCATTCAGTCAAGACCGCCGCGTCTGATTCAAGCCAATTACCAGACCGTAGATGAGAGATGCGCATATTATCGGCGGAGCGTACCGAGTGCACGCTGCTTACTTCGGAAATTCCCTTTCGTCAGGATGCGTCCTCCAGTGATACGTGCCCGAGTTCACCGTCGTGCTTCCCTGTCCGCCGCAGCAGTTGTGACCGTGGTGATGCTCGCCCTCACCGGCTGCCAGCCCAGTTCCGACGACGGGGGCAAGGGGAATCCGCCGCCCTCCGATTCGGTCTCGACGGCGGTTTCGGATTCGCCCTCTCCGTCCACCAGCCCGTCCAGCACCTCCCCTTCGCCGTCTCCCACGGCCGCGACACCGACGCCCGTGGCCGCGACGAATGCTCCCGAGCCCAGGACGGGTTCCGGGTCAGGCTCTGGATCGGGCTCCGGTTCTGGTTCGGGCTCCGGCTCCTCGTCCAGCTCGGGATCGGGATCCTCCGGCGGATCTTCGTCAGGCGCTGCCTCCGGCTCCAACGACACCGCCGGCGTCATCCTCTCCCCATCCGGGAACTACTATCAGCGCGGCCAGTTTTGCAAGAAGGCGCACCTTGGCCTGACCACACGCGATGTACACGGCAATCAGCTTTACTGCGCCGTGCAAAGCGGTCGGCCCCACTGGCAGTAAGCCGTCCACCGGTAAGGCCATAAACCGGAGTGAGTGGATGCGGTGGGTGCAGGGGCGGGAGCTGCTGGGAGCCTTCCCCCAAGCTCGACCTCGTCACACAGCTGCTGCGCGAGGGGCTAATCAAGGAGTTCGTCCGCGCGAGGACGTCAATGGACCCGGGCCGGCCGATGCCCTCCCTCGTTCGTCGACGGTATCCCCGCCGACGACAGCCTCGACGTTCGCCTCACCACGTCGGGCGCTTGGCACGAAGCGGACCGGGAGGGCCACCTGGTGATGAGCGCAGGCGGCCAACAGTGGACCTTCGCCGCTCCTGCACCCACCGGCTACGACGCCGCGAACCTGTACCTGCATTCCTTGCCCGTGCCGGACGTTACAGAACGGGTCCGCAAGGAGTTCGCCCACTTCCTGGGCGCCCCCCATCGGCCTGGTCGGAGAGCTGACTGCCTGTACTGAAATCCTGCAGGCGGCCAACCGCGTACCGTTCTACGCCGACCTCGCCGACGAAGTGCGACATCATCTCGATCGCCTGGGAGTCCCGACTCCCAGGCCGTGATCGGTCTGCCAGGACGTGTCTGACGGGCCAAGTGCTTCGGTCATGCGCCGCAGCAGCCACCCGCGGGCGTGTTCTCAGCGGCAGCCGAGGTGGGTGCTGCGAGCTGGAGGGGCTGGGGTTCGGGGGTGGTGCAGCAGCCTTGGGCAGGTGTCTCGTCGGCTTCGGGGGTGTCGAAGAGTCCGGCGCCGCCGCACACCCCGGTCTCGGGCAGGGTGAGTTCGACGCGGTCGGCGGCCTGGGTGTCGCCGGCGAGGGCGGCGGCGATGGAGCGGACCTGCTCGTAGCCGGTCATCGCGAGGAAGGTGGGGGCGCGGCCGTAGGACTTCATGCCGGCGAGGTAGATGCCTGCTTCGGGGTGGGACAGTTCGCGGTGGCCGTGCGGGTAGACGGTGCCGCAGGAGTGCTGGTTGGGGTCGATCAGCGGGGCCAGCGCGAGGGGGGCCTGGAGGCGCTCGTCGAGGCGCAGCCGCACCTCGGACAGGAACGACAACTCAGGGCGGAAGCCGGTCAGCACGACCGCCTCGTCCACCGCGTCCAGTCGACGCCCGTCTTCGCCTACGAGCACCAGGCGTCCGTCGCTGTCGCGCTCGATGGTCTGGGTGCGAAAGCCGGTGACGGCGTCGGCGTGCCCGGCGTCGACGGCGGCCTTCGCGGCCAGGCCCAGGGCGCCGCGGGCGGGCAGTTGGTCGGCCGCGCCGCCGCCGAAGGTGGAGCCGGAGATGCCGCGGCGCAGGATCCACACGGCCTTCGTCCCGGCCCCGCCCTTGGAGGCGGCCAGGTCGGCGAGGTAGGCCAGTGCGGTGAAAGCGGAGGCGCCCGAGCCGATGACGGCCGTGCGCTTGCCGGCGTAACGGGCCCGGACAGTGGGGTTGTTGAGGTGGGGGACGCGGTAGGTGAGGTGGTCGGCCGCGGCCCTCTCGCCGAGCGCGGGCAGGCCGTTGCCACCTGCGGGGGCGGGAGCGCTCCAGGTGCCGGAGGCGTCGATCACGGCGCGCGCGAAGACGCGCTCCTCGCGGCCGTCGGCGCTGGTGTAGTGGACGGTGAACGGTTGGGCTTCGCGGTCGGCGTCCACGACGCGGTCACGGCCGGCGCGGGAGACGCCGGTGACCCTGGCGTCGAAGTGGACGCGCTCGCCGAGGGCGTCGGCCAGCGGCGCCAGGTACTGCTCGGCCCAGTCACCGCCGGAGGGGTAGGTCGCCGAGTCGGGGCGCGTCCAGCCGGTGGGGGCCAGGAGCTTCTCGGCGGCCGGGTCGATGACCTCGCCCCAGCGGGAGAAGAGTCGCACGTGCGCCCACTGGCGCACCGCTGATCCTGCAGACCGGCCGGTCTCCAGGATCAGCGGGGTGATGCCGTATTCGATCAGGTGGGCGGCTGCGGCCAGGCCGGTGGGCCCGGCTCCGATCACGACAACGGGCGGTTCGGCGGGGGTGGGCGCGTTCACGACGACTCCTTGCGTATTTCGACATCTGCCGATGGCTGCTTCCCAGCATGGCTACTGCATCGATGAACGTCAACATAGACATTTGTCGAAGTAGGGTTTGACTCTCCCTGCCTGTGGCCCTCGGGGGTGATCGCTCCCCTGAAGGGTTGTTTCGATGTGTGTCAACATAGATGCATGTCGAACGCGCAGGCGATGCCGCAACTCGATACGGAAGGGGGCCAATCAGTGGTGGGCCCGTGCTGCCCGCCGCTGACCGAGCGGCCCTTCACGGCCGACGAGGCCGAGAGGGCCGCGCCGATGTTCAAGGCGCTCGGTGACCCGATCCGGCTGCGGCTGTTCTCCGCCATCGCCTCGCACGAGGGAGGCGAGGCGTGCGTGTGCGACATCTCCGACGTGGGTGTCTCCCAGCCCACCGTCAGCCACCACCTGAAGAAGCTCAAGGAGGCCGGGTTGCTGACCTCCGAGCGGCGTGGGACGTGGGTGTACTACCGGGTGGAGCCGTCGGTGCTGGCCGCCATGGGCCAGCTACTGATCACGGCCGCAGGCTGATCGCGGTGTGAGCGAGTCAGTGGCTTGCCGTCGAGTGTCCGCAGACCTGCGCAGCCGGTGACATTCGCACGATCCTTACGAGGCCATGACCGAGCGTGGGTTCAGATGCGGAGGAGTCCGGCGATCTGGTGCACCGCCTCGCGGGCCGGGCGGCCCACGCCGATGAGGGTGGCGGAGGCGGGGCCGGTCCAGTCGCCGTAGCCCAGCAGGTGCAACCGCGGCTCCTGTAGGACGCGCGTGCCGTCGGTGGCGATGTGTCCGCGCCGGCCACGCAGTCGGAGCGGGGCCAGGTGGGTCAGGGCGGGGCGGAAGCCGGTGCACCAGATGATCGCTTCCACGCGGGACTGGCTGCCGTCGGCCCACTGGACGCCGTCCTCGGTGAGGCGGGTGAACATCGGTTTCGCTGGTATGAGCCCGGCGTCCCGGGCCGCGCGTACGGGAGGGACGGCGACGATGTCGCCGAGCGAGGCCACCCCGCCGGTGTCACCACGGCCCTCCAGGAGGGCGCGGTGGCGGGCGGTGGCGACGTCGAACAGGTCGCGGCCGTCGATGTCGTCGGCCAGGAACCGCGGCGGACGCTGCGTCACCCACGTCAACTCGACGCCGGCCAGCGCGAGGTCGGCGGCGATCTGGGCGCCGGAGTTGCCGCCGCCGACCACGACGACGCGCTGCCCGGCGAAGTCGGACGGACTGCGGTAGCCGGTGGTGTGCACCTGCCGGCCGGCGAAGACCTCCTGGCCGCGGACGGTGGGAAGGAAGGGACGGGACCAAGTGCCGGTGGCGCTGATGACCGCCCGCGCCCGCCAGGAGCCGCAGTCGGTCTCCACCCGCAGCCGGTCGCCGTCGCGGTCGACGGCGTGGACGTCGACCCCGTGCCGAACGGGCAGGTCGTAGCGCTTTTCGTAGTCGGCGAGGTAGTCGACCACATGCCCGGCATCCGGATACGTGTGGCCGGGTTGGGCCGGCATCAGCCGTCCCGGGAGCGAGGAGTAGGCGGCCGGGGAGAACAGGTGCAGGGAGTCCCAGGTGTCCTGCCAGGCCCCGCCGGGGGCGGGCCGGGCGTCGAAGACGGTGAACTCCAGCCCTCGGCGGCGTAGGTGGTAGCCGGCGGCGAGCCCGGCCTGGCCGCCGCCGACCACCACCACATCGAGCGCTTCGATCACGAGGCGGCCCCCGCACCGGATGCCGTGGCCAGGGCGCATGCCGGGCACAGGACCTGGCGAACCACCGCTTCGGGGGGTGGCCCGAGTACCGGCCCGCGCCGCACCGGCACGGTCGCAGTGTGGACGTGGTTGCCGCAGACGCCGGCGCCGCAGCCGCGGCACACTCCGACGGCGGTGCTGGTCATGCGTGCCAGACGGCACTCCAGGCAGTGCATCGGGCTTTCCTCCCTACGAGGAGCGCGTGCTGGGAACCGCGGTGTGGAACTTCCTGCGCCAGGCCAGCGAGACGTAGACCAGGGCCACGAGCACCGGGACCTCGATCAGCGGGCCGACCACTCCGGACAGGGCCTGGCCGGAGGTGACGCCGAAGGTGGCGATGGCCACGGCGATGGCCAGCTCGAAGTTGTTGCCGGCGGCCGTGAAGGCGAGGGTCGCGGTGCGGTCGTAGGCAAGTCCAAGGCCCTTGCCGAGGGCAAAGCTGCCGAACCACATGATCGCGAAGTAGGCCAGCAGCGGCAGCGCGATCCGGGCGACGTCCAGCGGCTGCGAGGTGATCGTCTTTCCCTGCAGCGCGAAGAGGATGACGATCGTGAACAGCAGGCCGTAGAGGGCGAATGGTCCGATCTTCGGCAGGAAGGCGGACTCGTACCGTTCCCGGCCCAGCTTCTTCTCGCCCAGGCGACGGGTCAGGAAGCCGGCGACCAGCGGGACGCCCAGGAAGATGACCACGTTGAGGGCGATCTTCCACATGGAGATGTCGAGGTGCTGTCCGTTGCCCAAGCCGAGCCAGTTCGGCAGCAGGTCCAGGTAGAACCAGCCGAGCAGGCCGAAGGCGATGACCTGGAAGACGGAGTTCAGGGCGACCAGGACGGCGGCGGCTTCGCGGTCGCCGCAGGCCAGGTCGTTCCAGATGATCACCATGGCGATGCAGCGGGCCAGGCCCACGATGATCAACCCGGTCCGGTACTCGGGCAGGTCCGGCAGGAAGGTCCACGCCAGCGCGAACATCACCGCCGGCCCGAGGATCCAGTTGATGACCAGCGAGGAGACCATCAGCTTCTTGTCGCCTGTAACGGCGTCGAGCTTGTCGTAGCGGACCTTGGCCAGCACCGGATACATCATGATCAGCAAGCCGACGGCGATCGGCAGGGAGATCCCGCCGATCTCCACCTTGGCCAAGGCGTCGTTCAGACCGGGGATGAGACGGCCCAGGCCCAGGCCGAGCCCCATGGCGATCAGGATCCACACCGCCAGGAAGCGGTCCAGGGTGGAGAGCTTGGCGACGACGGACGCCTCTTCCGTCGTCGCGGGGGCTTCGATGCGGCTCACTAGCAGGGCCTCTTCCGGTCGGCGGTGGCGCGGGCGGTGGCGGCCAGCTCGGCGAAGGCCCCGGCCAGGGCCTCGATGACGTCCGGCCGCAGCCGGTAGTACGTGAACCGGCCGCAGGGCTCGGTCTCCACCACACCCGCCTCCCGCAGCACCCGCAGGTGGTTGGAGAGGTTGGTCTGCTTGGCGCCGGTCTCCTCGACCAGGTGCGTGGTGCACAGCGTCTCGTGGGCGAGCAGGTTCACGATCTTCAGCCTGAGCGGGTCGGCCAGCACCCGGATCAGATCAGTATCGACTGACGTCATCATGCGCTGATACTCTCACATCAGTCAAAGCTGACACCAGTACGCGCTGATCTGTCAGCCCCTTGAAAGGGTTCTCGTGACCGCATCCCCTCCGTCCGGCCTGCCCGACGAACGGCTGGCCACCGATGCGGCGCGCCTCGCGCCGCACGGGCGCCGGGCGGGGCCCTGCCTCGGGCGCTGTTCGCGCGCAGCCGCAAAGACCTGCCAGGCCACTGGCCTCCCGTCCGCACCATCCGCTTCGTGAAGGAAGAACTCATGCCCTCCGCGCCGCTCGCCTCCGTGCTCTTCGTCTGCGTCCACAACGCCGGCCGCTCGCAGATGGCCGCCGGATTCCTCGCCCACCTCGCAGGCGACCGCATCGAGGTCCGCTCCGCCGGCTCGCTACCCGCCGACCAGGTCAACCCGGCCGCCGTCGAGGCGATGGAGGAGGTCGGTATCGACATCGCCGACCAGCAGCCCAAGGTCCTGACGGCCGAGGCCGTCCAGGCGTCCGACTACGTCATCACCATGGGCTGCGGCGACGCCTGCCCGATCTTCCCCGGCAAGAAGTACCTCGACTGGGCCCTGGAGGACCCGGCCGGCCAGGGCGTCGAGGCCGTCCGCCCGATCCGCGACGAGATCAAGACCCGCATCGAGGACCTGATCGCCGAGATCGACGCAGGGGCCGGCAAGTGACCACCGAGATCTACGGGAGGCAGCGACCACGCTGGCGATCGGCGGCGAGAGTCGCATTTCCCTCCGTGGCCTGCGCCGGTCGCATTGGGTCTCCCACCCCCCTCTCCGGCTGCGGCATCCAGCCCCACCAGGCCACGGAGTCAGCACCCCATGCGTGAGCGGTGCGTGAGCGGACGTCGTGGCACAGTGCGATCCGCACCGGATCGCCCACCATGACACACCTGCACCGACTGGGAAAAAAGGACTGCTGGAGTCCTGGTGGGACCGGTCATCACGGTCCCACCAGGACTTTTAATCCATTGGTTCAGGGTTCGAGCCCCTGATGGCCCACCAGGTGGAGCATGCGGTGCTCCGACGGAGAGTGGCGCCCCGACCGGTACGACGGTCGGGGCGCCGCTCGTTGTGCGTGCGGGGTGCTCCCGGGGCGGTGCCGGAACCCGGTGGGGAGGACCCTTGGGGGGCGGGTCGGCCCCGGCCCGTTCCTACCCCGTTCGGCGCAGGAGGACTCGCCGGGCGGCGCGGTGCCGGCAAGCCTTGAACCGGCAGTGCCTCGGGGATCGCGTGCGGTCAGGACGCACCCGGCGGGCGTGGCGCGTGGCTGGCAGGCGCGTGCCACGTACCCGGCAACGGCGCTGCGCTGGGACCCGGCGGGTGCGCGGCCGGGCGGACCGGGGCGCGGACGGATCCGGAGTCGGACCGGGGCGTGCGGGCGGAGCACGGCGGTGCCGTGACCCGCACCGGGCGCCACCGGGCGGGCGGACTGGGAAGAGGCCGGTGCGGATGGTGCGAGGCGGCGGGAACCGCACGGCCGACGAGGAACGGCGGGCGCGCCGCAACCAGATGTCCTCGTGGGGGCGGCCGTTGGCGCGCTGGCTCCCCGCCGTCCTCATCGGCGGCGGCGTGCTCTTCGACCTCGTGACGCCGCCCCAGTACACCGCGGCCCCGTTCCTCTCCGCCGCCCCCTTGGTCGCCGCCCCGCTGTACTCCCTGCGGGCCACCGCCGGCACCGCCCTGGCCGCCGTCGTCACCGAGGTCCTGCTCGCCACGTACCACGGGGCCGAGGACTACTACCAGTCCGCCACCGAGGCGATCACGGTCGTCGTGGTGGCCCTGATGGCGCTCGGCATCAACCGGGTCGTCCGGCGCAGCGACGCCCGGCTCGCCTCCGTGCGCGACGTCTCCGAGGCCGCCCAACGGGCCGTGCTGCCGGCGCCCCCCGACACCCTCGCCGGCCTGGCGGTCGCCGCCCGCTACGTGGGTGCCCGGGCCGGTGCCCGCATCGGCGGTGACCTGCACGCCATCCAGGACACCCCGCACGGCGTGCGGATGATCGTCGGCGACGTCCGGGGCAAGGGGCTGGAGGCCGTCGAGGCCGCGGTCGTCGTGGTCGGGGCCTTCCGCGAGGCGGCGGAGCAGGAGGCCACCTTGGAGGCGGTGGCGAGCCGGCTGGAACGGGCGATCGAACGGGAGGGCGGGCGCCGCGCCGGCCTCGACCAGGACGAGGGCTTCACCACGGCCGTCCTGGCGGAGGTCCCCGCCGGGAACCAGTCCGTGCTGCGCATCCTCAACCGCGGCCACCCGTCCCCCCTGCTGCTCACCCCGGACGGCGGCCTACGGGAGCTGCCCCCGCACACGGCGGCGCTGCCGCTGGGACTGGGCGACGTGGCCGGGTGGCCCGACCGCGCGGACGAGACGTTCTTCCCCGCCGGGGCGCTGCTGCTGCTGTTCACCGACGGGGTGACCGAGGCCCGCGACCGGGCCGGGCGGTTCTACGACCCGTGCGCCCGGTTGCGCGGCAGCCAATTCAGCGGCCCCGGGGACCTGTTGGACGTGGTGGTCGAGGACGTCGCCCGGCACACCGGCGGGGGCCCCGCCGACGACATGGCCCTGTTGGCGGTCCAGCGGCCCCTGGAGGCGTAGCGCGGGGCGTCGGTGAACGGGCGGGGTGGCCGGGTTACGGCAGCGGCGGACGCAACCAGTGCACGCTCTGGCCGTGCGGCCCCGTCAGGGCCACCGGGCGCTCGTCCAGGGCGAGGGTCAGCGACATCGGGTCCCCCGGCCCGAGGGACCGGTGCTCCGGCGCGGTGATCCACGGCAGCACGCCGTGGTGCTCCTGGGAGATCCAGTGACCCGGGCCGTCCCGTTCGGCCAGCACCGACCGGACGAGCCCGGCGAACTCCTCGCGCCGGGCCGGCGGGAGGTAGTGCAGCACCGCGCTGTGGAAGACGACGAGCGTCGCCCCGGCCGGTACCCGGGCGGCCAGCGCCGGCAGTTCGTCGATCAGGTCGCCGCGCACCACCGTGGGCCGCGGCGACGCCCGGACCGCCTCGACGGCCGCCGTGAGCCGTGCCGACCGGGCCTCGTCGCCGGGCCACACCAGGGCGTGCAGCCAACGCAGGTCGTCCGGCGACCCGACCGGGTCGAGCGGTTCCAGGTCGATGCCACCGCGCCAGACGACCTCGGGCCGCGCGCCGGGCGGCACCGTCGCGCCGTCGTCCCAGGGCGCGACCCCACTGGTGCGGCAGGTGAAGGCGACCGGGCCGTCCGGGGCGCCGGCCTCGACCGGCTCCCCGTGGGGGCTGGGAGGTCCGTCGGGGACGTACCGGTAGCGGTACCGGTCGGGGTGCAGGCACAGCCCCGCCGACGTCCCGACCTCCAGGAGGGCCAGCGGCTGCGGCAGACGGGCCAGCAGCGGCAGTAACGCGGCGCAGCGGGCCGGCTCGTTGGTCTGGGTCGCGCGCCGCATGATCACCGCGCGGACCTCGTCCCAGTGCCGGACCGTCCACTCGCGCCACCGCCCGTACGCCGCCTCGCCGCGCGGCCCCGACTCGGCGTGCGGGCCGTCCAGGTAGCGCACCGCGGCGAGCAGCAGGTTCGGCTGCTGCTTGTTCCCCGAGGGCAGCGAACGGGCCAGCAGTTCGCAGATCTCGTCGTCCTGGCCGATCCGGGCGGAGAGTTCCTCGTGCGCGTCGGACCGGCCCCGCGCCTCGTGCCAGGAGAACTCCCGGTACCGAACCGCCACGTCCCGTGGGGTGTTGACGGTGCTTCCGGTGTTCGCGACGTTGACGACCATGAGGCGACGTTACCGCCCTCACGTTCCGTAACTGCGGGGCGTCCCTCCGCATAACGACTGGTGCACAATCGCCGCGAGATCGTTTGGCGATGCCGCGCCAACTCGCCCTGTTTGCGGTCAGACTGGGGGCAAAAGTCCACGCCAGAGCTTCTTCGGGGGGCTTGCGGAACCCCCGCGGATTCGTGGGAACGCTTGGATTTCCCGCACCGTCTCTATTACTGTCCGATAACGGAGCGCGGTCGTCCCAGCCGTCGCCAATGGCGGCACCGCGCGCCGACGCCGAATCCTGCACGCGCTGTTCCCGCACCTCCAGAACGACCCTTGAGCCACCCGCCCGAGCCAGCTTTCCGCACGGCGCGACCCCCGTCCTCGACCCGAGTCGGGTCGCCCGGATCGGCCGGTTCCGGGGGTCCTGTCGGATCCGCCTGGAATTGCAGGGAATTGAGTAGAGGGAACCGGGGAACCACCACCTTGGGGTGAATCGGGCGCCTCTCGCCAGGGGGTGCCGGTAGGAGACCTTCCTGCTCCGAACCCGTCAGCTAACCCGGTAGGCGAGAAGGAAGGAAAGGAGTGCGCCCCCGTGGCGTCCAACAGGCCCGCCCCCCATGCTCCGTCCGCGTACGGCCTCGGTGGTCCCGCCGACTTCGGTGGCCCGGTCGGCTTCGGCGGCCCCGCCGGCTTCACCGTTCCCACGACCGTCGGTGACCCCGCCGGCGTTCCCGCCCCCACTGCCGTGAGCGGCCCCGACGACGTCAGCGCATTCGCCGCTGTCGATGGCCCGACCGACGGCGGAGCTCCCGCTGGAGCGCCCCAAGACCCCTCGCCGTACGGCCAGTTTCCGGGGCAGCGGTCCCCCGGTGAGGTGTTCTCCCACGACCTGCTGACGCCGGAGCCTTCGCCCCAGGGCGCGCCGGGCGGCGCCGAGCCGTCGGCCGGCCCCGCCGGTGCGGACGCCGGCGACGGATGGCCGCCGGCCGACGAGTCGGACGCCGGCGACGCATCGGCCCGCCCGGTCCGCGGCAAGCACCGGGTGGCCAAGCAGCGCAGCGGCGGGCTGGCGCGCGGCGGCACGGTGCTGGGCGTCGGCGTGATCGCGGCGGTCGGCGCGAGCGGGGTGGCCGCGGCCGAGGACCGGCCGCCGGTGCCGATATCGGTGCCGGACCCCGGTGGCGTGGTCGACGACGCCACCGGGGCCCTCCAGGACGCCGGCCCCCGCACGGCCGACGCCGGTGCCGCGCCCGTCGCGACGCCCGCCGGCACGGACTCCGCAACGACGGCCTCCGCCCCCGCGGTCGGCCCCGCCGCGTCCCGTCCGCAGGGCGACGACGCCACCGCGGGCGGCGCACCGGGCGCGGGGCCGGCCGAGGCGCTGCGCCACCGCATCCTCCAGCAGGCCGACGGCCGACCGGGGGCCGCGGAGGCCGAGACCGGCAGCGATGCGGACGCCGGACCGGACGCCGGCCCGGCGGACGAAGCAGCGCCCGACGCGGCATCCGGAACGGCACCCGAGGCGGCGGCCGAGCCGGCTGCGCCCGCGTCGCGGGCCCGCCCGGCGGCGTCGGACGACCGGCCCGCCGACGGGGCGGGGACCGCCGTCGCCCCGGTCTCCTCGTACACCCTCACCACCGGCTTCGGGCAGGCCGGCGACCGTTGGGCCGCGGACCACACCGGACAGGACTTCGCGGCCCCGACCGGCACGCTGGTCAGGGCGGTGCACGACGGCACCCTCACCCAGGCGGGCTGGGCCGGCGGCTACGGCTACCGCATCGTCCTCACCCTCGACGACGGCACGCAGCTCTGGTTCTGCCACCTGTCCTCGATGGTCAAGACGACGGGGCGGGTGCACGCGGGCGACGTCATCGGCCGGGTCGGCGCCACCGGGAACGCCACCACGCCCCACCTCCACCTGGAGGTCCGCCCGGACGCCGGCGCCCCGACGGACCCGCTGCCCTGGTTGCGCGACCGCGGGGTCACGGTCTGACGGGCGCACGGAGCCGGAGCCGGCCGCCCGGCCGCGGGGGAACGACTCCCCGCGGTCGGGCGGGTGCGGAGGGAACAACTCCGCGTACCCGGGCGTTGGCACGGAGCATGACCGTGACACACGCCCAGAGCTCCGCCCCCACGCCCAAGTCGCTCGGTTCGCTGTCCGTCTCCCCGCTCTGCCTCGGAGGCAACGTCTTCGGCTGGACCGCCGACGAGGCCGAGTCCTTCGCCGTGCTCGACGCCTACGTCGCCGGCGGCGGCAACTTCATCGACACCGCCGACGTCTACTCCGCCTGGGTGCCGGGCAACAAGGGCGGCGAGTCCGAAACCGTCCTCGGCAACTGGCTGGCCGCCCGCGGCAACCGCGACGACGTCGTGATCGCCACCAAGGTCGGTGTCCACCCCGACCTCAAGGGCCTGTCCGCCGCCACCATCAAGACCGCCGTCGACCTGTCCCTGACCCGGCTGCGCACGGACCACATCGACCTCTACTACACCCACTACGACGACGAATCGGTCGAGGTGGGCGAGTTCCTGACCGCCCTCGACGACCTCGTGCGCGCGGGCAAGGTCCGGGAGATCGCCGCGTCCAACATCTCCGCGCGGCGCCTGCAGGAGTCGCTGGACTTCTCCGCCCGCGAGGGCGTGGCCCGCTACGTGGCCCTCCAGCCGCACTACAACCTGGTCTCCCGCGACACCTACGAGGGCGAACTCGCCGACGTCGCCGCCCGCAACGGCGTGGCCGCCGTCCCGTACTACGCGCTCGCCTCCGGCTTCCTGACCGGCAAGTACCGCCCCGGCAGCAGCGTCGACAGCGCCCGCGCCGGCAAGGCCGCCGAATACCTGGAGACCGACCGCGGCCGCCGCGTCCTGCAGGCCCTCGACACCGTCGCCGCGGCCCACGACGCCGAGCCGTCCACCGTCGCCCTCGCCTGGCTCGCCGCCCAGCCCACCGTGGCGGCGCCCATCGCCAGCGCCCGCACCCTGGCGCAGCTCCCGGCCCTGCTGGCCGTCACCGAGCTCAGCCTCACCGACGTCGAACTGGCCCTCCTCACGGAGGCGTCGGCCTGACGCGAGGCGGATGCGGTGCGGCGGGCCGGTACGGCGCCGCACACCGCACGGTGCGGGGCGCACCCAGCCGCGCCCCGCACCGTCCGCCGCACCCGGCGCAGCCGTGCCGACCAGGCGTGGCCGGCCGTCAGCCGCGCCGGTCCGCCACCGCCCACGAGGCCAGCGCGACGCCGCCCGCCACCGCGAAGACCGAAGGCCACGCCCCGATCTTCTTGGCCAGCGGGTGCGACCCCGCGAACGCCGCCACGTAGGCGCCGCTCAGCGCCGCGGCCGCCTTCGTGCCGGCCTTCTGCTGCCAGCCGCGGGCGGCCACCGCACCGGCCGCCGCCAGCGCCACCCCGCCCAACGGCCGCTTCTTGGTCCACCGGGCCACGCCGTAACCGCCCACCAGACCGGTGGCCGCCACCACACTCGTCGGTATCCCAGCCATCGCAGAATCCTCCCTTTCACGGACAACTCCCACGAGCCTACGCGCGGCCGGCGCGGTGCCCGGAAGCACCGTCAGGCGTGGCGATCAGCGCTGGTCACCGGCGCGCTGGCCGGGTGCGCCGGTGCCGCACGCCCACGCCTGGAGCAGCGCCGGCCCCGCCCACGTCCGGTACTGCCACAGCAGCTCCAGCAGTTCGCGCTCCCGCGCGGCGAAGTCCGGGGACGGGCCCGCCAGGTGGGCGCGGCGGCGGTGGAAGGAGAGGGCGGTGGCCAGGGTGGTGTAGGCGGTGACGGCGCGGGCGGCGGCCGGGCCGTGGGTCCGGCGGGCCAGGTCGCGGGCCAGGGCGCGGGTCCGCAGCGAGGCGAGCGCGGTCGGCTCGGGCGGAGCGAGCCACCCGGCGGCGGTGTACGGGGCGAGGTAGATGCGCACGGACAGCAACTCCTGCCGGCGGGCCCACAGCGCCAGCCAGGTCAGGGTCAGCAGCACCGGCACCATGCACACGCCGTAGACGGTCAGGAAGCCGGCGTCGCCGAGGCTGGAGGCGGCGTTCCACACGCCGTGCAGCAGGACCGCCGTGGTCAGGCCGAGCAGGACCAGCGCGGCGCGGGCGGCCCGGCGGCGCGGGTAGCGGGTAGCGGCTATCCCGAAGGCCAGCCCGGTGAGGATCGTGAAGAGCGGATGGGCGAACGGGGAGACCACGATCCGCACGAAGAAGGTGCCGGCGGTCACCGAGTCCAGGCCGGTGTGCCCCATGGAGCGGTCCTCGCCGAAGGCGCTGCCCAGGTAGAGGATGTTCTCGGTGAAGGCGAATCCGGTGGCGGTGATCCCGGCGATCACGATGCCGTCCGTGATGCCGTCGAAGTCACGGCGGCGGAAGCGGTAGAGGAGCACGATGGCGGCGGCCTTCATCACCTCCTCGACGATCGGGGCGACGACGGTCGAGCCCCACGCCTGGGCGTCGGTCGGTGAGGCGGAGGCGATGTTGTTCGCCAACCAGTCCGTGGCGAAGCCGTTGGCCAGGACCGCGACCAAGGTCGCGGCACACGCCCCCCAGGCGAAGGCGAACGCGAGGTTCCGCCAGGGTTCGGGCTCGATCCGGTCCAGCCAGCAGAACGCCGCGATCAGCAGCGGCACCGGGAAGACCGCCAGCCCGAGACCGACCAGCAACCCCTCGGTGCCGGTCTGCCGCCGCACGATGCCGAGGATGAGCACGCCGGACAGGGCCAGCAGCGCGGCCAGCGCGACGGCCCGGACGGTCTTGCTGCGCCAGGGCGCGGACCGGCGCCGAGGCCCGTCGGGCACCTCGGCGGGCGTGTACGACGACGGGCCGGCTGAGTGCGCGGGCAGCGGCGGCGGTGACGGGTACACCCATCGACCCTAGCGAGGGCGGGGCGGCGGGAACACGCGGACCGGGGTGCCCGCGGGCGGGCCGGGCCGGCGCCCCGGGGCCGCGGTCTCAGCCCCGGCGGCGGAACAGCAGGTCGTGGACGGTGTGCCCCTTGTCGAGGCCCTGTCCCTCGAACCTGGTCAGCGGCCGGAACTCCGGCCGGGGCGCGTACCCGGAGTGCAGGTTCTCCAGCGTCGGCTCGGCGGAGAGCACCTCCAGCATCTGCTCGGCGTACGGCTCCCAGTCGGTCGCGCAGTGCACCAGTGCGCCGGGCGCGAGCCGGGTCGCGGCCAGCGCCACGAACTCGGGCTGGATCAGCCGGCGCTTGTGGTGCCGCTTCTTGGGCCAGGGGTCCGGGAAGTACACCCGCAGGCCGGCGAGGGAGCCGGGGGCCAGCATCTCCCGCAGCAGGATGATCGCGTCACCGTTGGCCACCCGGACGTTGGACAGGCCGTTGCGCTCCGCGAGACGGAGCAGATTGCCCTGGCCGGGGGTGTGCACGTCGCAGCCGAGGATGCCGGTGCCCGGGTCGGCGGCGGCCATCTGCGCGGTGGCCTCGCCCATCCCGAAGCCGATCTCCAGGACGACCGGCAGGCCGCCGAAGAACGCGTCGAGGTCGAGGCGGGAGAGCCCGTCGATGTCCATGCCCCACGTCGGCCACAGTCGGCGCAGCGCCTCGGCCTGGGAGGCGGTGACGCGGCTGCGGCGGGGCTGGAAGGAGCGGATCCGCCGCTCGTGGTGCGAGCCGGCGGGGTCGGCGGCCGGCCCCGTCCCGTCGGGGAACATCGGCGTACCGCGCCGGGGCACGGCGGCCGAGGCGGCGGTGGCACCGAGCGGGCGTGCGGGCGGGGCGGCGGTCACCGGGGCGTGCGCGGCCGTCACGTCGTCGGCGGCGGCGGTCTCAGGGGTGGCGGGGTTCTCGGACACAGTGCGTCCGATTCTACGGACGACGCCGCCGCGGCCGGGACCGTCGCCGCCGGGCCGGCCCGGGCCCGGACCCCGTCGACCGGTCGAACCGCAGGTCAGGGCCAGTCCACGGCGAGGGCGGCAGCCGTCGCGGGCCCGCTGGGCCCGGCCCGGGCCCGCCGCCGACCGGCGCCCTCACTCCCCGGCGCCCTCGCCGCCCACCTCCCGGGCCGGGAGGCCCAGCAGCCGGGTCACCCGCCGGGCCACTTCCCGGCCGATCGGGAGGGAGGCGGTGGCAGCCGGGGACGGGGCGTTGAGGACGTGGATCATGCCGGGGGACTCGGCGAAGAGGAAGTCGTCGACGAGGGTGCCGTCGGGGAGGACGGCCTGTGCGCGGACCCCGGCCGGCGCCGGCAGCAGGTCCTCCGCCCGGGTGTCGGGCAGCAGCCGGCGGACCGCGTCCGTGAAGGCGCCGCGGGACAGCGAGCGGTGGAGCTCGCCCGCGCCGTAGCGCCAGTGACGGCGGGCTATCCGCCAGGAACCGGGGAAGGCGAGGGTCCCGGCGAGCTCGGCGGGCCGGACCGTGCGCCAGTCGTAGCCCTCGCGGGCCAGCGCGGGCACGGCGTTCGGCCCGATGTGGACGGAGCCGTCGACGCCCCGGGTCAGGTGCACGCCCAGGAACGGGAAGGCCGGGTCGGGGACCGGGTAGACCAGGCCGCGGACCAGGGCGGCGCGCTCCGGGGCGAGGGTGTAGTACTCACCGCGGAACGGGACGATCCGCATGCCCGGGTCGTCGCCCGCCAGCCGCGCCACCCGGTCGCAGTGCAGACCGGCGCAGTTGACCAGCGCGCGGGCGCGGTAGACCGTGCCGCCGGCGGTGCGGACCGCGACCCGGCTCGGGCGGCGGCCGATGGCGGTGACCTCCTCGCCCAGCACGACGCGGGCGCCGTCCTCCTCGGCGAGCCGGCCCAGCTGCCGGGCCACCGCGCCGAAGTCGCAGATGCCGGTGGTGCCCACGTGGATGGCGGCCAGCCCGCGCACCTCGGGCTCGTGCTCCGCGATCTGGGCCGGGCCCAGCTCCCGCACCGGCAGGCCGTGCTCGCGGCCGCGCTGGATCAGGCCGTGCAGCCGCGGCAGCTCGCTGCGCTCGGTGGCGACGATCAGCTTGCCGGTGACCTCGTGCGGGATGGCGTGCGCGGTGCAGAACTTGACCATTTCCGCCGCCCCCTGGAGGGCGAAGCGCGCCTTCAACGAGCCCGGTGGGTAGTAGATGCCGCTGTGGATCACGCCGCTGTTGCGCCCGGTCTGGTGGCGGGCCGCAGCGGGCTCCTTCTCCAGCACCACGACGCGCATGCCGGGCGCGGCGCGGGTCAGGGCCCGGGCCGTGGAGAGCCCCACGATCCCGGCACCGATCACCAGCACGTCGCAGTCGTACGCCGCCACTGCACCTCCCCAACCGCATGACCGCCGACCCGCCCGTCGCCGCGGGCCGGCGCGTCCTCGCCGACGACGTAGTCCATCATGACGCGCCGCACCGACAATCCGCACTGACCTGAATCCGCACCGACCTGTCTGACCTGCGGCGACGAACCCACAGTGACGAACCCGCGGCGACGAACCCGAGGCGGGGCACCCCCGACGGCCGCCGCACCGGCCCGCCACCACCCGGACCCGCGCCCTCCCGCCGGCCCCGCCGTTCGGCCCCCGCCCCCGCCCCTACGCCGGAGCCGCCAGCAACGGCCGGGCCCGCTCGCGGAGTTCGACCACGCGGGGCTCGTCCCCGTACGGCTCCAGGCGGTGCAGCAGGTCACGGACGTACTCGGTGGTGCGGGCCGAGGAGATCCGGCCCGCCACCTCGACGGCACGGGTGCCGGCGGCGCAGGCCGCGTCCAGATTGCCGGACTCCAGTTCGGCGACGGCCGACACCACGAGGCGCAGCCCGTGCGAGCGGACGAACTCCTCCGTCGGACGGGACAGCGCCTGCTCGGTGAAGCGGCGCACCTGGCGGGGCAGCCGCAGGTCCCGGTAGCACTCGGCGGCGTCGGCGGCGAAGCGCTCGTAGGAGTAGAAGTCCAGCCAGGACGGGTCCGGATCGCCGCTGCGGGAGCGCTCCAGCCAGCCCTCGGACGCCTTCAGCGCCACCTCGCAGGCGCGCGCCTCCCCGGCCTTGGCCTGGGCCCGCGCCTCCACCAGGCGGAAGAAGCTCATGGTGCGGGCGGTGGCCAGGCCGCGGTTGCGCTCCAGGGCCGCCTGGGCCAGGTCGACGCCCTCGTCGGCGAACCCGCGGTAGGTCGCCTGGAGGGACATCGACGCCAGCACGTACCCGCCCAGGGGGACGTCGGCGGCGGCCCGGGCCAGGCGCAGCGCCTGGATGTAGTACCGCTGGGCGGCCTCCTGCTGGCCGGTGTCGAAGGCCATCCAGCCGGCGAGCCGGGTGAGTTCGGACGTCGCGCCGAAGAGCGCGCGTCCCACCTCGTCGCTGTACGAGGCGAGCAGCAGCGGTGCCGCGTCCACCCGGAGGCACTCCGGCACCATGGACGAACGCCAGTCGCCGCCGCCGTACTTGGAGTCCCAGCGCCGGGCGTCCTCGGCCGCCTCGCGCAGCTTGGTGACGTCGCTGTGGCCGACGTGCTGCGGGGCCCCCGCGTCGCCCGCGGCCGCGGCGTCCCTGTCCCGCGCCTCGGCCGCCTCCCGCGCCACCGAACTGTCCGCCGGCGATATCAGCCACCGCGAGGCGGGGGTCGCGTACGCGCTGACGGCGAAGGATCCGGCCAGGCTCTGCCAGATGCCGCCGCCGCTGCCGCGCCGTCCGGCGAGATCGAGACGGTACAGCTCGGTCGCCGAGCGCACCGCCGCGCCCACGTCGCGCGGGAAGGCCAGCCCCACTTCGGGCGCCGGATCGGCATCGGCCAGCCCGATCTCGTGCAGCGGCACCGGGCGACCGAGCTTGCTGCCGATCGCCGACGCGATCAGATGGGGCGCGGCGCCCTGGGGCACCATGCCCTTGGAGACCCAGCGGGCCACCGACGTCTTGTCGTAGCGAAGCGTCAGGCCGCGCTGCGCACCCAGGTCGTTGACCCGGCGCGCCAGTCCGGCATTGCTGATCCCCGCGAGGGCGAGAACGGTGCCGAGCTTTTCGTTCGGCCCGCGTGTATCCCTGGACATGCGCACCCCTCGACACAGCGACAGCCGCCCCGTACCCCGGGGCATGCGTCCACCCAGAGTAGTTCGCCGGATCCCTACCGTTAAGGGTCGGTGTCTTGGATGGCGAGATTCGTGTTCAAACGGGGGTGCGGGAATTGGCATGTGCTCCGGGTACGTGTGCCCATGCGCCCGTCCGTGCGCGCTGGCCCCTCAACGGCCCCCGCGCTTCGATGAGTTCTGCGTGGGTCGGCCCGCTGCACTGGATCCAGTGGGCTGGGGGACACCGCCACCTCATTCCCCGCGGGTGGCGGTCCGGTCCGGGAGGCGCAGCCCGCTTCCCGGACCGTCGCGGGGACCGGTGACGTCCGGCCGCCGCGCCACGGCGGTGCCGGGTCCGGGGCGACGTCACGGGCGTCAACTCGGTTGCCCCATAAGGACTTTGGCTGAAAACCGACGGGTGATGCTTTCACGCCGTCGGCCGCCCCGGGGGCCACACGGGGGGCCACCCGGGGCCGTCGCCGCCCGCCCCGCCCCGCCCCGAGGGCGCCGCACCACCGCCGCACCACCGGGCAGGGCGGCCCGCCGCGCCACCGCGACCCGGGCCTCCTCGGGCGCCTCCCGCAGGCCACCGCCATGGCAGCATGGACCGCACGACAGCTGGGGGACCGGCTGTACGGGGCGGTCACCGGCCACCCCGGCGGACGGGGAAGCGGGCGGAGGCGGCGATGCGCTGGCTGGTGGGGTGGAGCAGTGCCGCGACCACCAACAAGGAGTGCCGGTCGCTGCTGCCCGTGGGAGCCCAACTCCTGTGGGGCGACCCCGATCCCCTCTGGGCGGTGGGCGACTGGCGGCCCCACGAGGTGCGCGTCGTCCAGGCCGACCCGGAGACCCGGCTCGCCGTCTTCGGGGTCTGCGGCGCCACCGACGACCAACTGAGGGTGGGCCTGTTCGCCGCCCGCGGGGGCGCCCTGCGCCACCTCACGGCCTGGCCGGGCAGCTACACCGCCGTCGTCCAGGTGGGACGCCGGATCACCCTCACCGGGGACCTGGCCGGCGCCCGCCCCGTCTTCCACACCCGGTGGGCCGGCGGGACCGCGTACGCCACCGCCGCCCTGCCGCTCGCCGACCTCGTCGAGGCCAGCCTCGACGTCGGCCACCTCGCCGCCCTGCTGGCCTGCCCGGACGCCCCCGAGGCGCTGGGCACCGGCACCCCGTACGACGGCGTCCGCCGGATCCCGCCCGGCCACGCGCTGGTGCTGCGCACCGGCAGCAGCGAGATCGCCTCCTACGAGCCGCCCGCCTCCCTGGCCGTCGCCGCCCCCCAACTCGCCCCGGAACAAGCCGTCGACGGCGTCCGCGAGGCCCTGGTGGAGGCCGTCCGGGCCCGGCTGGCGGCCCCCCGCTTCGCCCCCGACCCGGACGGGCTCGACCGGCTCGACCCCGGCCCGGTGCCCGGCATGGGCCCCGCGGAACGGCGCGCGGCGCGCGGCGGCCCGGCCCCCGGCATCGGCGCCGACCTCTCCGGCGGCAGCGCCTCCGGCACGCTCGCCCTCCTCGCCGCTGGCCTCCCCGGCCAGCCGGGACGGATCAACGGCCACGGCGAGCGCCTGCTGGCCGTCACCTTCAACGACCTCGCCGCCCACGGGAGCCGAGCCCAGCACGAGGCGGAACTGGACCGCGCCCGCGGCATCGCCGACAACCCCCGGCTGCACCACGTCGTCGTCGCGGCCGGCGACGAGGCCCTCCCGTTCACCGGCCTGGACGCCCTCCCGCTCACGGACGAGCCCGGCCCCTCGCTGACCCTCGCCGGCCGGCACCGCCGGCGCCTGCTGTCCGGCGGCGCCGACCACTTCGTCGGGAACGGCGCCCGCCACGTCCTCGACGCCCACCCGGCCCGCCTCGCCGACCTGCTGATGGACCGCCGCCGGCGCCACCTGCTGCGCCCGGTCACCGCACTGGCCCGGGCCGACGGCCCGTCTGCGCACTCCGTCCTGGTCCCGTTCACCGTCTACCGGGCCGCCCGCAAGCTCGCCCGCACCCCCTACGCCACCGGGATCGCCGAGGCCGCCCGCCGCCTGATGGAGCGACAGTTCGCCGACGAACCGGTGGCCGGCGGCGCGGTGGACGCCTCCCTGGCCGCGCTCGCCTGGTGCCGCCCGGGGCCGGCGGCCCGCTGGCTCACGGGGGAGGCGCTGGCCGAAGTGTCAGTCCGGCTCGGGGACGCGGCGCGCCGTTCGCCGGCCGCCGGCCGCCCCGGCGAACGGCGGGCCCGCGCCGCACTGGCCCGCCAGGCCGCCGACCACCGGGTCTTCGAGCAGGCCGCCGAGGTCCGCAACCAGCGCCTGCACGCCCCCTTCCTCGACAACCAGGTGGTGCTCGCCTGCCGCGCCCTGCCGGACACCCTGCGGGTACAGCCCGGAGCCCGGGCGGCCGTGCTGCGCTCCGTCCTGGCCGGCGCCGGCGTGCGGGACCTGCCGGCCGGCTGGGGCGCCGCCGCGCACCACCCCCACACCGCCGCGGCCCGCGCCGGACTGCGCGTCACGGTCGACTGGCTGCTCCAGCTCTTCGACGCGCCCCTGCTCGCCGACGCCGGCCTGATAGAGGCACGGGTGGTCCGCAAGGCGCTCCGCACCGCGGCCGAGGGCGCTCCGCTGCCCTTGGACGGCCTGGCCGAACTCGTCTCCACGGAAATGTGGTTGCGCCGGCTCCTGGCCCGCCGCGGCTCCTGCTGGACGGGCGCCGAAGCACCGCGACAGCGGGCCCTGGCGGGCGGCGTGCCGCGCGCCCGGCTTTCCTGAGCCGCCCGGCGGCTCCTGAGGCACGCGACGAAACGGGGGCCTCCCGTACGGGGCGGCCGGTCGGCGCACGGCCGTCGCCCGCTGCGCCCGGCGGAACGGCGCGCCCTACGGCGCGCCGGAACCCCCACGCGCCGGAGGAACGGGGACGCACGCCGGCGCCCCGGCCCGCCGCCCTCACCGGCAACTGATCTGCGACCGCGCCCAGTCCCCCATCGCCACCAGGTCACCCACGCCCTCCGGCTCGACCACCAGGCGCAGCGTCTTGCGGCCCGTCAACGGGACGTGCACCGGCACCGCCGGCTCCCCGCCGTGCACGACCACCGACCGCCACAGCCGGACCCCGTCCGCGTACACGGAGAAGCGCAGCGCACCCAGCCCCAGGCTGAGGTCGTCGACGCCGGCCACCGCGTCGTAGGCGGTGCACTGCCGGTTGAGGTCGATGACCACCGACGACGCGGCGTGCACGCTCACCCCGTGCGGGTAGGCCGTCCCGCCGATGCTGGGGTGCTTTCGCTTCCACATCCAACTGCTGTCGAGCGCCCGGACCTCCGGCTCGGTGCCGTCACCGGCGAAGTCGTAGGACAGCGCGTTGACCTGATAGGGCGTCGACGGGGGGACCGGCGGCGTGGGTGTGGGGGTGGGCGTCGGTGTCGGCGTGGGGGTGGGCGTCGGCTTGGGCGGTGCCGGGGTGGGCGTGGGCGTAGGGGTCGGTGAGGGGGTCGGCGTCGGCCGGGGCGGCGGCGGGGTCGGCTTCGGCGGGGGAGGCGGGGTCGGCTTCGCCCCCGGCGCACTCACCGGGGGGCGCGGGGTGTGCGACGGCTGCGGGACGGGCACCGTCGGCGCCGGCCGCTGCGGTTGCGCCCGCGGCTGCGGATCCGGCTGCGGCGAGCCGGCCAGCGCGAACGCCAGCGCCGCACCCGCCACGACCACCACTCCGGCCCCTACGCCGACCTTCACCGGCGCGGCCAGACCCCCGCCCGCGGTCGTGCCGCCGGCACCACCCGAGGCGCCCGCACCGGAACCGGCCCCCGCACCGGAACCGGCCCCCGCGGCGGCCGCGGCCACCCCGGCACCCGCCGCCGCTCCGGCACCGGTGACCCCGGCCACCGCGACGGCACCCTTGACGGCGTACCCGGCCGCGAACCAGCCGATGACCGCGACCGGCAGCACCGCCCCGATCCGCTGGTTGAGGTCCGCGACCTCCAGCGCCGCCCCGCGGCACCGGGCACACGCGTCCAGGTGCTTGCGCAGCCCCCGCTCGGCCCGCATCCGCAGCCCGCCGCGGGCGTACGCACCGAGCCGGTCGGCGTAGCGCGCGCAGTCGCCGCCCGAGGTCAGCGACTGGCTCACGTGCGCCTGCAGGTACGCCTGCTTGAGCCCTTCGCGGGCGCGGTGCGCCAGCACGGCGGTGGCGTTGGCGGTCAGCCCGAGCAGCGGCGCGACCTCGCTCGGCGACTCGTCCTCGATGGTGGTGTGCCACAACACCGTCTGGTAGCGCTCCGGCAGACTGCGGAACGCCTGCACCGCCATCGTCTGCTCGGCCTCGTGCATCGCCCGCACGTCCGCGCCCAGATCCAGGGTGTCGTCGTCCCGCGACGAGCCGGCCACCGACACCGCGAACACCGCGAAGTCCTCGACCAACTGCTCCCGCCGCGCGGTCTTCGCCCAGGCCGCGGCGACCCGCCGCACGGTCGTCAGCAAATAGGCGCGCACCGCCGAATCCGGCCCGGCCCCGCCCCGCACCGCCTGCAGGGTCCGCGCGAAGACCTCACCGGTCAGGTCCTCGGCGGTGTGGGCGTCCCGGCAGCAGCTGCGGGCGTAGCGGCGCACCGCCTCGGCGTGCCGTCGGTACAGCTCCTCGTAGGCGCTGTCGTCGCCGGCCCGCATCGCGGCGACCAACTCGGCGTCGGACGAGGCCGGCTGGGTGTCCGCACCCGTCGCCGCGGTGTCGTCCGCGGCGTCCGACGGCGGTTGCGCCCCTCGGGAGCGCCGACGCTGCGCCGGCACGCTGGGCCCGGCACCCTCCAGGCCGCCGGCCGGCGGCGTCGCCCCCAACGGCCCGGTCTGTCCCGGCACCTGCTCCGGCGGGCGTCCCGCGCTCTCGCCGCGCCGCTCGTCCCGTCCGTCAACACCCATCGCCGAGACTCCCGAACCCGCCGTCACACCGCAACTCCGCGCAAGCGTGCCACACCCGTGGCCCAAGCCTCAGGGCTCAGGTGGGCAACCACTCATCCGGGGGCGACCGCACTGGCGTTCACCCGTATGGCTCATGCCCGCCCACTGGGTCGCCCACGCCCGCAGGACCGTCACCGGCCCGCCGCGCCCACCCGGGCCCTCGGCGCCGGCTCCACCCAAGGCCCGGCGGAGCCGGCCACCGCAGGTCATGCCAAGGGGCGCGACCGCAGCCCTTCCAGCAGGATCTCCAGCAGTCGCGCCGAGGCTGCCTGCTGCTGTCCCGGATCGGGCAGTGCCGGCGCACCCGTGGCGATCACCAGCAGCACGTCGGAGACCGTGACGTCCGGCCGCAGCGCACCCGCCGTCCGGGCCCGCTCCACCAGCCGTCCGACGACCTCCAGCAGCGCCTGCCCGCCGGGCGTCTCCTCGCTCTCGGCGCCCGGCCGGGGCGCCTCCGCCTCGCCCGGCGCCACCCGCTGCAACGGCACCCGTGCCTCGGTGCCGCCCTCCCGCAGCCGCGGGTCGACCGGGCCGTCCGGCACCAGCTCCTCGCTTGGACCCAGTCGCAGGATGCCCGGCGGCAGCAGCCGTCCGGCCCCCGAGGCGACCGACGTGCGCAGGAACCGCGCCAGCGCCGACCACGGGTCGTCCTCCTGCCCCAGTGCGGCCCGTGCCTGCTCGGTCAGCCGGGAGGTCTCCTCCTCGGCTATCCGCCGGACCAGCACGTCCTTGCTCGGGAAGCGGCGGTAGACCGTACCGACGCCGACCCGGGCGCGCCGCGCCACGTCCTCCATCGGCGCGCCGTAGCCCAGCTCGCCGAAGACCTCACGGGCCGCCCGCAGTACGTGTTCCAGATTGCGCTGCGCGTCCACCCGCAGTGGTGTGCTCCGGCCGTTGGCGCTGGTCACCGCGCCCGTGCCGGTGGCGCCGTTGACGCCGTCGGAAGCAGCGGTCATCGCGACCGCCGTCGGCCATTGAGAGCCCTGAATGTGCATAAGTGATCCCCCGGTAATGACGTCTCCCCCCGGAGACTCCCCGCCCTGACGGCCGGGGCGACCCGACGAAAGGGTGCACCCCGACGACATACGAACATAGTTGAGCCCACGTCAAGATTGAAGGGGCCCTCCGTACACCGTGCCCCCCGATCGGCCTAATCGACCCGATCCGCCCTGCTCACCCTTCCCCTCACCCGGTGCCGATCTCCGCCTGACCAGCGTACTTCGCACCGCTCGGCCGGAATGTCCCACTCCGCACCACCACTCGTTCCGGACATACTTTTCGACCTGCCTGTGGACAAAGGCGTGTCGGCAGTGCGTCATGGAACAGTGCTGTGCTTTCCGGGGGCACAGCGCCCGAAGGTGGCCGCGCCGCCGGCCCGGCCACCCGCTCGGTGGCGCCCCGGCCTGGTCGACACCGCGAGGAGAACCTCTGTGAAGACTGAGTCTTCGGACGACGTGGCGCGCATTCTCGTGGTCGGCGGTGGCTACGTGGGCCTGTACACCGCCCTGCACCTGCAACGGACGCTCAAGCAGGAGCTGCGCCGGGGCACCGTCGAGATCGTCGTGGTCGACCCCGAGCCGTACATGACCTACCAGCCGTTCCTCCCCGAGGCCGCCGCCGGCTCCATCTCCCCGCGCCACGTCGTCGTCCCGCTGCGCCGGGTCCTGCCGCACTGCACCGTTCTCATCGGCGAGATCACCGCCATCGACCACACCGAGCGCACGGCGACCGTCGCCACGCTGGCCGCGGAGCAGGCCGGCGACGCCGACGTCGTGCTGCCCTACGACGAACTGGTCCTCGCCCCGGGATCGGTCTCCCGCACCCTCCCCGTCCCCGGGCTGGCCGACGTCGGGATCGGCTTCAAGACCGTCGAGGAAGCCATCGGCCTGCGCAACCACGTCCTCGAACAGCTCGACATCGCCTCCTCCACCCGCGACCCCGAGGTCCGCGACGCGGCACTGACCTTCGTCTTCGTCGGCGGCGGCTACGCCGGCGTGGAAGCCCTGGCCGAACTGGAGGACATGGCCCGCTACGCCGTCCGCTACTACCACAACGTCCAGCCCGAGGACATGAAATGGATCCTGGTCGAGGCCAGCGGCCGGATCCTGCCCGAAGTCGGCGCCGACATGGGCCGCTACACCGTCCGCGAACTGCGCGCCCGCAACATCGACGTCCGGCTGGAGACCCGCCTGGAGTCCTGCGAGAAGCGCATCGTCCGGCTCAGCGACGGCTCCCGCTTCCCCAGCAGGACGCTGGTGTGGACCGCCGGCGTCAAAGCACACCCCATCGTGGCCGCCAGCAAACTGCCGCTGACCGGCCACGGCCGCCTCCGGTGCACCGCCGCGCTCCGGGTGGACGGCGTGGACCACGCCTGGTCCGCCGGGGACGCCGCAGCCGTCCCGGACCTGACGGCCCCACCGTCCGACGCCCCGGGCGCCGTGTGCGCCCCGAACGCCCAGCACGCCGTGCGCCAGGCCAAGGTCCTCGCCGAGAACATCACCGCGACCCTGCGCGGCGGCGAGGTCCGCGACTACGCGCACAAGTACGTCGGTTCGGTGGCCTCGCTCGGCCTGCACAAGGGCGTCGCGCACGTCTACGGCCGCAAGCTCAAGGGCTACCCGGCGTGGTTCATGCACCGCGCCTACCACCTCAGCCGGGTGCCCACCTTCAACCGCAAGGCCAAGATCCTCGCCGAGTGGATCCTCGCCGGCCTGTTCAAGCGCGAGATCGTCTCCCTCGGCTCACTGGAGAACCCGCGCGCCGAATTCGAACTCGCCGCGGGCACCGGCCGGCACAACGAAACCAGCTGACCGGCCGCTCCACCAGGGACGTTGGCCCCCGGCCCGACCGGTGCGCCCGGCCCCCTCGAACGCCGGCAACTACGCCCCGACGCCCGGCGTCTGACGGATGACCGTCCGGTCGGCCACACTGGACGTGTGACCATGGGTGGGCTCGTATCTGCGAAGAGTGACAATCACGAGGATTCAGGACGTTTGCTGCATTCCGCTAGAGGAAGCCGACCGTGCTCCCCGCCATGCCACGGGGCGTTCCCCCACGCCGATGGCCCGACCCCGCGCGACAACGCGAAGTAAGAGGTACCCCTCCGTGATCTTCACGCGCTGGAGCGCCAAGTTCCCGGGCACACAGCGGCGCACCGCCGCCCGGCCCGACCGCCCCGTCACCCCGCCCTCGGGGCCCACGGCACACTCCGCCGCGCCCGCACCCGCCGGCGACGCACCGGCCGGCCAGCCCGGCACCGTCCCCGCCGCCCGTGCCGAGGGCCCCACCGGAGAAGACGCCCCGCCCGCCGCGCCGCCCACCGTCGACGCGCTCTCCGTCCACGACATCCTCGGCACCATCCCCGCCCTGGTCGCCGTCGTCTACGGCCCCGAGCACCGCCTCGCCTACGTCAACAGCGCCTACGCCGGCGTCTTCGGCCCCCGCCCGGCCGGCCGCACCGCCCGCGAGGCCCTGCCCGAACTCGCCGAACTCGGCCTGCTGCCCCTGATGGACCAGGTCCTGCGCAGCGGCAAACCGCGCACCGTGAAGTCCCGCAAGGTCCCGGCCGGCGCCGGCGACCGCACCCGCGACGGCTACTACACCTTCACCTGCACCCCCATCGAGGTCGCCGCCAGCGGCCCGGCACCCGACCCGGAGGTCGCCTGCGTCGCCCCGCACAAGGGCGTCCTGGTCTTCGGCGCCGAGGTCACCGACCAGATCGAGTCCGCCGAACGGCTCCGCGCCAGCGAGGCTCGCCAGCGCGCCGCCGCGGTCACCCTCCAGCGCTCGCTCCTGCCCCAGGAACTGGAACAGCCCGACGACCTGATCGTCGCCGCCACCTACCAACCCGGCGGCACGGACGCCGCGGTCGGCGGCGACTGGTACGACGTCATCACCCTCGGCGCCGGCCGCACCGCCCTGGTCATCGGCGACGTCATGGGCCGCGGCGTGCGCGCCGCCGCCGTCATGGGCCAGCTCCGCACCGCCGTCCGCGCCTACGCCCGCCTGGACCTCCCGCCCCACGAGGTCCTCCAACTCCTCGACGGCCTCGCCGCCGAGATCGACGCCAGCCAGATCGCCACCTGCGTCTACGCCGTCCACGACCCCAACGAGGGCCGCTTGGTCTACGCCTCGGCCGGCCACCTGCCGATGCTCGTCCGCGACGCCGACGGCGCCGTCCGCCGCGCCGGCGAACCCACCGGCCCGCCGCTGGGCACCGGTGGCTGGCTGCACTCCTCCGGCTCGGTCCCGCTCGGCCCCGGCAGCAGCGCCGTCCTCTATACCGACGGCCTCGTCGAACGCCGCGACAAGGACATCGACGACGGCGTCGCCTCCCTGGAGCGCGCCTTCGCCGGCGCCACCGGCGCCCCCGACATCGTCTGCGACCGGCTGCTGCGCTCCCTGGGCATCACCGCAGCCCACGACGACGACGTCGCCATCCTCGTCATCCAGAACCCGGTCCGCACCGGACACGACGCCGAGCTGTTCCACAACGCCGCCCTGGAACTCCACGGCGGCACCGAGGCGGCACCCCGCGCCCGGGCCTTCGCCTCCGGTGTCCTCGCCTCCTGGCGCTTCTCCCCGGAACTCCACGACCTCGGCGTGCTGGCCGCCAGCGAACTCGTCGCCAACTCCCTCCAGCACGGCACCCCGCCGATGCGGCTGCGCCTGCGCCGCACCGACCGACGCCTGATCATCGAGGTCACCGACGGCGACGACCACCTGCCCCGCCGCCGGCGCGCCGAGCCCGTCGACGAGGCCGGCCGAGGCATCTCCATCATCGCCACCATCGCCTCCTCCTGGGGCTCGCGCCGCACGCCCGGCGGCGGCAAGGCGGTCTGGTGCGAGTTCGCCCTGCCCCGGGGCTAGCGCCGGGACCCGCACGAGCGGGGCGACGCGCCGCCCAAGAGCGGACGTCGCCCCGGACCGGACCTCAGACGCCCGCGGCCACCGGCTCGGCCTCCACGCGCTGCGGGGGCAGGGTCACGGCACGGTGCGGCTGGTCCTGGGCCGGGCTGAGCATCCGCCCCAGCCGCAGCGCCAGCACCGAGATCCCGACCGCGCACGCGATCAGCATCGCGATGTACGCGACGTGCATCCCGTGCCCGACCATCAGCGCCCCCACGGCCGGACCGACCGCCAGCGCCATCTGCTTGACCAGCGCGAACGCCGAGTTGTACTGGCCGATCAGCGACGCCGGCGCCAGATCCGCCACCAGCGGCGACACCGTCGGCGACAGCAGCGACTCGCCGATGCCGAACAACGCGTACGTGGAGATCAACAGCACCGTGGCCACCACCTGGCTCCCGTGCACCAGCCCGGACAGCCCGGCGGCCATCCACGCCACCGTCCAGATCAGGCCCACCAGCGCCATCACCCGGCTCCGACGCCGACGCTCGACCAGCTTGAGCACCACGAACTGCGCCACCACGATCGCCGCGGTGTTGGCCGCCAGCGCGATGCCCAGCGTCGCCGGCGCGATCCGGGTGACCTCCGTGGCGTACGCCGCGAGCCCCGACTCGAACTGCCCGTAGCAGGCGAAGAACAACACGAAGCCCAGCACGCACAGCCACACCATGCGCTGGTCGCCGAACATCGTCCGCCAAGCGCCCTTGGCCCGCTCCTCGGTCGGCACCGCGTCCTCCACCTTGGGTGCCCGCGGCAGCCGCACGGTCGCGATCGCCGCGCCCAGCACCAGGAACATCACGGCCTCGATGGCGAACAGCCGCACGAAGCTCGACGCGTGCGTCGTGTCCACCAACTGGCCACCGACCAGGCCGCCGATGCCCAGCCCCAGGTTGTTGAGGAAGAACTGCGTGGCGAACGCCCGCGACCGGGTCGCCGTCGTCGAGCACCACACGATCATCGTGGCGAGCGCCGGCTGGATCACCGCGATACCGGCCCCCAGCGCCACCGCCGACGCGATGACCGCCGGCTCCGTCGACGACAGGCCGATGCCCAGCGAACCGACGGCGGCCGACACCGTGCCGACCACGGCGACCGGCAGCGGCCCCCGACGGTCGATGGCCCGTCCGGTCAGCGGCAGCACGACCAGCGCGGAGATCGCCAGCATCGCCAGCACCGCACCAGCCGTACTCGCACCAAGATGCCGCACCTCCGCCACGTAGACGTACAGATACGGGACGGTGAAGCCGTTGCCGAACGCGCTCAGCGCGTTCCCCAGCTGGATCCGGCGCAGCGCAGCGCCCATCGCGGTGGTCACACTCACCTACCTAGGTCAGGTCACAGAAGACGAATAAGAGACAGGAACCCCCCGAGCCGAGTCGAGGCGGCGTCCACAACACCCCGGACGCCCCGGACGTCCGAGACCGGACAGTCACACCCTCAAGACTTCAACTCTAAAGTTCGAAGCTAAAGACTACATGACGAAGAACTTCAACGCCAATGACTTTCGTGTCATACTGCGCCGCATGTCAGAGCCCTCAGATGCGGCGGCCGGAGCCTCCGAGCCGAGCCTGGAGGAACAGATCGCGGCCTACCAGCGCGAGTTCCAGGACCTCGACCCCCAGGTGGAGAAGGTCGTCTCCGCACTCCAGCGCCTCAACCGGCGGATGAACGTCGCCTACGGACGCCAGACCGCCACCCTCGGCATGAGCAACGCCGAATGGGAGGTCCTCAAGGCCCTCGTCGTCTCCGGTGCGCCCTACCGCCTGGGCCCCGGCGAACTCGCCAAGCGCCTCGGCCTCACGCCGGCCGCCATGACCCACCGCATCGACCGCATGGCGAGCGACGGCCTGGTCACCCGCGAGCGCGACGAGAACAACCGCGTCCGCGTCATCGTCGAACTGACCCACGAGGGCCGCGAGAAGTGGTTGGAGGCGATGCGCATGGCCTCGGTCTTCGAGGAGGAGCTCCTCCAGGACCTCTCCGGCGACGAACGCCGCATCCTCGGCGACGCCCTGACCCGCCTGCTGCGCCGCGTGGAGGACGCCCAGCCGGACGCCGACGGCCGCCTCAGCGACCTCGACTGACCCGGTTTGACACGCCCTTCCTCGATCCGTAGTGTTCTCCGAGTTGCCAACGAGCCGTAACGGTTCTGCGGTAGCCATCCCGCCGCATCGCGGCACCTCACTACTGCACGGCTCCTCAACGGGATCGAATTTCGCATGCCGAAATTCATTCCGGGCGTCTGATTAGGCGTCACCGAGGAATTCCGCTAACGTAGTGAAC
>NZ_JAJPWK010000041.1:0-33338 GCF_046549115.1 Streptomyces sp. x-19 | reverse complement strand
CTACCGGCTCGCCGACATCGGCGCCTCCGCGTCCGTCGGCTCCGTCGCGGATAGCTATGACAACGCGATGGCCGAGGCGCTGAACGGCACCTTCAAGGCCGAGCTGATCGAGATGCAGGGCCCCTGGGAGGACGGCGACGAGGTCGAGGGAGCGGTCTTCCAGTGGGTCACGTGGTACAACGAAGAACGTCTCCACTCTGCACTCGACTACGTACCGCCCAGCGAGTACGAACGAGACTTCTGGCGGAGCCAGGAGCAAACCCCGCAGTCCGCCTGAAACAACACCGCCGAACTCTACGAAACTCGGGGCAGCTCATAGTGCTCTGCGCACGCACTGAGCGGTCATCGGAATACACACGGCTCACGACGTAGGTTCTGAACACCCATTGACTCTGACGTTCACTCCCATGGCCCACGTTTGCGACCCGGTTAGAGTACGTGGCCGCGCTTGCCGGTGCGGATACCTGAACACTCGGGTGCCGTAGGTCTCGCGGAAAGAGAGAGTCTCATGACAGCATTTCCGGTCCCCGGCTCACGGCGCCGAATACGTCGCATACACATCATGGCAGCTGCGTGCGGCATGGCCCTGTGCACGACCGTGGCGGCCCCTGCCGCCGCGGACGGCGGCACGACCACGACCAAACCCACCATCGTGCTGGTGCACGGGGCGTTCGCAGACGCCTCCAGCTGGAACGGGGTCGTCGAACGGCTCGAACGCCGTGGCTATACCGTCATCGCTCCCGCCAACCCGCTGCGCGGGCTTTACAACGATTCCACCTACATCGCCTCGATCCTGGACAGCATCAAGGGCCCGATCGTCCTGGTGGGCCACTCGTACGGCGGCGCCCTGATCAGCTCGGCCGCCGCGGGCAACCCCCGGGTCAAGTCGCTGGTGTACGTATCGGCACTGATGCCCGACGTGGGCGAGAGCGGCATGTCCCTGGCCGCCAGGTTCCCCAGCGAACTCGGCACCGCCACGAAGTCCGTTCCCTACCGGGCCGGCGGCGGCGTCAGCGGCACCGACCTGTACCTCAAGCCCGACAGGCTCCGTCAGGTCTTCGCCGCCGACCTGCCGCAGAGCACCACCAGGGTCCTGGCGGTGACCCAGCGGCCCGCGGCGACGACCGCGTTCTCGCAGAAGGCCAAGGTGGCGGCCTGGAAGCACATCCCCTCGTGGTTCCTCGTCGCGAAGCAAGACAAGACCATCAACCCCGACCAGGAACGCTTCGAGGCGAAACGCGCGGGTTCACACACGGTGGAGATCGACTCCTCCCACGTGGCCATGATGGCCCACCCCGAAGCGGTCACCGACCTCGTCCTCCAAGCCGCCGCGGCGGCTGATTCCGCCCGGCCTGCGCTGGCCGCCACCGGTTCCGCACGGGCGGAGACCGAAATCGCCGGCATCGCCGCCGCCTCGTTGATCGCGGGGGCGGGAACAGTCCTCCTGGGCCGCTGCCTGAGGCGCCGCGCGCGCTGACGGCGCTCCGGGACAGCGTTCCTTCCTGTGCCGTGCGGCACCACCCGCATCACCGGCCTCGTCCAGCCGGTCCTCACCCTCCACCCCAACGCCTCAAAGTGAGGTTGGAAAAGGCTCAGTCATTTCGTGCTCCTCACTTCTGCTTGTCGTGGCGTTCGATCGCGGTACAGAAGGTCTGGACGAGGGCTTCTGGCATCCTGTAGCCCTTCACCTTCCCGAATCCCGGCCCCTGGGGCCGGATGGGTGCCTGCATCCCATCTGGCCACCATCCTTCGCGGACGCCTCGTTCCAGGATCCGCTTGAGGGATCCGCTGTGGCCACGCAGGCTGCTTCCGTCGGTGCGGAGTTCGTCGTCACTGACGAATCCATCGTTCTCGACGGCTCCCTTGACGATGTCCTGCGCTCGTGGGCGCAGTGTCCGGTAGTACTGCTGGGCCCGTTCCACGGTCCACGTGGTGTCGACCTCGACTTGGGCAGCGTGCTCCTTCAGGAAGGCGAGCAGCTTGTCTTGGAACTCCCCGGTGGGGTTCTCGACGGTGATAGTGATGCGCACGGTGTCACCTCTACTTTGCGCGCCAGGTGTTGCCACTGCGTACCCACCGGACCCATTCCTCCCAGTGACCGTTCTGCCACTGCTCCACGACGATCAGATCCGCGGTGGTGTTCGCCTTCTCCTGCTCGGCCGCATCACGGGTGACGGCCTCGGAGCGATGCGGCTTGTAGGCCGGCCCGTCGGGCGACGGAATGACTAGGCGCCAGAGGGGGACGGACGGGTGTGTGCCATGCTCCCCCTCCTTGCAATTAACGAGAATATACGTTGCTGTAACGAGGTCACCGTAAGTGAAAGTAGACACCTCTGTCCACCCTCTATTCTTCGTCTATCAAAACGAGTTGATGGTGTGCCAACTTGGCCGCTCGGACTCTTGGTTCCCGATGAGCTCACCTCTGCGCCTCAACCGCGAAGCACAACGGTCGCGACGGAACCGGTCGCCGAGGTCTCAGAGAGAGCGTGACGGCGCCTACCGGGCGACATCACTCGCCGCCGTGCACAGCGACTGCGAAGAGCACTCGTCACGATCCTCGGCGAGCGTCCGAGGCAGCGGTCACGCACCGGTCCGGCGAGCAGGTGAGTCGTGGCATCTCGGCCTCCGCGACCGAGCCGACGGCGATCGACCGGCGGCCGTTGAAGTCGGCACGGTGACCGAGCCGGTGGCCGATGACCGGGGAGTGGCCCGGCGCCCTGGCCGGTTGCCCGCCGTGCTTGGCCTGGCGTCGGTCACGTGGCCGACGAGTTGACCGACGGTTCGCACGCATCCGGTCAGGGCCCACCGGCCGCACGGCCTCGCATTCTGACCGACGGGACAACGCCCACTGCGGCGCGCCCGGGCACGGGCCGGCTCGGCGCCGGACATCCCTCATGTGAAGGCGTAACGGTGGGCGCGTGGCGGGCCGCCGGCCGCCGGCGGCCTCGCGGTGGGGCCAGGCCGGCGCCAGCGGGTCAGAAGGCGCTGGTGTCGAGGTCGAGGTCGAACGGGGAAGGGATCCACAGGGTGGTGCCGTAGAGGTGAGGCCCGTTCGCGCGGGTGTAGCCCAGGCGGCCCGGCTCGGCGTGCAGCGTCGCCGAACGCTCCTGACGGTCCACCAGTAGGTACAGCGGCGCCCCGTACTCGGCGTAGCGCGTGCGTTTGACGACACGGTCGGTCTCGCCGTTGGACTCGGAGGTGACCTCGACGACGAGGAGGGTGTCGGCGGGCAGCAGGGAGCGCGCCCTTGGCCGCGGCCGCGGGGACGACGGCGAGGCCGGGGATGTACCAGTTCGGTGAACCCGGCAGGTCGAGATTGCCGGAGCTGATGACGCAGCCGAGTTCGCGGGCGCGGCCGCGGATCTGCTCGCGGAGGGTGTCAGCGACGGCTTCGTGATCCCGGCTGGGCGGCACGGTCTCAATGACCCCTTCGACGATCTCGGCGCGGTCGTCCTTGAGGTGCTGGATGGCGTACTTCAGAGCCCGCTCAGGGTCGATGCCCTGGGAGTAGTCGGCGGGGACTTCACTCACTGGACCGTCCTTCAGCTACGGCGGCGCGTGCTCTCAACGTAGCGCCTTCGCACTGCGAGTGGGATCGAATCCATGTTCGGTGATGTTCGTCGTTGCCGCGTGGTGCTGTTCTTCCTGGTCAGCGCCACGCGGCAGGAGCGTCAATCCAGTCTGAAGCGGCTTGTGGTCCGCCGTCCGCTCACGCATCGCTCACGTATGCGGGGGTGTTCTGAACTGTGGTGGAGCCGACACCGGTGGGTGGGCTGAACGGGACGCAGGCGAGTTCAATCAGAGCAGAAACCTCAGCGTGGTCAGGTTCATGCTGGTTATGGGGGAGGTGGCGGTCAGCTGTGGTGGGCTCGAATTTGAACTGACCACCTCTTCGTCCCGAATGAGGTTCGGGCACTGATCTTGCCTGCGTGGACGGCATTTGCGCTGGTCAGCGGCGTGGTTCTGGTTGGTCGCGCGTGGTGTGGATGGGGATTCGGGTGCGGGTCGGCTTCCAAACGGCTCCCAGGAGGCACAGGGGGAGCGCTCGTCGCCCGCCAGCCGTGGCATGCGAATGGCACGCGGCCCAGACATGCTGGGTGGCATCCGGCTGTCCGGGGTGTGCCGGCGCGGCGCACCTCGGACGGTGTCGGTCTCGGTTGCCGAGGGCGACCTGGGTGATCTTGATGACGACCAGGATCATCGCGATGAGCAGGTCGCCACGCAGGGCGCCCATGCCGACCTTGCGGCCGGTGGACATGGTCGGCTTGGTCAGGGTCGTCAGCGGCGGCATGCGCCAGGTGTCCCGGCCCGTGCGGTCGATCGGGAGTCGAGATCGCGGACGCCGAGCCGTAGGTGCTCGATGTGGTGCACGGCCTGGTCGAGGAGTTGGGCGACGTGGTCGTCGTAGAGGCGGTAGATGATGCGGCGGCCGTTGCGTCGGCTGGTGATCAGGCCCAACGCGCGGAGGAGTCGTAGTTGGTGGGAGACGGCGGACTGTTCCATGCCGATGGCGGTGGCAAGTTCGGTGACCGGGTGCGGGCGCTGCCGCAGGGTGGTGAGGATCATCAGCCGGGAGGGCGTGGCCAGCGCCTGGAGCATGGCGGCGACAAAGGCAGCGGTGGTGCCGTCGAGGCAGGTGGCCGCGAGGACGCCGCGGCCACCTGCTACCTCATCGGCGTGCACGGGCGCGCGCTTCATGCGGCGGACGGATGAACTGCAACTCCAAGGTGGCGGGCGGTTCGGCGATGCCCGGTCCGCCGCCGGTGGCCCAGCGCAGCAGGTCGTCGGTGCAGGCGTCGCCCATGGCGAAGCCGATCCAGGTGGCGCGGCCGCCGGAACGTCGCCCCGCGGAGGATGGCTGGACGACCACGATGTTGGCCTGGTCGCAGGGGCCGAGGCAGTCCGTCGTGCGGACCGCGAAGCGGCCTGCGGAGTCGGCGGCGGCTGCGCGCAGCCGGCCGAGCTGCCAGGTGTGGTCGGTGCCGGGGTGTTTGCGTGCGTTGCCGCAGCAGCAGCCCCGGCAGACGACCAGTGTGCAGGGCCGGTTGGCCACGCCGATGACAGCGCGGGTCACAGGGTGGTCCGGGAGGGCAGCCGGTGGGCGCTTACGTGTCCGTTCTGGTGGGCGGTGACCAGCAGTTCGGGGCCAGCCCAGGCCAAGGCTGCCACGGCGGAGTCCCCCTCCAGTGTGCGCACTGGGTGCAGTTGGGACTGCGGCCGTCCGGCCGTGGCTCGCCACAGCGCTACGGTGCCGTCGTGGCCGCCGCTGGCGAGGTGGCCGGCGGGGCCGGGCCGCCAGGCCAGGGCGGTGATGGTCTCGTGGCAGCGCAGCGAGCGGGGTGCGGTGCCGGCGGGTCCCTTGCCGGAGAAGTCCCAGACCGTCACGTCGGGGGCGCCGTCGGCGGCGAGCCAGAAGCCGGTGTCGTCGAAGGCGAGGCGGGAGACCTTCTCCGGGTAGCCGGACATGGTCAGTTCGCTGCCGTCCCTGGTGCGCCAGATGTGGATAGAGGCGTCCTGGTTGCCGCTGCAGATCCAGCGGCCGGTGGGCGCGACGGCCAGGGCCAGGTGCGAGCCGATGTACGGGTAGGTGACCACCGGCTTGGTGGTGTGCCGTTCGTGGCCGCGTACCGCGCCGTACGCGGCGACGGTCAGCCGCCGGCCCTGGCGTTGCCAGGCCAGGTCGGTGACGGTCGAGGCGGCGGGCTCGGTGGCCCACAACTCCTCGCCGTCCAGGCCCAATACGAGCGCGCGCCGGCCGGACGCGACGGCCACCCGTTCGTCGTTGGCCCACGCGGCGGCGGACGACCAGGCTCTGGTCTCGTGCACCGTCGTCCGCCCGTCCTCCCGCCGCCACAGGGCGTATCCCATGGGGCCGGTGGCCACCAGGCGCCGGGCGTCCGGGGCGAGCGCGACATGCAGTGCCCCGCCGGGCAGTGCGAACTCTCCCACCTCGGCTGCCGTAGCGGTCTTCAGGACGGTGACCGTGCCTTCGGCCCCCGCGACGGCGAGCAGATCGCCGCAGGCGCTGAGCGCGACGGGCGCGTCGTCGATGGTGGTCTCCCAGGCGGCCGTCAGGGCCTCGTCGGGTGCGGGGATGCTCACGCGATGGCTCCTGCCGTGGCCAGGCAGCCGGCGAAGCCGCGCTCCAGCGCGTCGCGGTCGAGGTTGCGGCCGATGAAGACCAGCCGGTTGCGGCGTACCTCACCGTCGCGCCACTCGCGCCCGAACTCGCCGTCCAGCAGCATGTGTACGCCCTGGAAGACGTACTGCTTGGGGACGCCCGCGAGGGCGAGGATGCCCTTGGAGCGGAAGAGGTCGACGCCCTTGGTCCGCAGCAGGTTTCCCAGCCAGCGGTTGAGTTTGTCCTCGTTGAGTTCGCCGGGCAGGTCGATGCCGACGGAGGTGACGGTGGTGTCGTGCTGGTGCTCGGTCTCGGTGAGGAAGGACGGGTCGTCGGCGAGGACCCGCTCCAGGTCGAACGCGCCGACGTCCAGTACCTGTTGGAGGTCGAGCTCGGCGTGCTGGGCCGGGATGATCCGGACGCCGCTGTTGATGGCGCGGATGCGGGCGATGACCTCGGCGACGGTCTGGTCGTCGGCCAGGTCGGTCTTGTTGAGCACGACGCGGTCGGCGAAGGCGATCTGCTCGACGGCCTCGTTCTCCACGCCCTCGGGCTTGACCTCGTCCAGGTGCTGGAGGACGTGCGCGGCGTCGACGAGGGTGACGATGGCGTCCAGCCGCAGCTGGGCGGCGATCTCGTCGTCCATGAAGAAGGTCTGCGCGACCGGCGCCGGGTCGGCCAGCCCGGTGGTCTCGATGAGGATGTGGTCGAACTTCTCGCGCCGTCGCATCAGCGCGCCCAGGATGCGGATCAGATCTCCTCGTACGGTGCAGCAGATGCACCCGTTGTTCATCTCGAAGATCTCCTCCTCGGCGTCGAGGACGAGGGCGTCGTCGATGCCGACCTCGCCGAACTCGTTCTCGATGACGGCGATCCGCAGTCCGTGCTGCTCGGTGAGGATGCGGTTGAGCAGGGTTGTCTTGCCCGAGCCGAGGAAGCCGGTCAGGACGGTGACGGGGACGCGCTCGTCAGTGGGTTCGTCACGGGGTTCGTCTCGGGTTGCGGTGAGCGGTTCCGGCGTGGTCATTCACAGGCTCCTTCGTATGCGGTTTCGTGCGGGGCGGCCAGCAGTGTGGTCTTCAGGTGCTCGTCGGTGATCTGCTCGGCGGGGTGGTGGAGGGTCCAGCGGCGGGCCGGGGCGTCCATGGGGAGCACGGCGATGACCGTCTCCAGTGGCGGGCAACCCGGCTCGGTGCAGGTGAGCTGCCGGACCACCACGGCGGTGTCGTCGTCGAGGCCGAGCAGCGTGCGTACGGTCTCCTTCAGCTCACGCAGCTTCGGGCCTGGTTTCGGGCGGGATCCCAGTGGCATGGCGGCAGTTCTCCTTCATCCGGACGGGGAGGGGGCTGGCAGTCGGCGCAGATGCCGGTGAGTTCGACGGTGTGCTCCACCGCGGCGAACCCGGTGTCCGCACCGATCCGCCCGGCCCACTGCTCGACGACCTCGGAGTCCACCGGCCGGCTGCGGGCGCAGTTGCGGCAGAGCAGGTAGTGGCGGTGCCCGTCCGCCGGCCTCTCGCGGTAGAGCCGTTCTCCGGCCTCGTCGCGTATGACGTCGGCTCCGCCGGTCGCTTCCAGCTCCCGCAGCGCGCGGTAGACGGTGCTTAGCCCGACCGCGGTCCCGGCGGCGGTCATCAGGGCGTGCAGCTCCTGCGCCGACACGAAGTCCTGGCAGGTCGACAGAGTCCGCAGGACGGCAGCTCGCTGCCGGGTCGTCCGGCCGTTCACGGTGGATCACCCCCAGTGGTGCTCGCTGGTCGGTACGCACCTCAGGCTAGATGGAAATGAAATTCATGTCCATATGAATCTTGGTTCACGTGTCGACCCAGTGAACCCCGTCATTGATCCCGATGGAGGGTGGCGGCGCGGGCGGCGTTGTCGCCTGGTTCGGTCCGGACGATCGACCCCCGGTCAAGGGCTGGCAATGGTTTTCATCTTTGGTTGATATGAAAACCATTGCCATCTAGCGTGTCGGGGTCACGTCCGTCAGGTCGCCGCCGCCGCGCATCCGGCACCGCCAGAAGGAGCCCTCTTGTGTCCACCACCCCCGCTACCCCCGTGCCCCGTTTCACGCGCCCATCCACCCGGACCGTGCTCGTCATCGCACTGACGGTCCTGGCGGCGGTGACCGCCACCGCCTGCTCGACGTCCCCTTCGTCGAAGGCGGGCAGTAGCACCGGCGGCGGGGGCGGCGGGTCCGCCAAGAAAATCCAGGTGGTGGCCGCGGAGAACTTCTGGGGCAACATCGCCACCCAGCTAGGCGGTGACCATGTCCACGTCACCAGCATCATTACCAACCCGGACACCGACCCGCACGACTACGAGCCGAAGGCCGCCGACGCCCGCACCGTGGCCGGTGCGCAGTACGCGATCGTCAACGGCATCGGCTACGACGCCTGGGCCGACAAGCTGCTCGCCTCCAACCCGGCAGGGGGACGTGGTGAGTTGAAGGTCGGTGACCTCGTCGGCGTGAAGGCCGGCGGCAATCCGCACCGCTGGTACTCGCCGGCCGACGTCCACAAGGTCATCGAGAAGATCACCGCGGACTACAAGAAGGCCGACCCCGCCGACGCCGCCTACTTCGACCAGCAAAAGACCGCCTTCGAGACCAAGGGCCTGGCTTCCTACGACAAGCTGATATCGGACATCAAGCGCAAGTACCAAGGGACCCCGATCGGTGCTTCGGAGTCCATCGTCACCCCGCTCTCAGACGGCCTGGGGCTGAAGATGCTCACCCCGGAGACGTTCCTCGACGCCATGAGTGAGGGCACCGACCCCACGGCGAAGGACAAGACCACCATCGACGACCAGATCAAGAACAAGCGGATCAAGATCTACGTCTACAACTCCCAGAATTCCACCCCGGACGTGCAGGCGCAGGTCAAGGAGGCCAAGGACGCGGGCATTCCGGTGGCCACCGTGACCGAGACCCTGGCCCCCGCCAACGCCACCTTCCAGCAGTGGCAGGCCACCCAGCTCCAGGTCATCGAGCAGGCCCTGGCCAAGGCCACCGGGCGGTGAGCCGGATCATGAACCCGACAGCGGACCCGACAGCGGTGGCGGATGAGGTCCGGGTGCCCGGCCCTCGGCAGGCGGTCGGCCCGGTGCTGGAGTTGCGCGACGCCGCCGTGCGGGTAGGGGGCCGCACGTTGTGGTCGGGGGTGAACCTCGCTGTCGGGGAGGGGGAGTTCACGGCCGTCCTTGGCCCGAACGGTGTCGGCAAGTCCACGCTGATCAAGGTGGTGCTCGGTGCGCTGCCGGTCGCATCGGGCGAGGTGCGAGTCCTGGGGGCGCGTCCCGGTCAGGCCGGCCAGCGCATCGGCTACCTGCCGCAGCGACGCAGCTTCGATGCCGCGATGCGGATCCGCGGCATCGACGTGGTCCGCATGGGCCTGGACGGCGATCGCTGGGGGGTGCCGCTGCCGATCCCTAGCCCCCGCCGCAAGGCCGCACGCGAACGCGTCGACGAGGTCATCGCCCTGGTCGGGGCGAGTGCGTACGCGCACCGGCCCATCGGGCAGTGCTCCGGCGGCGAACAGCAGCGGCTGCTCATCGCCCAGGCCCTCGTCCGCCGCCCACAACTGCTGCTTTTGGACGAGCCGTTGGACAGCCTCGACCTGACCCACCAGGGTGGGGTGGCCGCACTGATAGGGCGTATCTGCCATCGGGAGGGCGTGGCCGTGGTGATGGTCGCCCACGACGTGAACCCGATACTGCACCACCTCGACCAGGTCGTGTACCTCGCCGAGGGCGGCTCCGCCACCGGCGCCCCACGGGACGTGATCACCTCCGCGACCCTGACGAGGCTCTACGGCACGCCGGTCGAGGTGCTGCGGGCCTCCGACGGGCGGCTGGTCGTGGCCTCAAAGCCGGAGGCGACCGGAGGCGGCCATGCCGGGGGTTGACCGATTGGCTGACGCCGCCTTCCCACCCTGGTCGTGGGACCTCGTCGGGGACTTCCAGCAGATGTGGTCGTACCCTTTCATGGTCAACGCCTTCCGGGCCGGTGCGATCGTGGCCGTAGTCGCCGCGGCCGTCGGATGGTTCGTGGTGCTGCGGCGGCAGACGTTCGCCGCCCACACCGTCTCCACCGTCGCCTTCCCCGGCGCCGCCGGGGCCGTTCTGCTCGGATTCGGCGCGGTCTACGGGTACTTCACGCTCTGCGTCGCCGCGGCCCTGGTCATCGCGGCCCTGCGTGGCGGCGGCGACCGCGAGGAGTCCGCGCTGACCGGAACCGTGCAAGCCTTCCTCCTGGCCTGCGGATTCCTGTTCGTCGCCCTCTACAAGGGTCTGTTGGAGGGGCCGCAGACGATCCTGTTCGGCACCTTCCTGGGCATCACCGCATCCCAGGTGACCGTGCTGCTCTGCGTCGGTGCCGCCGTGCTCGCGGTACTGGCGCTGATCGGACGGCCCCTGCTGTTCGCCTCCGTCGACCCGCAGGTCGCCGCCGCACGCGGCGTCCCGGTACGGGCGCTGTCCGTCGCCTTCCTCGTCCTGCTCGGGGCGGCGACCGCCGAGGCCAGCCAGATCACCGGAACCCTGCTGGTCTTCGCCCTGATGGTGATCCCCGCCGCCACCGCCCAGACCCTCACCGCCCGCCCCGCCGCCAGCCTCGCCGTGGCCGTGGCGCTGGCCCTGGCAGCCACCTGGAGCGGACTGACCGCCGCCTACTACTCGCCATACCCACTTGGCTTCTTCGTGACCACGTTCGCCTTCGCCGGATACCTCCTCGCCCTGGGACTGCGCACACTCCGCCGGGCCCTGCCGACCAGGGAGCCGGACAAGGAGGTCGCCGTATGACCGCCCTGTCGGCGGCCTCGCCGCTGTCCCAGCCGTTCTTCCAACACGCCCTCCTCGCCGGAACGCTGATCGCTGCCGCCTGCGGATTGGTCGGCTACTTCCTGGTCCTGCGCGCTCAGGTCTTCACCGCCGACGCCCTCAGCCATGTCGCGTTCACCGGCGCCATGGCCGCCCTCGCCATCGGCTACGACCTGCGCCTGGGACTGTTCGCCGCGACCATCGCCATCGCGCTGCTCTTCGGCACCCTCAGCCACAGGGCCCGCCCGGACGACGTCGTCATCGGCAGCGTCTTCGCCTGGGTCCTGGGCCTGGGTGCCTTCTTCGTCACCCTTTACACCACCTCCCGCAGCACCACCGACGGCACTGCCGGCGTCACCGTCCTGTTCGGCTCGATCTTCGGCATCTCCGCCACCCACGCAACCACCGCCGCGCTACTGGCCGCGGGCGTCTGCCTGGCGATGCTGACCGCCGCACGCCCGCTGCTGTTCTCCACCCTCGACGAGGCCGTGGCCGCAGCCCGGGGCGTCCCGGTCCGCCTGCTCGGCTACGGCTTCCTCGCCGTGGCCGGGGTCAGCGCCGCCGAAGCCACCCAGGCGGTCGGCTCCCTGCTCCTGCTCGGTCTGCTCGCCGCCCCCGCCGGAGCCGCGATCCGCCTGACCGACCGCCCCTACCGGGCACTCGCCCTCTCCACGGGCCTCGCGGTGACGGAGATGTGGGCAGGGCTCTTCGCCTCGTACACCGTCCCGAAAATGCCACCGAGCTTCGCCATCATGGCCGCCGCGACGGTGGTATATGCCGCCACCTTCCTCATACGACCACGATGCTCGGCCACCCCCACCTTCACCGCAGCCCCCAGCGGGCGTGAGCGAAAGCACCGCGATGGCAGACAACCCGCCACACCCCTACGGCACAGCATGCGACGCTGATCGGCCGCGCCACCCAACAGGCGGCGCCGACGTCGTCCGCGACACCAACGGCGAGCGGCTCTTCCGCCACCGCCCCGGCCCCGACCACCGCCACTACCTGCTCTGCACCGAATGCGGCCTCAGCCGGACCGTCGAATCCGCCCCCGTGGAGAAAAGAGCGGCGCGAACCGCCTGAACCTCCGAATTCGCCAACGTCCGGCACACCGTCGAACTCACCGGCACCTGCACAGACCGCGGCTGACAGCAGACACAGAACCGGACCTCATGAGCCGCAGGTATGAGGTTTCTGGGACCGATACGTCCCAGAAACCTGGAGCTCGTACCGCGTCGGCCGTGGAGGCATCACGGCAGCACGAGCCCTTCGTCAGTGGTCGTCCCAGTGCCCCTCGTGCTGCGCGTGACGATGTCCGTCGTGGATGTAGTCCACGTGGTCGCCGTGCGGTACGGCGACATGCCCGCAACCAGGCCGGTGCTCGTGATCGTGGTCCTGGTGGACGGCGTGGGCCGCGGGCTCGCACTCGTCGGTGTGGTTCTCGTGGAGCCGGTGCAGATGCCCATCGTGCACGTAGTCGACGTGACCGTCGTGCGGCACGGCCACATGCCCGCACCCGGCGCCGTGCTGGTGTGTGTGGTTCGCGTGAGATGCGTGATCGCCGGTCAACATGACGAAACCTTCTCTCCCCGTGTAACCGAGTGATCGAATCTGTCCGACGGGAGCGTCTGCTCTCCCATTGTTAACGGATCCCGGCAGTCACGAAAGTTGCCGGAGGCTGGCCGGAATCACGTCGGACCGATGCACGTCACGCCACGGGAACGGTCCTGCTGGCCCCATGCGCCGCGGGCACCGGAGCCAGCCGAGGTATCGGACACGTAACCCAGGGGGTTCGTCACCGGCCACGCCGGCCGGCACCCGCACTTCCGCGTGCCGCCGCAGGTCGCCGACGAGGGAGACCAACGGATCCGCGCCGCACTATCCGGCCGCTCCCTGATCGCCCTGCTGATCAGCCTGCACTCCATCAAGCACACCGCCAACGACGGCGACGGTGACCGGGAACTCGCCACCACCGTGTACGAGCGGATCGAGAAGAGCCTGATCGGCCTCACCCCCAGCGGCGAACCGGTCACCATCACCCTCGACGACCGCACCACAGCTCCAACCGCCCCCGCTACCGCGAACGGCACCGAGGTCGACGACGAGCCGGAGAACACCAGCACCCCACCGGCCTCCACCGAGCAGGACACAGCCCCGGGCAAGGAGACCGGCCCCGCCGCCGCGTGAACGCTGGCGCGGCACCTGGCACTCCGGGGACCGCGCCAGCTCGACACGGCGGCCTCCTGGTAGCCGTGGTCACCACGCCCCTTGCGGCCGTGGGCCGGCTCCTAGATAGCGCTCAATGAGGAACTGGCCCTCAGGTGTGCGCCACTTGGGCGGGCATCGCGGCGTCGACGGCAGCCGCGACCGCGCGGCGCTGCGCACGACGGTCGAGCTGCCGGTCCTCGCGCCGCGGGCAGTCCCGGCCCGAGCTCAGCAGCACGCGGCCCGCCGGCGCCGGAACTGAGTTGATGTGCTGGCGGACGAACGGGGGAGGCGGGCGACGTCCTCGTCGTGGACGTCGAAGCCGTCGGCGCGGAGCTGGGTGACGGCGTCGTGCAGGTGCGCCACTACGTAGCCGCGCACGTCGTCCCGGACCTGGGCCGCATCCCACTTGGCCCGGCTCAGCAGGTGCTGCATCCTGTCCGGTGTTCGATCCCCGGCCCACTCGGCGATGGTCCAGCAGTTCTTGCGCGGCAGATCGGAAAGTAGGCCCAGCAACAACTGCCTTGCCCGACGCCGTGGCTCGACCCGAGCGATCCGGCTCGCGATCCGGCCCATCAGGCCATTGAACGCCTCCTGCCAGCGGGCAGGGTCTACGTCGTGATCTGCGGCTACCGTCTGATCTTCGCTTGTCTTCACACCACACGATGATCATCAGTGGCCGCAGTCATGCCCACACGAGGGACCCGGCCCCGGTCCTCGTCTACCCGGTTCCGGTGCATGCAACTGAGGGTGCCGGCTGCCGGGAGGAACCGGCAACAGCCGATGAGTTTCTCCATGATCCGCAGACACAGATCACGTGTGATGCGTCGCAGCCACGAGCGTGGTCGAAGCACGCACCGACTGAAGCAGCGCCCGCGATGACAATGGGCCAGCTACGAGACGTTCAGCCTGATCGTGCCCATATCGTCGCGTTTGACCAGCAGACAGGAGTGTCATGAGGATCGTCGTCATCAACCACGTCACGCTGGACGGCATCATGCAGAGTCCCGGCCGCTCGGATGAGGACACCCGCGACGGGTTCACCCACGGCGGCTGGGCTGCTGAACGAGGCGGGGACGACGCCATCACGAGGGCTTGGGGCCGACGCCTGGCCGCCAGTAGCGGGTACCTGCTGGGCCGACGCACCTTACCAGGACGTTCTGGCCCACTGGAACACCCAGGACAGCCCGTTCCGCGACGCCTTCAGCAACGCCCCAAAATACGTCACCTCCAACACCCTGACCGAGCCGCTGCCATGGGCCAACTCCACACTGTTCAGCGGCGACATCCTCGCAGCGATCGTCGAACTCAAGAAGACCCCGGGCAACGACCTGCACATCATGGGCAGCGGCGCGTTGATCCAGTCTCTCTCCCCGCTCGGCCTCATCGACGAATACCTACTCTGCATCCACCCGCTCGTCCTGGGCGCCGGACGCCGCCTGTTCGCCGAAGACTTCAGCCCAACCACGTTTAATCTCGCCGACGCGACCCCAACGGCCAGCGGCGTCATCATCGCCAGCTATCGACCCCACACCTCGACCTAATACTGCAACCGCATCTGGGATTGTGCTCTCGACGTTTGTAGTGGGAGTGGCGGGCTCGGGCCTGGCTGTGTCTGCGGAAGTGTGACCAGCGGAGATGGTGTTCGTTGGTGTGGTGGCGGGGCGTGATGACGATGTGCCCGATCAACCGGCGGATCTCCGGGACGCTGAGGGGTATGAGGTTCTGCTCGCCCTCTGCGTTGCCCCTTTTGCGGCTTCTCGTGCGCGGACTGCGGTCAGGTAGGCGAGTGCGGCCATCGACAGGGTGATGTGCCGGTACCAGGCCCGGTAGAGCCGGACCTGGTAGTGGTCCAGGCAGCACTCTCCCTTGGCGGTCTGGAAGCACTCCTCCACCGCCACCTCGCTGCGGCGACTTTCTCTGCACCGGTGTGGCCCGACGCCCGCGGCGGCATCGATCGGGCTGTTCGCTCCCTTCAATGGGGGGAGTCGTGCTGGTCGCGTGTGAGTGCGTCGGTGTATTCGGTCAGCAGTTGCCGCAGGTGGGCGCGCTCTGCTGGGCTGAATCCGGTGAGGGTGGCGGTGACGATCTCCTCGACGTGTTGTGTCGCGGTGGTCAGTACGTCGTGGCCCATGGTGGTCAGGTGGTTCTCCACGATGCGGCCGCGCCCCGTGGTGCGTTCGACCAGCCCGCGGTCTTCGAGCCGCCGCAGTAGCCCGCTCAGTGTCTGCGGGGTGTGGAATGACGCTCTGGCCAGCTCGGCGGCGGAGGCGCCGGGGTGGCGCTCTGCCTCGTGCAGCACCCTCCACAGTCCCAGGTTGAGATCAAGCGGGCGCAGCACCTCGTCGATGCGCTGCGCCAGCAGGTGCTGTGCACGCCTGAGGGCCAGGCCGAAATCAAGCGCGAGCGAGGTGCTCGGGTCTTCATCTACCGGCGTGTTCATCTGGACAGCTTATCAGGCGCCTTCTATATTGAAGGCACCTTCTAAACGTAAGGCGTCTTCCATGATGGGGGCGTCTTCGACAAAACGACGGTGAGGAGCGGTTCCATGGGCAAGATCGCGCTCGAAGAGCACTTCAACCTCCCGGAGTTCAGCGATGAGGTCCCGCAGTACGTCAGCCCGGAGATCATGAAGGACATCAACCGGCGCCTCCTCGACCTGGGCGCGGAGCGGCTGGCGGAGATGGACGCCGCCGGCATCGACTTCTCCCTGCTGTCGCTGACCAGTCCCGGTATCCAGGGGAAGATCGACCCGAAGCGCGCCGTCGCCGACGCCGCGCGGACCAACGACACGCTCGCAGAGGTCGTGGCCACCAACCCGACCCGCTTTGGTGGGTTCGCGGCCCTGCCACTGCAGGACCCGGCCGCGGCCGCGGCGGAACTCGAGCGCTGCGTGACCCAACTGGGCTTCCATGGGGCATTGGTCAACGGCTACACCAACATCAAAGACGCCGATACCGGCTGGTACTACGACCACGAGCGCTTCTGGACGTTCTGGGAACGCGCCGAGGCGCTGCGCGTGCCGGTCTACCTGCACCCGCGCGACCCGCTGGCGGGCAATCAGGGCATCTACGAGGGTCACCCGGAGCTGTTCGGCGCGGTGTGGACCTTCACCGTGGAGACCGCCACCCACGCGTTGCGCCTGATGACCAGCGGACTGTTCGACCGCTTCCCCAAGCTCACGGTCATCCTCGGTCACCTGGGCGAGACCCTGCCGTTCAACATGTGGCGCATCGCCCACCGCGCGGCCGCGATGGGCGACCTGATCAAGTTCGACAAACCGCTCACGCACTACCTGCTCAACAACTTCTACGTCACCACCAGCGGCAACTTCCACACCCAGACACTCAACGCGACCATGGCCGAGATGGGTGCCGACCGGGTGCTGTACTCCAGCGACTACCCGTACGAGTCCATGCGCGAGGCTTCCGACTGGTTCGACAACGCCGCCCTCAACGACAACGACCGGGCCAAGATCGGCCACCTCAACGCCCGCCGCCTCTTCCCCAACATCCCCGAGGGGATCGGTCATGGCGAGTCGGCTCCAGAGCTTGGGCGTAGGTCGCGGTGATCTCGCGTACAGGTCGGGGCGGCGTTGCCTGTACGTGTTGCGCCACCCGACGGGCCCACATCGAATGGCTCGTTTTAAACCTTGGCGAGAACATGCAAGGGGCATCTAACATGCCCATGGCTCAGTGGCCGTGCCGCTTGCGGTGACAAATGACGCTCGTAGGCACGGTCTCGTGATCGTGGAGGGCGCTCGTGAGTACGGATCAGCAGTGGGACATCGTGACCGGAATCGGTATCACCGCGCTGGCGGTGGCAGCGGCCAGAGCGGTCGAGAGTAGCCGTCCGGTCCCTCTGGCCGAGGACCCCCACGCCGCCCGATTCGTCACCGAAGCGCACGCCGCTTCGCCGATGCCCACCGTGATCGGGGACCTGGTAGACGAGGGGGGCGGGGATAACGGCGTGTGGCCGGACATGGTCGACTACATCGCCGTTCGGACCCGGGCCTTCGACGACCACTTCCTGCAAGCAGCCGGGGAAGGCGTCACGCAGGCTGTCATCCTCGCCTCCGGGCTCGACACCCGGGCCTTCCGGCTCGACTGGCGACCCGGCACGGTCGTCCACGAGATCGACCAGCCCCTTGTGCTGGACTTCAAGCTGCGCGTGCTGCGCGAAGCTGGCGCCGTACCTCGGTGCGATCACCGTCCCACGGCCGTGGACCTGCGTGACGACTGGGCCGCGGCACTGCGAGACGCGGGATTCGACCCTGCCCTTCCCACTGCCTGGCTTGCCGAAGGGCTCCTGCCCTACCTCCCGCCCGAGGCCGAGGAGCGCCTCCTGCGCGAGGTGCAACGGCTCTCGGCGCCGGGCAGCCGCTTCGCGGCCGAGTACTTCTTTGACATGGGCGCTGTGTTGACCGACCCGATGATGGAGCAGAACGCGGTGGCGCTTGGTGTCGAACTGGCTGACCTGCTTCACGGCGACCGGCGCCCCAGTCCGGCCGAGCGCCTCGCAGAGCGAGGCTGGCAAACCCAGGTGGTGACCGGCCCTGACAAGGCCGACACCTACGGACGCGCCCTGCGCCCCTCCACGATGACCGACAACGTCCGCCACGTCTTCGCCCGCCTGCTGTAATCCGGGCCGTCGAGGTCGGATGCTGAGAGCCCCTGCACCACGGACAGTCTCCCTAACTGAAGGTGGTGGTGGCATCTCCCAACTCACCGCACCCCGGCTGATGCCTTCGGCCCTGGCTGGGTGTGACTGCTTCCGGCGTGGACGCGTTCGACCTCTTGTTGCGCGTCCTCGATGGGGCCGCGATGTTCGGGCCGACGACGCCGCCCGTGGCGAGTTCGGCGTCTGGTGCACGGGCCTGGCGGATCCCTCCCCCAGCCGCGGGGCTCCAGGAGCGTTCGTCGCGGGGCTTCGCCCGCACCCTTGCATGACCTCACGATGTTCTTCCCCTCACGTTGAGAGAACTTCCCTGATGGTTCACGGAAGGAGACGGTCATGGCACTCGACGTCATCATCGTCGGCGGCGGTCCGGTGGGTCTGATGAGCGCGGCACTGCTGGACGTGGCGGGGGTCGGGGTGGAGGTGTACGAGCGCAACTCCGGCCCCAGCACGGCTTCCAAGGCCACGACCATGCACCCTCGCACCCTTGAGGTGCTCACCATGCTGGACCTGGGAGGCGGCCGACGGGTGAGCGACGTCCTCGTGGACCAGGGCACGAAGGTCCAGCACGCGCACTTCGCGGCCCTGCCGGCAAACTGGACTACGGCGGCTTGGACACACCGTTCCCGTTCGTCGGTCGACTCCGCCGCCACCGGAAGGGCATGATGCCGCGCGGTCTGCTCGCACTGGCGGTCGGCGCGTTCGGGATCGGGGCGACTGCGTTCTCCGTCATGGGCGTGCCGCCGAAGATCGCGGAAGGGATGCACGCCTCTGTCCCTCAGGCCGGATACCTGATCACTGCGTACGCACTCGGCGTCGCGATCGGCGCACCGCTGTTCACCGCCGCTTCGGGCCGCTCCACCCGCAAACACCTGCTGATCGGCATGATGGCGGTCTTCCCCCTCGGTAGCGCGGCGGAGTCGGAGTCCTCGCCGTACTCGGTATTGCCCGCATGCTCCCGACCTACCCCGTGCACACCCCGGTCCGGCTGCGGGCGGAACTGCGCTTGTTCGCCAGCCCGCAGGTCTGGCTCGCACGTGCGGTGGGCGCATTCGGCTTCGGCGGCGTATTCGCCGTCCACTCCTCCATCGCGGCCATGCTCAGCAACCTGGACGGCGTCGGAGCGGCCGGGCTGACCGCGGCACTCGCCCCGTTCGGCCTCGGCACGGCGACGGGTGACCTGTTAGGTGGCCGGCTCGCGGACGGCGCCGTGATGCCCGCGCTCTACCTCGTCCTCGACACGTTCGCGGCCGTACTCGCGTTGTTCACGCTGACTGCGCACGAGGCGGGCACCGCGCTGGTGGCGGTCTTCGCGATCGGGGCTGCGGCGGGACTGGTCATCTCCCGCTACAGGTGCGCACGTTCGGCATAGCGACGCAGGCGCCCACGATGGCGGCAGCCTTCGTGCAGTCGAGCTTCAACATCGCCAACGCCGGCGGCGTGGCACTTGGCGGCGCGATCATTGGCTCCGGCCTCGGCTACGGCGCCGTGTGCCCCGCCGGTGCACTGCTGGCACTGATCGGCCTCGGCCTCGCCCTGTGCTCCGGCAGACTCGACCGGTCCGGGGCACCGGATCCGCAGGGCGACGCTGCTGCGCAATTGGTGAGGTCTACGAGGTGAGTTGGTAGGCGAGGCGTTCGAGGCGGCTGGTGCGGACCCGGTGGAGGGGTTGGTCGGTCCAGTGGGTGTCGAGTTGGATGATGTTGATCGCGGTGGCGGAGAAGACGTGCTGGAGGAGGACCTTGGGCAGGCTACGGAAGCGGGCCTGGCGGATGCCGGTGATGTCCAGGGCTTGGCTCACGGTGCCCTCAGTCCCGGCGCGCAGGGCGTACTCGGCCCGGCAGGTCCGTGCTCCCTGCTCGAAGCGGGCCTTGATGGTGGTCTCGTGGATTCCTCGGGGCGGAGGGTGAGCATGCGGGAGCCACGGGCCGCGCTGGTGCGCTGTCTCTGTGAGGAGCAGGCCCGGCAGTCCACCGGTCGAACTCGACGACGATGGCGTGCCGTCCAGCCGAATGGCGGCCATGGGCGTGACGCCCTAGATTACCGCCGCCATCCCGGCACAGGCGGCCACCGGGCGCGTGCCACGGGGCGCCAAGTACGTGGCCATGGGCAGTTCGTTCGCCGCGGGCCCCGGCATCACTCCCACCAAGCCCGGCAGCCCGGCAGGGTGCGGGCGCTTCGCGGACAACTACGCCAGCAAGGTCGCGGCCCGCTTCGGCCTCGCGTTGACCGACGGCACCTGCAGCGGCGCCACCACCGCGAACATCCTCACTGCCGGCCAGCACGGTCAGCCGCCGCAGATCTCGGCGGTCACCGCCGACACCCGGCTGGTCACCGTCACCGTCGGCGGCAACGACGTGGACTACCTGGGCAGGCCCCTGGTCCGCCCTCCCGGTCATCCGGGGGCGCGGACCGGGGCGAAGTCAACGATGAACGTGGCTACGCCGCCTCGGCTCGGTGCGCAAAGGGTAGGTCATCCACGGGAATGGGTGGATCGCGCGGGCAGCCTCACGCACGCGCTTCGCGGCGCCGTCGACACTGCCGGACAGGACCGTCCCTTCATCGAGGGACGCCAGGAACCGGGTGGCATGCGGCTCGCAACCGCTGGCGCTGATGCCCGTCCACCACAGAACGGTGACGGCGTCATGCGGGCCGACACAGGGAGTCGGATCGTTGGGATGCGCGGCCTGACACCGATCGTTGACGGTCATAGGACTGAGCCTTTCACTCGTACAGGTGGCGGGCAGGTGCATGACCATTCGACGGCCAGGTGGGGCGGCCAAGCAGTGCGGCGGGAGTGGATCTCACTGAGCCCGTCAGCCGTCGGCGCAAACCCGACTCCTCCGCCCGAGCCTTCTTCGGGAGGGGGTGCCTACCGCCGTCCGCGAAGGCGGGCGCCTGGCGCCCATCACCCCCAGAAGCGGATATAGCGGGGGATACCCAGCGATTGGGTCCAGGTAACCAATAAGCGGCGATAGCTAATGGCTACCGCTGACGCCTCTCGGTAGGTTGCCGTGGGTAGGCGGCCCCGGACGGTCCCCGAAGGCCGCCGGGGCTTTCCCTGTGCCCGCAGACGCGCGTACAGGCCCTCTACGGGGTCTCGCCGGCACCGGGTCCGGTTCCACATGCTGGGCCACCTGACGTACCTCCCGCCCGGATCGTACGGGCAGGAGGCTTGCGCACGCCGGAGAGTCCGAGGATCCCGATTCCCCGACGCGGCAGACGATCTTGAGCTCCGGCAACCGCCCGCGACCAGCACGAGAACACGATCAACGACTCACACCAGCCCTGTGACCAGTGCTTTCAAGATGGTGGATCTTCAGTGCGCCCCGGACCCGGCAGATCAACTACGGCCGCCAGGCCGCCTGTGGCGCTACCTTCTTCGCGGCGATGCGAAGTGGTTGGCGAGGGGCGACCTGCCCGCTGGTGAGCTCTCCTTCGCCCTGGGCGTGACCCTGCTGGGGATCCGGGCTCTTCTCACCGCAGGGTGGCCAGTGCCGCCCTTTGATACGTGGCTCCGGCGTTCCAAAGCAGGAAGGAGTTCATGCCGTCCCCGGCTGCCGCTCTGATCTGGTCGGCGACTTCGTTGGGGCCGTAGTGGACGCCCAGGGAGAAGTCCTGGAGCCAGGGGACGACGGTGGCTCCGGTGCCCTTGACCTGCTTGGCGAAGTCGGCCAGCGACCGGTTGACGATCTCGTACGGGCTGGCGTTCGGACTGGCGACCCTGTACTCGCCGGCGGCCCAGTGTGAGGGGTAGACCATGGGGGCGATGTAGTCGGCGTTTTGGGCCATGGCGGGGATGTCCTGGGCGATTTCGGTGGGCCGGGTGGCGGCGATGCCGAAGACCGAGGCCCCGAGGTATGCGCCTTCGGGCCGGATGTGGCGCCGGGTGTCGGCGACGAAGTCGGCGATGGACTTTTCGGGGGTCTGGTCGCCCAGACCGGGGAAGCGCAGTGTGGAGAGCTTCCCGTCGGGGCGGCGCACGTAGTCGTACAGGATGTCGTCGAAGCCCAGCTTGGCTGCTTCGGTGGCCAGGGCGATGTTGTACTGGCGGACCTCGGGGTCGGCGAAGTTGGTGAAGGAGAGCTTGCCGTAGTGGCCGCCGTCGTACGGGCTGCCGTCAGGGGCCTGGACAAGCCGGTGGTCCTTGCCCTGGCTGTGGGATGCCTGGGCCAGGACGGGGTCGCGGAAGGCGACGATGCGGCCGACGACGCGAGCTCCCATGCCGTGCAGGGCGTCGATCGCCTTGCGGGCGTCGTAGCGGTTCTTCACGGCGCCGATCTCGCGGGCCAGTGGCACGGAGGAGCCGTAGCCGACCTCGCCGTTTTCGTCCTTGATGTCGAGCTCGACGGCGTTGAGTTTCTTGTCTTTGATGAGTTGGAGAACCGGCTCGCGGACCGTGGGTGAGGCCCAGCCGATGGCGGTCAGGTGCGCGGCCCGGGTGAGAGGATAGGGCGCGACCGCGTTCACGTGCCCGCGGGTGACGTTGCCGCCCGCGTCCGCGGCCGCCACCTCGATACGGGCGGGGGGCTGTTCGAGTCGCCGGGAGAAGGTGCCGTCGTCGCCGACGGGCACGGGCGCACCGGCTATGGAGACCTTCACATGCCCGGCGTCCTCGACCCGGCCGCGTACCGTCACCGGTGCGCCGGGCCTGGTGGCTCGGACGGGGGACAGTCGCAGTTTCGGGGCGGTGGTGTCCACGGTGAACGTCCGGGACATGTCGTGCAGGAGGGGCAGGCCGCTGTGGGATGTGGCCGTCAGTTCGTGCCTGCCCTCGGTGAGCGCGGGGGCGTCGAGTATGAGGCGACCGTCGGCCCGGTGGGTGTGCACCGGCCTCCCGTCGAGCCGCACCTCCAGCTCGGCCAGGTCGACCCCTTCCTTGGCCGTGATCGCAAGGCGCGGGTGGCTGACGTCGGCTCGGCCCAACACGCCCTCGCTGCCGAGCCCTTCGACCCGCAGCTGGCGGGAGAAGGACTGTATCGCGAAGGCCCCGAGCGCCGTGCAGGCCGGGACCACCAGGGAAATGGCTATGACGGCGAATCGTGTTCGGGTTCGTTTTCCGCGCATGTCCACTCTGCCGTTCTCGAGAGGTTTCCGTGCGTCATGACATAGCCGCCACGCCGTTCGCCCAAGAGGTTTCGAGCGGGTAATCATGCATTCGGTCTATGGCGCCGGGTGTGCGTCACGCTGGTGCCCGAGGCTTGGGGGCGACGGCAAGCACCTCGTTCACGTCCGGAGGCACCATGCGTCCATCCCACCGAAGCGGCGGCGCGGTCATCGTCGCGTCGGCCATCCTGCTGCTCGCCGCCTGCTCTGTAGCCCAATCCCCGCCGAAAGGGGGTCGAAACGGGCTGCCGGGAAGGGCGCGCGAGGCCGGCGGGCAGGCAGCCGTTGCCGATCCGGCGGCAGTGCAGGCCGACGAGCTCGGTGCGGTCCCGGTGCTGATGTACCACCAGCTGGCGGCCAAGCCCCGGAGTGTGTACGACCGCACACCGCAGGACTTCCGCGCCGAGCTGGAACGGCTGGCACGGGAGAGATACGTACCGATCACCGCACGGGAGTTCAGCAGCGGGAAGATCGACATTCCCGCCGGCACTCACCCCGTGGTGCTGACCTTCGACGACTCGACCGTCAGCCAGTTCCGTCTGAGCACGGACGGCCGGCCCGCGTCCGACACCTCGGTGGGCATCCTGCTGGACGTCGCCCGGAAGCACCCCGGGTTCCGCCCCGTGGCCAGCTTCTTCGTCAACGCCGACCCGTTCCGCGAGCCAGGCGGCCGAAAGTCGTTGAACTGGCTCGCCACACACGAATTCGAGGTCGGCAACCACACCCTGCGGCACACCACGCTGGGAACGGTGGACGACGCCACCGCCCAGAAGGCCATCGCCGACAACCAAAAGGCGATCACCCAAGCCGTGCCCGGCTTGTCGGTGGTGTCGATGGCACTTCCCAACGGTTCGATGCCCCACCCCCCGCAACTGGCGCTGAAGGGAGCCGCCAACGGTACGCGCTACCAGCACCAGGGCGTCTACCTGGTGGGAGCCAACCCCGCCCCCTCCCCCTTCTCGACCACCTTCGACCCCGGAGCCATCCCGCGGATCCGCTCCCAGGCGGCGACCGGCCCCGATGCCCAGTTCACCTCGACGGCCTGGCTGGACAAGCTCCGCGACGGGACGGTCAAGCGGTACACCTCGGACGGAGACCCGAAGAAGATCAGCTTCCCCAGGGCCGAGGCGGCCCGCCTCGCCCCGGCCCACCGACAGGCCGCCCGGCCGTACTGAACGAGGAACCGCAGACGGGACCCGAACCTCAATGATCAAGGAGAGCGGCAGGACGAAGACGATGCCGACCACCAAGATCATGGCGAGATCATGGTGTGTATGGACGACAGCGGTTGCCGGACTTCTGCTTTCTGGTGCTGGCCCGGGCCACTCGGCAGCTGGCCTTGCGCGGAGAAGTGGGCCTCCAAGTCGATCACCGCGCCGGCGCTCTGTGGCGGTCCCCAGAGCCCACATCAAGACGCTCCCAGAACCAAGGCCAAGCTCGGCGGATGACTGTCGCACACCAGGACGCGCCGAGGCGAACTCACCGAGGACAAGCGTCGGCAGCCTCTCGCGCGGCAGTCCGGTGCGGTCACGGCCCCTCTTGCTGGTCCAAGGCCAGTGGCGCGCAGAGCACAAGGACGCGGCCTGCTGGTCGAGGTCACCGACTGGGCCCCAAGCCCCTGGCCGAGGAGGCTGCTGTGCCAGTGCGGGTTACGGCAGCACCAAATCCCGTGCTTTGATCCACGAGTTGGGATTCTCCGCCGAGATTGCCCGCAAGGGCTCCACCTCGCCCACGGCGTAACGGACACCGACTCCACGCTGCGGCGGTGGACGCTCAACTGAGCTGATCGGTACGGCCGTACGCGCGTCACCAGTCGGTCAGCAGCAGGTGGTTGATCAGCAGGGCGGTAGCCGCTTGAGCGGACAGCCAGCCGCGGTGGTCGCGGGCCGGCAGCAGCGCGGCGGTCGCCGGCAGCCACAACGTGAAGGGCAGCCAGATGCGTTCGGTCTCCGCCTTGCTCATGCCGGACAGGTCGGCGGCCAGCACGGCGAGCAGGAGGGCGCAGGGCAGCGCAACGGCCGCCACCGCCTGCGGGTCGGCGTGCCGCCGCCACTGCCGGATGGCGGAGGGCGCGGCCGCCAGTACCCGGCGCATGCCCGCCGCAGCGGCCACGCCCGCGGCCGCCACCACCGCGCCCAGGTTCCCCCACATCCAGTACGCGTACGGGCGCACTCCGCCGTACCCCTGGTAGTAGCGGGTCTTGAGCAGGCCGTATGCCTGCCACCAGTTGAAGCCCAGGAGGGTGAAGACGAGGGCGACGGCGGCGCAGGCGGGCAGGAGGTAGAGCAGCGGCCGGGCTCTGCGGGTGCACAGCAGTACGGCGAGAACCGGGATCGCCAGCAGGGTCAGCCCGTACGAGAGGTAGACCGCTGCACCGAGTAGCAGGCCGCTTGCCGAGGCGGCAACTGCCGTCTGCCATGCGCGGGTTCGGGTGGTCGCGAGGGCGAGAAGGGCCAGGGCCCAGGCGGCGACCGCCGCGAAGTAGCCGTCGGCGGACACCCCGACCCAGACCGCGCCCGGGGCCAGTGCGAGGAAGGGCGCGGCGGCCCGTGCCCGGTTCTCACCGGCCAGCAAGCGCAGGGTCACCAGCACGGCGGCCGCCGCCGAACTGCCTGCGGTGATGCAGAAGGCCCCGGCCCAGGCGCCGCCGCCCAGGCCGATCCGGTCGAGTCCCACGAAGGTCAGCACGGCCCCAATCGGGTGGCCCGCGATGTGGGTCCCCCAGTTGTTGGGTGAGTTGATGAGGATGTGGCCGGTGAAGTCGTGCACGGTGCTACTGAAGTGCTGGAATCGGTCAAGGCCGCGGAGGTACTCACCGGAGCCGGTCAGCCGGCCTGCGACGCCGCGCTGCCAGCCATCGACCAGAGCCAGCGACCACGTCCACGCCATGGCCGCCGCCCAAGTGGCCCACGGCAGCGCCCGAGACGGCAGACGGGCGGCCAGCCGGGGACCGTAGCCGACGGCCAGGGCGGCCACGGCCACCGCGGCCGGGGTGCCGGGGCCCAGGTGCGGACCCCAGTCGGCCTCCAGTGGCGGCCAACCCACGTGCAGGGACGGGCTGCGGCTCAGCAGGTACGCGCCGACGCTCGCGACCATCGCGAAGAGCGCGAGGGCGGCGGCGCCGGCGGCGAGGTCGAGGCGACGGCCGCTGCCGGGGTCCGGGGCGGCGGGCTCGTACAGGGGGAGCGGGCTGCGCGTGGGCGGCGTGGAGGGCACGGTCTCACCCTAGGCTCCGGCACTGGCCGCGGCCCCGGACCGTCCCGTGACGTCAGACTTTCGTCATGAGTCGGTGCCGCTGAAAGCCGCCGGACCGCCCTACTGTCGCCGGCATGAGAGTTCCCCGGCGCTTTCCCACAGGTCCGTGGCGCATGCCCTGGCATGTGTCCTGGCGCGGTCGGGGGCGCCCTCGACCGAGGGTGCGCAGCCCGTGGCGTAGCCCGATCCGGGGCCCGTGGCTGACGTCGGTGTTGGGGCTGGTGCTGCTGTTCGGCCTGCCGCTGCTCTTCCTGACCGGGCTGTTGTCGTACGCCGCGTACAACCCGGATCTGTCGTCGTGGAACGACAAGACGCCAGGCAAGGGCCTGCTGGGCTTCTACCTGTTCGCGTGGCCGACCCGCCCGTACTGGCTCTACCGGGTCAACCAGGGGGTGCACGTCACCCTGGGGATCGTGCTGGTGCCGGTGCTGCTGGCGAAACTCTGGTCGGTGGTGCCCAAGCTGTTCGAGCTGCCTCCGGTGCGCTCGCTCGGGCACGCGCTGGACCGGCTCTCCCTACTCCTGCTGGTCGGCGGCGGGCTGTTCGAGTTCCTCACCGGGCTGCTCAACGTCCAACTGGACTACATCTTTCCGGGGTCGTTCTACTCGCTGCACTTCTACGGCGCCTGGGTTTTCTTCGGCGCGCTGCTGGCCCATGTCACGCTGCGGTTCCCGCGCATGCTGCGTGCGCTGCGCAGCCGGGATTTCCGCGCGGAGCTGCGCACCCCCACCTCCCGGACCAAGCCGGAGCCGCCGGACGACGGCGGTCTCGTGCCGTCCCGCCCGGCTGAGCCGACCATGTCCCGGCGCGGGGCGCTGGGCCTGGTGGGCCTGGGCTCGCTGACACTGCTGGTGGTCACAGCCGGGCAGAGCATCGGCGGGCCGCTGCGGGAGACCGCGCTGCTCGCGCCGCGCGGCCGCAATCCCGGCTCGGGCCCGAACGGCTTCCAGATCAACAAGAGCGCGGCCTCCGCGCAGATCAGGGCCGAGGACGTGGGCGAGGCATGGCGGCTGACGGTCGAGGGCCACGGCCGGCGCGTCACACTCACGCTGGCTCAGCTGCAGCGGCTCGCGCAGCACCGCAGTGCGCTGCCGATCGCCTGTGTGGAGGGCTGGTCCACGCAGGACCAGGCGTGGGAGGGCGTCCGGTTGCGCGACCTGGCCCGGCTCGTCGGCTACGACGCCGACCCGCCGGGGGTGTTCGTGGAGTCGGTGCAACGGACCGGGTCGTTCCGCGCGGTGGCGCTGCGCGACAACCAGGTAGGGGACCCGCGTTCGCTGCTGGCGCTGCGCGTGAACGGCGCCCGGCTCTCCTATGACCACGGCTATCCGGCGCGCATCATCGTGCCCGGCGCACCCGGCGTGCTGAACACCAAATGGGTCCGCCACCTCAGCTTCGGCGCAACGACCTGACGATCTCCGGGAGCAACTGATGAACACGACCCCCGATCCCGGCCACCGCCCCCGCCCTGGTCCCGGGCCCGGTCCCGGCCGACGAGGCCGCCTGGCGGGGCTGTTTCGGACGCTGTACGGGGAGTCGCCGCTGCACCTTCTCGTGCTGCTCGCCTCCTTCGCCCTGTGCGGGTACGCCACACAACGGCTGCTGCAGGGCGACTGGTTCGCGATCGCCGAGTGGGTCGTGGGGGCCGCGCTGATCCACGATCTGGTGCTGGTGCCGCTGTACGGCGGTACGGACTGGCTGCTGCACAAGGGGCTACGGGGGGCTGGTGCGCGCTGGCCGAGGATCTCCGTCGCGGTCGTCAACCACCTGCGGGTCCCGGCGTTCCTCTCGCTGCTCGTGCTGCTGGTCTACTGGCCGCTCATCCTGCAGGACTCCGGGCCCGTCTACCAGGTGACGACCCGTCTGACGCCGGGCGTGTTCCTGGGCCGCTGGCTGCTGTTCACAGCCGCCGCGTTCGGCGTGTCCGCGCTCTGGTTCGCCGTGCGGTGGTGGCGGGCCACCGGGCCGCACCGTCCCCTGCACGCAGTACGCAGGGCACACCACCTGGCGAACCGTTCAGCGCACGGGGACGAGCGGTGAAATCCTTACGGACCTGTGACTTCCCGTGTGCGCACCGCTCACAGAGGGTCAACGGCCTCTAGGGTCGAAGCCATGCGCGTACTCGTCACAGGCGGCGCGGGCTTCATCGGCTCGCACATCGTCGCCGCCCTCACGTCGCAGGGCCATGAACCGGTCGTGCTCGACGCACTGCTGCCGTCCGCCCACGCCGTACCGCCACCCCTGCCCGACGCCGAGTGGATCCACGCCGACGTCCGCGACCGGGCGGCGGTCGGGGCGGCGCTGCGCGGGGCGGACGCGGTGTGCCACCAGGCGGCGATGGTGGGCCTGGGCAAGGACTTCGCCGACGCTCCGGCCTACGTCGACTGCAATGACCTGGGCACGGCCACGCTGCTCGCGGCCATGGCCGAGGCGGGCGTGACGGGCCTGGTGCTCGCCGGATCCATGGTGGTGTACGGCGAGGGCCGTTACGACTGCGCCCGGCACGGCCGGGTGACGCCCGGGCCGCGCACCGTCGCGGACCTGGAGAGCGGGCGGTTCGAGCCCCGATGCCCGGCGTGCGGTGCCGCGTTGACGCCCGGCCTGGTGGAGGAGGACGCGCCGGTCGATCCGCGCAACGTGTACGCGACGACCAAGCTCGCCCAGGAGCACCTGGCGGCCGCCTGGGCCCGCGCGACCAACGGCCGTGCGGTGACCCTGCGTTACCACAACGTGTACGGCCCCGGCATGCCGCGCGACACCCCGTACGCGGGCGTCGCGTCGCTCTTCCGCTCCGCGCTGGCCCGCGGCGAGCCGCCGCGGGTCTTCGAAGACGGCGGCCAGCGGCGGGACTTCGTGCACGTACGGGATGTCGCGACGGCAGCCGTACTCGCCCTGGACGGGCTGTCGGACCGCGCGTCAGGGTCCTTCCGCGCGTACAACACCGGCAGCGGTACGCCGCACACCGTCGGCGAGATGGCGGCGGCGCTAGCGGATGCGTACGGCGGTCCGGCGCCGGTGGTCACCGGCCAGTACCGGCTGGGCGACGTCCGCCACATCACCGCGTCCTCGGCGCGGCTGCGCACCGAACTCGGCTGGCGGCCGGAGGCCGAATTCGGCGCGGGTGTCGCCGAGTTCGCGCGGGCCGCGCAGCGCGCCGTTGCCGCCGCCTGATCCCACAGTCCCCGAATCCTGATGGAAGTGACGGCCTTGTACCGCACCACCGCCGATCTCGTACCGCCCCGCCTCGACGAGGCGGCAGCACTTCCGTGGGCACTCGACCAGGTTCCCGCCGGATGGCGGGCGATCGTGGTCGACAACGGCTCCACGGACGGTACGGCCGAGAACGCCGTCGAACTCGGCGCCATGGTGATGCACGAGCCGCAGCGCGGCTTCGGCGCGGCCTGCCACACAGGACTGCTCGCCGAGACAGCCGAGTTCGTCTGCTTCTGCGACCGCGACGCCTCCGTCGCCCCCGCGCTTTCACCCGCTGTCGCCGGGCCCGTCCTCGACGGTTCCGCCGACCTTGCAGTGGGCCACCGCAGGCCCGTCACGCGCCGTGCCTGGCCACTGCACGCCCGCCTGACCAACCTGGAGCCGGCCCGTCTGATCCGCCGGCGCACCGGACTACGGCCGCACGACCTTGGCCCGATACGCGCCGCCCGCCGCGCGTCCCTGTGTGCCGTGGACCTGACCGGCCGGCGCTCCGACTACCCGCGGCAGATGGTCCGTGCCGCCGACGCAGGTTGGCGAGTGGCGGAGACGGAGGCGCCGTACCGTCCGCGCACGGGCCGCTCGAAAGTCACCGGCACCTGGCTCGGTACCTGGCCCGCAGTACGGGATATGCGCGCCATCCTCGCCGAGCGTCCTGCCGCCGACCCGGTGTTCGCGGCGACCACCCGGGGAACCGGACGATGAGCCCCCGGCACCCGGCCACAGGGCCCGCCACGCTGCTGGTCATCGCCAAGGAACCCGTCCCGGGACGGGTCAAGACACGGCTCACCCCGCCCTATTCCCCCCAGGAGGCAGCCACTCTGGCCGAGGCCGCCCTCACCGACACCCTGTACACGGTGCTGAAGACCCCAGCCCGGCGCCGCGTCCTTGTCCTCGACGGTGTTCCCGGCCCCTGGCTGCCGCCCGGCTTCGACACCGTGTCCCAGGGCGCCGGCGGCCTAGACGAGCGGATCGCGGCCGCCTTCGGCCACTGCGACCGCGGACCGGCCCTCCTGGTCGGCATGGACACCCCCCAACTGACCACGGAACTCTTCGCGGGTGTCGGACGCGACGGCCCCGACGCCTGGTTCGGGGCCGCCTCGGACGGCGGATTCTGGGCGCTGGGTTTCGCCGACCCGGCCCGCGCCGCGGCCCTCGTACGGGGCGTGCCGATGTCTACCGAACGCACCGGGGCGGTGCAGCGGCGCCGACTCGTCGAGGCGGGGCTGAGCGTAATCGACCTGCCGGTGCTGCGTGATGTGGACACCGCCGCCGACGCCGTCGCGGTCGCCGCCTGCTGCCCGCCCGGCTCGCGCTTCGCCGCCACCCTGAACTCGCTCGCGGAGGAGGGGCGGTGAGCGGCACGGCAAGCGGTACGGACCTTGCCCTCGCCGAGTGGACGACGGCCGATCCAGGCGAGCCGTGGACGGACGACCCCTACGCCGACGCCCTGTGCACAGGCCGCGGCCCGCTCTTCTTGCGGCGCCTGTCACCACCGCCCGATCCGGACGGCGCCGGAGGGGGAGGGGACCTGCTGCCGCTGGACGTCGAGCGCTGGTGTGCCGCCCCCGACGCCGCCGACACCGGCGTTCTGCACCGCTGCACCGGCCCCGTTCTCGACGTCGGCTGCGGACCGGGACGACTGGTGGCGGGCCTGGCCGCCCGGGGCATGCGGGCACTCGGCGTGGACGTCAGCCCGGCCGCGGTGGCCCGGACCCGACAGCACGGGGGTGCTGCCGTGTGCCGGTCCGTCTTCGACTGCCTGCCGGGGGAAGGCCACTGGGGCACCGCCCTGTTGATGGACGGCAACGTCGGCATCGGTGGCGACCCGGTCGCTCTCCTCGTCCGCCTCCGCGCCGTGGTCGCACCCGGCGGGCGCCTGCTGGCGGAGGCCGCCCCGGACGACGTGGACGAGCACCTCACCGTCCGAGTCGAGGATGCCCAGGGTCGGCACGGTCGCCCCTTCCCCTGGGCCCGCCTCGGCACCACCGCCCTCCTGTATGCCGCCGAGGCCGCGGGGTGGATCCTGACTGGCCGGTGGACGGCCGAGGGCCGCCCGTTCGTGGAACTGCACCGTCCGCAGTCCGGGCACCACGACGAGCACCCCACGGCCTCCGGAAGGCCCAAACGCCCATGAGCGACACCACCGTGCCACACCATAAAGCCCCCAGCCGCTGCCCCGACCCTGGCTCGAAGCCCTCCTTGCCGAGCACCCCAGCACCCCCAGCACGCCCGGCTCCTGCGGCTCTACCTGCACTGGTTCCCGCTCCGCCGAGCCCGACACCATTCAGCCCGCAATGGGCGCTACCTGCGCCGCAAAGTCCGCGTCGCCCAAGAATTCCTCGACTGGCTCGACCACGGCGGCCTCGCCCTGACAGACGTCCGGCAGGCCGACGTCGACCGCTGGCTGAGCGCCGGCACCCCGCGCCGCTACGAAATCCGTTCCTTCGTCGTCTGTCACCGACGCGTTCACCTGCGGTTGGAGTGGATCCACCAGGCCGTGACAACGTCGACCGATCGGCCACGTCACTGATGACAACTCTTTGCCGTCAGTGTCGTCTGCTCTGCGGCCCTCATGGGAGGCGGACGAGTTTCCCCCTGGTGCGGCGGTTGAGCAGGTCCTCGTGTGCGTCGCGGGCCCGTCCGAGATCGTACTCAGTACCGACCAGCGGCCTCAGGCGTCGCCGCGCGGTGAGGTCGAGCAACTCCTCAAGCGCCGCTCCACCAGCCCCGTTCTGGGCGATCAGGGGGATGAGCCAGAAGCCGGCGACGGTGATGGTGTCCACCGCGAGTCGGCTGGGGGCAATGACCCTGGCGGCCTGCCGGGACGAGGCACCGTAGGTGACCAGCCGGCCGAGATACCCGAGTGCGTCCAGGGCGGAGTCGAGGACGGATCCCCCGACGGCGTCCAGGATGATGTCGACCGGCCGTCCGTGATTGGCGTCGAGGACGCGGTCCTTGTAGCCCTCCGCGTCGCCGTTGATGGCCGCGTCCGCGCCGCGTTCGAGGGCAAAGGCACGCTTCTCGTCGGACGACGCCGTGGCGATGATGCGACCGGCCCCGAACTCCCGGGCCAGCTGGACGGCCAGACTTCCGGTTCCGCCTGCGGCGGCATGGACGACCACGCTCTCGCCAGGCCGTATCCGGGCGACCGAGCGCAGCAGATGTCATGCCGTGAGCCCCTGTATGAGCAGAGCCAACGCCTCACCCGCGCTCACCGGCTCCGGTATCGCGACCAGGTCGCGGTCGGCGACGACCGTCTTCGCGGCGTAGCCGCCCTGTGGAACATAGCCGAGGACCCGCTGGCCGCCCGTGGTCCGACCGACGACCTCCAGCCCGGGGATTCGCGGCGGCCGTCCCTTCGACGCGTACGGGCCGGCGGTCTGCTCGCCGGCGATCTGCTTGATGTCACCGAAGTTGACGCCCGCAGCCTCCACCTCGGCGAGGGTCTCGCCCGGCCCCGCCACTGGGTCCGGCAGATCGGCCTCCGTCAAAACCTCCGGACCGCCGAACCGATCGAACCGCATCGCACGAATGAACACCCCTCCCACGACTGATCATTACTCCCTCCCAAACTACGCAGGACGCGGCGATTACAGCGGGCATTTCGCCACGTGGCACAGCGACGGCAGATCCGTTCACGAGCCCGCCATCACCGGACGAGCACGGCATCGTCGACCCGCTCGCTTAGAGGTCCTAACAGAAGTGGTTGATCATGTGACTGTTGGCGTATCTGCTCGTTGGTCTGGTCGTGGGAAAGCGTCAGTCGCGGCCGTGGATCGTGTCGGATGAACTATGGGCGTTGGCGGAGCCGTTGCTCCCCAGGCCGGGGCCGAAGCTGGTTGAGGGACGGCCGAGGGTGCCAGACCGGCGAGCATTGTGCGGGATCTTGTTCGTGCTGCACACGGGTATCCAGTGGGAGTACCTGCCGCAGGAACTGGGCTTCG